>CBDVCE010000012.1:0-77317 GCA_965372405.1 uncultured Sunxiuqinia sp.
GCCGCGCTCCTTTAGTCGCTCGCAATGACGGGGTGGTTTATGGCAACAGATTGCCGCGCTCCTTTAGTCGCTCGCAATGACGGGGTGGTTTATGGCAACAGATTGCCACGCTTCTTACAGTCGCTCGCAATGACGGTGGGGGGCTATAGATACAGATTGCCGCGTCGTTTTCGTTTCACTTCAACTCCTCGCAATGACGGTTAGTCGATAACTGAGAACAGATCTTTCCATTCGGGGTTGAAGCGATTAATTAGGTCTAGCTTTTTTTGACGGGAACCGGCTTTAATTTGCTTTTCTCTTGCAATAGCTTCTTCAATTGAGGTGAAGTCTTCAAAGTATACCAGTTTCTTGACATTATACTTGTTTGTGAATGCGTTTTTATATAAACCAGAACGATGCTCATACAAACGGTTTACCAAATTACTGGTTACTCCTGTGTATAGTACCGTATGGTTCTTATTCGTAAGTATGTATATGTAAGCACCTCGTTCCATAGATGTTTGTTGAATTGGTTATCATTGTGATCCGTCAATCAGCAGGGAAGCGATTTATCTGCTGGCAGATTACTTCGGTCGTTCCTCCCTCGCAATGACGGTGGTGGTCATGGCTAACAGATTGCCGCGCTCCTTTTAGTCGCTCGCAATGACGAAAGTCTGAACCGTTATTGCGAACGCAGTGAAGCAATCTGTGTACCATGCCGAATATGAATCATTAATAGATAAACGAAGTTCCTGTAGTTTCTTTGTACGGTTACAAGAGGTTGATCTGAAATTCTGAGGCTGTGTTTGTTTCTCAAAGTTGGTTGTCTGTTCGTAGCAGGTATTCTATTTGAATTTTTAGAAGGCTAAAGTGTATTTAAAGTTTTTAGTTTGAGGATTGGGAGTAGGTGGATTTTATAATTAATATCTTGTTTATTTCTTCTAGATACTTTGAGATTACAATTTTTTCGTCAAATTTTGTTTCTGCAAGTTTTCGGGATTCTTCACCCATGAGTAGTTTTGCATTTGGATCAAGTTTTATAAATTTCTCTAATTGTATTGCTAAATCATTGGTTGATTCCGGCTTACAGATAAATCCATTAACTCCATGAGTAATGGTTTCTTTACATCCTGGCATATTGGTCGTAATAATTGGTCTACCAACTGCTAATGATTCTAATAAACTTCGAGGAGTTCCCTCTCTATAGTATGAAGGAAGAACAACTGCACTTGCATCTTGAATATAAGGAAGAACGTTATCTGTTTTTCCTAAGTATGTGACAAACTCTTTATTGCAATATTCATCAAAAACTTGTTTTGGAATTGCAGTTGGATTATTTACTCCTGTTTCGCCCAGTAAATGAACTTCAAGATTGTGATAGCCTTTATCCCGAAGTAGCTGTGTGGCTTCTATTAATTCTTTGATGCCTTTGGGATATATCATTCTGGCAACTAAAAGAAATATGATTCTGCTGTCTGTTGATTGAGCTGGGGTATATTTAAAGTTTAAAAGATCAACACCTGAACCTGGGAGTAACTTCGATTTTTTTTCTTCAACTATGTTGGATTCTGTTAGTTCTTTGTAATCATCTGGATTCTGGAAGAATACAGTTGAAGCATTCCTTTGAGATATCTTGAATAGTGTTTTGAAAAGTATTTTAGAAATAAAGTTCCCTGAAAAAAGAGTTCCCATTCCTGCAATATTGTTGATGCATGGGATTTTCAAACGAGAAGCTGCCAGTGTGCCATAAACGTTGGGTTTTATTGTGAAGTTTAAAAGAAGGTCAGGAGAAACCTCTTTTAGCTTTTTATTGATTCGTTTTATGAGCAGTAAATCTGTTAATGGATTTTTTGATTTTGAGTCAAAATCTAACTCATGGTATTCACAGCCTAAATCAATAAGTTTTTGAGAATAATCGTCTTTGGGAGCAATAGCAATGACTTGATAGCCTTTGGATATCATTGCCTTAATTAGGTTCTTTCTGAAATTATAAATGTACCAGGAAGTATTTAATAGGATGGCTATTCTTATATTGTTCATTGCTAGGATTTATATAGATCTAAATACGATGAAGACATATAGCTAATATCATATTGTTCTGCTCTTTCTTGACATTTTTGAACCACTTCATGATAGTAATTTTTGTCGTCAAACAATTTATTTATTTTAATTGCTAAATCTTTAACATTACTCTTTTCAAAAAGTACTCCTGCACCTTCAACGACTTCAGTTATACCAATTGTTGAAGTAGCCACAAGTGGTCTACCACTTGCTAGTCCTTCAACTGATGACAAACTTAGACCTTCCCAATTAGAGGATAAAACAACTATATCAGATGCTTTCAATAAGGAAGGCACATCTTGACGAAATCCTAAAAAGTGAATTCTTTCTTCTAGCTTCAATTCTCTAGATAAAACCTCACATTTTTCTTTTAATTCTCCCTCTCCTACAAAGATTAAATGGATGTCATTCTTAAGAAGTTTTAATGCCAATATAACAGTATCATGATCTTTAGGGTAAGAGAATCTAGCTACCATTATAAGATGTTTATTGTCACTTCTAAATATAGAATCTGTTGATTTTTTAGCATCTTTAATATTTTTTAGCACAATTCCGTTATTGATAACATTTATTTTCTTATCTAAATTTAAGTGTGAACTAAGTTGTTTTTGCGAATCCTGACTAATGCAAACAATAGAATCATATTTAGAATAAATGAAACGTTCAATGTGTTTTAATAGTATTTTCCCCCGTCTTTTGTTATTAGTACTATGTTCAGTCGTTATGAGCTTAAAAGTTCTTTTTAATCCAATACAGGCTAAAACAGAATAATACTGAGAGGGAAATAAGTGTGTATGTATAATTTGATAACCACCTTTTTTAATAATTCTCCTAATTCTTGAAATGTGAGAAAGAGCGTAATTTCTTTTTCCTAACACAAAAATATTTATCCCTTTGGTTTTCAGAAGATCACAGTATACGTTGCCTACATCTGATAATAGTAGTAGGTCAATATCATGACCTTGTTCTTTTAACGATAGGATAAAATCAAATAATAGTTTTTCAGCGCCACCGCTAGTTAAATTATTAATAATCTGTAATATTTTCATTTCTTTTTGACATGTAGAAAATTGGAAGTAAGTATATAAAAAGGGTTATCATTAATGTTTTCGAAAATCCAAGTACTTCTCCTTTTGAATGTGTAATTAGAAGAAATAATAGCAATACAACAAATAGCAAAATTGTTCCTTTTTTTTTGATTCTCTTTTTTAATGGAACATATATCATAAATACTTGGTAAGCAAATAACAATAAGAGAAAGCCAACTCCTCCGAATAAAATATTTCTAATATATCCAACATCTGTGTGTTTATAATAACTACCATCTAGGTTTATATATTTACCATCTCCAAAAAAGAATGTTTGAATGCTAATTTTCACATTCCACATTTCTAATAGATGATTTGTTGAATTAGTTTCTAATCCGTCCTTTATAAACATTTCGAATGCAAAAGGAATAACTGTATTACTAAAACTTTCAATCATACTACGAGGGGCAAATACTAACAGAATTAGTATTGATATAGTACTTAATATCAATAAGTTTATAGAGAAATGAATTTTTCTTTTCAAGCTTAATTGAGATACAAAAAATAATACTACTCCAATTAAGAACCCAATTAGCCCAGTTCTAGCAACGAAAAGAGTTCCAAGTAGAAGTATGCTTAAGGTTAAAATTGAAATAATAGAAGTTTTACCTTGTTCTATAAGAGACCTGAAGTATATTATATATACGAAGCCGTATGTTATCCCAAGACCGAAATATGCTGTTGTAGCTAGCATCAAAGTTCTAATACCACCTCTTGAATTAGATTTTGCAATAATATCTTCACTTTGAAAAAATTGTATAAAACTTAATATGCTATTATTAAAAAATGCAGTAAGCATTATTAAAGACTGCGCAACAAATACATAAAAAATTAGACGATGTATATATTTCTCATTAAGTTTTTCATCACTTAAAATTACAGATACAATAAGGACGATGATAAAAAGTGATACAGATTGGTTAATAAAGGTTTTAAGTATATGAAAGTCATACTCTGAGTGAATTGATGTAATAAATATACAAAGTACAGTAAGAACAATTGGGAATGAAATCATGTAAACTACATATTTCTTTCTGGTAAGAAATAGAAATTTATTTCTTGCTTTTTGGTCAGTAATTAACACAATTAGAGATAATATACCTGCTAATATTGTCCCATTATACAATAATGGAATTTTAGGAGCAAATATTGCAAGAAAAATAAGAATGAAATGAAAGATGTATTTCATAAAAATGCTTGGTTAAATTCTTGCTTGTTTCTTTTGTGGAAAAATTCTTTTTTCCACTATTCTTAAAATATTGTTTATTTGACTACCAGTTCTTAAAATATCAAGGCTATATAAATAATAAGCAAAGATTCTTATGTTATTGTGATTGATAGAAAGATAAGTTGAGATAATGATATTTGTGAAGAAACTGTAATAATAGTCTGTTTTTAAATGTGGAAATTTGTTATATATTTCTTTTTCTTTAGATTTTATTTCTTTTAAGAAATCAAGTGTTATTATTTTTGGAATCTCAATTTCTTTCCCAGTAGTTTTTTTCAAAAAATCTACAATCAGTTTTCTCCTTAATTTTTTAGCATATAAATTTTGATTCACTTTGTTTGATGTAGATACTTGATTCTTACTTATTCTATATTTTAACAAGACATCTTTAATATTGTAGAATTTGCCAAAATCTTTTAAATCAAACCACAATTTTAGGTCTTGTGCTTGAATATAATCTTCATCATATTGAATGTTTTTATCTATAAGTATCTCTCGCCGTATCATTGTTGTCGGATGTGCCATACATGTACTCAGCATGAGCTGTAAGGTAATTTCATCATGATTCTCATGAATCCAATCAGTAGATCTCCTATTGGATAAGCCAAAATATTCAATTAGTGTACCAGAAACAATGATTTCTGGATTTGATTCCATCAATTTTACTTGTTTCTTAAATCGCTCAGGAAGTGAAATGTCATCTCCATCCATTCTTGCGATATACTTCCCTTTTGCTGATTTTAAACCCTTGTTCAGAGATTTTGTAAGACCAATATTCTCAGAGTTAGTAATTATTATTATCCTCTTATCCTCGTTCTTATATCCTAAAAGTAAATCCGCATTAAGTTTATGTCTTGGATTATCGTTAATAATGATGAATTCGAAATCTGTGAATGTTTGATTTAGAACAGATTCAATTGATTCTCGAAGCCATGCCTCTGGCTCAGAGTAGATGCTCATAACAACTGATATTGTAGGAATTCTGGAGTAGTTCATTTGAAGTTGCCTTTAATTCCCTTAAAATAGAACTTTAAAAACCGAAGTACTTCTAAAAAATTGAGTCTTAGGCTAAAATATAGAACATATACGCCTAGATAATATAAAAGCTTCTGCTTATTATATTTCATATTTATATATGCAAGATTTCTATAATATATGTGAGCCAAGGATTTAGGTTTGATATTTAGTTTATATTTTTTTACAAAAGGAATTATTCGATGTTGTACACCCCGGTTTTCGGGATGATAATGAATTGCATTAATTATAGTAGCAGATTTAAATTCATGTTTTCTTGATCTATGTAGATATTCACTTTCATCGCCCCAAATAAACATTTCTCTTTTTATAAATCCAATTTCATTAGGAATCTGCCGATGTATCAGTGTTCCATTAAACGGGTTTGCTTCATTCTCAATATATGCTTTTTCAATAATGTCAGACACATTTTTGTAATTCTTTAACCCAAATGATAGTTTGGAGGTATCTTTGTAGTTTAATACAAGGGCGTTGCGATATTTATACTTTTCTGGAGCATTTAATAGCTCGAATAATTGTTCTTTGGCAGGGATACCATCATCATCCATTAACCATAACCAATCGAATCCAGCTTCATATGCTTGTTTCATGCCTTCATAAAATCCTCCTGCACCTCCGTCGTTTTTTATTTTCCGTATATAACGTACCGTAATGTAGTTACTTGCAAAGTGTAGTGAGCTTACTTCATGATGTATTAGTTGATTCTCAGTTATGTGGTTTTCAGGCAATTGTTTGATGTAATTTTCTTCTAATAATCGCTCAGGAGTACCATCATTTGAAAGATTATCAATGATATAGATAACATCTGGCTTGTGAGTTTGGGATCGAATAGATTCTAAACATTTTATTAATAATTCTTTACGGTTATATGTAACAACAATTGCTGCAACTGACGGATTCATTTTAAAGGATTTTTACGGTTTGGAATGCCATTTCTATTACCTGATGCATATCGTAGTATTTATATTCTGCTAGTCTTCCCCCGAAAATAATATGGTTCTCATTTTTTGCTAATTCTTGATATTTCGCGAGTAAGGTTTGGTTCTTTTCATCATTTATTGGATAATAAGGTTCATTATCTTTCGAGAATTCATGAGGATATTCTTTTGTTATATATGTTTTTTCTTGTGTGCCAAACTCAAAATGTTTGTGCTCAATAATTCGGGTATAAGGAATTTCTTTTTCTGTGTAGTTAACTACAGCATTACCCTGGAAATTAGAAATATCCAACAATTCATTTTCAAAATGTAAACTTCGGTATTCAAGTTTTCCAAATTGATAATCAAAGAATTTGTCAATTTTGCCTGTATAAATTATTTTGTCAGCAAGCTGATCGAGTTCTTTTTTTTGATCAAAATAATTTATCCCTGTTCTAAGTTCAATTCCGTTTAATAGCTTTTCAACTAATTTTGTATAACCTCCAATTGGAATACCTTGATAGGTATCGTTAAAGTAATTGTTGTCGAACGTAAAACGGAAAGGTAACCGTCGAATGATAAATGCAGGTATCTCAGTTGCGGGTCGTCCCCACTGTTTTTCGGTATAACCTTTTATTAGCTTTTCATAAATATCTTTTCCACCTAAAACCAAGGCTTGCTCTTCCAGATTCTTTGGTTCTTTTATGTGTATAAATTCAGTCCGTTGTTCCTCTATTTTTATTTTGGCTTCTTCTGGTGTTTTAACACCCCAAAGTTGATAAAAAGTATTCATGTTAAATGGGAGGTTGTACAGCTTGCCCCTATAATTTGCAACTGGTGAATTGGTAAAACGATTAAACTCAACAAATGAATTCACATAGTCCCATATTTTTTTATTACTAGTGTGAAAAATATGTGCGCCGTATTTATGAATATTGATCCCCTCAATATTTTCCGTATAAATATTCCCGGCAATGTGATTACGTTTATCAATAACCAGACATTGTTTCCCTTGTTTTGTTACTTCATGAGCAAATACAGAACCAAATAGCCCAGCACCAACAATGAGATAGTCGTATTTTAAATCCATAGCTTATATTTTCGACAATAGTAAAACATATATGATGCAACAAATATTTCAGTTGTCACAGTAATTATTGATACATTAATTATTGAAAATCCAATTGTCCCCCAAATAAGTAATGCTTGAGTCAGGTATACTATGCCTGATGAAATGATAACTTTACTAAATGTTTTTTTGTATCCAAAAGGGATAAGCAATTGTATC
This sequence comes from uncultured Sunxiuqinia sp., assembly GCA_965372405.1. Lineage (GTDB taxonomy): Bacteria > Bacteroidota > Bacteroidia > Bacteroidales > Prolixibacteraceae > Sunxiuqinia. The sequence goes on from CBDVCE010000012.1 coordinate 7,597, forward strand.
CCAAAAATGTTACTCATGCCAACAACAGGGATCGTAATGAGCAAAATATTTAGAACTGTTACAGCATCAAGCATTTGTTGCCCTCCCAGTAATTCGACAATGAATTTTGAACTTGTAATTATTGTGATAAATAGTACTGTGTTCAAGATCATTGTCAGCTTAAAAATACGGTTGACAAATTCCAGGTTCTTTTCTTTACTAATTTTTGGGAATAAAGCTTGTCCTAGAATGCCATGTGGTATCTTTAAGGCAGTTGTTACTTTTTCTGCTAAATCATAATAGGAAACTTCGGCCATTCCCAGGAAGGCTCCAACAATCACCTTATTTGTGCTTACATAAAGGCGTATAGAAACATTTGAAAGAAAAATTGGGATGGAATCTTTAAAACTATTTTTCAAGATTAAATAGGGTTGAAACTTAAATTGCAAGGAATGATTGACAAATACGATATATAATGAGGCAATTCCAGCTAATAGAGCACCAATCCCGTTTATAATAGGAATGAAGAGATAGTCTTTGGGAGAATGAATAAAAACAAAGATTAATCCAATGAAAGTAATTCGACTAATGAGTGTTAGGTAGGTTATATATTTCATCCGTTCAATTCCCTGAAAATACCAAATTGGGAAAATAACATCATATAAACACATCCACATGGTTAATAGAAATAGTGCCCTATGATCTTTTGCTTGTGGTATAATGTAAATTAAAGACACAAGAATCAGTGAAGAAATAAAAAACAAGATGCTTTTAATTATAAGCACACTGCTTACAATTTCACTTAGCTTTTCTTTATTGTTTCTATGAACACTTATTTCTTTTGTAGCAGAGATGTTAAAACCAAACCCGACTAAGATTACTAAATAACCGATTATAGCTTGTGCAAATACAACCAACCCATAAGTTTCTTTTTCCAATACCCGAATTAGATAAGGATAGGTAATTAAGGGAACAAGCATGTTAAACACTTGTAATGCGGATAAATAAGAAAAGTTTTGGATTAGTGTTTTATGCCTTCCTGCTTTTTCTTTTATATTGGTGATGTGTTTGTTCAAATCGAGCTATGTATTTCAGGTTACGAGTTTTGTCATTTCGCTTAGCCGTGATTTCTTTTGATCGTATTAATCTTGATAGGCTGATCCCTCCCAGCGTCCTTTTATTGCACCAAAGAATTCTTTCCCCAAAATGATACCTACACCGATAATCCCTCCAAGAAAAGTCCAGACAATCAGAATTAATGGTCTGTTCGGTTTTGATTTTTTAATGGGAATTTGAACAGGTTGTATGATAGAGAATACTGGAGTTTCTTCTTTCACTTGTATTTTAGCTTGTTCTAATTGTTTTGCCAGCTCTGAATATACAGAATATGCCAGGTTGTATTCACTTTGAAGTCGTTCTTCCTCGGTACGTGCTAAAGCTGAAGACATATTTTTATTTTTATCACGAAACCTGGCTAATCTTTCCTGAGAATACACAAACTCATTTTTCTTTTCAGAATATCTTTTTTCAATAAAATTGAGTTGTGTTTGTGCTTTCTCAAGCTTAAAGTTTGTAATATATTCTTGTAAAAGACTTTGTGCTTTATGTGCAAGTTGGGCTGCAAGTTCAGGCTTTTTTGCCAGAGCAGTTAAGTTTAAGTAGCCTTCCTTCTCATTTATTTCAAGCGATATACTTTCATCTAGTTTTTCACGAATCTCTTCCTGTTCTTTAGAAAGGGAGAAAAGTGGGTTATTGGTATCAAATTGATACGCATTTGATGTTTCTGTACCGTTTCCTTTAATGGCCTTTATGAGAATTTCTGGAAGTCCGATGGTGTATTTTTTTAAAGTGCCAAAAAAACCAGCTTTTTCAATTTCAGTATAATAGGTATAAAGGGATACATGCTCATTTATACCTGATAATTTGTAACTGGAGTTTATTAAATCAAGCTGAAAAGGTACGGAGTTAATAATTTGAGGATAGATCATGGGCGATAGAGTTTCGGCACCGTCCAGATTATTAACATTGACGCCGGCCATTGCTGCAAGAGAAGACAATCCCCCCATATTCCCAGAACTTGAATTTCCGGTTTGCGGAACCATGATTGTGCTTGAACTGTACTCTTTTGGAGATGCAATAGCAATAAATAAACCAAGCAAAATACCAAAGACTGTATATCGAATAATAGCTTTACGGCCATCCCACAAGGTTTTGGCAAGTGCGATTAAGTCGATTTCATCGTTATCCGATTTGGCAGAATGAGGAATAGTATTCTTTGTATTTTCCATTTCAATAATTTGTAATGTTGATTACTATTTCATCACAGCAGCAATAGCTATAGCAAGTGATGAAAGCGTACTGGCTATTCCTAGCCATTTACCGGTATTGTCTCCTTCCGATCGTTGTGGTTTTGCAGGTATCACAACCTGACATCCGGGAGATGGTTTTGGATATCTTCTGTAAACAAACCATTTAGATACTTTTGTAGTACCATCGCTGTAAATGACATATACTTTCCCCTTCTTTGCATTGGTTGAGAATCCTCCTGAACGGTTGATGTAATATTTTAGTTTTCTCCCTTTTTCCCAAGCCTGACCAATTGGGTTAAGTACTTCTCCGGTTATCCATATTTCATCGGTCTTTTTAGGTATGAATATTTTATCACCTTCTCTTAGCGTATAGTCATAGTGGGAGCCCGGTTGTTTCATAATGTCATCAAGTTTTAACTCAAGTCTGCTGATTTCAACTTTTTCCTCAATAAATCCCAGGCTATCTGATTGCTGCATTGTTTTTATGAGCTGAAGGTTTTGCGCCATTTCTGATTTTGTATTTCGATCTAAACGGGCACCTTGTTCGTAAGCATCGGGGGTAAGACCTCCTGCTCGTATAATGATATCGGATATGCGTTCAGTCTTGCTTGAGATACTGTATTCTCCGGGGTATTTAACTTCGCCTTGTATACTTATTGTTTTTTGATTGAAATAAGAAGGTGCTTTTCGCACATAAATATGATCAAAAGGCTTTAAAGTAAATTTTTCATCTTCGTGGTTTAGTTTCAGATTGCGATTAATATTGAACTGAAAAAGGCCGACCATTTTGTTGTTGATGGATGCTGCTTCTTCCGGACTGTTCCTGCGGGCAACCTCAATGAATGATTGACTGGCAGCTTCCTTAAATCCTCCTGCAAGAAAAATTAGATCCTTTAAAGTCATATTTTTCGAATAGTCGAATTGCCCCGGAAACATAACCTCCCCGGTAATATTTAAAAAGGGTTGTTCTCCAATACTGAAAATATCCTGAATGATAATTTGATCTTCCCTTTTCAGGCGGATATCAGTCTTCCCATTAATGATTTCATTAAGGTCAAAAGCAATTGTTGTGGGGAAAAGCTGATCATCAAGACGCATAATTAAACCTCTATTGGCATAATGGTCTTCACGGATACCATCTGCTTTATTAATCAGTTGACTTAAAGTCATGCCTTCAGTTAGGCTATACTCTCCTGGTCGAAATACAGCTCCTTCAATACTCACCCGGTTTTCATATCGTTCAATCACCATTCCTGCAAAGATGCTGTCTCCATTGTGAGTCGTAAAATCTGTAAATTGGTCTTGATAAACATCAATTAATTGATGCTGGTTATCGTTAAAACGAGTTACCGACAATTTATTTTGATATGCACCTTCTCCAAACCCACCGGCAAAGCTGATTAGCTGATCAAGGGTTTCATTATCTTTCATCTCGAAAATACCAGTTCTCTTGAATTCACCTGCGAGTTCTATTCTTTTCTCATAGGGTGGTATTAAAAGAATATCCTGATCCCTAAGCTGGATATTCTCTTTGGTATTCCCATTAATCAAATAATCATAAACATCAATTGTTCCTTCGGTTTCATTGTTTCTTATCAATTTTATATTCCTGAATGAACCGTTTTCATTTGGACCACCTGATAAGTAAAGTGCATTAAATGCTGATGCTGTTGCTGGAATAGTGTATGTGCCGGGAGCAATAACTTCTCCAATTACATTCACCTTAATGGAGCGAATATTACTAAGGCTAACATCTGCAAATGTGCTGGGTTTATTGCCATTCATATCGCTATAAATGTTAGTGAGCCGCTTCAGAATTTGTTGTTGAGCTTTTTTGAACTCTTTGCCAGAGACCAGTATTGATCCTAAATCAGGGATAAGAATAGTGCCATTATTGTTTACAGAAAGCCTATAAGTTTGCTGGCTTGACCCCCAAACATTGATTTGAATTTGATCTCCAATTCCAATAATATAATTTTCAGGTGTAGCGATATTTACTGAAGGTTCAAAACTAAGATTATCCGTATTGAAGAGATGATACCCAAAAATTTGTTTGTTAAGTTCTGATACTTCATCAATGTCTTTTTCTTCATCAATTTTATAAGTTGTTGAATCCAATTTACTGACTTGATCGACATTATAAGGAGCCGTGTTCACTTGAGATGGATCAATTTGTCTTAAACGGGTCATCATTTGATCAACTTGCAGCTGGGAGGCTCCTCTCGCTTTTGCAAGACTCGCAGCTTGATCAATTGATAAACCACGAGATTCAATTTCTTTCATAACTTGTTGAATCTTGCTGTCACTTAAGTTGTCGACTTGGACTGATTGGGTATTCTGACAAATTGCAGTAAATGAAAAAAGAACAAAACTAAGAGTAAGGATGAATATTTTTGACTTCATATTTTAATAATTCAGGTAACTTATCGACAAACGAATTTTTAACATTAATAGTGTACTCTAATAAGTAGTATTGTTACAGGAAAAGGTTGCTTTTTTATTAATGATTTTTTGACTTGAAGCAAATACAATAGCTTTGCCAGTTCAGGCTCAAAAAGAAAAAGCAAGTTATTACGGTATATCCCAAAAAACAAGAATACTCTATTTTGATAAGCTGCAAAATTAAACATATTAAGAGTGTGAGCAATACTCCTTGATCAAAATTTGATGAACTATGCAATTTTTATGCTGAATATGCTGTTTCTTCTAACTGAGCGGATGTTTATTTTAATCACTCCGGGTAAATTCCCCGCCGCTTGCGGCGAAAGTTTTATATTTGTGTATGGCAGAAAGTAAATATTCTAAGTATCTTGATTATCTCCTTACAACATCGGGCTTAATAGTCGGGCAAATGATTCTTTGGTTTTTCGGAGCCAGTGGCGTTTCTTCCATTCTTCCAGAATCACTTCCTGACTTTGCTTTAAATCCTGAATAAACTGGCTCTCTAATTCTGCCGCAGTTTCTTCATCATAAATCAGGGCATTTACCTCAAAGTTGGTTTCGAGGCTACGGAAATCCATATTGGCCGAACCAATGGATGATAGAATTCCATCAACCACCATCGTCTTGCTGTGAATAAACCCGGATTGGTACAGGTATACTTTCACTCCAGCCTCAAGCAACTCCTCAATAAACGAAGCGGTACTCCATTTAGGGGTAATCGCATCTGACTTACCGGGTAAGATAATACGAATATCAATTCCTCCAAGAGCAGCTGTTTTCATGGCAAAAGCAATCTCAGAAGTCGGAATTAAGTAAGGGGTAGCGATATACACTTTTTCCTGAGCCGAAGCAATCGCCGAAAAATAAGCCTGCCCAATACTTTCATAATCCGAATCGGGTCCACTGGAAACAACCTGTACCAGTTTCCCTCCACCCTGCTCCAGGTTCTTAAAGTACTTCCTTCCCTGAAGAATTTCTTTAGAAACAAAATACCAGTCGGCCATAAAAATAACCTGCAATGCTGCTGCTGCACTTCCCTTCAGCATGATATGTGTATCGCGCCAGTTTCCCAATTTCTTTGTGCCTTTCAGATAACGGTTGGCAATATTCAACCCACCAGTAAAAGCAACTTCACCATCCACCACCACAATCTTCCGATGATTCCGGTAGTTCACCCGCGATGTTAGCATAGGGAACCGAACCCGCATAAAGCAATCAATCTTCACACCTGCCTTCCGAAGCGAGCGAATGTACTTTTTGGGCAACTGCCAGCTTCCCACATCATCAAAAATAAAACGCACCTCAACGCCTTCCCTGGCTTTTCTCACCAAAATATCGTGTAATTGCCAACCCAACTCATCATCTTCAACAATGTAATAATCCAGATGAATATGGTGTGTCGCTTCCTCCATTGCCTTAAAAATTGCAGGAAATGTTTCATTCCCATCCTTTAGAATTTTTACCTGATTGTTATTTGTCAGCAAGGCATTGGAGTTAGAAAGCATCAGTTTCATCAAGTGCCTTTTGCTAAAAATCGATTGAGAAAACTGAAGGTCATTATACGGTAGGCGGGTTAACTGCTTTTGGGTTTGCTTGCGAAGTCTTTCCAAATTCTTTAATCCTTTCCTCGAAAACATTTTACGTTTTCGGTATTCCTGCCCAAAAAAGAGGTAAAAGATAATCCCCAAAACAGGTAATAAAACTAAAACCAACATCCAGCTAATTGTCTTTAGAGGATTCCGGTTTTCGTGGACAATATTAACAACAATAACAACTACCGTAACAAAATACAAGATTGTAACTGTACCTGGCAAAAAGTTCCATATGTCATTAAAAAGACCAATCATTTTATATCGCTTAGCTAATTTTAAATTTCTAAAAATTAAATCTCATAAACAAACGCAAGGCTAATTCCGTAGAAAATAAAAAGCAAAGTCATGAAACTTATTTATTTTATCTTATTCATATTGCTGATTGTTGCTTGTTCTACCAATAAAGAATTGAGCAAGCAGGATACTGAGTCACCTCAGGAAGTGGTAGCCGAAATCGATAGTGTTAGCTATGAATTAATTGTTCTCGATCCCGGATTTGAAATCTGGTTTCTGACCACTGGCAAAGCATCCTGGTATCACAGCCAGCATTATTACGAAGGATGGAATGTCCGATATGTCACTGCATGGAACCACAAAGAAATGGGCTATCGGCATGCTCAGTTACTAGACGGTTACATTGATTATGACCGACAAACAGATTATGGAGTGGATATTAATCACAAGCTATTCTACTATTTCCAGTATGTGGAGAATGTTTTGAATATTCCGATTATTCATGGAGGTCCAAAAGCAGCTCGATATTAAATTGGAAGTCAAGAAATCCGAATGGGATTTAGGAATTTACAAACACTTGAAGCAGGCTTTCATCCAGTTGATCTGTGGACAATGGATTCTTAAATAACTTTGGAGCAGCGACTCCGTTTCCGAAGTTAACTTGTCCGGTGTAAACGTAAGCCTCATCCCAAATGCCATGATCAATAAAATTCTGAAGAAGTTGTTTTCCTCCTTCAACAATTACAGATTGAAGTTCGTGCTGATAGAGCCAATCAAGGATTTGAGCAGGGATCGATTTTGAAAAGTCAATATTTATAAATTCGATATTGGTGGTGTTTTTATTATCCTGACAAGTGAAAATAACAGTGCGCACAGAACCATCTTTCAATTTAAGGTTTTCAGGAATACGCCCCTGCCGATCAAGCACCAAACGGACAGGCTGCTTACCCGACCATTCTCGAACTGTTAGCGAAGGATTGTCTTTAATTGCTGTATTTGTTCCAATCAAAATTGCAGCTTCCTCTGTACGTTGTCGATGTACCAAACGCCGAGATAATTCATTACTAATCCATGTGGGTTGTCCAAAATCAGCTTCAGTTCTGTCAGCATCCAAAAAACCATCCAGACTTTGTGCCCATTTCAGAATTACAAAAGGACGTTTTTTTTCATGAAAAGTAAAAAACCGTTTGTTCAACTCCAGACATTCTTTCTCTAAAATGCCAAGCTCAACCTGAATGCCGGTCTTCTGCATTTTTGCAATCCCTTTCCCGGCAACTTTAGCAAACGGATCACCAGAACCAACAACGACATGCGGAATCTGATGCTCAATAATTAAGTCGGAACAAGGAGGGGTTTTGCCAAAATGAGCACAGGGTTCAAGACTTACATAAAGTGTTGATTCTTTCAGCAACTCTTTATTTTTTACTGAATTAATGGCATTTACCTCAGCATGTGCCTCTCCACACCGTTGATGAAAACCTTCGCCAATAATCTTTCCCTGATGCACAATTACACAACCAACCATAGGGTTTGGGGCAACATCTCCCATGCCAAGACGGGCCAACTCCAAACAACGGTTCATATATTTTACAGAAATGTTCATCAGGAAAAATTAACTTTGCCAAAAATACAAATAAATGAAGGCAAGCCTGACATATATACGAAAAGAATTGGATGGGCTTTTCCCAAAAGAAGAGGTGGAAAGTTTTATAAGGATTATTTTTGATCATTTGAAAAGCTACAACTCAAGCGATCTTATTTTAAAACAGGATGAAGTTTTATCTGAAAGTGAAAGTCTGAAGATTAAAGGAATCGTCAAACGATTACGAACAAACGAACCCATCCAGTATATTTTGGGTGAAACCGAATTCTACGAACTGCCATTTAAAGTCAACCCGAATGTTTTAATTCCTCGCCCCGAGACTGAAGAATTGGTTGACTGGATTTTGAAAAGTGAATTGCCTGCTCCGCCTTCAATTCTTGATGTAGGAACTGGTAGTGGCTGCATTCCAATAAGCCTAAAGAAAAACCTGACCAATGCAAAGGTATTCGCCTGCGACATTAGTGAAAGAAGTTTGGAAACTGCTCAGGAGAATGCTGAAATAAACCGAGTGGATGTTGAGTTTATTCAGATGGACTTTCTGAATGCTCAGTTTGATGATACTTTCCCAATGCTTGATCTTATTGTTAGCAACCCACCTTATGTAACTGTTTCTGAAAAAGGACTAATGGCAAGCAATGTGTTGGACTTTGAACCAGACACCGCTCTGTTTGTACCGAATAATGATGCGTTGATATTTTACAAAGCCCTTGTGACATTCAGTAAGCAACAATTAAAACCCGGAGGATTCATGTTCTGGGAAATTAACGAAGCTTTTGGCAAGGAATGTGTTAATCTTTTAAAAGAAAATGGATTTTCAAACGTTGAATTAAGAAAAGACTTAAGTGGCAAATACCGGATGATTAAAGCCATTAAAAAAAATAAAGATGAAGCGTAGAGACTTTATACGAAATACATCATTGATAACAGCAGGATTAATTAGCTATCCTGCTTTTGCAAAAGGAAATAATTATTCTTTAGTTTCTATCCGTGGTGGCAGTGCTAAAGGAATGCTTGAACTTGGTTTAGAAACGCTGGGTGGCATTGCGAAATTTGTAAAGGAAGGGCAAAAAGTACTTATCCTTCCAACATTAGGATGGGAACGAACACCGGAACAAGCTGCCAATACCAACCCAAATTTATTGTCTCGTCTGGTTGAATTATGCTATGAAGCCGGATCCAGAGGAGTCTATTTATTTGGACAAACAGAGGATCATTGGACTAAAACCTACAAGACAAGTGGAATAGAACGAGCTGTGAAAGATGTTGGTGCTAAGATTCTACCAGGTAATAAAAAGTCGTACTATACAGAAGTTGAAATTCCAAACGGGCAGTTTCTAAAAAATGCACTGCTCCACCAACTCATTCTAGAAACAGATATCATCATTAATGTTCCGGTGCTCAAAAAAACCGGAGATAATTCTTATACCGCATCAATAAACAATATGAGAAACCTGATGTGGAAATTTGATGAAAATCCAGTTGAAAATCAGCAGACGTGTTTAATGGATCTACTTCAATTCAAGAAGCCAGTACTAAATATTATTGATGCAAACCGGGTAATTACAAAAAATGCACCGGCTGGTAAGTTCGATGAAGATGTTTCCAATTTCCGGACTCAAATTCTATCAACCGACATTGTAGCCGCAGATGCAAAAGCTGCCAATCGGCTTGGGATTGATCCCAGCAAAAAGGAACTTTTACTATTAGCCCAGAAGAATGGATTTGGTCAAATTCAAATGCCAACATATAAAACCAAAGAAATCATTCTTAAACGTCAAATTTCGAGATAAACAGAACCTGAGAAATCTGGATTCATTTGCTATATTTGTGCTAGAACCAACTTTCGATTCAATATCCTTTGAAAAAATTGATCCGAAATATTTTTATTTTACTCAACCTGATTCTTGCCGGAGGAATCTTATTGTCATACTTATCGGTATATGTAAGTCCTGCTTCTTTTTGGCTTTTATCATTTTTTGGGCTTTCATACCCGTTCCTCTTATTTGGAAACCTTGCCTTTATTCTTCTTTGGCTGTTCTTTAAACCTCGATACATACTGCTATCTCTGGTTGCTGTTCTGATTGGCTTTTGGCATTTTAGCAACTATGTGCAATTCAAAGGAAAAGAAACAGAAGAGAAAGGTATTTTTATTACCAGCTTTAATGTTCGGAATTTTATTGGAGGAACTTCTACCAATCAAAACAACGTAGATGACAGTATTTGCCAATATCTCCAGGATAAAGATCCTGATATAATATGCTTGCAGGAAGCAAGTCTGGGCAGGTTAAAACAGTTTTTTAACACGAAAGGGAATGCTCATTTTTTAAAACATAAGCACACGAGCAGAAATGGAGGTCCTATTACCTTTTCAAGCTATCCAATTATCAAAAAAGAACAGGTTCGTTTTAAGGAATCCAGTAACATGATCATCATTTCTGATATTGTAATTGAGTCAGATACGATCAGGTTATTTAACACCCATCTGCAAAGTTATAGGTTCAGTAATAAGGATATTAGTTCACTTGACTCTATCTCTTTTAATTTGGAGGAAGCTAATTATAAAGTGATGCGATATACCGGAAGCAAACTTAAGCGCGCATTTATACAGCGGACTGAACAAGCAGAGATCTTATCTGGACTAATCAACGAATCTCCTTATAAAGTAATTATTTGCGGAGATTTTAATGATACGCCTCTATCATACTCTTACCATACAGTTAGTAAAGGTTTAAAAGATGCTTTTGTAGAATCAGGCTATGGAATTGGAAATACTTACTTAGGTGACCTTCCTTCGCTACGCATTGATTATATTTTGCATAGCGAATACTTCGATAGCTTTAATTTTGAAGTTGACAAAGTGCAGCTTTCAGATCATTATCCAATAAGCTGTACGCTTATTCCAGCTTCTGATAATACTGAAAAAGATGAGTAAGAAGGCTAGCTCTTTCCCAGTTATCATCGACAAACATCCTGAAGCTGAGATACCAATCGAAGGGTTAAAATCCCGTTTAATCCAAACGAAGGATCAACAATTCATCTTCATGGAATTTGAAGAAGATGTGGTTGTTCCTGAACATTCGCATGAGGCACAATGGGCCGTGGTTCTTGAGGGTGAAATAGAACTTACCATTGATGGAAATACCAATATTTTCAAAAAAGGAGATTCGTATTTTATTCCCAAGAATGCAATACATTCAGCCATCATTAGAAAAGGGTACAAAGATTTGACTCTTTTTGACCAAGCCAACCGTTATAACGAAAAAGCTTAAAATGTATAACTAAGTTTTACGCCCATCATTCTTGGAGACCCCGGAACAAATGTTGGAATCCCAAACAAACTCCCTGCATTTCCTCCTGAAATAAGATAATCCTTATCGAATAAATTATGTCCCCATGCTGAAATTGTTGTATTCAGTTTGGAAAGGGACACTCCTGCTTTGAGGTTAAATAAACCATATCCATCTTGCGACATCTCTTCGGCATTTGCATCTTCAAAATAAACTTTAGACTGCCAGGTAAAAGATGGAGTAGCAAATACATTCACATCCTCAGAAACATCCACGACAGCATGAAGTCCCAATGAAAAACTATGCTCAGGTGCTAAACGGAAATTGTTTCCTTTATATTCCTGCTCAATGCCATCGCTATTCTCATCGTCGAAACTTGAATTTAACCATGCATAATTAGCAAACAGTTTCAGGTTTTTGCTCAAAGCATATTGCATATCAGCTTCTAAACCATAAGAAGTTGCGCTTCCTCCATCAATAACAATAAGCGTACTTTGTTCCTGATCCCATTTGTTGGTTTGGAAATCAGAATAATTCTGATAGAAAATGGCAAGATTGAAAAGTAAGTTCCTGTTGAAATTTGCTTTTAGGCCTGCATCAAAACTGTGCACCTTCTCATCATCTAAAACCTCATAGAACCCATCAGCTTTTGTTTGCAAAACATTTGGTCTTCTTCCCAATGAATATCCTGCATAAAGATTAATTTGTTCGCTTGGTTTATACTGCACACCAATGTTTCCGGTAAAACCTGAGAAGTTGGCACTTGAGTCAATCTTTGCTCGTGGATTAAATAACAAGTTTGGATAATTGCCCGAAAAGAAGCCTAAAGTTGCTGGCGCTCCTGCAGTATGTTCCTGTTTGTTATCCAACTTTAATTGATCAAAAACCATACGCATTCCGGCAGAGATGCTCCACTTTGAATCGAACTGATAACTTCCATCCCAGAATATCTCCACCGATTGGTTTGTTGCTTCACTCCAACTGGTTTCTTCATGATCGGTTGAAAGTGGCATGCCACCTAACTGTCCGTATTGTGGAATTGCCGGTAAAGCAGGCACTGGTATTGGTTGCCCATCTGGCATAACCATAGTCTCCGGATTTGGAGTAAATAGGTGAAAGAAATGCTGTTCATTTGGATTTAACTGATATGTTTGATCAATCTTTTCATGAAAGAAACTTGCTCCTGCTACAGCCTGAAACTTCTCACCTTCACCATAATTTAAACGAACTTCCTGATAAAACTGATCACTGTTAATCTCTTCAGAAAAATCAAGAGCCTTAGCCGCTGAGCCATCGCCATCCCATCGTTCCGATGCTTCATGTTTACGGTATGAAGTGACTGAAGACAGTGCTAAAGAGTTTGAAAAATGATGTTTAGAATCAAGATTTATACTTTGATTTTCTTTGAAAGCTCCGAGCAAATCACCTTGTTCAAAACTTGCTAAGTCAGAAAATACATTCGTTTCTCCATTTGTATTTGGATAGATTTTGCTCATAAAAGCAACTCCGGGAGCATCATTCTTTTGATAATTTAGCACCAAATCAAAACGGGTTTTTGCAGATGGAAGATATCGAAAAGACAATCTCCCAGCAGTTGAGTTTTTGCCATTCAATGATCCACCAAAACTATTATCTACATATCCATCCCGATCTTCATACAAACCTGCAAAACGAACTGCGAGTTGGTCACTTAAAGGAACATTCACCACTCCTTCGGCTAATTTTTGATTATAAGAACCAGTCCCCAATGCCACTTTGCCTTCAAGCTCGGAACCTGCTTTTTTAGAGATGTACTGAACGGAACCATTCATTGCTCCACGTCCGAACAAAGCTCCTGCAGGACCTTTTAAAACCTCAACCCGTTCCATGTCGAACAAATCAAGAGAACTCCCACTCGAACGACTAATTGGAACATTATTAAAATAGACAGAAACCCTTGGCTGACTGCTTGGGTTAAAATTATCGCTTGCCATTCCTCTGATTACAAAATATGGTCGCTGCGTACTTTGCTGCTGCACAAAAAAGCCAGGCACATAACCAGCCAGTTGATCCAATCCCCGAATTTCATTTTGCTTTAAAAGTTGTCCATTCACAACACTAATTGATAGTGGCACATCCTGTAAATGCTCTTCACGTTTGCGCGCAGAAACTGTTACGGCTCCTAACTTTATGGATTGATCATCGATGGAATAACTCAAATTTTCTTTGGAAGTAACCAGTTTTATCTGTTCAGTTTTTAAAACATACCCCATGTAAATAATTTTCAGGGAATACTCTCCAGCAGATAAGCCCGAAACTTCAAATGCACCATTCGCATTTGTAACCGAACCGTTCTCAAGTTCATTTATTTTTATCAGTACACCCGGAACAGGTTCACCCTGATTATCGTTTACTGTTCCTTTTAGAAATAAATTGCTTTGAGCGAATGAGAGATTGACAAAAAATATCAATAAAAGAGCGGAGAGAAATTTCTTCATGAGAGATTGGTTTTCTGTTTTGTTTGACTGAGCCCAAAAGTAATGATTCATTTGATTGCTGTTACTTATAAGCTCAATCCAATATTTAAATAATCATGAATATTTGTTAACAAAACTTACTATTTATTACAGATAAAAATAAAGGCAATATAAGTGACCGTAAAATCGGCTATGCTTCTGGATCAGAACCCTAGAAAGTTAATTCGCTTTATTACTGAATTGGAGAACACACATGGCAGTTTGTTTTAAGGGATATTAGCTAAGAGTATCATGAAATTTACCAAAAGAAAAGCCTGACTATATTTGCCAGGCTTTAGAAATTGGAATTGATTGATGCTATTTAGTTAAAATTCCTAATTCTCCAACTGATACCCAATCTTCGCCATTGATTGATTCTTTCGAAACAAATTTGATGTATTTGGCTGAATATGATTTTTTGAAACGAATGCTTTGTTTTACCGGATTATTTTTGATGTTGCTAAATTCTCCTTTTGTAGAAGTAGGTTTCCAGTTTTTACCATCACTACTTACATAAAATGCATAACGGAATACGGTTCCACTTTTGTTATGGTCAGCTCGTGGTGAATAAGTAAATCCTTTTAGGCTTAAGGTTTCACCCAAATCAATCGAAATATGGTGAGGATGTTTTTGTACGCCATCACCCCAAGGGGTATGCCACATGGTTGAGGTATTGCCATCGATAGCCATTTCTGCTGGATTGTTTGGGTAATTACAATCCGAATCGATAACAGTCCATTTAACCGGGCAAATGTCGTAGTTCTCAATAGCAACTGCACTGGCTTCGTTATAATTATTTACAAAGGCTCGTGCTTTTACAACACCTCCTTGTGGCAAGACAAATGTTTCTTTGTAAAGTTTTGAATCTTTTGTGGGTTCAGAACCATCAAGTGTATAGGTGATGACCGGATGCGGAGTCTCTGTTTCAATGCTAAGCTTGCCTTCTTTGTTGCGCTGAATGATAGGATCGCTCAACAATTCGGGAGCTTCATAAAGACTAAAGTTCGAGATTAAAGCACCATCTCTTGCTTTGCTAATGGTTAGCCTAAGTTGATCAGTTTTGACAGCGTTAAACCGTAGCATCTTTTTATATCCAACAGTTGTTGATGTAACCAGCTCTTTCCAGTTGCCATCTATAAATGCTTCAAGCTTGAATTTTTCTACACGTTGTCCTTCTTTAATATATTCCTGAATGGAAAGTACATTAAATCGCTGTTCCTTTGCCAGCTTATATTCAGCTACAGCCGGAAGCTGCTTGATATTCCAAAAACTTTCATCGTTCCCATCAACCGCTTTTTGTGCACCCTTATTGGTTGAGCTTGAATTAAGGATGACATCTTCATCCAACATTTTATCTAAATAAGCACGAAACTCTTTTAAACGTGCTACATCGCTTTCATGAATTAATCCACGGGTATCCGGAGGAATATTCAGCAGCAGTACTGCATTTCTACCTACCGAGTTGAAATAAATATCCACCATCTTTGCCAATGATTTTACTTGTGTGTCCTGACTTTTATGGTAGAACCATCCCGGGCGAATAGATACATCCACTTCAGCCGGAAACCAGTATAATTGTGAAACCTTTTCAATCATTTCACGACTGCCTAAGTCTTCTGACATGGCACTAATTCCCAACTCGTCGTTAATTGCTTTTAGTTCAAGACGGCCACCAGGGGCAAGAGCGGTGGTACTCCATTCCGTTTCACGTCCGTAACCAGACTCGGTTCCAACCCAACGTACATCTTCTCCAACAATGGCCACAACTGCTTCGGGCTGAAGTTTATTGATAGTGCTGTAGTATAAATCCCAATCATATTCCTGCTTTTTACCATTTGGCCCTTCGCCACAAGCACCATCAAACCATACTTCATCAACTTTCCCATACCAGGTTAATAATTCCGTAAGCTGATCAACAAAGTATTGATTGTATTTTGGAGAGTCGCCATAACATGGCGTGTTTCTGTCCCACGGAGAAAGGTAAACGCCAAACTTCATCCCAAATTCATTGCAGGCTTCGCGCAATTCTTTTACTACATCGCCTTCTCCATTTTTCCATGGTGAAGATGCTACCGAGTGTTCAGTTGTTTTTGTAGGCCACAAACAAAAACCATCGTGGTGTTTACAAGTGAGGATGACTAGTTTCATGCCAGCATTTTTCAGCGTTTTCACCCATTGGCGGGCATCCAGCTGAGAAGGATTGAATATTTCAGGCGATTCATCACCATGTCCCCACTCCATATCGGTAAAAGTGTTAACGGTAAAATGAATAAAAGCTGTCATTTCCAGCTTTTGCCAGTCGAGTTGTTGCTTTGTTGGCACTACATGAGCAGCTTTCTTAACTTTTTGCTCAAGAGAAGTTCCGGGTTCAAACACAAGCTTTTTAATATGTTTTTCTGCTTTTTCGTTGTTACACGATAATAAGATTGCAGCACCAAAAATAAGTGAAGCAAATAAAGTCTTAAGTTTCATTTAGATAATTGTTAGTTAGCAGTCTGATTCAATTAAAGTGTAAAATTACTTCTTATAGCTGGAACTGTATCCTGTAGTGTGCTGAAGATATGAAATTGTTTTTAACACCTTCAAAAACAAGATCAACAGGCATTCAACTGATGTAGGAACAAAGGGTTTTTTCAGCAGAAATAGTACATTAAATCTACTGCATCCACATTTTCAATTTCCGTACTGGGAGACGAATTTTTATAACTTTGCATCTTTTTATTTACAATCAGGAAATTATGAAGGAAATCAGAAAAAATGCTATCCGTACCTAATGGTGTTGGTATTGTCTGCAATGGGTGGTTTTCAAGGCTGGAGGACTCTGTTAAATAATTTTGCAGTAGAGGAGGCAGTTTTAAGTGGTTTTCAGATTGGAGTGGTTCAATCACTGCGTGAGGTTCCCGGATTTTTGGTATTTCTTGTCGTGTTTGCTCTTTTGTTTGTTCGTGAGCATAAGCTGGCTGCCATTTCTGTTCTTGTTATGGGACTGGGAATTTCAATGGTTGGGTTTTTCCCCAGTTTTATGGGGCTAATATTCACAACCGTCTTAATGTCGGTTGGTTTTCATTATTTCGAAACTCTTAATAAGTCGCTTACCCTTCAGCATTTCGATACAAGACAGGCACCAATTGTTTTTGCTAATTTGCGTTCTTACGGAGCACTTGTAAACATTGTAGTAGGAGGATTGGTTTGGGCTGTATCCGACTTTATGCCTTATAAGTATAGCTTCTTAATTATTGGTTTGTTTGTTGTCGCTGCTGGTATTTATACTATTCTAAAAGTACCGGTTAAAAAAGAACCCATATCTCAGCATAAAAAGATTATCCTACGTAAAAAGTATTGGCTTTATTATGTGTTGAACTTACTTAGTGGAGCCCGGCGTCAAATCTTTGTTGTTTTCGCTGTATTTTTATTGGTCGAGCATTACCATTTTACGGTTAAGGAGATTGCAATCCTCTTTGTAATTAATAATATTCTATCCTATTTTGTTAATCCTGTTATTGCAAAATCGATTAATAAATATGGAGAGCGGAAGGTGCTTTCTCTTGAATATATTGGGCTGTTCTTTGTGTTTATTGGTTATGCCTATCTCGAAAACCGGTATTTTATAGCCATGTTATATCTGTTTGATCACCTGTTCTTTAATTTCCATATTGGTATTAGCACCTACCTGCAAAAGATTGCTGATCCTCGTGATATTGCTCCATCAGCATCGGTTGGTTTTGCTATAAATCACATTATGGCAGTTGTTATTCCCGTTATGGGTGGATTATTATGGATGGTTGATTTCCGGATTCCTTTTGTTATTGGTGCTGTTCTAAGTGTTGTGTCATTATTTTTCGTTCAGAAGATAAGGTTAAAACAGCAGGCAGATAGTTGAAGAAGTAAGTCAAATTTAAGCCGGGGTTAAGATTTAAAAAGGCAGTTTCCCCAGATCCACATTCCCTCCGCTCAGAATGATGCCTACTTTTTTACCGGCAACGTCCACTTTATTTTCAAGAATGGCAGCCAGTGGAACAGCTGATGAAGGTTCAATAATAATTTTCATGCGTTCCCAAACCAATCGCATGGCGCGAACAATTCCTCGCTCAGTAACGGTTACAATTTCATCAGTTTTTCGTTGAATAATTCTGAAGTTAATTTCACCAACCGAAGTAAGCAATCCGTCCGCAATAGTTTTTGGATCAACTGATGGGATAAGCTTATTGGCATGAAATGAACGATAGGCATCATCAGCTCCTTCTGGTTCGGCAGCAATAACTTTTCCTTTTGGGTTAATTGCTTTTGCAGTTATTGATGTCCCACTTAAAAGACCACCTCCGCCAATTGGACAAAGAATAAGATCAAAGTTTCCATAATCTTCAATAAGTTCTTTAGTGGCTGTTCCTTGTCCGCAAATTACTTGTATGTTGTTGTAAGGATGTATTTCAATTGCTCCGGTTTTTGCTGCTACGTTGGCCAGTGTGCTTTCTCGTGATTCAAGGGTTGGTTTGCAAAAGGTAATTTTAGCACCATAGCCTTCAACAGCTTTCTTTTTTATTTCTGGTGCGTTTTCGGGCATAACAATGTAAGCGGGTATGCCTCGCTGTTTGGCTGCCAGTGCTAGTGCAGCAGCATGATTTCCTGATGAATGGGTGCAAACTCCTTTTGTTGCTTGATTTTTATCAAGTGACAAAACAGCATTGCTCGCCCCCCGATATTTAAATGCCCCTACTTTCTGAAAGTTTTCACACTTGAAAAAAATTTCACATCCTGTGATTTCATTAATTGCTGAAGATGTTAAAACAGGAGTGCGATGAACCAATTGTGCAATTCGCTCATGAGCTTTTTCAATGTCAATATATTCAGGTAAGTTCATATTATAACTTTTTTAGCATTTCCTGTTCTTTCTGATAATCATTTCGATAAATGGATTGGTTGGAAAGCGTTTTCATTTTTTTCAACCCGTAAACCCACATAAAAATAACAAAAGGGATAAAAATGAAAAGTACAAACGGATGACCAGCCATTAGAATAAAGTCGTAAACACCATGAAGTAGGATTGGATAAATTAGTGCTGCCCGAATCAATTTTTTCTTTCTATCTGGATAGAATTTAGCCTGCCCGAAGAAGAATCCCATGGTTACCCCAAACAGGAAATGTGCGGGCACCGCAGTAAATGCTCTGGTTAAAGCAACACGAGCACCATAGTCAAAAACATACATGATGTTTTCAACGGCTGCAAACCCGAGCGAGATATAAACGGCATAAACAATACCGTCAAACTTTTCATTAAAGTCGGGGCTTTTCCAAACCAAAAAGTATAAAAACAGAAACTTGAAAAATTCTTCAGAAAGTGCAGCAACAACGAAAGCATTATAAAATGCCTTGGTAGTTCCAGTAAAAGCGCCAATAAACTGCATGAAAAATCCCTCAACAAAAAGAATTGGAAGAACTGAAAAAGCCCCCAATAATAAAGCTGTAAAAAGCATTTTAAATGGCTCTTTCTCATACTTATCACGAAACCAGATATAGGCTAGCAGAATGGCTATTGGAGCCAGTGAAAGTATAATCAGCTTTGTTTGCATAAGAATTAGGTTTCGGCAATCAGGTTCTTTAAAATGAGGGTCATTTTTGGTTCCGATTTCATCGCTACTTCCTGAACTTCTTCATGCGAAATCTCAACAATTTCTCCGGGTACACCACTATCGGTAATAATTGAGATTCCGAAGACTTTCATGTCCATATGTCTGGCAACAATTACTTCAGGGACAGTTGACATGCCTACCACATCGCCCCCGAGGATACGAAACATTTTGTATTCGGCAGGAGTCTCGAAGGTTGGTCCCTGCACGCCCACATATACACCTTCTTTAATGTCGATATTGTTTTTGAGTGCAATTAATCTGGCTTCGTGTCTTAGTTCTTTGGTGTAAACCTGGCTCATATCCGGGAAGCGAGGCCCTAGCTCGTCAATGTTTTTGCCATGAAGAGGATGCTCTGGGAACATGTTAATGTGGTCATTGATAATCATTAAATCGCCAATGTTATAATCTGGGTTAAGGCCACCTGTCGCATTGGAAACAAACAAGTTGTTAATTCCCATCTTTTTCATTACCCGTACCGGGAAGGTCACATCTCTCATTGAATAGCCTTCGTAATAATGAAAGCGACCTTGCATTGCCAATACTTTTTTACCACCTAGTAATCCGAAAATTAGTTGTCCATTATGCCCCTCTACAGTGGAAACCGGGAAATTTGGAATTTCTTCGTAGGGAATTTTATTGCTGATTTCTATTTCATTAACTAAGCCACCAAGTCCAGAGCCTAAAATGATTCCTACTTCAGCTCGATCTGCTATTTGTTCGTTTATGAAGTTCGCGGTTGCTTCGATTGTCTTTAACATAGCCTAGAATTGTTTTGTCAAAACTTTTCCCCTCATGATCGAGGAATTTTATTTCTAACGGAATATAAAACATGCGTGTCTGAATTTCAGGAGGTAACTTTCCTCCTTCACGCAAACGCATTGCATCTTTTTCAGTTGTAAAAATAATTGGATTTTTTGTTTCGTATTTCGTATAAGTATCGATGATCTTCTGCCAGTCTTTGCTCGAAAAATTATGATGGTCACTAAAAATCAGATCCTCGATTAAATTGGTTTGAGAGGATATATAATCCTGAAATGGTTTTGGGTTTGCAATTCCTGAGATAAGAATAGCAGGAACTTTTTTCTCCTTAAGGTCAATAGTTTCAGGTGCTCTTTCTGGGAAAACTGGTTTGGGTTCACCATAAGTCATTGTTGTGAAATATAGCGATTGATAGGGGCGTAAATTCACATCTTTCATGATGATTCGCCGCGTGATTGGCGTAATTTCGTGCGGACATTTAGTGTAAATAATAATGCTTGCCCGTCGCCTTTGATATTTTCGTTCACGCAATCTTCCAAGTGGGAGTAGTCTGTCTTTGTCGATGGGGCGGTTGTAGTCGATAAGTAAAATGTTTATCCCGGGAGTTACCCTTCTGTGCTGAAAGGCATCGTCTAACAAAATAGCATCTGGTGCATTATCTGCATCTTTAATCAACTCATTAATTCCATGCACCCGGTTTTCATCAACGGCAACAGATACTTCTGGAAATTTCTGCTTTACCTGAAGAGATTCATCGCCTACTTCAAGTGCTGTTGAACTGGTTTCGACTATACGAAACCCCTTTGTTTTTCGTTTGTAGCCACGGCTCAGTGTAGCCACTTTTGCATGTTTCTGAAGTAAGTCTATTAAGTATTCGGTGTGGGGTGTTTTACCCGTTCCGCCTACTGTTATATTACCGATTGAAATAACTGGGATTTCAAACTCCGTAGTTTTAAAAATTTTATAGTCATAGAAATTATTACGGATGTAAACTACAATTCCGTATATGAGAGATAGCGGGTATAACAGGATTTTTAGCATGTGAAAAATTTGAATACGAAGTTAACCAATAAAAACCAAAAAGTATATTTCCCAAGATTTATTAAATACGATTATTTATTAGTGGATTCGTCTTATTTTGACCAATAATTATTTTTCGTTCGGTATGTTTATTTTTGGTAGTATTCCTCGCTTGTATGTAAACCAACCATTGATGATGTCTCCGTTACAGGCTTTGATTAATTCCTCAGATAATTGGGCAACTTTCTCTGAATGTTTATCGGCGATATCATTTTCTTCCCTATAATCATCCGGCAGATAGTAGAGTTGATATAAATCTTTTGATCCGTAATAACGTAATTTCCATCCATCTTGAGTAACCAGTGCTGGCCCTTGAAACGAAGCAAATACAACAAAGTCATGTTCTTCTTTTGTTTGTGCTCCAAACAAAGCTGGCAGATAAGATACGCCATCCTTTTCAGATGGGATTTCAACTCCAAGTAAATCGGAAAATGTAGACATCAGATCATAATTGGCCACAACTTTTGAAATCGTTTTTCCTCCAACAATGTTCCCCGGCCAATGATAGATGAGAGGTACGCGAACTCCACCTTCCCAGTTATCTCGTTTCATTCCAGCCATTCCATCATTTCCATTGAAGACGTCACCAGCTAGTTCACTGTAATATTTGGTATGAACCTGATCAAATTTTTCTCCGGTTTGCATATTTCGAACAGGCTTATCGATCTTCCCTTTGGAGGGATAATATATTTCGTGACCGTTGTCTCCTGAGAAGATAAGAATAGTGTTCTCGTAGATGCCCTGTTTTTTCAATTCATCAACAATCACTCCAACGTGGTCATCCAGCATTTTTACCATAGACGCATAAGCTTTTTCAATCTCTGTTAAATCAGGATTAGATTCAAAGTCGGCATGAATTTCAGGAATAGCCGTCGGACCATGCGGCAACTGTGTCGGATGGTACAAAAAGAAAGTGGTGTCTTTATGATCTTGAATGAAGTTTATTATCTTATCAAGAAATAGATTTTGAGAATAAGTCTTCTTTCCCTCAGTGTTCCATCTATCCTCATAACCTCCGTTTTCATCACGTTCACTGGTTTTGCCACAATCAGCCCTGGTATTTCCATCAATCATGATCATCTCCCCATTTTCAAATAGGAAAGGAGGGTAAAATCCATGACAACGGACATGATCAAAATAGCCGTAATAATAATCCCAACCGTGTCGTTTCATTTGTTTGTGGGTCGTTCCAAACCCCCAGTCAAGTTTCCCAACTTCGGCAGTAACATAGCCCGCTTTTTTGAAAACTTCAGCTAAAAAAACTTCATTGGCATCAACTTCTCCAAATTGTTGATCATAGGAAAACTCAATTTCTTCGCGAGTTGATTCTCCAGTACTAATTTTCTGATATAAACCTCCTCTTGAGATTTCCCATTTATTAGCATGGCAATCATGAAATCCAGTTAGCAAACTGGCTCTTGCAGGGGCACAGAACATGCATCCGTATGCATTCTCAAAACGAACTCCTTTTTCTGCCAGATTATCAATATGTGGCGTTTTGATAATTTCTTGCCCCTCATGAGAAAGTAAACCGCGTCCCAGGTCGTCAGCATAAATGAATATTACGTTTGGATTTTCAGCCTCAGGTTTCTCTTTTTTGTTAGGAGTGCAAGCGAATATAGTTCCCATAAGAATCCCTAAATACAAAATTCCATTTCTGATTTTCATATTCAATTTGTTTAAGAATGCTGTTTCAAAAAGAAATTATTCAATGATTATGTCGTATGGGACTCTTGCTAAAACACCGCGTGTTTCTTTTACTGCTTTTAGTTGTTTGTATATTGAAGCATATTCGCCTAATTCTTTTTCAAGAACCCACATGCGGGCTGAGCCTGATAGTTCTTTCAATAATTCTTCGAGAGGGTCTTTTAATTCTGGAAGGGCTGTTATCCGGTAGTCTTCAATCCCAGCCATCTCCGCAGCTAGTTTTACGGCATCACTAATTCCACCGTAAAGATCAACCAAACCAATTTCTTTAGCATTCTCTGCAGCCCAAACACGACCTTCTCCAATATTTTCAAATCCTTCTTTTGGTAATCCTCGGCCTTCAAGTACTCGATCTACAAAAGTATCGTAACCTCTTTCAATAAAATTTTGCAGCAGGTTCTTTTCAAAGCTACTCATTGGGCGAGTCAGTGAAAGAATATCGGAATGTTCGTTTGTGTTTACCACATCCTGTGTAATTCCCAACTTGTCATTAAGCAGTTTGCCAGCATTTGGAATTACCCCAAAAATACCGATTGAACCAGTGATGGTTGTCTTGTCCGCCATAATAGTATCTGCAGCCGCAGCAATATAATAACCGCCCGAAGCAGCAACATCACTCATGGATGCAATAACAGGTTTTGTTTCAGCAGCCAACTTCACTTCTCTCCAAATAACTTCTGAGCCATAGGCACTACCACCTGGTGAATTAATTCGTAGTACGATCGCTTTAATTGTACTATCCCTTCTTGCTTTTCGGATTGCTCTTGAAAGCTTCTCGGACTGAATTGATTGATCATCAGAGCCGCCCATGTCAATACCACCAGAAGCATAGATAATAGCAATCTTTTCACGGATAAAACCCTTGCCTTTTTTAACTTCTGGCACTTTTGAATAATCAGCAATATCAATGGAAGGAATGTCACGGCTTTCTTTTACATCCATCATTCCTTTTAGTTCATCAATTACCTGATCTTTGTATTTTAAGGTATCAACTAATCCTTTTTCAAGTAGAAATTCAGCTCCTTGAAATGTTGTTACTCCATCGGCAAGATCGTTTAATTCATCCAAACCTAAATTTCTTGAAGCAGAAATGTCAAGTAACATTTGTTGCCACAAACTGCCCACATAAGTTTCAGTCTGAAGGCGGTTTTCAGGGCTCATCTTTTCAAACAAATAGGGTTCAACTGCAGCTTTAAATTTTCCATGACGAATAACCTGCATTTCAACACCAACTTTCTCAAGTGCTTTTTTGAAGAAATTACGCTGAGCACTAAGTCCCTTAAATTCAATCATGCCTTTAGGGTTTAGGACCACTTTGTCGGCAACGGAAATAAAGTAGTATGCTTTTTGTGAAAGCGATTCCCCGTATGCATAAATAAATTTTTCCGACTCTTTAAAGTCAATCAGCGCATTTCTAATTTCTTCAATGCTTGCCAAACCTGCGTTTATCATTGATGGGTTTAGATAGATTCCTTTTATCTTGTCATCGGTTTTTGCCTTTTTAATTGATGCAAGAATATCATTAAGCCCAATATCTTTTGAAGATCTAAAACCTGGCATATCCAAGTCGCTGAATGGACTTTTATTTGTACGTTCTACCACCTTTTCCTGCAAACGAATAATTAACATCGAATTGTCTTTAACCTGAACAGGCTTATCTGACATAGAGATGATCGCAGAAAGAATGATTACACTAAATATTGAAATTAGGAATGAGGCAAGGATTACCCCTACGATTGTTGCTAAGGTGTACTTTAAAAAGTCTCTCATAATAATGATTTATTCAATGGTGTTTGTAGTTTTGCTATTGTAAATGAATCAGTACGAATTTACAGAATTCGTTACAATATTGATCTAAACATGGCAAAGCTTTTTTTATTGTTAGGTGGAAATTTGGGAAACAAAGCAAAAATCTTTGAAGATACCTGTCAAATGCTGGTGAAATCGATTGGTGAGATTATTGAAAATTCTTCGGTTTACGAAACGGAACCCTGGGGATTTGAATCGGAAGATTTATTTTGGAATCAGGTTTTGGTTTTTGAAACAAAACTTCAGCCTAATGAGATACTTAAAAGCACAAAAAATATTGAAAATCGTATAGGAAGGGAACGTAAAGCTGATCGATACATCTCCAGATTAATTGATATCGACCTTCTTTTTTATGACGATTTGATTTTAAAAACGGAAGAACTTGAAATTCCTCATCCCCGAATGATCGACCGCCGTTTTGTTCTTGAGCCACTTGCTGAAATTGCATCGATAAAAATTCATCCGGTTTTTGAAAAATCGATCTCCGTTTTATTGGAAGAATGTCCTGATAAACTTGAAGTAAAGAGGCTGTAAAATGCTCTTACTTTGAGTCAATTTTCGGGCCAAAAGCTAAATCCCCAGCATCGCCTAAGCCGGGAACGATATAAGATTTGACAGTCATTTCCTCATCGATTGCTCCAACCCAAAGGGTAACATTTTTAGCCTTAATTTTATTGATAACGTATTCAACACCTTTACGACTGGCAATGATGGCAACCATGTGCACATGCTCAGGTTCTCCTTTTTTAAGTAATGCTTTATAGCCAATTTCCATAGAAGCACCCGAAGCTAACATGGGATCAGAAAGGATGGCAACTTTGTCATTGAGGTCTGGAGAAGCCAGGTATTCAAATTCAATGTGGAACTCACCTTGATCATCATATTTACGGTAGGCAGATATAAACGCATTTTCTGCCCGGTCAAAAACATTAAGCAATCCTTGCTGAAGAGGCAATCCTGCTCTAAGAATGGTTGCCAAGACAGGTTGCTGTTTAATCATTGGAACTTTTGCCACACCAAGCGGAGTCTGCACATCATTTACACTATAGTCCAGTGTTTTGCTAATTTCATAAGCGAAAATTTCGCCCAAACGTTGAAGATTTCTACGGAAACGTAACGGGTCTTTCTGTATTTTCTCATCGCGGATTTCCGCAAGGTATTGATTAAATACAGACTGACTTTCACTTAGGTTGATAACTTGCATGACGAGAAATTTTGCCGAAAATAGTGATTTTTCTGTTTATAAGACGATCAACTAAAAACAAAATCGCCATCTCCTGACTGAATTTTGTCATGTATTCCAACTGAATCGAAACTAGAATAAATCCTATGCTCAATATTCTTAACATGAATAAACGGATGTTCATTGGATTTAATGACTTGAGATAAATCCGAATCAAGGATCGTAAGCAACTCCAGTTTCTTTGTTGCGGCCAGATTGATCAGATGTTTTGCCGCAATTTCTTTTACAGATTCATCTAAAACGTGATATAATGTTTTTAAATGACCATCGCGAATAGAATACAAAACAAAGCCTTTGAATTCGCCATCTGCATACAATTTTAAGGTGTGGTACTTAAAAGAGTCTGAAAAAGAAGAAAAGGGATAATTCTTCTGAAAACGTTTATCTGCAGTTGATACCCATGGATTTGCGAATACCCATTTCAAGCTTTTCTTATTTCGTTTAAATAGGAACTGTCTGGATGATTCTTTTAATAGTTTATAACATTCCTGATCCGGACGTTCAATCATTTCGGCTTTGGTGTGATCAATTTCATCAATTTTAAATGTTTTGATTTTTGTTGATGCAAAAACGGAAACAAAGAAATCAGCAATTCGAAGCAAAAACTGCAAACCTTTCAAACGCTCTTTTAATAGTTTAGAGGGCTTTGCATATAAGTAAAACCGACTGCCTGAATCTGAGTAAATGGGTTTAAACTTTTCTGATTTGAGATAAAGTTGCAGTGAGGCCGGAGCGTAATTTGTAAACATGAGCCGACCACCCCAGTCGCTGTATGCCTCTTCGAGTAATTTTTCAGAATGGCCTTGTATTCGAAAATCAGGATGAACCCAGTTGCCGCTTAACCAGGCAAATTGCTCTTTCTCTCCAGTTAGTTGATCCGCAAACAAACTTCTAAAAGCAATTAGTTTTGATCCTTTTCGCATAAAATATAGCACATAGTCGCTGGGTTGTGCACGAGGGTTTCGGAGATAGGAAGCTGCTCGAAGAGGGGTGATTGGTTTTATCTGCAGCTGTTTGTAGACATCACTTTTTATAAACTCATCCAACTCATGTAGCGCAACTTTGTATATTTTCATCTTCTCGCAATATGTTTGTTAAGTAGCCTTTTTATCTGATAAGAGAAATATGCTGTTTTAAACCGTTGTTTGGCATTTTTGTTTAATGGTGCGTCCATTGCGATACGCTGAAAATGGAAGGAAATGAGTTCATTTTTTAGGCCGGCTGTTCCAAAAGTAATATCGCAAATCTTTTCATTTTGAATAATTTCAAATACCTCATCGCTAACTCCAACATCCGTAAAGGGAAATGCAAAAGCTTTAATTTGAGTAGATAAGTTTTCAGTTACCCAGAGCATGCTTTCTCGAATTTCATCAAGCTGCCGTTCAGTATCAAGTAGCCAAAATTCAGGATGATCCCAGCTATGTGCCCCGATTGTAAAACCATCATTTTGTAATGATTTAATTTCT
This sequence comes from uncultured Sunxiuqinia sp., assembly GCA_965372405.1. Classification (GTDB taxonomy): domain Bacteria; phylum Bacteroidota; class Bacteroidia; order Bacteroidales; family Prolixibacteraceae; genus Sunxiuqinia. The sequence continues at coordinate 35,229 of CBDVCE010000012.1, forward strand.
TCAAGGGACATGTAGGGTTTTTCTTTTTGAAGGTATTCTTGCCAACTAATTCCAACTTCATCTGCCGTTTCATCTAAAGAATCAATGTCAGCATAGGTATTTTGCAATTCAATTTTCAGGTTCTTTTTTTCAAAGAAATTTTGCAGAATTGAAGCCTTGTATCGATGAAAAAGATCTTTATTATCAACAAATGCAGGGTTTATAAAGAAGGTTGCCGGAATTCCTTTTTCTTTCAGAATAGGAGCAATTACATTAAAACAAGATTGCAGTCCGTCATCAAAAGTAAGGTGAAATGCGTTTTTAAGATTTTCCCCAGAACTCAATTCTTCTAATGAAATGGGGTTGAAATGAGATAACAAATAATCAAGATCTTCTTTAAAACGATCAATATCTGGGTAGTCGTAATTTAACCTGAAAGGAAGTTGTTCGTCACTCACCATATGATAGAAGGGCAGAAGTACGGGCGTGTTTCTCCCTTTTCTTAAAACTGATAATGGAAATATTGAAGCCGCTGACGAAATCATATTTTCTGCAATGAGTTTATTTTTTTAACCACTTCAACCAAATTGGGAGTTTGTTCCACCTAAGGTGATGATAAACCTCAGGACTAGCCCCAAATCCTTCATAGAGACGCGCGACACCCGGAATACTTGAACCTTCAAAATCAATCATAAATTCACTGCCAGCATTCTCTGCAATAAACTGGTCAATGAGGAAATACATAGCATTTAATTTGCGTCCTTTAGCATTTGTTGCCGCATTTAAATAGGTTACCCTGTTTTTAAATCTTAAGAAGAAGACAGCAGCACATAATTCATTTTGAGGTGAATAAACACCATAAATCTGACCCATGCTTTTCGTAAGTGCAAATGATAAAATATTCCGAAGTCGTAGTTGATTTTCCCCAAATGCTTTGTCTTTTTGATTTTCACTCTTGAATTTTAAGTACTCTTCTGCCGAGATTCCTTTGATCAAGTTTAGTTTATTCTTATTTGCCTTTTTTAGCTTTCGCTTTGTATGACTTGAATAGTGCTTTGTAATTTCAGGATAAGCCTGCTTTAGAGTAAACAGAAAATTTTTCTTTGGAATAAATGAACCAGTAACATAGGTTACGGGCAAATTCATTGCATTGAGGTTAATTTCGGCAAAAGGATAAAGTTCTGCAGCTTCATTTAAAAACTGCCTGAGAATATCTTTTGTTGGAGTTGGGAAGACGCCGAGCTGCTGACAAAAAAGTGGCTGAAACAAATATGTCACTCCCATTTTTTTTCTGAAAATCAATGGCATCACATACTGGTAATCTCCTATGATTAGTGCATCCCATTGGTCGCAAACCTTGTCCAGATACCACGACTGGGCATAAACCAAAGCATTGGGTGATTTTGCGATGCAGCCATCCCATTTATCTGCATTGATGTTATCGAACCGAACAAGATTTATTTGTTCATTATTCATCACTTAGAGTAATAGCCAGATTAGTCATTTCCGTAAAAACTGTTTTCCATCCTTTCCAATTCTCCAGATCGTTTAAACTTTCGTTATGCCATAAACTTATAAAAGTTCCGCCGTAGTTTTTAACTTCCTGCATTATTTTTTTTATCTGAACTATTGCTTCTTCAGGGCTTAGGTGCATATAATTGTTCATGGTCACATCCATCGTTTGAAATGGGTGAATCCGTAAACTAGTTTTCTTTTCTTTTTTCAAATCGTAAAAATAAAAAGGAGTGGCGGTTCCAGCTCTAAAACCAATTTCTTCAGCATATCCCAAGGTGTAATCGTTACGAATTCGGGCTTTTATTAATCTTCGGTATGTCTTTGGAAGTTCAAGTTTTAAAAAATGCTGTCGACTTGAATCAACGGGTTTTTTAATAATATCCTTAAGGGTTAAGATCTCTTTTCTCAACCGTTTCTTTCTTCTTACAGAACCATAAGAAGGGTGAATGCCAACTTCAAAACTATTGGAAAGCTTTTTAATAAGCTCTTTGAAATCGGTATTTCCCGGTGATACATTCCGATCATATTTGCCTGGTTTTCCGGCAAGAACAAAAATCCGAAGTTTGTCAGCTATCTCTTTATAGCTTTCAAAAATGAAATTATAGGTGTCGTAAGGGTCTTGCTCTTTCCCTGAAATTACATTTAATCGATTTTTTACATGGCTAAAGTTGCCTTTAAGAATTGCTTTCATGCAAGCTCCGCAAGTACGCGAGAAACTTTTGTTCTTATATGCCCAGGCGTTGTCAATATCGATTGTTGTTAAAAAATCGAATGAAGGTTTTTTGTAGCTAAATTCAGGATGAACTTCATTTATCTTCTCAGCCAGCATATATGCCCATTTATTCACAATTGGCATGTGCAGCAACCCATTACGTTTGAGAATGCTTTGTCGGGCAGGGTATCGACGATGTTTTTCTAAGTCGCGTTCCAGATATTCTTCATAACGGGAGATTACAAAAAATGAAGCTGCAAACGGGTCAAAAGGAAGAAACGAATCTTCGGATGATTCAAAGAAATAGGTTTCATTCTTATAAATAATTGGCTCCAAATTCTGGTAAGCAAGCTCTTTTTCAAACAGAAGTGAATGAGGCTTTAACTGAAGATTAGACTGAACGGATGAGTTTGAATAATTCAATTTTGGGCCTTGGTGATTTTCAAAATCATCAACATTACTTACAAATGAAAATGGGCTTTGTAGAATGTCTTTAAAAATAAATTCGAAGACATACGAAAGACGGTTGTTAATTTCTTTGGTATAAATGGCAAGCATATTTTTGGCTTTAAATCAGTCCTTCATCCGCAAAGCTAATATACTCATCATGTGCGATAATCAAGTGGTCGAGCACAGAAATTTCCATTATTCTTGCTGCTTCTTTTATTTTTTTAGTGATTTTCAGGTCAGAATCGCTGGGTTTTAAATTGCCGGAAGGGTGATTATGACAAAGAATAATCGAGCTTGACAGCTTCTCAATTGCTATTCGTAAAATGATTTTCACATCAATAACAGTCCCGGTAAGTCCACCCTGACTAATCATGAATTTATCGATGACCGTGTTGGATCGGTTAAGTAAAAGCACCCAAAATTCTTCATGATTTAAATCTTCCATCATGGGCTGAAAGAATTTTGCAGCCTGTCCGCTTTCAGTAATGATGACCTTGTCAGAACTTTGATTTTCTTTTCGCCTGCGTCCAAGTTCCAGGGCAGCCAGAATATTTACAGCTTTTGCATCTCCAATGCCATTAAATTTTAAAAGAAAGTCAGCGTCTTTTTTACTGAGTTCAGATAAATCATTATTAACAGATGAAAGTATTCGACGAGAAAGCTCAACAGCTGATTCACTTGTATTGCCAGAGCCAATTAAAATGGCTAGTAGTTCGGCATCAGACAGAGCTCGGGTTCCTTTCTTCAGTAGTTTTTCACGAGGGCGATCTTCAACAGCCCAATCTTTTATACTTAGTTTTTTGTACATAGAGGTGGTTTTTGCTTTTCAAGATATGAACATTATGATGGATAAGCAAATTCAACTTTGGTAATTGGAATATAGGCTTCCTGTAATACTCGGATGCTAAAAAGTGTTACTCGGGTGGGGTAAATGGCTACTCGAATTAGGAAATATACTTACTCGTTTAACTTTTTAATATACTCGCGACCAATTTATACTTACTCGTTTTCGTTTTGTAGTTACTCGGATATCTTTTATTTTAACTCGGACGAGATATTCCTTTACTCAGATTCTGTTTTAGTTTACTAGGGTTAGTGTTAGACACAAAAAAAGCCCGGTAAAAAATACCGGACTTGTTTAATATTATAGTGTGTATGGTTTTTATTCACCACGAACTGCAGCAACACCAGGAAGAGTTTTGCCTTCAAGGTACTCTAGCAGTGCACCACCAGCTGTTGAGATGTAAGAAACTTCATCAGCTAATTCGAATTTGTTGATACATGCAACCGAGTCACCACCTCCGATTAGGGAGAAAGCTCCTTTTTTAGTTGCAGCAGCAATAGCATTAGCAATAGCACGTGAACCAACAGCAAATTTGTCAAATTCGAAAACTCCAACAGGACCATTCCAAAGAATTGTTCCTGAGTTTTCAATAACTTCTTTAAAAGTAGCAATGCTTTCCGGACCTGCATCCAGACCTTCCCAGCCATCAGGGATGTTATTGGATGAAACCAATTGTGTATTTGCATCTGGTTTGAATCCATCAGCAGCAATTACATCAGATGCTATGAAAATCTTAACACCTTTTTCAGCAGCAACTTTTTCAATATTTAATGCAGTTTCAATATAATCGTCTTCACAAATTGAGTCACCAACTTTTCCGCCATGAGCTTTAACGAATGTGTAAGTCATTCCGCCACCTAAAATTAGGTTGTCTACTTTGTCAAGCAGGTTTTCAATAACCGTAATTTTTGATGAAACTTTAGCTCCACCCATAATTGCAGTCATTGGGCGAGATGGGCTTGCCAATACTTTGTCAAGGCTTTCCAATTCACCACTAATTACGTACCCGAACATTTTGTCATTTGGGAAGAATTTAGCGATAACAGCCGTTGAGGCGTGGGCGCGATGAGCAGTACCAAATGCATCGTTGATCCAGCAATCACCATTCTCCGCTAATTTTTCAGCAAAGCCTTCATCTCCTTTGGTTTCTTCTTTGTGAAAACGTAAGTTTTCCAAAATTAAAACTTCACCTGATTGAAGCTCATCAGCTATTTTTTTAGCTTCATCGCCAATACAGTCAGGAGCAATTTTTACAGTTGCACCATCAAGCAATGTTGATAAATGACTAACCAAATGTTTTAAAGAGAATTTATCTTCCGGTCCGGTTTTAGGACGACCTAAGTGAGACATGATAATTGGAGAACCACCTTCTTCAATCACTTTTTTGATTGTTGGCAAGGCAGCACGCATACGGGTATCATCAGTAATTTCGAAGTTTTCGTTTAAAGGTACATTGAAATCCACACGGATCAATGCTTTTTTACCTGCGAAATCATATGTTTCAATTGTCTGCATAATGGTATTTTTTTGGTTCTTAAAAATCGATCCCAAATATAAGAAAAAGATCAGTTTGAATTGAGTTCAATAGGTTTTAAAAGTATTTATTAATGAATCGATAAAGTACAATTTTATTTTACTTTTAGAGTGGAATATATTTGCTACGTTAATAACTTATTCTGTGTAATTGCAGGAATCGAAACGGGAATTATTAAATTTGTTTTTCTCAAAATTAGCCTATGTTTTTTAAGGATGTTATTGGTCAAAATACCATAAAAGAGCGTATAGTAAAATCGGTAGATGAACAGCGGGTGAGTCATGCTCAACTTTATTCTGGTTCTGAAGGATCGGGAAATTTAGCCCTTGCGTTGGCGTATGCTCAGTATGTTTCTTGTCTTGATAAACAAGCAGGAGACTCATGTGGGCAATGCACATCTTGCAAAAAATACCAGAAGTTAATTCACCCTGATTTGCATTTTGTGTTTCCAGTGGTAAAAACTCCCAAATTTAAAGAACCCGTAAGTGATAATTATATAGAAGAGTGGCGTAAGTTAGTTCTTGACAACGCCTACTTTAACCTTGAAGACTGGTTTAATTCAATTGGAGTTGACAATGCACAAGGTTTGATCTATGCCCATCAAAGCGAAGAAATTATTCGTAAGCTAAATCTGAAGTCGTTCGAGTCAGAGTACAAGGTCATGATTATTTGGATGCCAGAGAAAATGCATGTTGCGTGTGCCAATAAGCTTCTTAAAATGATTGAAGAGCCGCCGGTAAAGACATTGTTTTTGCTGGTCACTGAGAATGAAGAAGCAATTATTGCAACTATCCGATCACGTTGTCAGTTGGTGAAAATTCCATCAATCTCGGCCAAGGATATGCAATTAGCATTGGAAGCAATGGCTGAGGCTGATGGGAAGGATTTGAAAAATCTGGTTCATTTGAGTCAGGGCAGTTATCGTAAAGCAACCCACCTGTTGGAGCCTGATGAAAGTAGTGTATACAATCTTGAGCGATTCATGGAGCTGATGCGTTTTGCTTACGGACGGAAATTTCTGGAGTTATTTCAGTGGGTTAGCGAGATTTCGGGTATTGGGCGTGAAAGACAAAAGACATTCTTGCAATATTCATTGGGATTGGTGCGGGAGAACTTTGTAAATAACTTTAAAAACAAGGAGCTCGTTTTTATGGATGAGGGAGAGCAGGCTTTTTCTTCAAGGTTTTCACCATTTATTAACGAACGAAATATTCTGTCAATTTCAGAGGAACTGGAAAAAGCTTTTCAACACATTGCGATGAATGGTAATCCTCGAATTATTTTCACTGACGTGTCTCTAAAGATTGTAAAACTCATTCGGAAATAATTAGACTAAGTATTTGTAAACAAGCTCAAGAAGTTGTTTTATGCTTATTGGTTTTGAAATATAGTCATCGCACTTCGCATCTAAACATCTTTGTTTTTCTTCGAGCATTGCATAAGCAGTTTGTGCAATTATAGGTCCTTCAAATCCCATTTTCCTAATCCTTTTTGTTGCATCAATACCATTTAATATGGGCATGTTAATATCGATTAAAATTAGATCGGGAATTTTTGATTCCAATGCTTCAACCAATAGCTGACCATTTACAAAATGTTCAATTTTTGCATCAGTATGATTTAATACTTCTTTTAAAAATAGGAATGAAGGATAATCATCTTCAGCAATAAAAATTAATTTATCAGAAAGCTTTTTTGATTTTTCTATTGTGATGTCTTTTTCAATTCCAGGTTTAGTTAAACTGGAGTCCCAGGGGACTTTAAAATAGAAAGTAGAACCTTTCCCCTCATCAGAATCAAACCAAATATCTCCATCCAATAAGTGAACAATTCCTTTAGTAATGCTTAGTCCAAGTCCAGTTCCTCCATGAACCTGTTGATTGGCAATTTGCATAAATCGACCAAAAATTTGTTCTTTAAATTTATCTGGAATTCCTACTCCACTATCTTTCACATAAAAAACCAGAAACTTATCATCTTTGTCAAGTTTGTGAATGCCAATTTCAATTTTGCCTGATGGTGTGTTTTTAAAGGCATTGGTAATCAAATTGTCAAATAGTTGTTTCAGTCTAATTGGATCAGTATATAATTGTAGTTCAGAGTTAATGAGGTTCCTTTCAAGAGAGAATTCTAATTTAGGATTGCTATTTCGTAATTTGCTCTGAAGATGATAATTGTAAATTTTTTTCAGAAAATCTGAGACATTTACAACAGATTTTTCAATTCTTAATTGATTTGATTCAATCTTTGCAATGTCAATAATATCATCAATAATTCGTAATAGATGCTCACCTGCGGTTTGAATGAGATCACTGAACCGGGTTCTTTTCTTGTATTCAAGATCTTCATCTGTTAGTAAATTAGAGAAGCCAATAATGCTATTCATTGGGGTTCTAATTTCATGCGACATGTTGGCGAGAAAAGCAGATTTAAGGAGATCGCTTTCTTCAGCTTGTTGTTTTGCATCTTTTAGTTCGGTATTTAAATTCTGTAATTTGCTAAGTGTCAATTTAAGTTCAAGATTGCTTTCGATCAATTGATTTTGAAGAAGTTTTTGGTCGGTTAGATTATTAAGTATTAAAAGAAATTTGTCACCAATATGAGCCCATTTTATTTGAACAAATTTTTTAAGATTGTTTTTGCAAGTAATACTTACTTCAAAAGGCTTTGACGAACTGCCCGCTTCCTTGTAATCGTTCAGCTCCTTTTCCCAAAGCTTTATTATTTCTTTTCTATATCCAGGGTCAGGATAAGCTTTGGGCCACCAATCGTCAACATGTTTTATTTCATCTGAAGTGTACCCAAATACCCGGGTAAATTCTTTATTAAGATATTCAATGTTGCCCTGTTCGTCATTAATTGCTATCGAGACTGGGGAGTTATCAATCAAACTTTTTAAACCTTCCTGGCTAATTTTTAGCTGTTTGGCAATTCTGGTTTGTTCGGTAATATCTGTAAGTGAACCAACAATAGCAATAGTTTTACCTTTATTAATAACTGGGGCTTCACGTACTTCAACTCTTACAAATGATCCATTTTTATGAACTAATTCTACTTCATAAGCATCTTGTACTTCTCCGGTTTCAATTGCCTTGTTGGTTAGCTCCTGCGCTTTTTGATTTATTGGGTTATTTGAAATCAGGTTTGTCCAATTTATTAAAACTTCTTCGGGCTTATAGCCAATCATTTTCTCTATCTGAGGGCTAAAATAGGTCAGGATATGGTCTGTAGTGTGTGAATAAAATGCATTGGTACTATGGTCAATAATATTCCTTAATTGCTCTTCTCTTTTCTGAATAATTTCTCTACTTTCTATTCGTTCAGTAATGTCAGTTATTGAACAAATCATACCATTAAATTTCCCATCTTTGATCATCGGAATCAACCATCCACTTTGATAGGTGTAGCGCTCACTCAGGTTTTTTACTTTCGCTTCATATTCAATTGGCTTCAGTCCTTTTTTTGCTTTTTTATAGAATGCTTTAAATTCTTTCACTGTTTCATCAGGAAAATCTGTCAAAACGTTGTTCCCGATAATCTCAGATTTAGTTCCACCACTAATTAAAGTCATCCCTATATTTACATATGAAATCACATCATTTTTATCAGAAACCCAAACCCCTTCTTTTACGGTTTCAAGCAAGTCTTCATAAAAATCTGTGGTTTTGGAGAGTTCATCTTCGGATTGATGAAATATTGTCGAATCGACGAAGGTTACAGCAAAATGATCTTTCTTACAGGAAAAGGCATTTACCTGATAGTATCGATTAAGATCAGCTGCATAAATTTCAAATCGGGTTGATTTTCCTGTTTTTGCGACATCACCATATTTTTTTATCCAAACATCTTCAAGAGTAGGAAGAATCTCTTTTGCTGATTCCCCAATGATATTTTCTTTTTTTAAACCTGTTAACGTTTCAAAAGAATTATTTACATCAAGAAAAATATAGTCGATGGGATTTCCGCGTTCATCATAAACCATCCTATGAAAGGCATATCCGGCAGCCATTTCATTGGCAAGCATATTAAACTGATGTTTGGTTTCTTCCAGCTCAGTTTTTAGCTGTTTTATCCCTTTGGTTTTATCGCTCGATTTGGAATTTTCATCTTTCATAATGGACATTTCTCAAATCTTTAATCAATCAATTTACTCTATTTATTTTACAAAAGCTATACGTATCTGTGTGTTTCACAAAAGATTGACGATTGTAAACATCTCTTTTTACTCCTAAAAGAAACATGTGCTGTAAAATCTTATTTGCCTTTTATGGGCTGCTTTGTATGTCGGTATTAATGTGTATTTTTGTACACATTTCTTACTGCTTTGGTATTTCCAGACAGTATTTTGAAACTTTATTATGAATGAAAATTTATCAATTGACCGGGGATGTTGCAAGAAGCAGGCTGGAACTTGTTCAAAACTAGAGGTTCATGATTGGTTGAGTGATGTGATCAATCTTTCCAATCTTGAAGATATCGTTGAGGTCAGATTTAAAAATACACGTAAAGATTATTTCCGGAATGTAAATAACCTGAAATTGAAATCGGGTGATGTTGTTGCTGTTGAGGCAAGTCCGGGACATGATATTGGCATTGTTACGCTTGTTGGAGATCTGGTTCAGTCGCAGATGAAGAAGCATAAGGCAACTCTTGTTAACGGTGAACTTAGAAAAATATACCGAAAAGCGAAGTCGGTTGATATTGACAAGTGGAAAGAGGCTATGAGTCTTGAGCACAATACCATGATTAAGTCGAGGCAAATTGCTGCTGAACTTGAGCTTAATATGAAGATTGGAGATGTTGAATATCAGGGAGATCGTACAAAAGCTATTTTCTACTATTTAGCAGATGAGAGGGTAGATTTTCGCCAGCTAATCAAAGTATTGGCAGAAACTTTCCGCATTCGTATTGAGATGAAGCAGATAGGAGCCCGTCAGGAAGCAGGCAGGATTGGTGGAATTGGTTCATGTGGAAGAGAGCTATGCTGTGCAACTTGGATTGGCAGTTTTGTTTCGGTTACAACTAATGCAGCTCGTTATCAGGAAATCTCTCTTAATCCTCAGAAGTTAGCTGGACAATGTGGAAAATTGAAGTGCTGTCTCAACTATGAGGTTAGTTCATACATTGATGCACAGAAAGATTTCCCAGCTCATAATATTCGTCTTGAAACTCAAAATGGAACTTACGGCTTTTTCAAAGCTGATATTTTTAATCGTACGCTCTGGTACACTTCGCTGGAAAAAGGACCTTCAGCACCAATTGCTGTTTCTGTTGACCGCGCGAAAGAGATCATTCGCCTTAACAAACGTGGGGAAAAGGTTGATAAGCTAGTCTCCTATGAGAATGAACATCAGGTAGCACAACCAAAAGAGTTTAATGATGTTCTTTCGCAAGATAGCCTAACACGTTTTGATGAACCTCGTCGACCAAGAAAGAAGAAACGTTTTGTAAAGAAAAATCCAAACAGGAATCAACAGGGTAATCCAGGAAACAATCGCAATCAAAATTCGAATAGGAAATGAGAAGGTTTTTAACTGTTTTGGCAATCGGGCTAATTTTCATAGCCTGTGATTCAAATCGGGTTTTTGAGGATTATCACACCATTGGAGACACCGGATGGCATAAAGACTCACTCATCGTTTTTGATGTTGAAGCTACCGGAGTGAATCAAAATCACAACATCTATATCAATATCAGGAACAAAGGAAATTATTCGAAAAGCAACATTTGGCTCTTCTTATCTGTTGATTCGCCGAGTGGTGAAATCCTGACCGATACTATTGAATTTATTTTAGCTGAAACTTCGGGCAAGTGGAAAGGAAGTGGAATTGGCGATTTGTATGATAATCAGTTCCTTTATCAGCAGAATATATTCTTCCCTGAAGAAGGGCAATATCGTTTCTCAATCCGACAGGGAATGAGAAACGATCTTCTGAAAGGTATCCATGATGTAGGTATTCGAATTGAAAAACAAAACTAATTTGAAGTGGGCAAAAATAAGCTAGCCAAGTTTGCTGAGATGGAATCTTACGAACATGTCGTTCAAGCTCCATTTAATAAGGTTGAAAATATTGACCATGAATTGAAGGGTAAATGGTGCAATTCTTTTTTCAAAAATGAGAATCCTTTAATTTTAGAATTAGGTTGCGGCAAAGGTGAATATACCGTTTCTCTTGCAGAACACTTCCCAGATAATAATTTTGTTGGAGTTGATATTAAAGGGGCTCGAATGTGGAAAGGATCAAAACTAGCCCATGAGAAAGGACTTAAGAACGTTGGTTTTCTACGGACTAATATTGAAATAATCAATCGTTTTTTTGCTATTGGTGAAGTTGCTGAAATCTGGTTAACTTTTCCAGATCCACAAATGAAGAAGACAAGGAAACGACTAACGGCTACAAATTTTCTTGAAATGTATAGAAAGCTAGTGGTTGAAAATGGCACGATTCATCTAAAAACAGATAGTAGCTTTCAATATGAATATACATTCGAGCTGGTAAAAGAAAACAACTTAAAGATTCTTGCAAATACAGCTGATTTGTATAATTCTCCAATTTTGAATGAGGTTTTATCTATTCAAACATTTTATGAGAAACAGTGGAAGGAGCGAGGGATAAGTATTAAATATTTGTCTTTTGAGTTGAATAATATTGAACCCTTGCGTGAACCAGATGTTGAAATTGAGAAAGATGAATACCGAAGTTTTGGAAGAAGTGCCCGCGAATAAAGATAATGGATGATTTTTTTGATAAAGTATATCAAGTAGCTTGTTTAGTCCCTACAGGCAGGGTTACCAGTTATGGCGCTATTGCCCGCTATCTTGGAGCTGCTCGTTCAGCAAGAATGGTTGGTTGGGCAATGAACAAATCTTCAACTTACAAAGTTTATGTTCCTGCTCACCGGGTGGTAAATTCAAAAGGGCTGCTTACCGGCAAACATTATTTTGGAAATCCAAACGTAATGCAAGAGCTTTTGGAGAATGAAGGAATACGGGTTAAAAACGATCAAATTATTGATTTTAAGTCGGTCTTTTGGGATCCGGTAAAAGAATTAGGTATCGAATAAATATATTAGAATATGTCAGAAACACCTCGAAAATTAATTGTACCCAAAAATGTAACTGATGCTTTACGCAAGGTTATATTTCCTGGAGGTAAAGAAAATATTGTTGATCTGGATATGGTTCAGGAAATCCGGTTAGCTGGTAAAAAGATTAGTTTCTCACTTGTTTTCCAACGGTCAGATGATCCAAATATGTCAGCTGTTATACAAGCTTGTGAAGAAACAATTATTCGTGAACTTGGAGAAGATCTGGAAATTAAGGGCAACATTACAGCAAAGGCCATTCATCAAATGGAACGCCCGATTTTACCTGGAGTAAAAAATATAATTGCTGTTGCTTCTGGGAAAGGTGGAGTTGGGAAATCAACTGTTGCTGTAAATCTAGCAGTTTCAATTGCTAAAACCGGAGCTAAAGTGGGATTGATTGATGCTGATATTTTTGGACCATCAATTCCTAAAATGTTTGGCGCAGAGCAAATACGACCAACTGGAGAACAAGTTGATGGACGTGAGATGATTGTGCCAGTTGATAAGCATGGAGTGAAGATATTGTCTATTGGTTTCTTTGTGGCTGTTGAAGATGCATTAGTTTGGCGTGGGCCGATGGCTTCAAATGCATTAAAACAACTTATCACAGATGGTCTCTGGGGCGATTTGGATTATTTATTGATTGATCTTCCTCCGGGTACAAGTGATATTCATTTGACACTAGTCCAGACTGTCCCTGTTACAGGAGCTGTTATTGTTTCAACTCCTCAAGATGTTGCTTTGGCAGATGTAATTAAAGGGGTGAACATGTTTAAAAGTAAATCGGTTGATGTTCCTGTGTTAGGTTTGGTTGAAAATATGGCATGGTTTACGCCTGAAGAATTACCTGATAATAAGTATTACATCTTTGGAAAAGAAGGAGCAAAGAAGCTAGCGGAAAAAACTGGACTCCCACTATTGGGGCAAATTCCGATAGTACAAGGAATTCGTGAAGGTTGTGATGAAGGGGTTCCTGCAGCACTCGATGAAAATTCACTAACTGGCAAAGCTTTTATGGAGCTTGCAGCAAATACGATGAAGTATGTAGAGCTGAGAAATAAGGATATTGACCCTACGAAAAAGGTAAAAGTCAGTAAAAAATAGATTGAAGGAATCCATTACGGATTCCTTCTTCATTTTAATTTTAGATTAGATTCTTCGACCACCCAGAATATGCCCTCTTTTTTGTAATATTGTAAACTTTTAACAGAAGCAGTTTGCATGCTGTTAAGATCGGTTTTTAAGCAAATTATGGTCAAGTTTTTTTTGTAGCTTTTTCAACCAGAAACAAACAATATTAATCGGATTATTCTGTTTATCCTACAGTGCTAAAAAACAATTGGATTGAGTAAACATTCACTACATAATATACTACTTGTATTTCTGCTGCTGGTAATGGCTGCGTGTTCTACCGAAAAGAATACACGGATAAACAGAGCTTATCACAATTTAACTTCCCACTACAACATTTATTTTAATGGGAAAGAAAGTTTGAAAGAAGGGCTTATCAGGATTGATCGATCAGTTGAAGATGACTATTCTAAACTTTTGCCTATCTATAAATCAAGTGATCCAGGTACTGGGCGAACAGCTTCTTCTGAAATGGAAACTGCTGTTGTGAAAGCTTCAAAATTGATTAAACTTCATTCCATAACTAAAAAGCCGAAACGGAAAAAGAACAGAACAAAAGCTTACAAGAAGTTTGCCAGTAAAGAAGAATACAACAAATGGGTTGATGACAGTTATTTGCTGATGGGGCAGGCCTATTTTTATATGAAAAACTATATAACGGCAATTGAGAATTTTTCATTTGTGGTTCGTAAGTTTAGTGATGAAGACAGTAAGAGTGAAGCATATGTATGGCTAATTAGGGCTTATACAGAAATGGAGCGCTATAACGAAGCTCTTGAAATTATTCAGAATGTTGATGGTGAAAAAGAATTTCCAAAACAATTAAATGATGAGTTTGGCTTGGCAGTAGCCGATTTTCATATTCGCCAAAATGAATATAAAGAAGCTATACCGCATCTGAAAAGTGCAATAAAAGCTTCGTTTCTCGATAAAAATAAGGCTCGCTACAAATTTATTCTAGCCCAGCTATATAAAGAAACAGGGGATGATGCTCTTGCTTCAGAAACCTTTCGCGAAGTGTCCCGCATGAATCCTCCATATATTATGGCATTTAATGCCCGGATAAATGCAGCAGGAACATTTACAGGTGATGGAGATATTGAAAAGCTCAAAAAGGAGCTTCGGAAAATGCTTCGTGATTTTAAGAATCAGGAATATCGTGATCAGATTTATTATGCATTAGCGGATATTTATATGGCTGAGAATAATAAATCAATCGCCATTGACATGTACGTTAAATCGGCAGCTGCTAGTAGTGTGAACATGTTTCAGAGAGCAATTAGTTGTCTTAAGCTTGCCGATATTTATTTTGATGAACTAAATTACCAGGGGGCACAAAGCTATTACGACAGCGCCATGGTTGTTATTGACGAAGAATATCCAAATTATAAAACCATACAAAGCAGGTATCAAAGCTTAAGCCGTTTAGTCGAGAATCTAAATACTGTTGCAGATGAAGATAGCCTTCAGCGTGTTGCACTTCTGTCTGATGCTGAAAGAAATGAACTTGTTACTCAATGGATAAAAGAGGCACAAGAAGAAGAGGAGCGTTTACGTCAACTGGAGAATGCACAACTTATGGATCGAAGTTTCTTTAGGATGAATCAGTCACGATTTGGACTTGGGAGACAACAACAGGGGGCTGGATGGTATTTTTATAATCCGACTACAGTAGCCTACGGAAAATCTGAGTTTTCACAAATTTGGGGTAGACGAAAGTTAGAAGATAACTGGCGCCGAACTAATAAAGCCTCAGGAACAGAAGAAGAGCTGGCAGCACTTGAAGAAGAACAGGAAATTCAGCAAGAAGGGCCAAAGCGAATTGAAGATCCTAAAAACCGGGAATATTACTTGCAGGATGTTCCGCTTACTGATGAACTAATGGAAGCATCGCACGAAAGGATTAGGGATGCACTTTTTAATGCAGGAAGGATTTTCAAGCAGGATTATAGCAATTATGAACGCTCCATTAATTCTTATGAAGATTTGAATAAGCGCTATGCTGATAATTTTTATTTGCTTACTTCTTATTTTGAATTGTGGGATTTGTATAAACGGATTAATAATCTCGAAAGATCAAATTATTATCACAACCTTGTTGTAAATAATTTCCCTGAAAGTAAATATGCCAAGTATCTTATAAATCCAAATTATTTTATCGAACTGGAAGCTCGAAAAGATAGTCTTAATAATTTATATCAATTGGCTTTCTATAACTACAAAAGAGGAAACTATCTGGAAGCGGGTCAGCTTGTTCAACAAATGAACACATTGGAGCCTGACAGCATTATAAAATCAAAAATAGATTTTATAGGAGCTATTTCAGAAGGTACGCAAACCGATTGGGGCAGCTTTGGAAAACTACTTACAACTTACGTTAAGAATTATCCAAATAGTGAAACGAAACCGTTGGCTGAAGAAATTTTGGAGTTGATAGCTGACAGTACTTTAGCGGACTATCAAAAGTTGATTGAGATTGGTTACTTAAATGAAACGATTCAAAATGAAGAATTGAGAGATGAAAACCTTGCTGAAAATGATGAGTTTGGAGGTAAGTTCTCGTATGATGAAGATCTGTTACATTATTTTGTGATCGCTTTTCCTCGAAGTTCAGGAGTTGATATTAATCGTTTGAAGTTTGACATAGCCAATTACAATATTGACCATTACACCAAAAAAGATTTTGATGTTGAAACTGAGAATCTCACAAATAATCAGGTTCTGTTAATGGTTCGGTCACTGGAAGATAAAGAGCAATCGCTAATCTATTTCCGTTCGATTATCCGGCAACGTGAAGTTTTTGAAACCTTAAAAGATATTGAATACATAAATTTTGTGTCATCATCAGCTAATTATAGGGAAATAACTTCCGATCGGAGTTATGTGGAATATTTGAAATTCTTCATTAAAAATTACAGCCGCTTTATTAGTAGCGATTTTCCTGTAGATGAGTTGCCAGATCCCGAAGAGCTGATGGCTAAGGCTCAAGAAGAAGAACAGCAACTGGAGGAACGTGGAACATTTGTAGTTGTAAAAGCCGATGTTAATCAGGAAGTATTTGAGAAAGATTTTGATAAGAAGCAAAACTTTGTGCTTGCAGTTAAAGATCCTGCTTTTGATTTACGCAAGCTGATGGGTAATTTCTCGGATTATAACCGTGATAAATTCCGTGATTATGAATTAGTGATGCAACAACGCGCGTTTGATGATTACAAACTCTTGGTAATAAAATCACTGCCAAATACGCGAGAAGCAATGGATTATTTTAGCAAGGTAGTTGCAAATCGTCGTTTGTATCAAGATCTGGAGACTAGAAGTTATCGAAATTTCATCATTAGCGATAAAAACCTTAACGATCTTATTGCTAATAAAACGCTCGATGAATACATCCAATTCTTTAGGAAATATCATATTCGAGGGAACTACACAAGTACAAAAGAAACTTCGGAGGAAATAAAGTCTGCTCCAGCACAAATAGCCTCAGAACCTGTCACTAAAGTTGTCAAGCCAGTCGAAGCTCCACCATTGTATCAAGGTGCTTTTAAAACTGATGTTGAAGGAAGTCAACGTTTTGTTTTGATTTTACCTGTTGAGGGTATTGATAAGGCAGAGGTAAAATCAGCAATTGAAAATTTCAACAAGCAGCTGTATCCTTCACGATCTCTTCAATTGGAAGAATCTGCAATGGGATCTGAAAACTTAATACTTTCTGTTGGAGGTTTGCAAAGTAAAACTGAAGGAATGCAATACTTAAAGGAGATCATACAAAATCAACAGATTTATGGATCTTTAATGGAGCTTAACTATCGAAACTTTGTTATTTCTGAAGAGAATTTCACCATATTCCTTGACAATAAGGATATTAGCGATTATATTGATCTGTACAAGATTTATTACCTCAATCTTTAATCGCGTTAAAGTTTGTTAAGGACATACTGCAAGCGATTTTTTTTGGTTAGCTTAAAACACAGGTTTTAATTCAAAAAGCATGAAGACAATCCGTATACTTTGGACTGATGACGAAATAGATTTATTGAGAGGTCACATTATCTTTTTAGAACAAAAAGGATTTGAGGTTTCAACTGCGTATAATGGCACTGATGCTATTGAATTGGTAAAAAGCAATCCTTATGACATTATTTTTCTTGATGAGAATATGCCTGGCAAAACAGGACTGGAAACGCTGGACGAGATAAAAGCCATAAAGCCAAATATTCCTGTAGTGATGATCACCAAGAGTGAAGAGGAAGATATTATGGATCAGGCAATTGGTGCAAAAATGGCTGATTATCTCATAAAACCTGTCAATCCTAAGCAAATCCTTCTTTCTATAAAAAAGAATGTTGGTCAACGTGAATTGGTTACCCGAAAAACAACTTCAGGCTACCAAAGTGAGTTTGGAAAAATTGGAATGCGGTTGAATGAGAATCTCAATTATGAGGAGTGGGTTGAGTTATACCAAAAACTTGTTTTCTGGGAGCTTGAACTTAGTGAGTCGGACGACTCTACTATGGACGAAATTCTAAAAATGCAAAAAGGAGAGGCGAATGCTTCATTTGTCCGATTCATTAAAAACAATTATGCCGATTGGTTTAAGAAAGATTTTGGTGAGCGGCCTATGTTATCTCCGGATCTATTTAAGCATAGAATTTTTCCAATTCTAGATAAGGGAGAGAAGGTATTTGTTTTAGTCATTGACAATTTACGATACGATCAATTTCGGGTATTAAATTCGGTAATGAGCCAGTATTTCTTAAGTGAAGAGGAGCTATATTATAGCATTTTGCCAACGGCAACAATGTATGCTCGAAATTCAATATTTTCTGGTTTAATGCCTGGCGAAATTGCAAAACTACTTCCTGATCTGTGGGAAGATGATGACAATGCTGGTCATAAGAACAAGCATGAGAGAGAGTTGATGCAATCTCAATTGAAGAGGCATGGAAGAACTGAAAAGCTTTATTTTGAGAAAATCACAAATGTAAAAGCAGGGAGGAAGCTGATTGACAATTTGGGGAATGTGTTGAAAAATGACTTGTCAGTTATGGTTTTCAATATTGTGGATATGATTTCGCATGCCCGAACTGAAATGGACATGATTAAAGAACTCGCTGGTGATGAAAAGGCTTATCGCTCACTAACACTAAGCTGGTTCAATAATTCATCATTATTGGAACTGCTCCGTGCACTGGCAGAGAATAATGTTAAAGTAGTTTTAACAACTGATCATGGAACTATTCGGGTTGATAATGCTGTTAAAGTAATTGGCGATCGAGAAACCAATACGAATCTTCGATACAAAATTGGACGCAATTTGAATTATAATCCGAAACAGGTTTTTGAGGTGAAGAACCCTGAACAAATTCATCTTCCGGGGAGAAATGTTAGTTCAAGTTTTATTTTTGCAACGAATACGGACTTTTTTGCTTATCCAAATAATTATAATCACTATGCCCAATATTACAAGGACACATTTCAGCATGGAGGTGTTTCAATGGAAGAGGTGATTATTCCGTTTATTGTGATGTCACCAAAAGTTTAGTTTTGCTTCTGAATTTTATCGTCACGAATTTGGCGGTATTGCTTGTTGGCAAATACAAACTCATTTAGCTTTTTATTATCCGATTGAAGGATTTCATGCTTTGAGCCTTCCCAGCACATTTTACCTTCGCTGATAAACATGATTTTGTCACCAATTTCCATTACCGAATTCATATCATGGGTGTTAATAATGGTCGTTATGTTTAGGTCAACAGTAATCTCATGAATTAGCTCATCAATTACCAAAGCGGTTTCCGGGTCAAGACCTGAATTCGGTTCATCGCAAAAAAGGTACTTTGGATTTAGAGCTATTGCGCGTGCAATAGCCACTCGTTTTTGCATACCCCCGGATATTTCAGATGGGAAATGATGGTGAGCTTTTTCAATGTTTACCCGATCCAGACAGAAGTCAACCCGTTTTTGTTTTTCTTCGGTCGACTGTTCAGTAAACATATCAAGTGGAAAACGGACATTTTCTTCAACTGTAAGAGAATCAAACAAAGCCCCACCTTGAAAAAGCATTCCCATTTCCTGGCGAAGACGTTTCCTTTCTTTGGTTTTCATTGTAGTAAAATCCCGGTCATCATATAATATATGGCCTTCATCAACCTCATGCAGTCCAACAATTGATTTAAGTAGAACAGTTTTTCCAGAGCCACTTCGGCCAATAATAAGGTTGGTTTGCCCCTTAAGGAATTGAGTAGATATTTTGCTCAGGACTTGTTTGTCTTCAAAAGATTTAGATATGTTTTCAACTATAATCATTTAAACAGCAATTGAGTTAAAATTAGGTCAAAAACCAGGATTAAGATATTCGTATTTACTACCGCTTTTGTACTTGCAGTTCCAACTTCGAAAGCGCCACCACGAACATAATAACCAAAATATGCAGGAACACTGGCTACCAAAAAACCAAAAAACAATGTTTTTATTAGTGAGAAGGTAACATAGTATGGAGTAAATAGATATTGAATTCCATTTATATAGTCAGGTGGAGTAACAGCACCAACTGCCGGGCCAACAATTAATCCACCAATTAATCCAAAAAATACACTTAAAATAAATAAGAAAGGAAAGATAAAAACGACAGCAACAATTTTGGGAAGAATTAGATAGCTAGCTGGATTTACACCCATAATTTGAAGTGAATCAATTTGTTCGGTTACACGCATGCTTCCAATTTCTGAAGTAATATTCGATCCAATCTTACCGGCCATAATCAACCCCATAATAGTAGAGGAGAATTCAAGGATAAGCGTATCTCGATTTCCCAAGCCTATTAGGTAACTTGGGAAAAGTGGATTGGTTAAGTTATAAGCAACCTGAAGTGTAATAATTCCACCCATAAAAATTGATATAATTACAACAATCCCAACGGAGTTCAGCCCCAGGTTTTCAATTTCTTGAAAAAGCTTTTTTACATAGACTCTGTACTTTTCTGGCTTTGAAAAAACCTGATAGAGCAATGCAAAATAACGGCCTGTGTGAAAGAAAAATTTCATATCAGCAATTTTTATAAAATTACAAATTTATATGAAGCTTTAATGATTAAAGTTTAAACCCTTTTAAAAGGTTAATGTTTCCTATAATGATCACATTATTTTATTTATAAATTCACATTAATCAAGTATATTTGATAGAATTGAAAGTGATTTAAAAAATCTATATATGAAAAATAATTTCTGTGTTATAATGGCTGGTGGAATTGGAAGCCGCTTTTGGCCTCTCAGCAAAAGTTCAATGCCAAAACAGTTTCTTGATATCGTTGGTACAGGTAGAACATTCATTCAGATGACATTTGATCGTTTGAAACGTGTTTGCCCTGAGGAGAATTTTTATGTAGTTACAAGTGTTGATTATAAAGATTTAGTACTTCAACAATTACCTGAATTAAGTGAAGCGCAGGTATTGTGCGAACCACTTCGAAGAAATACTGCCCCTTGTGTTGCTTATGCAAATTATGTGATCAAGAATCGGAATCCAGAAGCAAATATTATTGTAGCACCTTCAGATCATCTGATCACTAAAGAGGATGAGTTTATACGTCAGATTGAGAACGGGCTTGATTTTGTTACTAAAAATAATGTATTGCTTACTTTGGGAATTATGCCAAGTAGGCCAGAAACAGGATATGGATACATTCAAACTAAAAATAAAGTTGAGTTTAAAGAATTGGATAACCTTTATAAGGTGAAAACATTTACTGAGAAACCAGATTTAAAAATGGCTGAAGTCTTTGTTGAAAGTGGGGAATTTTTCTGGAACTCTGGAATTTTTATCTGGTCATTGAAAAGTATTATGCATGCTTTTGGAGAACATCTTCCAGAAGTAGATAGCTTATTTAAGAAGGGTGAAAAACTTTATGGAACTTCTGATGAGCTTCATTTTATTAATAAAACATATTCTGAATGCCAGAACATTTCCCTTGATTATGGAATCATGGAAAAGGCTGACAATGTGAATGTGCTTTGTGCCGATTTTGGATGGAGTGACCTGGGAACCTGGGGGTCTCTATATGAGAATAGGGAAAAAGATGAACTTCAGAATTCGATTAATGGTGAAAATGTAATGACCTACGATTCGAAAGGGTGTATTGTGAATATGCCAAATGACAAATTGGTTGTATTACAGGGCTTGGAAGATTTCATTGTTGTTGAAGCTGACAATACGCTACTAGTTTGCAAAAAGACCGATGAGCAGCTCATTAGGCAGTTTGTAAGCGATGTTAAAATGCACAAAGGAGATAAATTCGTTTAAGTAACAACTATTGTAAAAGATATGAGTAAGCCTCTTCAAGAAATTGGAGGGGCTTTTTATTGGTTATGAAATTCATCTTTGAATGAAGTACGGACACAACGAAACCCAATATATGATTTTACTGAGTCTTGATATTCATAGCTGCGTGTTCCATTTCGAAGGAAATAGGCCACATCTTTCCATGAGCCACCACGAACAACTTTCCTTTTCATAACTGGTGGATCATTTGGAGTAGCTTCATATTCAAGCATCGGATTAAAATCACTGATGCCATCATAAGCTGATTCATAGAAAGCGCTACTGGTCCATTCCGAAACATTTCCGGCCATATCATATAGCTTTACATCATTTGGATCAAAAGAGCCTACTTTTATTGTTGTACAGCCCATGTTATTGTCTGCAACATAATTTCCTCGGCGAGGCTTAAAATTGGCAACATAGCATCCGTAGTTATTGGTTGAGTAATAACTACCCCAAGGATAAAGTGTACGTTCATTTGAACCGCGCGCAGCATATTCCCATTCAGCTTCAGTTGGTAGTCTGTAGTCATGAAGTTCTGGAACCTCAAATTTCACCTGATACTCATTCATTAATTTTGTGCGCCAATTGCAAAAAGCTTTGGCTTGTTTCCAACTTACCCCAACAACTGGATAGTCATCAAAAGCAACATGCCAGAAATATTTTTTAGTAAGCGGTTCGTTGTATGAGTAAGTATAGTCTCTAACCCAGCAAAGTGTATCTGGATATACAGGAGTGGTTTCCTGCATAATAAATGAAGAACGATTTTCAATTGGAACTTGTTCTCCATCTTTTGTTCTAATAGAGCCTTGATATGATTGAGTTTCAAAATCGTAACTATTCGCTCGTTTAGCAGCTTGTTTATAATCAACCCAATAATAGTTGTAATATAATTTTCGGGAGTCAACTAATTTCTTGAAATAGAAACGTTCTGCTTCAGGCACATATAAATCTTCCATGGCGCCCTGAAAGTCTTTATTTCCCCATTCAATCGGAATTTCCCAATTCAATCTGGGAATATCATAGAAAGTACCTTTGCCATCATCCGTAATTAAGTATTCCGGAAAGCTTTCTGCGAGTATTTGGCGTGCTGTGGAATCTCTTACCCAAAAAACAAACTGGCGATATTCATTATTAGTAATTTCAGTATCGTCCATCCAGAAAGCTTCAACAGATACTCGCTTGGCATTATTAAATTCAGACTGAAGTTCATTATCCTCAGGTCCCATTACATAACTTCCGCGTTCGATGTATGACATTCCAAAAGGGACAGGTTCATAGAATGGTTCAGCATCTTTTTGTCCGTCAAGGTATTGAATCATTGTATCATTCTTGCAGGAAGAAAACAATAGGATTGCAGAAAGATATATGAATACTTTTTTTACCATACCAGTTCCAAAAACTTACTCTTTCAAAACGCTGAGTCTAATTTGATATTGCCGTTATAACTGAAAAAAGCCTTACGAGAAACCTCATAAGGCTGGATATTAAAATATCTTGTTTTTAATACTCCCAAAGGTCTTGTTCAAAGTCGAATATTTTTTGCTCAATTTTTTGTGACTCAAGCATTGCCTCGCGTCCTGTTAAGTATTGGCTAATAGACCGATTGTTGTATACATTCGATTCTCTAACGATGTAACTGTTGAATTTCCGTTTAATAAATAGGTCATCAAAAGACATATTTTGAGCCGTGTTATTTGGGTTGAAAACAGCATTAGATGCAAGAAGGGGACGCGCTTCTGGATAATAAACCCAAAACACCTGCTGGCGTTGAGCATTAACCTGGTCAATATCTTCATCGCGATAGTATTCCCTGATTGGGCAAACTCCAATTATTCGAGCGTTCATGGTCGAAGTTTGTTTGTCAAAGAACCACTCTTCTTTTACCATAAACTGTTTTACTTCTTCAGGACGAATCTCTCCAGAGATCACTTTTTCTTCAAATTCACCTGTCATCGCATTCCTTACTTTACGAGTGCGAGTTGTTGCACCAAAAGCTTCTTTAACCTGCTCGAAGGTCATTGGGACTTTAAACTCATCATCAGTACGAGCATCGTATGCAGTTATTTGGCCGTCTTCAATTCCTTTTAGAAAAAGGTTGACTAAGTTGAATCTGTCTTCCATTTTTTCAGAAGGAAAATAAAGAACCTGATTCATTTTCTCTCTAAGGTCAATAACTCTCCAGATTTTACGAGACCACATTACATCAGCTTCACGTACGTGAGGCAGAGGCATGGGCTTACGGTTACTAATATCTGTCCTTTTGAATGCTCCGTCAATAATTTGTGCATTTGCTTCTGGCAGTGGTGCCCCAAAAACACAAATAATAATTCCGATAAATACTAATACCTTTTTCATATTATCTGATTTTAAAACTAATGGGCGAAAGTGGACGGTTAGAACCATCATCACCCTTTGCTTGAATATTGTCAATATAAATAATACTTCCTTGTGATAAAGATGCAAATTGAGTTCGCTGATCTGCAGTAAACATGTTTGATTTAGAGCTCCATGTTCTCACGTATCCTCCAGCTCCAGTAAAAGTAATGTCGAATTGGGTTACTTTAAAAGCAAGCTCAAAATCAAAATCAACTAAATCAGCAAAAATAGCTTGCTCTGCCAATAAATCTTCTTTTCGTAACACCCCACCATTTTTCTCAGCGATTGTAGCTAAAGGATCTGGTACTTCTTTAACACGGAAAACCATTGAACCCATATCGCGAATCACTCCATCAAAGTCGGCCTTAACAAAAACACGTGTATTTTTGCCAAAAATGTCTGGTTGTTGTGGACGAACGACATAATTGCCACCACTTTTTTCAATACGACCATTTGTCATCGTAACCTTCAAATTTTCAGAAGGCACACCTGGTACTGAAACGCTAACAGGGTTAGGAACTCCAATGTAAAATACATTCATTTTAGTTGGAGAGATCGTAACACTTGGTTTGCTAACCTGATACTCCTCTTCGAAAGGATATGTATTGAAATCACCTTCAGGAGTTTTATATTTGATAATTCCACCCCATTTAAATGTACCAGAAGAACTAGCAGGAACTTCAAATATCCCTTTCCCATCAACAATTTTAAGAGGTTTGTTATTTACAAAAATCTCAGGTTGCTGAGTGGTGTCTTCAGCAGCAAGAAAAACTTCAGCACGATAAACATCTCCTTCAAGAACGTATGATGATTTTGCAATTACAGTCGCACCAAGCTTATTAAATTTGAATGAACCTGCATCAATCTGTCCGTATAAATAAGAGAGGACATTCGTTTCTGCATTCTGAATATCAATTTGAAGCTTGGATAATAAGGTTATAACAGCAATTATTGGGATATTCTCAAAATGCTGAATTTCCCAAGTTTTGTTATCCCCACCTTCTTTCAATCTTTTACGCGGATCTGAAGTATCCAGTTCTTGTGTTATTGTTTCTCTAAGAGGTGAATCTTCAGTTAATTGACCTAGAAGAAATGCTTTATATGAAGTGATATCTTCATTAAGATCTTCTGCCTTTTTTAAGCGTATCATTAATTCAGTGGGTACATTCAATTCATCATCCTTTTTAATTGCAATTGTATCTCCGTCAACAT
This sequence comes from uncultured Sunxiuqinia sp., assembly GCA_965372405.1. GTDB lineage: Bacteria > Bacteroidota > Bacteroidia > Bacteroidales > Prolixibacteraceae > Sunxiuqinia. Next base: position 60,390 of record CBDVCE010000012.1, read on the forward strand.
TAACTATAAAAGATTTTTCACCTGTTAAAATCTCACCTTCTTCGGAAATATTAGTTCCACCTGATCTTAAAACAAGTAGTTCTTTTAGGCTGGTGATTTTATTAATTAATGTATCAGTCTCTGATTTTACCTTATCAGATTTGTCTTTCCACTCCTGAACTTTCAACGGGTTTTCAGCATACGCTTTTGCAAATGAAGAATAAAGCTGATCATTTTTCAGGTCAACGCTTTTAAACGTTTGAATCAAGCTGGAATCAACAACACGAAAGGCATCCAGAACTTCGGAAGCTACATTTAGCGCCATCATTGCTAATAGCACCAAATACATCATGTTTATCATTTTTTGCCGCGGTGTTTCCGGGCAATTTTTTACTCCCATATCCTAAGGATCAGTCGGTTTTTACTATTTTTTATAATTCATAGCCCCAAGCATATTGCCATAAATAGCATTCAAGGCTTCAAGGTGTTTATTTAGCTCTTCGGCATTCTCCTTATATTTTTTTATTTCATCTACTGATGAAGAAATTGCCTGGTTCATTTGCCCCATTTCGGAAAAGAATTTTTGAGAAGCCTGAAGTTGGCTAGTTGTATCTTTTAGTTGGCTTTCATATGAAGAATTGAGTTGTTGAAGATTCTGATTTAGCTTAGTAAGATTCTCACCATAATTTTTGGAATGGCTGTCAATTGTATTAAAGCTTTCATCTACTGAACCGGCAATTCGCTTGTATGAATCAACTAACTTACTTCCTGTATCGCTAAGTTTTGAAGTAAAATCTTCTCCTGAATCAGCCAATTGATTAAGCATTTCATTGCTTTTGGTTGCCAATTGTTGTGCTGTAGTTGAGTATGAATCGACTAAGATGCCTACTGAGTCGCTAATATTTTCGTTTGCCTGATTGTTAATTTCAGCAAGTGAATTCATTGATTCAGCAGCAGAGTTCAGGTTTTTAACGTACATGTCAGTAGCCAATGTCGCAGTAGAAATATCACTAATGCTTGAAGCAGTATTGCTCAAATCAGTTAGTCCTTTCGAAACTTTGGTTAGTAGCTCAGGTGAAATCTCTGCTTTTGCAAACAGATCATCAAATTTGCTTGATGGATCTTCAGGCTCATCAATCAAGTCAAACTCCTCATTTAATTGAGGGTAAACTTTTGACCATTCAGGAAGCTCTAATGGCGGTTCAAAAGCCGAAATAAAGAAAATAAAGGCTTCAGTACAAAGACCTACAATTAGAATAGGACCAGAATAAGCCCAGTGCTGCAGTTTAAACAAAGCCCCAAGCAATACGATAGAGGCTCCGAGGTTATAAACGTATCCAGTAAAAACTTTCCACCGTTTATTTTGTATGATTTCTCCAATGTTCATCTGCGATAGATTAATGTGTGATTAAAACTCATTTCCGAATGATGCACGAACACAACGGAAACCAACATAAGACTTTGCAGTGTCTTGATATTCAAAGCTTCGGGTTGAAACCTGCATGTAAACTGCAATATCTTTCCATGAACCACCGCGGATTACTTTTCGCTTCATTGCTGGTGGGTCATCTGGTTTGGCATTGTATTCAAAATTCGGATTGAAATCGTTGAAGTACATATATGCTGATTCGTCGTAAGCTGAAACAGTCCATTCTGCAACGTTACCAGCCATGTCATATAGTCCAAAACCATTCGGGTCATAAGTACCAACACTTACAGTTGCCATACCTCCATCTTCAACATAATTTCCTCTTGTAGGTTTAAAGTTTGCAAGGAAATCGCCTTCTTCACTTCGGGTATAATATCCACCCCATGGGTACATTGATAATTTCTTTTCTCCAAGAGCTGCATATTCCCATTCAACTTCAGTTGGTAGGCGATAGTCTTGAAGTGGTGCTTCTTCTCTACTTATTAAATATTCGTTATGAAGTTTTGTACGCCAGTGGCAGAATGATTTCGCCTGTTTCCAGGTAACACCAACAACCGGATAGTCATCAAACCCAGGATGCCAAAAATAACGGGTTGCCCATGGTTCGTTATAGGAATAAGTGTAATCGCGAATCCAGCAAAGTGTATCTGGATAAACATTTACATGATCACCAAAAATGAATGAAGAACGATTTTCAATTGGATTTTCAGTTCCATTTTCATCATAAACTACTCCATCATAACTTTGACTTTCGTAGTCATACATGTTAGAGCGTTTTGCTGCTTGTTGGTAATCGATCCAATAGTAGCTGTAAAAAAGCTTTCGGGCATCAACTTCCTTTTTATTGAAGAAGCGTTCATTCTCCGGAATGTACAATTCCTCCAACGCATCTACGTAATCAGGATTGTCCCATTCTAAGCGTTCCTCCCAATTAATCATTGGTGGATCAATTGGGTTGCCATCACGGTCTTCAGTGATCATGAATTCGGGATACTGTTCCCCGACCAATGTGCGTGCGATTGAATCGCGAACCCAGTTGATAAACTGTCGATACTCATTGTTAGTAATTTCGGTATCATCCATCCAGAAAGCGTCAATAGAAACCGTTTTCTTGGGGGTTGAAGACCAGGTTGCATCCTGATCATTAGGACCGATGTTTAAACTTCCACGTTGAACGAAAGTCATGCCATATGGAGCTGGTTCAAACCATTTGCCACGTCCGGGCACTCCTGTAAGTTCACCATTTCCGGATTTATTACAACTCGTTAATGTAGCGAGTGTTGCAATAATAAAACCTAAAGAAAGTATTTTTTTCATAGTTGCGCTATAAGTTGCTTACAATTGAATCAGGTTACAAAAACCGAATACTTTTATATTTTTTTTGTCCACTCCGGCCAAGGTTCATCGAATAATTCAGGAAAATCTCCTGTGATCCGAAACTGTACCTTCCCAAAGCAGAAGTTGTTACGTCATATGCAAAGCCTACCTTGAGGCCATTTATCAATTCTACTCCTAAAAGAACGGAGACCGCATCCTGAAATCGGTATGTTAATCCTCCCCAAAAGCGGTCGTTATAAATTAAGTCAACGTTCAAATCTACCTGTGTGCTAGCCAAATCTGATTTAACAATTGCAGACGGCTGCAACTGAAATAACGGGTCAGGCAAGCTAATATTGTACCCTCCATACAAATAGTAATGTCGGGTAAGGAACGTTGGTTCTGAATCCAAGTATTTAAAAGAACCCTGGTTTAAATGCGTAATTGCAAAACCAGCAAAGTAATCTTTTGATCTCAGCAATAGTCCAAATCCTGCGTCAAATGTAATCTGGCTGCCATCCATATTTTGTAGCAACGGATCATTTTCATCATATGAGACATCAGTTAATCCTTCATTAGTTGGGAATTTCCATTCTGAATTAAACGAACGGTTCATAAAACCAAACGAAAGTCCCATGCCTAGTTCCCCAATGCTAGTGGTTACATGATGCGCAAAATTTAAATTGACAAGAACGTTTTTCTCAAATCCATATTCATCGCTGACAATATTAAATCCAACTCCATTATCTCCTCCAAACTTGTCAGTTGCGGCTTCAACACTAAATACCAATGTTTTTGGACCACCATCGATGCCACTCCATTGATACCTGTTCAGTATTAGGCCACTAATTGCTTCATTGCTCCCTGCATAACCGGGATTAATCGATAAGTGAGCAAATTTACTAAACCCAAATTGTGGGTCTTCTTGCGCAATTGCCGCTAAGTTAGATAATATTAACAAAAATAAAAAGCAAAATAAATTTTTCATAAATAAGCTTTTGCTGCTTCTTTCGGGACTTTCCAAGTGTTTCTATTAAAGGATTTTCTAATTCTCTTATATTAGTTTAAATTTCTTCAACGCAATGTTTTAATCTTTTATTTTACCATTTTGTTTAATTTTCTAATATTTCTCCACCAGCGATCTGGAATTTCGTTTCTCGCAGTCATCTCATAGTCTTCCTGTGTGCAAGGAATCAGTTTTTCAATAGTTTGTTGTTCGTCAGTTATTTGCATCCACCAACGCCCGGTTTTCCTACTCTGGTAAAATGTAATTGGAAGGTCAATATCTTCAATGTCAACCATGAAATGATTGAATTCATCTTCTTCCCCCGGAGGGGTTTCAACCACACGAGAATTAAATCCATCCAGAAAGTGCCAGATAATTTGAGCCATTAATTTACTACTTACATCTTGTTGATCAAGCTCCGGGATTAAATTAAAGAATCCTGCAATTTTCATTTGATCGGCTAATCCTGCATATCTTGCTATTTGACAAGCTTCTTCTGCATATAATCCATTAGGGGAAGCAAAGTATTGCCCTGGAGCTTCCATTTGCCTAACCGAATTAAGATCAAAACTTAGTATATCTGCTTGACGTAGATATGGTTCAATGTCAATCATGCCAAATCGTACATGGCCAAGTCGTTTTGCATCTGCTAAATGCGTATTAGCCTGGTCAATCTCAAGACCATCGGTGAAATAATTCTGATAACCCAAAGTTGTATGGGAAAATAAGTTTTGTTGTTTCTCAAATATAAAATTTAGATAATTTTCTGAATTCATTTTTTTCGAACCTTTTACATAGTCAATTCTTGGATCTACATTAACAAGGCTGAATGGAGTATCTTCAAATGCTTTGGTAAGACCAAAAGTTAAGTCCTGGCTTCCTCCTAATACAATAACCATTTTTCCACTTTTAACAAGTTCCTCGCAAACATCTCTTAAGGCAAAATAGCTGTCGTTTTCTTTTTTACCAGCTGGAATATTTCCAAGGTCTAGAATCTTGAAACGTGGAGTTATTCGATTCAGGCTATACAGATGCTCTCTTATTTTATCAGGAGCTTTTGCGCTGCCTCTTACCACCGAATTTCGATCTTCTTCAATGCCAATAATTACCACTTTTGCTTTTTCGAGCGAAAGTTTAGCCTGATTTTTTTCAAGTACAGATGCTAATGAAAACTTCTTTTGTGCCCAAGGTGCAAGCTCAATATTGTGAAAGTCAATGGGTTTAAAATATAGTTCCAGATCCATGTGGTGGTTTATTTGAAAACAATGAAACGAGTATAAATTTAATCAATTAAGATTCATTAAAAATATGATTAAATTTCATTGTGAGGAACACACGATGCCATTTTTTCATTAATAATTAATTGTATGAAATTAAGCTTTTAAATAAAAAAGGCAAACAGTTTATTTGTTTGCCTTTCATTTTATTTTTTTCTGCCTCTTTTGGGTTTTGGGCCTTCTTCAATAATCTTCATGCAATCAGCTAGTTCTAGTTTATCGGCTTCAGTGCCTTTAGGTATTTTATAGTTTTTCTTTTTATAAGAAATATAAGGTCCCCATCGGCCTTCAAGTATTCTCAACTCTGGCTCTTCTTCAAAAGTTTTGATGAGGGCTTTACGATCCTTTTCCCGTTTGGCTTCAATAAGTTCAATCGCACGATCCAGTTCGACCGTGTATGGATCGTCAACATCTTTCTCAAGAGAAACAAACTTGCTGTCGTGACGAACGTATGGGCCAAATCGACCAATTGCAACTGTAACTTTTTTGTCTTCGTATTCTCCCAAATCACGAGGGAGTTTAAATAACTCAAGTGCTTCTTCAAGCGTAATTGTCTCCAAATGTTGTCCATTTCTGAGGCTAGCAAATTTTGGTTTTTCACCATCATCGGTTACCTCACCTAACTGGGCTAGTGGCCCATAACGGCCAATTTTTACATAAACTGGCAATTCTGTATTGGGGTCAATTCCAAGATTACGTTCACCTTTTGCACGCTCTGAAACTTCAAGTGCATTCTCAACATTCTTATGAAATGGTTTGTAAAACTGACCAATCACGTCATTCCAAACTCTTTTACCTAAAGCAACTTCATCAAATTCAACTTCAACATTAGCTGTAAAACTAAAATCCATGATTTTGTCAAAATACTTAATCAGGAAGTCATTTACCACCATGCCAACATCAGTAGGAAATAGTTTTGATTTTTCAGCACCAGTAATCTCGGTCCTGTTTTTTACAGAAATTTCATTTTTAACGAGGGTAAGTTGAGTGAATTTACGTTCAACACCTGGTCGCTCTTCTTTCACAACATAGCCTCGATTTTGTACCGTTGTAATAATTGGGGCATAAGTTGACGGACGTCCAATCCCTTGCTCTTCAAGTTTTTTAACAAGACTTGCTTCTGTGTAGCGAGCAGGCCTTTGAGTGAATCGCTCAGTAGCGTCAATTAATTCAGTGTGTAATTGCTGATTCACCTTAACAGGAGGAAGAAGGGTTTTCCCATTACCGTTGTCTTCTTCATTATCTGTTGATTCTAAATAAACTCGAAGAAATCCATCGAATTTAATAATCTCTCCAGCAGCCTGAAACTTTTCTTCTGAGTTAGATATTTTTATAGAAACTGTGGTACGTTCCAATTCAGCATCACTCATTTGTGATGCAATGGTGCGTTTCCAAATCAGTTCGTAAAGTTTTTTCTCTTGTGCCGATCCGCTTACTTCTTCCTGATCCATGTAACTTGGGCGGATAGCTTCGTGTGCTTCCTGAGCACCTTTAGCTTTGGTTTTGTATTGGCGTATCTTCACGTAATCTTCTCCATGAAGTGAAATAATTTTCGCCTTAGCAGTGTTAATTGCCAATGATGACAAGTTCACCGAGTCAGTACGCATGTAGGTAATTTTTCCAGCTTCATACAAACGTTGAGCAACTGCCATGGTTTGCGATACCGAGAAACCTAATTTCCGACTGGCTTCCTGCTGCAAAGTTGATGTGATAAATGGAGCTGCAGGTGTTCGTTTAGAAGGTTTTTTAACAATGTCAGCAATAGTGAATTCTGCAGATTTACAATTTTCAAGGAAGGCTTCAGCTTCTTCTTTGGTTGAAAAGCGTTTCTTTAATTCAGCTTTTAATTCTGTAATATTCCCTTTTTCATCAGGAACAAGGAAAAAAGCAGAAACACGAAAGCTTGATTGGCTTTTAAATTTTATGATTTCTCTTTCGCGATCAACAATTAATCTTACAGCAACTGATTGTACACGACCAGCTGAAAGTGATGGTTTTACTTTTTTCCAAAGAACTGGCGATACCTCAAAGCCAACAATTCGGTCGAGTACCCGACGTGCCTGTTGTGCATTAACCAAGTTAACATCAATTGGGCGAGGATTATCAATAGCCTTTAATATAGCTTCTTTGGTAATTTCATGAAAAACAATACGTTTGGTTCTCTCAGGATCAAGTTTCAATACTTCCTGTAAATGCCAGGCAATGGCTTCACCTTCGCGATCCTCATCAGATGCGATCCAAACCGTTTTGGCAACCTTCGCAAGTTTCTTAAGTTCAGCAACTATTTTCTTTTTATCTGGAGAAACAATGTATTTAGGCTGAAAATTGTTTTCAAGATCAATTCCGAAATCTTTTTTCTCGAGGTCTCTAATGTGACCCATACTGGAAGTGACATGATAATCTTTACCTAAAAATTTCTCAATGGTCTTTGCTTTTGCCGGTGACTCAACTATAACCAGATTCTCGCTCATAAAACCTCCTGTTTTTCTTAAAATTTTTGCAAATAAAGGAAATTGATGGACTAAGTTCAAATTTTTAATTGAATATTTTCAATTTCTTATTTATTTGAAAATGATTTTTTATTGAAATTGTTCACGGATTTGCTCATTTTCGTAAGTATTTAAATCACTTTTAAATTATAAATGAATGATCTCAGTCTTAGTCGTGAAGAGCAATACTTGATCAATTAAGACTCCAAGATATTTGATTTTAAAAGAAAAGGGATAGCATTGGAAAAAATAATAATCTTATTCGTTTCGTTATATTTGTCACAAAACAAAAAAACATATCCGGAATGGAAGGTCAACAAAATAAATTTAGAAGACATAACCTGATTTTTTGGGGAATATTTTTGCTGGGATTTGCAATTGTATTCAGCCTGTTTTTCTTTATTGCTAGAGGCAAGCTAGGCGAAATGCCTTCGTTTAGTGAACTTGAAAATCCAAAACATTTGTTAGCTTCCGATGTAATTTCAAGGGACGGAAAAGTTCTGGGTCGTTATTTTAAAGAGAACAGGAGTTATGTAGAATATGAACAATTGACACCTGAGTTAATTAATGCCTTGATTGCAACGGAGGATGTTCGGTTTTATAAACACTCTGGAATCGATTTGCGTGGATTTGCTCGTGTGTTTAAAGGTGTTGTTACAGGTAATAGTAGCTCTGGAGGAGGTAGTACGATTAGCCAGCAGTTGGCAAAAATGTTATTTCCCCGGCAAGGGTTCCCGAGTAAAATTCATTTGGTTTTACGAAAATTTAAAGAATGGGTGATTGCGGTAAAGCTTGAAAAAAGTTATACCAAAGAAGAAATTATTACCATGTATTTAAATAAATACGATTTTCTGAATCTGGCAGTTGGGATTAAATCTGCATCACGTATTTATTTTAACACTGAACCAGATTCATTAAAACTTCATGAGGTTGCCATGCTTGTTGGGATGGCAAAAAATTCATCGCTTTATAATCCTTTGCGCAGACCCGAATTAACCAAGCAGCGAAGAAATGTGGTGCTTTCTCAAATGAAGAAATACGGTTACATTAATCAAACTGCATACGATTCGATTAGTGTATTGCCATTAGGGCTGGATTATCAGAAAGAAGATTTCAAAAGAGGCTTGGCTCCATATTTCCGTGAGTATTTGCGGATTACTTTAGGTGCGGACAAACCCAAGCGTTCACGATATGCCTCTTGGCAGCAAATTAAATATGAAGAAGATTCAGTAGAGTGGGAAACCAATCCGCTTTTTGGTTGGTGTAAGAAAAATTTTAAACCTGATGGCTCTAATTATGACCTGTATCGAGATGGATTAAAGATTTATACAACAATTGATTCCAAAATGCAGACTTATGCAGAGGAATCTGTTCAGGAACATCTAAAGTTAAATTTGCAGCCATCTTTTAAAAGACATCTGAAAAATCTTAAGAACCCTCCTTTTTCGGATGATATGAGCGAGGAAGTTGTTGATGATCTTTTGAATCGTTCAATTAGGCAAAGCGAAAGATACCGTGTTCAGAGATTAAAAGGTTTGAGCTTTGATCAAATTCGAAAAAACTTTGAGCAGCCCACTGATATGAGCATTTTCACGTGGCAAGGTGATAGGGATACTACGATGACGCCACTTGATTCAATTCGTCACCATTTGAGCTTTCTCCGTTCTTCATTTATGGCAATGGATCTAAAACTAGGGCATGTTCGTGCTTATGTTGGAGGACCAAATTATCGCCATTTTATGTACGACATGGTTAAAGGAGGCAAGCGCCAGGTAGGATCAACTGTCAAACCATTCTTGTACACACTTGCAATGCAAAATGGACTGTCACCTTGTACGGAAGTTCCAAATGTAAGGCAGCAATTTATTTTGCAAGATGGAAGTGTTTGGGAGGCTAAAAATTCGGGAGCCAGTGAAATGGATGGGAAAATGGTTACCCTTAAGTGGGGACTTGCACATTCAGTGAATAACATTTCCTCCTGGGTAATGAAACAATACAATCCACAGTCAGTAGTCGATGTAATGGGGAAAATGGGAGTTTACAGCCGTATTGATCCTGTACCTTCTATGTTCCTTGGAACTTCAGATATTACTTTGTATGAAATGATTGGAGCGTATGGTTCTTTTGCAAACAGAGGGGTTTTTACTCAGCCAATATTCGTAACACACATTGAAGACAGACACGGAAATATTATAGCACGTTTTAAACCTGAGAGGCACGATGCAATTGATGAGCAAACAGCCTATTTGATGATTAATCTCTTGAGAGGTGTAATTGATGGTGGCTCAGGAGGAAGGGTGCGCTGGCATCCTACTTATGGACAAATTCAAGGGCCAATAGCTGGGAAGACGGGAACAACTCAAAATCACTCTGATGGTTGGTTTATGGGGGTTACCCCACAACTGGTAGCTGGTGCCTGGACTGGAGCTGATCTTCGAAGTATTCATTTTGATGATATTACAACAGGGCAAGGTGCAAATATGGCACTTCCAATTTGGGGGCGTTTTATGAAAAAGGTATATGCTGATGACGAGTTGGAATATAAGCCAGATAATGATTTTGATACACCTGCAAACTTTATCATAAATCTGGATTGTGATGAACAGCATAGTTCGGAAGAGAAACCAGCACAGTTTGAAGACTTCTTTTAACGCAAAAGACGTTTGCTAAACTTTGATTTGGCAAACGTCTTCTGTTTTCGGTTGGTATCGTTTCTCTAATTCCCCATCTTTATCTCACTGCTAATTTTGTCATTTTTAGCTTGATTTGGAAACTCTATTGAATGCATCATTGCTTCCACTTGTCGTAAGTAATTACGTTTGTCAAAGCGAGGAGCATAAACATATCCATCCAACATTACAATACGGTTGTTAGATGCATCTAAAACGGTAAGATTGATAAACGGGCCACCCATAAAATCATTTTCAACTTTCCAAAGGCCACGGGTCTCAGCAGCGTAATTCTTTTTTAAATTGAATATATTAAATACCGGAGGCAATTGATGCTCTGTAGTCATATAGCTTCCCTCAGTTGGGCCATCAACATATTGTTTCAAAATAGCATCCCGTTTACTTAAGATGTAATCTACGGTAAATGTACTATCGGAAGTATAAGGATAAGTATGGATAATAACGCCTTGGCTAATGTTGGGAGTTTCATATCTAACCCATGCAAAATTTTCTTTAGGCTTTGTCACTTTAAAACCAGGAGGGAAGTTCATATTGAACCCAAACTTCTCTTTAATAATGTTTTTTGCACCTTTGTCGTGGTAGTTTTTATAATTCATTATAAGTCTGTCACGCTCTGCTTTAATTAGATATGCAACAATGTTGTCAGAGTTTTTTGTGAAAGCTTCAATAAATTGCTCATGCGATTTTGCCTGAATATTAACTACTGCTTGCGGCCATGCCCAAATGTCTTTCTTGAATTCAATTTTTGCTGAATCAATTCCTGAAGTAATTTTAACCGTAATTACGTTGCGACTGGTCTTGAAAATTTCTTTAAATGCTGCAGGAGGAACGTCAATGAGCTCGAAGATGGGTTCATCTTGTGGAAGACCAAGTTGAGATTGAGCAAGTATTTCTCTCATTTTAGTACCGGCAGAACTCTCCCATGTTTTTTTAGGAATAACAACAACAATTTCACCTGCTCTTCCGGTGACTTTTTTACGCATGATTGTAGGATCATTTGAGCAGGAACAGAAAAAAAGAAATGCTACGATAGCTAACAAATATACCGATTGTATTTTTTTCATTTTTCAGGGATTTAAAATGGTTTAGCGCAATGAGTACAAAAATCTTACCAGTTTTAAATTTTCATCAAATTATAGTGTGCTTTTTAACATGACACAAAAAATCCCACCTTTTGGCGGGATTAATTCTATGTTGATAAAGAAGATTATTTGTCAATCTTTTCTGAGTCTTTGTTGTCGCTCACATCTTCATCTTCGTTAGTGGCTTTCTTGAATTCTTTCATCCCTTTTCCAAGTCCTTTCATGAGTTCAGGGATTTTACGTCCACCAAAAAGTAGAAGAACAATAACCAATATGATGATGATTTCTTGTGGGCCAAACATTCCGGCAATAATCGATAAATACATAGTTCAAAGTTTAACGGTTTCTGCAAAAATAGAAAAATTTATTCGCTTCTTAATTAAAGAGTTTAATTATATCATTTGCATTGGCAAAAAGCACCAAGCTTAGCAAAATGACCATGCCGGTGATTTGAGCATACTCTAAAAATTTATCTCCAGGTTTTTTACCGGAAACAATCTCAAAAAGAAGGAATGTTACATGTCCCCCATCCAATGCAGGAATTGGCAACAGATTCATAACTGCAAGAATAATTGAAAGGAAAGCAGTCATATTCCAGAATGAGTACCAGTCCCAAACTCCAGGGAAAATATTACCAATAGCAATGAATCCACCTAATGATTCATAGGCTTTTGTTTTTGGGGAGAATATGAGTTTAAATTGTTTTAGATAATCTTTAATCGTATTAAATCCGCGTGAAAATCCAGCTGGAATTGATTCTAGGAATCCGTATTTAATAGTTTTGAATTTTAAAAAATCAGAAGAACCTTCTAATAGTGAACGATAAAACCCAATTGTTCCATCCTCTAGCACATTCACGGTAAGTTGAACGGGCTGATTATTGCGAAGTAAATTAAGTTTTATCTCTTGTCCATTATGAGACTGCAGATAGCTTGTAAATTCATCGTAGTACTCAAATTGCTGGCCATCAACATCAACAAAAACATCATTCTTTTTCAGTCCTGCAATTGCAGCAGGAGTGTCTTTAATCACTTTCCCAGCTTTAATTTTGAAAAATATTCTTGGGTTAATAACTCTTTTGCTTTTTATTAGCAAGGCCAGATCATCATCAGAAATTTCAACATCAAGCTTTTTGCCATCTCTTAAAACCTGAATGGCTTTTACATTGTCTAAGATGACTGTTGGAATTATTTTATGGAAGTTATCAATGAATATATTATCTACAGAAAGAATTTTATCACCATTTTGCAGACCGATTTGTTCTCCGGTTTCGCTAACTTCAATTCCATGAATTACATTTTCAGTTGGAAGATATTGGGTTCCCCACGCATAAAGTACACCAATGTATATAATGAATGCCAAAATGAAGTTCATCATAACTCCTCCAATCATAATCAATAGTCGCTGATAAGCTTTTTTAGAACGGAACTCCCATGGTTGTGGTGGAAGTTTCATTGCATCTTTATCCATTGACTCATCAATCATTCCAGAAATCTTCACATATCCGCCAAGGGGTAACCATCCAACTCCATATTCAGTTTCACCTCTTTTTATTTTGAAAAGTGCAAACCATGGATCAAAGAAAAGATAAAACTTTTCTACCCTGGTTTTAAATAAACGTGCAAAGGCAAAATGTCCAAATTCGTGGAGAATTACGAGTATTGATAAGCTCAGAATTAGCTGAGCCGCTTTTATTAGTACTTGTTCCATTCTTCTTTTTAGTCTTTAAAATTAATTCGCTTGTTGAATAAACGAATTAGTTAACAATCGGGTCTCCTTATCGGTTTGAATATAATCATCCAAATCCGGATTTTTTATGAAACTCACCTTCTGCATGCTGTTTTCAATGATGTTTGGCATTTCCAAAAAACTTATTTTTTCTTGTAAAAATGCCTGAACAACCACTTCGTTTGCAGCATTTAAAATACAAGGCATATTACCTGCCTGATTTAAAGCATCGAAAGCGAGTGCAAGGTTACGAAAAATTTTTGTATTGGGCTGCTCAAAAGTCAAATTAGGATAGTCCAGGAAATTGAACCTTTCGAACGAAGAGGACAGCCTTTGTGGGAAATTTAAAGCATATTGAATAGGCAGTTTCATGTCAGGTAAGCCCATTTGTGCTTTCATCGATCCATCCCCGAACTGGACAATAGAGTGGATTATGCTTTGTGGATGAACGATTACATCAATCTGATTAGCTTTCAGATCAAACAACCATTTGGCTTCAATTACCTCAAAGCCTTTGTTCATCATGGAGGCAGAGTCGATGGTTATTTTTGCACCCATATCCCAGTTTGGATGCTTGAGCGCATCAGCTTTGGTGACTTTTTTGAGTTGTTCTTCTGTAAAACCCCGAAAAGGACCACCAGAAGCAGTGAGGTAAATCTTTTCAATTGCATTCATGTGCTCACCAGCCAGACATTGAAAAATGGCAGAATGCTCTGAGTCGACCGGATAAATGTTGACATTATTTTTTATGGCCTCACGAGTTATGATTTCTCCTGCAACAACCAGAGTTTCTTTATTTGCAAGTGCAATATTTTTGCCAGCCCTTACTGCATGAATTGTCGGTATTAATCCAGAATAACCAACCATAGCCGTAAGAACAGTGTCCACTGAATCAAGTTCTACTACCTGGTTGAGTGCATCTTTTCCGGCAAAAATCTTCACCGGTTCATCTTTTAATAATTCTTCAAGTTCTTTTGCCCTGCATTCATTGGCTACAACAACCATGTTTGGTTGATACTTAATTGTTTGCTCTGCCAGTAATTTAATGCTGTTGTTTGCAGTTAGCACTTCAACTTCAAAATGCTCAGGATTTTGTGAAATTACTTCAAGTGCCTGTGTTCCTATTGATCCGGTTGAGCCCAGAATAGCTATTCGTTTTTTCATAGAGGTGATTAAAAATCAATATATTGCTCTGGGTCAAGCGCGACTCCTTTGTGCCAAAGTTCAAAATGTAAATGTGGGCCTGTGCTTAATTCACCACTGTTTCCCATTATTGCAATTGCTTCTCCTGCTTTTACTTTGTCTCCAACATTTTTCAGCAACTCGGCATTGTGCTTATAAACAGATATCAAATCGTTCGGATGTTGTAAATAAATAACATGTCCTGTTTCAACTGTCCATCCTGAAAAAACGACAGAACCTTGCAGTACAGAGGAAATTCGTGAATTCTGAAGGCCTACAATATCTATCGCTAAATGATCAGCTGACTTGTCAAATTTTTGGGAAACCATTCCTTTTAATGGTGTAAAAAAATGAATGCTTGCAATGTTACTACTTTGAGGTTTGCCGTTTCCAATGGAAAGATCAAGCTGCTCGGCCAACAGATTTTGCTTAAAAATTGAATCGTGATTATAATTTTTGAAATCGATATTTGTAGAGCCTTTGCTGGTGTCGCCAGCTAAGTCGGGTTCTTCAGGTACTTCTCCATAAATTAGTGCTTGAATTTTTCCTAAGTAATTATCCCTCATTTGTAATTGTTGTTCAAGCGAGTCAACCAGAATGGCATTGTGTACGATTAGATTCCTGACTTCTCCAGTCGGATATCCCGGGATCATTTCACGGATAGGAGTGTAGACGATTATGAATACGGTAATAAAAATCAGAAGCAGGCTCCCAAGACCACCCAGTGTAAAAACTTTTAAACGTGTAAGTTTCATGCTCCAAACCGTCTGGAAGGTTGAATCATTATATATGATCAACCGATATTGGTTTTTGAGTCTCTGAATGATCTTCTCCTTTTTTTCTTTTTTCCCCATCAAGTTATTTTTGGAAGCAACAAAATTATAAAGAAATAAACAATCACCTATGCGAAACCATGAAATTAATACTTTTTAACGGAAGAGAATAAATTCAAAAAAACAGGTATTTTTTTTGCGTATCGAAAAACAAGCACTATATTTGCACCGCATTTGAGATAAACACGTACTCAAATCCACGTTCATAGAGATAAATTATCAAAAATATATTGCGGGATGGAGCAGTTGGTAGCTCGTTGGGCTCATAACCCAAAGGTCGTCGGTTCAAGTCCGGCTCCCGCTACAACAAAGGAGAATTGATTTAATCGGTTCTCCTTTTTTATTTCCCCCCTATGACCTATTTCATTTACATACTTTATTCTGATTCTTGTAAGAAGATTTAAATTGGGATGAGCGGTGATCCTGAGAAACGATTGTTTGCCCATAATAAATTACCAAAAGGCTGGACAAAAAATCATCGCCCTTGGAAAATGGTTTATAAAGAAGAGTTTTCAGACAAATCTTTGGCACTTCAAAGAGAAAAAGAATTGAAATCACATCAGGGAAGAGATTTTATTCGAAAAGAAATATTGAAACAAGTGTAAGCACATTGGGCTCATATTCGGCAGCTGCCGGACGTCGGTTCAAGTCCGGCTTACAATACATTTGATGAAAGGTTGGTATTTCCACCAACCTTTTTTTGTTTTTCTACCTCCTAATTTACTTGTTCTTTCTGACCTATTAGCAGATGTTAAAATCGGATAAAATTGTATGTATCCATACTGAGGTTTACTTCATGCTCATTGCAGCAACCTTTTTCTCTAAATGGTCAGAGAGTTCATGCATCCCATCTTCCGGGCTAAAGCTTACCAATTGTAAATCTTCTAATACTTTAGCAGTATGTCCGGGTTTCATATAAAATGCCTCACCTTCTTTAAATGTTTCACTTGTTCCATCTTCATATTGAATAAGAACTGAACCTTTTACGACATAACCCCAATGTGGAACCTGGCAATGGTCGTTTTCTAATCCTTCTAGTAAAGGAGTGAAATCTGTACCTTTCGGTGCATTGTTAACATCAACAGTAAGACCGCCCCAGCCGTTTATCATTGGCAGTACTTTCCCTTTTGGAAAATCGTCGAGATTAACATGCGTTATTTCAGGTACTTCATTTAGTTGAATGACAGCTTCGTTGTGTTTACAACTAGTTGCCAAAATAAACACACCAAGAACAATAGTGGATAAAACTAATTTCAGTTTTTTCATAATTATTATTTTAAATGAGTGATAAAATTTAAGTTCTTCTTTGGCTTTAAACTTCCATCTCAGCCATTTTTTTGCCAACATGATCCATCACTTCTTTAAACTCGTTTGCCGGATTAAAATCAACTAGTTTAATATCTTCTTGTACAATTGCAGTATGCCCCGCAGGTAGGTGATAAACGTCACCTTTGCTTATTACTTCTTCTTTTCCATCATCGTAAATCACCAACATTGATCCTTCGAGAACATACCCCCAGTGCGGACAGTGGCAACTGTCGTTATTTAATCCCTTCAATAATGGTGTGAAATCGGTTCCTTTGGGCATTACGTTATATCCTGCCGTCATGCCACCAAGACCTTCTTGCACACACATTTTGGTATTTGGAGCCTGCATTACAATTGGCATGTTTTCTTTGTTAAGTTTCATAATGTGATTGTTTTAAGGTTGATAATTAATTTTTTAATATCGTACTGTTTAAAGAGTTCCGCTTCAAATATTAAATCAATAGGATTTTCTTTCACTCTAATAATTTAGAATATTTGGAGGCTAACACTTTCGCAATTTTAGAGATAAGTGTTGGATAAGACTTGAACTATCTAAGACCGTTGCAAGGTAAAAACATTACGAAACTACGATAATAATACGCTATCGA
>CBDVCE010000013.1:0-75436 GCA_965372405.1 uncultured Sunxiuqinia sp.
ATTCCTTCTTCCAATCACTGCCTGATCTACTATTTCGGTTATCTCCCTTAAAGGGCTTTCGGACGTCTCCAACTCCACAACCTGGCCCTTCCCTAAAATGCTCCACCGGAGTATTTATTAACGGTCAGCCCTGTGCTTGCTTATCCGATTTATTAAGCTGTTATTTGCTCAGTATTCAATCGCAAATAACCTTCACTGCATGGGTCACCTCAAACCAGCTGGGCACTTGCTAATGCTTCAATCCGGCAGCTGCTGGACTGCGCATAAGAGCCTGTCCCGAGAATCGGGAGACTTAACCCTCTGGAATTAATTTAATGAACACTTATATTTAATTTCCCAAAAAGTTGTATTTTAAACATTTTCATACAGCTTCCCGGGTAGTCCACAAAGTGATGCTCATGCTGGGCACACACAATGTATATAGCGCATTAAAACGCGCCAGATAATAGCCCGTTAGCGAAAATTAATTATTGACATAAAGTATTAAAGATGGAAATTAGAGAAATTACCAGTTTTAGTATTGAAACTAAAACAATAATCGATAAATTTTTAAAACTATTGGTTGAAAAAAATATATCCATTTCAGAACTGATGTTCAAAGAGCTAATTGCTTCTGAAAATAGTCATTTGTTTTTTGCATTTGATGAAAGTGGAAATTGTATGGGTATGCTTACTATTGGAATTTATATTTCTCCTACAGGAAAAAAGGCATGGATAGAAGATGTGGTCGTAGACGAAATCTATCAAGGTCAGCGAGTGGGGAAAAATCTTATTGAGTTTGCTATCAAATTTGCGAACCAGGAACAGGTTGGATTAGTTATGCTAACTTCAAATCCGAAAAGAGTTGCTGCAAATAATTTATACTTAAAGTCAGGATTTGACAGGAAAGAGACTAATTGTTACAAAATGACATTATGAGTTTGAAATCATTTAAAAGCTTTCCAAAAATTGATTCACATTTCCATTCAACCAGTTACAATCCGATTTATGCAAAAATTGCAACAGAATATAATGTAAAATTACTGAATATTAATACAAATGCTAACGTATTTCCATCAATGGAAGTACAAGAAACCATAGCTCTAAAGTATATTGAGAAGCACAAAAAACATTTTGGTTATATAGCAAGTTTTGAAATGGATGAATGGGAAAAAGATGGATGGTATGATAAAATTTTTAACCAAATTAATAAATCTATAGAAAAAGGAGCTGTTGGAGTTAAAATTTGGAAAAATATTGGAATGGAAATTACAGAACCATTAAATAATAGGTATTTAATGATTGATGATTCATTTTTTGATCCCCTTTTTAATTTTTTAATTAAAAATAAAATTCCTTTACTAACTCATTTGGGAGAACCTAGAAACTGCTGGTTACCTTTAGAAGAAATGACATCAGACAGAAACAGGTTGTATTATAACCAGAATCCTCAATTCCATGCATATTTACATCCAGAAATACCTGAGTACAATTTACAAATACAAGCCAGAGACAATGTTTTAGCAAAGTATCCAAGATTAATATTTGTAGGAGCTCATTTAGGAAGTTTAGAATGGAGCTATGAAGAGTTAGCTATACGTTTTGAAAAATATCCTAACTTTAAAGTTGATTTATCATCACGTTTAGGACATTTACAGATACAGTCAAAGAATAGATATGATGATATTCGTGATTTTTTTATCAAATATTCCGACAGAATAATGTATGGTACTGATGCCTATAATAATCATAAAAAATTAACATCTTCCCTGATCAATGATTGGAAATTTTTGGCTACGAACACTGATTGTATATCAACAGAGGTAAGCGGTATTTTTAAAGGAATTGATTTACCTGAAGAATCTTTGTATAAAATTTACTACGAAAATGCAACTAAAGTATATCATCGTTTAATTTTTAATAAATAAATAAAAAAGCTGACAATAACTTTCGCTAATCGAGTAGGTGGATGACAGCCAACTGAGTGCCATTGCACCTCTCCCATCACCGTACGTACGATTCTCATATACGGCGGTTCGTCAGATAGCACTATCGCTCTTTATACCAATAATACCTTCTGCCCTTGTTTAAAATAAGGCTAGACTGGGTCAAGCCCAGAGATTCCTTATCGAATTACAGGCAAATCTGACGTTCAGTCCTTCTCCGACAGCTGCCGGACTGCGCATAAGAGCCTGTCCCGAGAATCGGGAGACTTACACCCTCTTGAATTAATTCAATGAACACTTATGTTTAATTTCCCAAAAAGTTGTATTTTAAATATTTTTATACAGTTTCCCGGGTAGTGCACTGAGTGATGCTCATGCTGGGCACACACAAAAGCTAAATTGTCATGGGCGGTGATGAGTAGTTTGAAAGTTTAACGCAATTAATAAACACCAGCAAGCCAATTCAATTGGTTTGCTCAAGACATAAATAAGTTAATTAAATCGGCTTGCTTCTTTAGCGATTTGAAAGGATGATTCTTTGAAATCGCCCACGAAACTTAGCAAGACCGTTGGCGTTCATGCAACAGATTGCAACTATTATTGAATTATTTATCTAAAAATACAAAAATGAAGAAAATCGCATCATTACTTTTGTTTAGTGTCTGCTTGATTTCACTAGTTAATGCACAAGAAATCTCAACTGATATTATTGAAGACTCTATTAGCTTCACTAGGGATGAAGTAACATATTCAGGAACTTTTTCAAAACCAGAAGGAGAAGGTCCCTTCCCATTAGTCATCCTGGTAAGCGGAATGGGAATGCAGGATAGGGATTGGTCATTTATGGGGGGAAAGTATAAGATCGCAAAAATTATTACTGAAAATCTTAATCAGAAAGGTATCGCAGTTTACAGATATGATGACAGAGGATATGGCAAGTCAACAGGAACACCAGAAATGACAACAAGTTTTGAGGAGCTTGCGGAAGATATATATCAAGCATTTATAACCTTAAAATCCAGGCAGGACGTTGGCAAAGTTGGATTTTTGGGTCATAGTTTGGGAGGAATTCTGTCAATTATGGCAGCCTCAAACCACTCAGATATTGATTTTATCGTAACCTTATCGGGTTCTTATCAAAATGGTGGTGAAATAAAAATGGAGCAGGCCCGCACCTTAAAAAGATGGAGAACCAATGATACGATGACTGACGAAGAAGTAATTGCTAACGGAGAAAAATTTGCACTGGCAGAAATATCTTATTCAAATGGTGGTGAAGGAATAGAAACCATGAAGGAAATTTTAAGCGATCTGATCCAATACCAAATCATGAATTTACCCCCGGAGATTATGGCTGAAAACTTAAAAGAATTTAAGGATACAACAGAATTCATTAATAAATCTTTTGAAGGTGCATTGGAATACTATACATCTCCACATCAGAAATCCTTTACGGCTTACGATCCTTCCGAAGGTCTTAAAAAAGTCACATGTCCTATTCTTATTTTGTTTGGGGAGAAAGATAATCATGTCACAGTGAAGGCTAATATGGCGAAAGTAGGAAAAGCAATTTCTGAAGTTGCTTTTGAAGACATTACGATTCGAATTATCCCAGAGGCCGATCATGGGTATTCAGCTGCAGGCTATATTGAGAAGGGGGAAATGGTTCCAGGTGTTACAGATTACATAGCGAACTGGATAAACTTCAGGAAATAATGCGGATATTAATATCGCACAAAATAATAACACGAAACGCCAGTCGAGTAGCCCGTCCCACCAGTAGACGCTGATAGGATGAGGCTCTCCCACCGGTATTGCTCTCGCAATAATATACGCGAGCTTCGCTCCTTCCTTTCGTTCAAAATGGCCATCGGACATTTCTCGCTCAGGAGCATATACGGCGGGTTCCCGATTAAAATACGGGACAGGCTGCTAAGTCATAGGAAACAAAACCGTGTTCAGTTTTATTTGATTGTAGAGTTCCAATAAAGTGATATAACCTCGTTGTAACCGTTGCACTTTGTTGCAACACCACCAACTCATCTTTGACGATTGACGGAAAATTTGAAATAATAAATAAACGAATTGGCTCCGTACAGTTTGAAAGAGAAGTGCTTTGGAAACCCGCACTCCACAAAGCCAAACCGTTATGCCCAATTACATAATAAGAAACAACAATAGAAAATTCGGGAATTTCATGTTCTGAGTTAAATAATCATATTCTATGTACCTCTGAACTTGCACTATATTGGTTTTCGCCTTCCTTCGATAAATATAACCAGACCACCTCCAGATGCCAAAATAAATAAGTACAAAGCGACTATTCCAATGAAGAAATAGAGAGATTCTTCAGTTTCTGACAGGCCTGATTGCACATTGTGCATAATTATACCTACAATGGCAATAGTGAACGATATTCCGGCTGCTATAATTAATATTTTCAATCTTTTCAATTGCTTTTTAGCTAATCCTGGTTCAATTTCTTCGTGGAAAACACGCTTCCTTTTCCTATACATCACTCCCAAATATATCCAAAATGCCAATGCGAAGATCATACCAATTGGAAAGGCCATCAAGAGTATCACTACTAATCCTAATCCAATTAATAACTTCTTTTTCATAATCTCTATATGTTTACCTACTCAAAAGTAGCCAATATTACAAGTCAAGTAATTATATGATATGAATGCAGAAGTAAGCAACAGGGCATAATCGAGTAGCCCGTCCCACCAGCAAACGCTGATAGGATGAGGCTCTCACACCGGTATTGCTCTCGCAATAACATACGCGAGCTTCGCTCCTTCCTTTCGTTCAAAATGGCCACTGGACATTTCTCGCTCAGGAGCATATACGGCGGTTTGCTAAGTCATAGGAAACAAAACCTTACTTGGTTTAATTTGATTGTAGAGTTCCAATAAAGAAACATAACCACGTTGCTTCAAGCTTTCAACCGTAATTGTAGGTCCCAACTCCGAAACGAATCAGCTGAATGGTATAAACCATTTGCTTTCATTTCATGCACTACGTTAAGGGTGAATACGCAGCACATGAAAGCCTTATTCGATTTCTTCATTCTCAAACAGGAACTGCGTTTAGCTCAGCATTATATGCAAGTAAATTTACTAATTCTCGAAACGGATGGGGAAATTACAAGGTCGATTCAATTGATTAGCTGGCTCGGAAGATCATTAAGAAGCTGTTTAAGTTTTTTATATTTTGCCAAAAACGAGTCACGATAAATCGTTGTTTTCTCTGGATCTTCCTTTTCCTAATTTCAGCTCTTTATTGATTTAAAATTGCTCCCAAAATAGTAACATTTTAGTAGTTTAGTTCTATCACTTTTAGTTAGTTTAATGAGTTAAGTTTTCATCTTAAATGGACAAATAGAATACTCAAAAAGCAATAATGAGTCTTTTGATTTGTAACTTTGCCCTCTTCGTAGATGAACAATACCAAGGGCATGGTATTATATTAAAATATAATTAAGGAATAGATGAGTAAAGAAAAGAAGGAAATGATGACAGGAGAAGCTTATGAAATACTTAGAGCTTTGTATTATTCAGGTAAAGTGAAGCCGACATTAAATAAGATTATTATTGAATTAAAAAATGATTCTGAAAACTTAGAGCTCACTCTTTTGGCTTGTCAGTGCTTGGTTAGAACTAAGAATTTTGATGAGTTGTCTAAGTACGCTGATGTTTCGATTAAATTGGATCCTAAAATTGCAGGTGGATATTATTACAAGGGAGTGGCGGTACACCATACAAAAGGAAAAGAGCAAGAAGCTTTAAAAAACTTTAATGAGGCATTAGCTTTTGACCCAGATAACACAATATACCTTAAAAGTAAGGCTACCACCCATCTTTTGCTTTTTACAGATTATCATTTACCTTTAAATTTTGCTGAAAAACATAGGCTTAAAGCTGAAGAGAGTTTATTGAAAATTATTGAGCTGATAGAGCAAAAAGAAAATCCTGATTATATTGATTTTTGGACTATTGCTGATGTAAGTACCATGCTTAGACGAAACCTAGATGCCAAGAAGTATTTCATTAAAGCGGTAAATGCCTTTAATACTTCGGATAAATCAGAACAAGATATAAATATATATAAAGACATCATTAAGGCTCAAAAAGCTTGTATAAAGTTGATGGATAAAATCATTGAAGATTAATTTCAACATGACCCTTTGAAATTATCAATCAATTAAATAATCATGATTTTCAAAAAAGATAAATAACCAGCACATAGTCGAGTAGACGGTCGTGAGCCATAAAGCTCACGATGCGCCTCTCCCACCGGTATTGCTTTCGCAATAATGTACGCAAGCTACGCTCCTTCCTTTCGTTCAAAATAGCCACCAGTCATTTCTTGTTCAGGAGCATATACGGCGGTTTCCCGATTAAAATACGGGACAGGCTATCCAGTTCATTGAGTTTGTGTCGCGTTCTAAAAAAAACGCTTAACTCATAATTCAATCTAGTTCTTGTTGCACCCTAGTGAAAGCCTTAGTAACTTTGCGACATAAGTTTAAAAGAGCAAATATTTAGTGAATAAGCAAATATCAGAAAACCATAGCCCCGAAAAACTGCTTCAAAAGCATTTTGGATACAGCACCTTCAGACCACAACAAAAAGAAATAATACAGCACGTTATTGATGGTAAGGATGCAGTGGTATTAATGCCTACTGGTGGGGGTAAATCTATGTGCTACCAGTTACCCGCTCTTATGCGAGAAGGACTTACAGTGGTAATATCTCCATTAATCGCATTAATGAAAGATCAGGTTCAGGCTTTACAATCAAATGGAATTAAGGCTGCTTATCTGAATTCTTCCATGCTTGCCCATGAAGAGAATCTGGTTCGGGACGAATTGCAGAAGGGAAGTATTAAGTTATTATATGTTTCTCCTGAACGCCTTTTCTCACGAGATTTTTTGGAATATATTGGCCAACTCAATGTAGGGCTATTTGCCATTGACGAAGCGCATTGTGTTAGCAGCTGGGGACACCACTTCAGACCCGAATACAAGAAATTATCGATATTAAAGCAGGTTTTTCAGTCTGTTCCGGTAGTCGCATTAACCGCCACAGCCGACAGAGCAGTTCGGGGTGACATAAGCCTTTTATTGAATTTAAACGAGGCTAAATATTTCATTTCCTCATTTGACAGGCCTAACATTTCTCTGTCCGTTCTTCCCGGACAAAAAAAATGGCAGCAAATTGAAAAGATAATCCGTAAATACCAGAATAAATGCGGCATTATATATTGCAGTAGTAGGGCCGGAACCGAAAAATTGGCTCAGCAAATTCAATCATTAGGTTTCTCGGCTAAAGCCTATCATGCCGGAATGAGCAGTGATGTTCGCAGCCAGACCCAAGACGAATTTATTCAGGGCAATTTAAAAATTGTTTGTGCCACACTGGCTTTTGGAATGGGTATCGATAAATCGAATGTACGATTTGTTATTCATCATAACATGCCCGGTAATCTGGAAAGCTATTATCAGGAAATTGGACGTGCCGGAAGAGATGGGCAAGCTGCTGAAGCCATTCTTTTTTATAGCTACCGCGATGTGCAAACACACCTGGGGTTTATTAATGATGTTAAAGATCAGGGCTATGCTAAAATTCAGAAGGCGAAATTAAATCGAATGCAAGAATATGCTGAAGCCCAGATTTGCAGGAGAAAAATATTATTAAGCTATTTTAGCGAATTACCTGAACACGATTGTAAAAATTGCGATGTGTGTGCCAACCCACCTAAGTATTTCGATGGAACTAAAGAAGCACAGATGGCCTTATCGGCTGTATACAGAACCAACGAAACAATAGGCGTTAGCACTTTAATAGATGTTTTAAAAGGTACGCATTCGGCAAACGTATTAGAGCGCAAGCTTGATGCAATAAAAACTTTTGGTGCTGGCAAACAAATTACCCTTTTCAGTTGGCAAATGTTTGTTCAGCAGTTAATACAACAAGGCTACCTTGAAATTGATTACAAAGAACATTACAATTTAAAGTTGAATGTATTGAGCCAGGAAGTACTGTTTAAGAATCGGCCGGTGCGTTTAGTTTCATCGGAAACCATTAAAGAGAGACAGGAAAAACTGAAGGAAAAGCCTAAAAGCATAAAGCCTAAGGTTAAAGTAGATGAATCTCTTTTTGATCATTTAAGATACTTGCGAAAAGAAATAGCGGATAAGATAAAAAAACCAGCTTTTGTTATTTTTAGAGATGCTTCGTTATTGGAAATGTGCGAGATACTCCCAGTCTCTTATGACGAATTCCTTACTGTAACAGGTGTAGGCGAACACAAAGCAAAATTATATGCAGGTATATTTACCGAGGCTATTAAAAAATTTACGAATGGCAAAACAAAAGGTGATACCTATAAAGAAACGATGGCTTTGTACACCTCAGGTAAAACCATTTCTGAAATAGCTTTAATAAGAGGGATACATGACATAACTGTTTATTCTCATCTTGCACATTTAATAAGCAATGGCTATAAGCTTAACATTCGGGAATTAGTAAGCGATGAAGCCTTGGATTGCATGAACAAAGCGATTAAAGAATTAGGATATATGACGGCATTAAAACCATACCAGAAGTTTTTTACGCCAAACATTGATTTAGGCAAAATTAGAGTCATGTTGAGTTATTTTAAATTGCAAGAGGAGGCATAATTCGTTTATGAGCCCCAAGAGCCAACGATCAAACCAAAACTTGTCAAAGAGTATGCCTGTCCCTTCGAATTCAATCGGGCACATATTCGGCGGTTCGCTAAGTCATAGGAAACAAAACCGAGTTCGGTTTAATTTGATTGTAGCGTTCCAACATAGGAATGTAAGCACTGCTAGCAATGAATAAAAATATGTCGGATTTAAATACTATTCATTTGCCAGATTCCACATGGCAATAAAACTGGTTTTAACAACTGCAGACATCTTTTTGTAATTGATTTTATCCGCATGGTCAAAAGGCCCATGATAATCTGGATGCCCACCTGTATGAAACCACATCATAGGAATATCAATTCTTGCAAACGAAGCATTATCACTTCCGGCTGCGGGGTTTTTCATTGCTGCATAACGAATATCTAAGCCAAGCTCATGCACTTCATTTGCTGCTTTTACAACTTCTTCAGCCTTTGGCCAAACAGCAGAATACATGCACGACACCTTCATGTCACGATTTTCCAGATCTCCTTCCCTACCAATCATATCATAATTGTGGTAACACTTTATTTGATTGGGGTTTTGATGGCTTTTTACAAAATAGCTTGAACCGAACAAACCGCGTTCTTCACCAGTCCATGTCGCAAAAACAACTGTTCGTTTTGGCTTTATGCCTGTTTCTTTAAAAGCTCTGGCAATTGCTACTACACCAATAGCACCAGTACCATTATCATCGGCACCATTCCAAATGTAGCCATCATATTTCCCCAAATGATCGTAATGTGCACCAACCACAAGCACTTCATCAGTAAGTTCACCTTCAATTACAGCCAAAACATTTCTACAATTCTTTATTTCCTGATCAGCAGAAAAATTGATAATTATTGTCCCATCAGCAACAGGAAAGCTCTTCTTTTTGTCAGTAGGTGTATTTAATAATTTGCGCCATGCTGGCAAAAGCTGATCAGCCATTCGGCTCGAAATACGAATAACAGGAATTCCAGCTGGTCTAGGAAATTCGACTAAATCAAATCCTTTTTTGTAAATTCCTGAAGAGTATTTATTTAATTCCTTTTCTGCAGGAGCAACAAGATCATCCTGATTTTTTGAAAAAACGAAATCCTGATCAATCTCAAGAATGGCTGAGAATCCTGCCACTACAGCAGCCTCATTCTTCATTCCTAAAAGTTTTCGTTCATTCATATTGCTATAAATTATTGAATCTTCAGGAGAGAAACCTTTTACACGCAACAAAATATTTCCAGCATCTTTCCATTTATCAAGACTCAAGCCATAGTATCCAAATACCAAATTCCCGCTTATCTTTTTATTTGAAAAAAATCGAGATAGGCTGTAATCAATTCCATCATTAAAGTTAATGACAGATGATGCGCCATCTTCTTTTTTGGTAAGAGATATATGAGCTTTTCCATTTTCAGAAACAATGAAATCAATATTCTGGAAATAACTGTTTTCAAAATAGGGTTCAAGTTCGAAAGCCCCGAACTGTGAAGCAATGTAATCTGCTGCTTTATGAGCTCCATTTGTAGCTGTTTCTCGGCCTTCAAACCAATCAGACGATAGAAACGTTAACTGCGCTTTTAAGCTCTTCTCGGTAATGCTATGCAATCCCTTTTCAATCCCAGACAAGCTTTGTTGTGCCTGAAGATTAAAAACGACAACTACTAAAAATATAACACTGAATAATCGTTTGATTCCTGAATTCATGTTGACTCGTTTGTTGATTTAAGGGTGCAAATATAAACTTATAGAATGATATAGATAACTCGTAATCAGAAAATTTATCGATAGTAATTAGCAATTATTCACATCCCTTAAAATATTCCAAAATTTTCCCTCCAATTATAAGTTCTATTGTATTCAACCTTTTGCTACTTTTACAAAAAACAGTATTGAATGAAAGCAATGATCTTTGCGGCCGGATTAGGAACACGGCTTAAACCTTTAACAAAGAATAAGCCTAAAGCGCTCGTAGAAATAAACGGAAAAACTCTTTTAGAAAGGTGCATATTAAATCTTAAAAAAAGTGGAGTTCGTGAAATCATCGTCAATATCCATCACTTCGCAGACGAGATGCTTGATTTCTTTGCAAAGCACAACTTTGAAGGTGTAGATGTTTATATATCAGACGAGCGTAATGAGTTACTCGAAACTGGAGGTGGACTAATAAAAGCAAAAGATCTACTTGGAAAAGATGAGCCCGTATTGTTGATTAATGTTGATGTATTAACAAACCTTGATTTTCAACAGTTAGAGAATTATCATTTAAAGAATGATTCGCTTGCAACACTTGTTGTTCGAAAAAGGAATACTTTCAGATACCTTTTGATTAATGATGAAAAAGAGCTTTGTGGCTGGATGAATGAGAAGACTGGACAAAAGAAAATTAGTAAAGTTGATCATTTTGAAAAGGCTGCCAAGTACGCATTTAGCGGCATTCATATGGTCAGCCCAAAAATATTTGAATTAATTGAGGAGACTGGAAAATTCTCGATTATTGATCTCTACCTAAGATTAGCTAAAAGTCAACGAATTCATGCATTTATTGATGATGATTCAATTTGGATGGATTTAGGAAAATATGAACAGATAGAGGAAGCTAATCGTCTTGTAAAAAAGATTGATCAATTGAACAAATAACGAATTATTCAGTAACCAATTCTTTTAACGCTTCAATCCAAAGAGGATGGTCATTTAGGCTTTCCACCAACTGTAGTTTTTCACCTCCATTTTCCTTAAATAGCTCTTTATATTCCAAGCCAATCTCAACGGTTGTTTCAAGACAATCAGCAACAAATGAAGGAGCAACAAGCAACAGCCTCTTCACTCCTGACTTGGCCTTCTGAACAAGCATTTCATCAGCAAAAGGATTCATCCAGTTTTTAGTCAGGCGCGATTGAAAAGCTACAGAATATTCATTTTTCTCCAAGCCAACTGCTTCTGCCAATAGACGAGTTGTAGCATAACAAGTAGCCTTATAACAATACTGTCCATGAGAAGGCATAGACTCTTCGCATGCACACTGGGTTGAATCTATTTCAGGATGTGTTTTATCAATTTGGCGATTGGGTAATCCGTGATAAGAGAAAATAATATGATCGTAAGATTTTGGATTATAAGACTGAATACGTTCAGCAAAAGCCGCTATAAATTTTGGATGGTCATAAAATTGGCTGACTAATCGAAACTCAGGAACAACATACCAATTGGCAATTTCCTTTGATACATATTCGGCAATACTCCCCGTGGTTGAAGACGCATATTGAGGAAAAACTGGAATCAAAATCAGTTTACCAAATCGTTTTTCTTTGATTTCATTGAGCACTGTTTTAATTGAAGGATTCCCATAGCGCATGGCAGTGAAAACCTCAAAATCATCGCCCAATGCATTTTGTAGTCCAATTTTATTTTTCTCGGCATTTACTATCAATGGAGAACCATTTTCTGTCCATAGTTGCTGATATAGTTTAGTCGATTTAGGGGCACGAAAAGGGACGATAATCAGATTAACCAAAATCTTTTGCAACAACCAAGGAAGATCAATCACACGACGATCATTCAGAAACTGAAAAAGATACCTCCGAACAGCCCCGACTTTGGGTTCATCAGGGGTGCCAATGTTTGCCAGGATTACTGCCGTTTTTTTTGAGTCGATCATAGAATACTGGTTTCTGGATACCAAATATAAATTTATGAAATTAATTCTTTCTACTCCCCTAAGTTGCCCGCTTTCCCATGTTTACCCAATCAATATCTTTTTTGAGTAGCTTCAATGTTTCGTGTTCCCTTGATCCTTCTTCAGCTTTGTATTGATATTCCCATGAAACAAGAGGTGGCATACTTAAAAAGATGGACTCCGTTCTTCCTCCAGAATCAAGACCAAATTTGGTACCACGGTCGTACAGCAAATTAAACTCGACATATCGTCCTCTTCTTAATCGTTGCCAGTCCAATTCTTCTTTTGAAAATGACTTATTACGATTTTGATTCATCAATTCAATATATATTCTGGGATAAGCATCTGCTAAGGCTTGTGTGAAATTAAAAAGCTTTTTAAAATCTAGTTTGTTCTGTGCCAATTGATGATCAAAAAAGACACCTCCAATACCTCTGGTTTCCTGTCGATGAGGGATATAGAAATAATCATCAGCCCATTTTTTAAAGCCCTGATATGAATCGGATTCGTATTCTGTACAAAGTTCTTCCAATTGCTGATGAAACCAGGATGCCTCGTCAACATTGACATAGTGCGGAGTCAAGTCAATTCCCCCTCCAAACCAAGCCATTCCTGAATCCAATTGAAAATAACGAACATTCATATGGGTAATGGGAACATGTGGATTTTTGGGATGAATGATTGATGAGATTCCTGTGGCAAAATAATTATCCCCAGCTTCAATTTTTAGAGACTTTCTCATACTGTCACTAACCGGACCACTTACTTTTGAAAAATTGATTGCCGCTTTCTCCAATGCATCACCATCAGTTAGAACCATGGTTGCGCCTTCACCCAATTCTTTTTTCCAGGAATCTGTAATAAATCGGGCACCACCATCTGCTTCTTCCAAAGTGGAGCACATTTTTTGTTGAAGTGTCCGATAAGTGTCCGCTACATGATTGTTTCGCATAAATATCAATTAATGCTGTCTGCCAGCTGTTTGCCTTGTTTAATCCGGTCAGCCATTCCAATTCCATCCCTTACATTTCCTGCAATTATCAAACCTGGAAAATCAGTTTCAATTTTGCTAATGGCAGCCAGCTTCTCTTCTGACTCGAAGCCATACTGCGGAATGGCGTGCTGATACCGATTGATTTCAAACAAATCAGGAGTCCACTTTGTTAAGCCCATCATCGATTTTATTTCCTTCTCAACAACAGCCTTAATCTTATCATCTGGCAAATCAGCCAATTCAGACTTTCGCACTCCACCAACAAAGGTTGACAATAATGCTCCTCCTTCAGGTGCACGATTCTTAAAACAAGATGACATAAATAATACGCCTAGTACATCTCTATTTTCAATAAAAGGAACCAAGCCTCCAAAAGCTTTCAGGTTTACACCCTCCCACTTTTTAAAACCAATGGCAACTTGTGCAACACGGGCATAGTTCATCGCTTGTATTTTCTGCAATACATCAGATTCAATAAAAGGAAAGCTTGTAGCTAACTGGTGTCCTCCAATCGTTGAGATCACTCGATCAAACAACTGTGTTTCACCATCTGCATGAATTATTTTATAAGCTGAATCATTTTGCTCAACGCGAATATCTTTGGTATTTAAATGAATATTCTCTGCTCCTATTGCATCCACCAAGGCTTTGATTAAACTTCCAAGTCCTCCATCAAAAGAGAAAATCTCTCTCGTTGCCTTTTTGTCTCGTTCACTTTTAGGTTCTTTTCCTTTCTTAATTGCTCCACCAATAAAGCTGCCGTAGTTTTGTTCCAGATTATACAACTTTGGTAAAGCAAAGCGCGGAATCAGTTTTGAAGGATCACCAGCGTAGATTCCCAGAACAAACGGATCGACAGCATAATTGAGGAAGCTTTTGCCCATTCGGCGATTAACCAACTCAGTAAGCGTTTCATTGGGATTAGTTCCCTTTTTCCGAAAAGGCTCTCCCAACAAACGTAATTTATCTACAAATGAGAACAAAGGTGTAGTGACTCCTCTCCATAATCCGGAAGGAATTGCTTCCCATTTTCCGGCTTTCCAAATCCAGCGGTATTTTGCATTTGGATCAGCAACTTCTAAATTCAACGAATTACCTAAATCTTCAATTAATTCTTTTACTTCCGGCTGCCCAAGTACACCTGAGTTTGGTCCTCTTTCGTACAAGAATCCATCTTTCTGTACCGATTCAATAACTCCTCCTGCCCGGTCAGACTTTTCAAAAAGCTGCACCTCCAGTCCTTTCTTTTTCAAATAAAAAGCAGTCGTTAGTCCAGTTAATCCGGCTCCTATGATGGCAATTTTTGGTTTCATATTAGACTGACTTAGAAAATTTACGCCCTCCTTCATTCACTCGAACATCGAATACAGAAGCCATGTTTCGAAGGAAAAAACGACCTGTTTCTGTAATAATAATCTCTTCATCAGAATAGCTCAATAAATCATTTGTAACAAATCCATCCAGCTTAGATTCTGAAAAATCCAGTTTTTTCTTTATTTCGGAAGAAGTAATGCCAAAATGTGCTTCGAGCTGTTTCCAATTCAAATATTGGTTACACATGATTTCATTGATGATATGACGTGTAATCTTATCCGTTTCAGTCATCTCATACCCTTTTACAATCTGAATCTGCCCCTGCTCAATGCTCGCCAAATAATCTTTTACCGTTCTTGCATTTTGTGCATAAACGTTTTCCAACTGGCTAATTCCCGTCACACCAAAAGCATAAACCTGCCCTGTCGTTTCTCTCGTACAATATCCTTGAAAATTTCGATGAAGACTTTTGTTTTGCAGAGCCACTGCCATATCATCATTAGGTTTGGCATAATGATCTAAGCCAATGGGTATATACCCTGAAGAAGTCATCTTTGCCCAAGCATGCTCAAACATTTCCACTTTCGCTTCAGGTTCAGGCAAACCGTACTTTTCAAGTTGTTGTTGTGCTTTTTTCACCCAAGGAACATGCGCATAAGAAAAGGTTACCAACCGATCGGCATCAATTTTGATTGCCCGATCCATTGTTTCAGCAAATGATGCAGGAGTCTGGTATGGCAACCCATAAATAAAGTCAAGATTAACCGACACACCTGGATAAGATTTAATCATCGAAGAAAGCTCCTCAATCGAAATGGCTGGTATTTGTCGATGGACTGCATTTAAAACCTTCTCCTGAAAATCCTGAACCCCCATACTAATCCGGTTAAAACCAAACGAAACTAGATCAGCAATATACTTTTCATCTAAATGAGCAGGATTGCACTCAATGGCTATTTCGGGCTTTTCAATAAAGGTAAATTTGGCGTGAATCACTTCCATGATTTCACCAACATAAGCTGAAGGCATGGCATTTGGTGTTCCACCTCCCCAATGAACTTGTGAAACTTTTCGATTTTCATCCAAGCTTGGCCTGATCATCAGAATCTCCTTTTTCAGCGCATCAACATATTGACGCATAATATCCTGATCTTTCGTAATGTGCGTATTGCACCCACAATACAGGCATAGCTGCGGACAGAAAGGAATATGAATGTAAATTGATATATTTTCCGGTTGCTTTGAATTCGAATCAACAACTGCTTTTAAATAGTCATCAGTTCCAAAATTATTATCAAAGAAATTAGCAGGAGGATAACTGGTATACCTCGGAACCGGAATGTTATATTTATCTATTAATGAATGTGGAATTTTCATGTTTTCAAATTATGAATTATTTAATTCGGTACTAGGGTCACCCTCCATATATTTTTCCTTTTTGAAAATAAAAGGAAGTAGCAATAAAACCAATACACAAAGCACCATTTCAATTCTGAACAAACCACGATACGCAATTTGATCAGCTAGTTTTCCACTAAAAACAGCTATAAATAAGCTGCTTAAATGAGTAAGTACAATCTGAATCGTAAAATCTGTTCCTTCACGTCCTTTTCGAACAACTGCCATGCACAAGGTAAAAATAAACACCGATGACATAGCATAAGCCGACCACAATAAACAAACCGCCATATAAATTAGGTACAGCGGATGATTTGTATAGGTCAGCATAAAAAAGAATGAAGCAGCAAATAAGTTTACCGTAGCAAATAAATACACTGATTTACCAAAACCAATTTTTCGAATAATAAAACCAGCTGGAATGGCAATTAATGCACCACAGGCCGTGCCCCAAATGCCAGATATGAAACCAATTTCCCTGATACTATAACCCAAATCAACCAAATAAGGTTTTACCATTGTTAAAACACCAATGATGCCTGAATAAAACACTAGTAGAATCAATATATGTTTGATGGTGGATGCTTCACGAAAGAATAGAACAAACTCATAAAAAGTAACCTTTTTGCTAGTCGGTTTAACTTCTTCAATTGGTTTTATCTTATAAAACGTAACAGGAATTAAGGCTAATAAAACGAAACCGGCTAAGCCAAACAATAAATAAGTCCAGCCAAAAGTGCCATATATTATTAGTAAGACACCGCTACCGAACAATGTACCCAAAAAACTACCAGCTGACTGCATGCTATTCCCCAGGCTTCTTTCCTTCTTCCGAAGCGATAGAATGGCAAACGCATCTGTTGCAATATCCTGAGTTGCTGAGGCGGTAAAAGCAATCACCATTAATGCGATAATGGTCGAAAAATCAGTTTTTAAATTAAAGAAACCAATACTGACGATGATCATCGCGTACAGCAATTCAGACAGCAGTATCCACTTGCGATATTGCTTTGGAGTTTTGCAGTTTCGGTCAACAATTGGTGCCCATAGAAACTTGGCAATCCATGGTAATTTAATCAACTGTAAATAACCAATCGACTCTAACGAGTAACTCTCCATGCGCATGATAACAGGTACCACCGTAGAGAAAAAACTCATGGGAATAGACTGCGCCAAATACAAGGTTAGCAGCGTAAAGTACTTATCAAATTCCTTCTTAAACATCTACGAATTCTAAAATCTAACTTTTGCAGTAACTCCTACCCTCGAAGGTTTTCCAATCTGAGCATACGAATTTCCAAGCGCAGTAAAGTAAAAAGAATTATAATCAGCATCAAATAAGTTTTTACACCAAATGCTTAAAGAAATATCATTTTTCTGGAATGAGACCCTTCCGCTTACTAAACCATAGAAATCTTGCCAGGCATTATTTGATTCGTGCCAGTATGTTTTACCAAACCCCTGATACTGAAGCAGAATAGTCATTCTATCAACAAGTTCACTATTAAATTCAAAAGCCTGTTTTACACCCAAATTCAATGTAAAGCGAGGTGCATATGGCAAATAATTACCAGCATAATCAGTAGAATCGTTTCTCATGTATTCAACAAATTTTGCTTTGTTAAAACCAAACATTCCCCATGCTTCAAATTTATTATCCGGGCTGTAGCGCATTTCCAACTCAAAACCCATACTTTCAGATTTACCTGCATTTTTCAGCATAGATCCTCGGCCACTTGGTGCTGGTTGATAAACTTGCTGCTTACGCCAATCCATATAATAAGCTCCAATTCCTGCTTTTATATTATTTTTTGGGCAACGAAATTTCCAACCAAATTCATAATTATAACTTTCTTCCGGTTCATAAGAACGATCTTCATCCCGTTCAAAAGTTGAGTTAAACCCACCAGCATTGTAACCTTTTGAGAAAGTTGCATAGTGGCTAATATTCTCATTAATATTGTACTTCACAGATATTTTTGGAAGAAATACCACATTATCCAGTTCAAGTTCGGCATCACCTACATGACTAGTATTTCCTACAACCTCCTTATCATGCTGATAGTCCAATGTTGCTTTTTCATAATCCCCCCTCAAGCCAGCAATAATATTCACTTTTCCAATATTCAATACCGATTGATGATAAAATGCAACTCCAGAAGTCGTATTGTCATAGCCTTTGGTATAGTTATAAGAACCTGGCAAGCGATATTTACTAATTCCATCTTCGCCGTACTCCACAAATACTTCTTTATCTAAAGACTGTCTGAAAACAAATCCTCCAAAGAGCCATTCATATATTTTCCCTTTTTCAGAACTCACTGTTAGTTCCTGAGCAAACATGTTTTGCTTTTGATTCTGGTTCACCATAAATAAGCTTGCTGGTGTAAAATCCTGATCAATTTTTTGAAAATCATCTAACAACTGAAAACTGGTTGCTGAACTCAAATAAACAGATCCGAAATCGGCATTCATAGATAGCCCTGCTGAAAATAGCTCACGTTCGTATCCACTTGCAAAATCATAACTTACATCACCTGCACTTTGTGTGTCAATATCATACAAAGCGTAAGGATAACCTGCCTGATCACTGTTTTCATATTGAAGTGTAAGACGCGTATTAAATGAAGAGCAAACATCATAGTTCAACTTCAATCGTCCAGAATAGCTATCAAGTTTATCTGCTGACTCGCCTAAAAATTCATTGGTAAAATAACCATCATTATGAACCTTCCCAAAATTCACAATCATTCCCAGTTTATCATTAATTGGCTGATTATGTGAAATCTGTGTTTCAAGCTGATTAAAGCTCCCATAATTCACTTGCACACTGGTTGACCTATCTGGTTTTGGTTGTTGAGTCGTAATATTAATTAAACCTGCCAGAGTATTTCTCCCGAAAAGCGTCCCCTGTGGACCACGTAGCACATCAATGCTTTCAATATCCTGAAAATTAAAATTGAATGCCGCCTTCAAAAAATAAGGAATATTGTCCACGTAAAGTCCTACCGAAGGTGAATTAATACGTGTACCAACTCCGCGTATGTAAACAGGAGAAGTTAGTTTTGAGCCATAATCTGGCATAAAGAAGTTGGGAACAAAACCTGACAAATCGGTTAGGTTTTCAATCTTATTATCAACGATAATATAAGCAGGCAACTTTGAAGCAGCTGCTGGCAACTGAAAAACATCGCTATTGTATTTGGTTGAACTTATCGTTATTTCTCCGATATCTATTGATTTATAAACCGTTGTATCGGCTGGCTCTTCTTCTGCAAAAACGACTAATGCAAAAACGAGGATACACGCAGTCAGTAATATTTTATTATACATCTAATTATTTTTTATCCGAAAATCAGTAAGCTTGAATTTTCGGGAATAGACAAAAGGTTGGTTAATACATTCAGATATTAGATGCAAAAAGGTGGGGGGCGATTAACAACCTGCCCTTTCTGCTCATAAAGATGAGCAATTTTAATCCGGTCTCCCGGGCCAAGAATTATTTGATTTTGTGTAAAATGGAAGGTCGAATTTTGATGAATATCAGAATCTGTTTTCTGATCATCTTCACCATAATAATATGAACTTTCATCAATTTGATCATCAGCATCAACAAAAACTTCTTTCTTCCCAAAAAAGAATTCTTCAAGAAGTTCTTTCTTTTCAACTGACTTATTTGAAACAAAAAAGTAAGTCAGATAAAAAAAGAAAAAAACCAGATATGGAATATGTGTGCTAAAAATCCCGAAAGAAAACATAAATATCTATTCAAAATTCAAGTTCAAAAGTAAAAAAAAATAGAGAATTCTATCTCTGAATTGATATTTATCAATGTAATGCTTAACATTTTTATTCTTGTTATGCTTTTCATTTTTTGAAACAAGTTGAGTTCAATTGAAAACAATACAATTAGAATATTTTCATATTGGTCATATGATCTCTATCTTTACGAAATGATTTCAGGAAATATACAAATAAAGTCAAGATATGATGAGGTAGACCAAATGGGTTACATATATCATGCAAACTACGTGAAATATTGCCACATAGGAAGAACAGAGTTAATGAGACAATTTAATATTCATGATGAATGTTTGGAAGAGAATAACATTCTTCTACCAGTTATTGAAATGAATTTACAATACCTTAAACCAGCAAAATATGATGATCTGCTAACCATTAATACCAGAATTGCGGAATTACCTAAAACACGACTTTTCTTTAATTTCGAAATTAGAAACGAAAAAGAAGAAATCATCTGTAAAGCAAACTCTACAATTGTTTTTGTAGATTCGAATTCAAGAAAACCAATGAAGGCACCAAAAATTATTTTGGACGCATTATCAACTAAAACAGCGTTATGAAGTTAAGAGTTCTCACAGAAAATAATGCAAGTGGACACTTTCTAGCCGAACACGGACTTTCTTACTTAATTGAGCATGATGGAAAAACGATATTATTTGACACAGGGCATACGGATATCTTTTACAGAAATGCAGTTCAGTTTGGTATAAATCTCAATAATCAGGTTGATGTAATTGTGCTAAGTCATGGACATTGGGATCATGGCGGCGGCTTACAGTACATTCAAAACAAACCCCTTCTCACTCACCCGGCTTCATTTATGAAACGATATAATAAGTATAGTTCTTCTTTCTCAGGCTTGCAGCTTACACAAAAAGAAATTGAACAACAATTTCAACTTATAACATCTGAAAAGCCCTATTATATTACTGATCAAATTATTTTTCTTGGTGAAATTCCAAGAGTCAATATTTTCGAATCGCAAACAACAACTTTTGTTGACAAAAATGGTTCTGAAGATTATATTCCAGACGATACTGCGCTAGCTATAATCAATAACAATCAATTGGTTATAGTTTCTGGTTGTGCTCATTCTGGTATTTGTAATATTTGCGACTATGCCATAAAGCTTACAGGAATTCAAACCATTCAGGCAGTTATTGGTGGGTTTCATTTAAAAAAGAATGATAATCAAACAAAAGAAACTATCCAGTATTTTAAAGATGCTGGAGTTGATCGGCTATATCCTTCACATTGCACTGAGCTTCCTGCTCTTTCGGCATTTCATTCACATTTCAAAACAACTCAGGTTAAAACAGGATTTACTTTTACATTTTAAGAACAAGAAACTCTGAAATTTATTTTTTTTCATTGGCTATAGTTATTTGTTTTTATCTACATGGATAACAATATCTCTATGTCCATAATATCAATCAATTAACACTCTCAGAGCATCTTTTAGTAATCTATAAAAAAAAGTACAAAAATACTTTCATAAGGAACATATGTTCTATATATTTGCAATATCAAATAATTAAAAAACTATGAAAATTGCAATAACAGCGAGTGAGCAGAACATTAACTCAAAACTTGACAGCCGCTTTGGACGTTGTTCTTATTTTGCCATATACGATACAGAAAGTAATGATATTGAATTTGCTTTAAATCCAAACAAAGAGGCAGCCGAAGGTGCAGGACCTGCATCGGTACAATTAATTGCTTCGAAAGGGGTAAAAAAGATTATATCTGGAAATTTCGGAGGTAAAGTCAAAAATATTCTTGAAGATCTGGGAATACAAATGGTCGTTTTTAATGACGCTGAGAAAACGATAAATGAAATTCTTAGTCATCTTAAATTCAAACAATAATAAAGAAAGGAGGTGTTTATGCCTGGATTCAACAGAAAAGGACCACAAGGTGAAGGTT
Organism: uncultured Sunxiuqinia sp.; assembly: GCA_965372405.1. GTDB lineage: Bacteria > Bacteroidota > Bacteroidia > Bacteroidales > Prolixibacteraceae > Sunxiuqinia. Next base: position 21,738 of record CBDVCE010000013.1, read on the forward strand.
CAATGACAGGTCGTGGCATGGGGCGTTGTAACTCTGAAAATAAAAATCAACTTTCAGATAAAACACAAAACATGTCTAAAGATACAGATGAAAAACAAACCAACTCAACCACAGGTAGAGGCCTAGGATTAAGAAGAGGCAAAGGAGCAGGATTTGGTTTAAGAAAAAACGGTTGTTAACAGATGAATTCCCTGACAACAAAATATTTTTCTTGAGTTGTCAGGGGTTTACTTTAGAACTTATAAGTATGACAAAAATTGCTATTCCTACAGAAAATGAACTTCTTTGTTCTCATTTCGGTCATTGTAAAGAATTTTCAATTATTGAAACTGATGGTCAAAAAATAATCAAAGAAGAAAAAATTGCAGCTCCCCCTCATGAACCCGGACTTTTACCAAAATGGTTAGCTGAGCGCAATGTAAGCAACGTAATTGCAGGTAGTATTGGACAAAGAGCTGTTGCTCTTTTCAATCAACAAAATATTCAGGTAGATGTTGGAGCTGAAATTAAAGCTCCAAAACAATTGGTGGAAGATTGGCTAAAAGGAGCATTATCTACAGGCGCGAATGCATGTGATCATTAAAATTTCTATGTTTTGAATTACAGATGTTTTTTCTGCTTATCAAGAGCTTTTGAGAAGTTAATTATCAAGGAGAAGCTTTCAAACGAGCAAGCCAATCTGTTTACGAAGGAAATTATTCAGCTATATTCTGAAAAGGGTGATAGTTATCTCACGCCTCAGTTTGCTGGAGCAATCTATGCAAACTTAAAAAGGTATACAGGGAATAATGATCCTTTTAGTCAGGTTAAAAGGCAAAGCAACGATTTGGTTTTAGGCATGTATGATAACTTAAAAGAAAAAGTTGAAAAAGCCAACAACCCATTTGACATGGCTCTTCGTCTGGCAATTGCTGGAAATATTATTGATTTTGCAGTAAATGACAAATATAATTTACAAGAAACAATAAATCATGTATTAAATACAGATTTCAGTATTAATCATAGCGAAGACCTTCAAAACGAATTAAAACAAGCTGATACAGTTTTATATCTCGGAGATAACAATGGTGAAATTGTTTTAGACAAGCTTTTAATCGAAACGATCAATCATCCAAACCTAATTTTTGCAGTAAGAGGAGAACCTGTGATAAATGACATTACAATAAAAGATGCTGAATATGTAGGGATGAAAAAAATTGTTCCAATTGTCTCAAATGGTACGAACCTACCCTCCACAGTATTAAGTGAATGTTCCGATGAATTCAAGGAAATTTTCAATAAAGCAGACCTAGTCATTTCAAAAGGACAAGGCAATCTGGAAGGATTACAGAATGAATCTAATCACAATATCTTTTTCCTGTTAATGGTAAAATGTGATGTAATTGCAGAAAGTATAAAGGTTAAAAAAGGAGATTTTGTAGTAAAAATGAATAAGTCGACCCATGAAAATAGCAATAGCAAGTGGCAAAGGAGGAACTGGAAAGACTCTCGTTTCCACAAATCTTTTTAATACAATACGAAACATTGGAGAACCAGTAACACTCGTAGATTGTGATGCAGAAGAACCAAATGCACAGCAATTCATAAAAGGAAACTTGATTGATGAGCAATTCGTAATTCAAAAAGTTCCAATTATTGATTTGAAGAATTGTACTTTCTGTGGTAAATGCCAGAAATTCTGCAATTATAATGCAATTATTGTTATACCTGAAATTAAACGAATTCAGGTAATTGAAGAACTATGTCATGATTGTGGTGCTTGCTCTTTTGCGTGCAAATTTTCTGCAATTACCGAAAAGGACAAGACAATAGGTACGATTAGTATATTTGAATTGGATAAGTATTCCGTACTATTAGAAAGCAGATTGAATATTGGGGTTTATTCATCAGTACCATTAATTAAATCGGCTATTAGTGCTGTAGATAACGAAACTATTGCTCTATTTGATGCACCACCCGGGACTTCGTGCCCATTTATTGCATCGGTGGAGGATGCTGATTATGTAGTACTGGTTACAGAACCTACTCCATTTGGATTGAATGATTTAAAACTCTCGGTAAATACTCTCAAAGAACTAAGAAAATCTTTTGGTGTAGTAATAAATCGCGTTGGAATCGGCAATAATGATGTTTTTAACTACTTAAAAGAAAATCAAATACCTCTTTTAGCTGAAATTCCTTTTGATCGTGAGATAGCGAGGAACTATTCTGAAGGAAAGTTAATTACCCAAGCACTCCCTCAATATCAGGAAGTATTTGAACAATTGTATTTTACCATTCAAAACATTAACTAAAGTGATAGAAATAGCCATATTAAGCGGGAAAGGTGGTACTGGAAAAACAAGTCTAAGTGCAGCTTTTACATCACTTGAATCGAATATTGTTGTAGCTGATTGTGATGTAGATGCAGCAAATTTACATTTAGTATTAAACCCTCAGAATTATCGGGAAGAAGTATACATTTCAGGACAAAAAGCGATAATTGATTACAATAAATGTACTAATTGTGCACTTTGTCTAGAATATTGTCGGTTTGGAGCAATCCAAATAAAGAATCAAAAAATAGAGATTTCGGAAACATCCTGCGATGGCTGTCACCTGTGTGCAAGAGTTTGTCCTGCAGATGCAATTACAATGGAAAATCATGATAAAAGCCGCTGGTATGAGGCTACGATTGAAAATGGAAGAATGGTTCATGCCCACCTTGCTCCTGGTGAAGATAATTCAGGCAAGTTGGTCAATATTGTAAGAGATCAAGCAAGAGAAATTGCATTTAATATTGATTCAGAGATCATTCTTATTGATGGTCCTCCGGGAATTGGATGTCCGGTTATTTCGTCTCTAACAGGAACGGACAAAGTACTATTAGTCACAGAACCAAGCCAATCTGGGCTTCATGATTTAAAAAGAATTGTTGAACTAGTTAATCAGTTCAAAATAAAAGCCTTTGTTGTAATAAATAAATTCGATCTAAACATTCAAATAAGTGAAGAGATTGAAAATTGGAGCAAGCAGAAAGACATTCCTGTTGCAGGAAAATTACCTTTTGACCCTATTGTTGTTGATGCAATGATTAATTGTAAAACAATAACTCAATGGTTACCTGATTCCCCATTCAGCAAAGAAATAATTGAAATATGGAATAAGTTAAAAACAAATGAACACAAAAAACCTATTTGAGAAGATTGACATGCCTGGTGTTAAAAACACCATTGTTGTAGCATCAGGTAAAGGAGGGGTTGGAAAATCAACAGTATCTGCAAATCTAGCAATGGCACTAGCAAGAGAGGGCTATAAAACAGCACTTTTTGATGCTGATTTATTTGGCCCATCTATTCCAATATTATTTGGAGTTCAGGGTGAGAAACCAAAAGTTAGTAATCCAAACGGTCAAGAACGAATTTCTCCAATTGAAAAATATGGAGTTAAAATTATGAGCATTGCTTTTTTCATGATTAACAAAAAATCGCTCATATGGAGAGGCCCGGCAGCATCTGCAGGATTAACTCAATTATTATCAGCTACAGAATGGGGTGAGATTGATTATTTAATTATTGACTTTCCTCCTGGAACTAGTGATGTTCAGTTAACAATAACTCAAAAACTATATCTTACCGGATCAATCCTTGTTACTACACCACAAGATATTGCAGTTGCAGATGCACTAAAAGCAGCTGATATGTTTCAAACCCCAAAAATTCAGGTACCAATATTGGGTGTTGTTGAAAACATGTCCTATTTCACTCCTGATAAACATCCAGATGAAAAATATTTTCTTTTTGGTAAAGGAGGAGGTGAAAAATTATCAAGCCAATTAAATGTGCCATTATTAGGCCAAATTCCTCTGGTAAGTGATGTTTGTGAGCTTGGCGACAATGGGAAATCCATATACTTATCGAAGAACCAATTAATCGCAAATGAATTTAACAATCTTGTTTTAAATCTAATTGAAACTCTTAGCTCCTCTCCAAAAGAACAATTGAATAGAACTTAAAATTCCAAAGACAATAAGTTCCGGTCAATTCGAGTATCGTTTAAACTAATTAAATAGAAACAACGTGAACTTTTCAAAACCTAAGGTAAATATCATTATTGACGGAATCATGTGCCTCTGTTTTATTTTCCTAATATTCAATGGCTTACTAGCAAGATATATCCTCTTACCTGGATTTAAAAGAAATCTAAAATACGGAGCTGATTATGACCTATACTTTTTAGGAATGGATAGACATCAATGGGGGACGATTCATTTTATTGTCAGTTTAGTACTAATTCTGGGTTTACTTTTCCACTTCATTCTCCATTGGAAATCGATAAAAAGCAAAATGAATCGCTTGATATCCAAAAGTACATTCACGAAAATAACCTACATAGTTTTACTAATCTTAATCTTTTCCTGCGTTTTTGGGACATTTATGATTAAACCAGACGTCGTAAGAAGGGAGCATCTGGAATTAAACAGAAATAATTTAAATGATAGAATTAAGCCAAACAACCAAGAAACACAAGACTTGCATAGTGAAATTGAAATAATGGGATCGATGTCTCTTGAACAAGCTGCAGAAAAATATGATGTTTCTATAGAAAAAATAGTAGATAAACTGGGAGTTAATCAAAATGAATCAACTGAAAATATTGGAAGACTTCGGAAGAAATATGGCTTCACAATGAATGAATTAAAGGAATTGATTCAAAAAAACAGACACAAATAACATGTTTGAAATTTCTAAACCTGTTGAAACTGATAGCATTATTATCGGTTCACAAGTAACGCTTCCCAGTCAATATGGTTACTTCGAAATAATTCCATTTAAAGAAAAACTAAACAATCTTGAGCACATCGCTATCATAAAGAATTTGAATAGAAATGATGAGAGTGTTTTAACAAGAATTCATTCCGCATGTGCAACTGGAGATTTATTCGGATCACTAAGGTGTGACTGTGGAGATCAGCTAAAAAAGGCACTTCAACTAATTGAACTAGAAGAAAAAGGAATACTAATATATCTTCAGCAGGAAGGCCGTGGAATTGGGCTAATGAATAAAATTGAAGCTTACAAACTGCAAGATCAGGGAATGGATACTGTTGATGCTAATTTGCATTTGGGCTTTAAAGCCGATGAACGCAATTACAAAATAGGAGCAGAAATTCTCAATTATTTTAGAATAAAAAGCATACGGCTTTTAACCAATAATCCAGCAAAAAGCACTGGACTAAAATCTTATGGAATTGAAATTACTAAGTGCATCCCAATTACTATTAAGGCGAACAAATACAACAAATTCTATTTGAAAACAAAAAAAGTACGAATGGGACATTTCTTTGAATAAAAAAATCAAATATATCAACATGAAGAATACAAGAATAATAGTAATTGGAGGTTCTGCTGCAGGCCCAAAAGCTGCAGCAAGAGCAAGACGGATGGATGAATTTGCAGAAATAACAATATATCAAAAGGGATCTGACTTATCAATGGCTTCGTGTGGTTATCCCTATTTTATTGGTGGCTATTTTGATGACCGAAATAAGCTACTATGCACTCCTGCCGGTGTAGTCAGAGACCCCCAGTTTTATTGGAATGCCAAAGGAATTACGGCAAAGATCAATACTGAGGTTACCCGAATTGATAGGCAAAACAAAAAAATTGAATTTAAAAATCGAATTACGAACGAAATCGGATCGCAATCTTATGACAAATTAGTCATTACAACTGGAGCTACACCCAATATGCCTCCTCTTCCCGGAATTGAACTTACAGGTATTACAACTCTTCAATCAATGCAGGATGCTGATTATTTAAGAAAAATAAAAGATGAAAGAAAAGTAAAAAAAGCAGTCGTAATTGGAGGTGGACTTATTGGAATTGAAACATTAGAAGCCTTGAATTTTGCAGGAATTGAATTAACAATAGTGGAACTTTTACCACAATTGCTAACATTTTTAGATTGGAAAATGGCTAAGCTGGTAGAAAACTATTTAAAGACCAAAGCCAATGTAATAACAAAAAATGGAGTTGCTGAATTCTTAGGTGTAAATGGAAAGCTCAAAGGCGTTAGACTTCAAAATGGCACTGAAATCCCTTGTGAACTTGCAGTTATTGCAATTGGTGTAAAACCAAATATACAACTTGCAAAAGAAGCCGGACTGGATATTGGTTCGTTAGGCGGAATTTCCGTAAACAAATTTATGCAAACCAATGATCCAAATATATTTGCTGCCGGCGACTGTTGTGAAATTACAAACCTAATAACCGGTAAAAAAGTTTTAGCTCCTTATGGAGACCTTGCAAACCTTGAAGGACGTGTTGTTGGAGAAAACTGCATAAAGGATAACACTGCAAGTTTTCCTGGTACAATTCAAACAGGAATTTGTAAACTTTTTGATTATACTGTAGGCATTACTGGTCTTTCAGAAACAAGAGCAAAAGAAAATGGGTTTAACTATATAAAAGTAATAAATGCAAGTCCTGACAAACCTGGATTCATGGAAGGTAAATTGCTAATTACAAAGTTAGTTGCGGAAAAAGATTCTGGCCGAATTCTAGGTGTACAATGCCTAGGTCCAGGAGATGTTAGCAAACAATTAGCAATATGGGCTACTGCTATAAAAGGAAAACTTACAGTAGATGACATGATTAATGCAGATATGCCTTATGCACCGCCATTTTCACTAGCAATTGACCATAGCATTGCCACTGCACATATTATCCAGAATAAAATGAATGGTCTATTTAATGGAGTATCAGCAATGGAAGTAAAAGAAAAAATCAACAATGGTGAAGATATTTTCTTATTGGACACCAGAGGTGCCGATGAATATGAAGAAACACGCATTGGAGCAGGAGAAACATTAATCCCGATTGGAATGCTGCGAAAAAGGATGAATGATCTTCCTGATAACAAGAATACAGAGATTATTACTTTCTGTAAAATATCATTAAGAGGATATGAAGCTGCACGACTGCTTCATGAAAATGGGTATACCAATGTAAAAGTGATGGAAGGTGGAATTTCTGCATGGCCATTTGAAAAAGAAAAATAGAAAATCTACTTAAACTCAACACATTGCAGGCATCATCAATAACACACAAATCTTTAACGAACAAATGGTTAATAAAATTCAACTTCTTTTATTCAATTTTTATTTAGATTGATTAAATATTTCACTGTTTTTCTATTTCATTGAAAAACACCCTACTGCACATGATAGCATTGTCAATTAAATCGATTATTTTCGACTTCGATCAAAAATTTATCTAACTTTTTAAATTAATCATTTTGAAAACTCCAAAAGACGATTACAGGATTAGTTTCTTTAATCCTACGACTAAGCATGCCCGAATCGATCGCAACATGGCAATCTTGCTTGTGAGCATCTGGGCTATTGCTGTATTTGGGTTTCAGATAGCATTAAGAGTGCTTGAGAAACCAACTCCGGAGAAAACATTGGTTACTTTTGAATCGGTTTGGGATGATGTGCAGGGAGGAAACGCTGATTTAGAACAAAACCAACAGTTTATCAACTCCTGTCTTTCCGTAATTGGGAAGCAGTCAGTAAAATCTGAGCATTTAGCTCTTCTTAAAAATGCCTGTGGATCAACTATTTTCACTTTGATCCCGGAAGCTCAGAAAGCAGGTTTTATGGAGGATATAAAGCAATTAAATCAGTTTATTAGCAATGAGGTCTCCATTACAGATCACAACTACCTACAACTTAAAAATAAAATTGCAACAAAGGTAGGCCCTCTTGCTGCAATTGATCAGAATAGTTTACTTTATGAATTTGTTCACATAGGATTAACTGGAAATATTGAAATGCTTACTGAAGATTGTAAATCCAATCTCCATCCGATTATGAAGTTATACCTGACTCATAATCAATCGATATTAACTGATTTCAAATTCTTAGGATTCCCATTTCACTACTTCTACTCAGCGGTCTTTTTGCTAATATTTTTTGTCGGCATCTGTTGGTTTTACTGCTTCAGGGTAGATCGATTAAATGCATTATTAGGTCTCAAAGACAAGTAGTGAAATTCTAGTGTGAATCAAATTAAATCTGATAAGATGAAATCTAAAAAAATACTTTTAACAATACTTACTACCCTTCCACTACTTTCAAATGCAGCCAGTACAGCAACTGCTCTGGAAGGGAGCTTTAAGTTTGGACCAGCTGTTATTCTAATTACAATACTGTCTATTTTTGTTATGGTTGGGATAATCTTCCGAGCCAAAGACACCAATGATTTTTATGCAGCCGGACGAGGAATTTCCAGAATTGGTTCCGGTATGGCCATTGCCTCTAACTGGATGAGTGCAGCTTCATTTTTAGGAATGGCGGCACTTATGTATGGCTATGGTTACCATGGACTTGCCTATGTAGTAGGATGGACTGGAGGCTATGTACTTTTACTAATTCTAATGGCCGGACAAATTCGTCGCTATGGTAAATATACTGCTGCTGACTTTATTGGTGACCGTTATTATTCCCAAACACTTCGTGCAGTTGGAGCCATTGTAGCCATACTGATATCTATCTCTTATTGCGTTGGACAGTTTGGTGGAATTGGCCTGATGTTTAAATGGGTACTTGGTCTGGATTACGTATGGTCTGTGATTATTGGCGGATCAGTTGTGTTAACTTACACATTGATTTCCGGAATGCTTGGTGTTACCAAAAATATGCAGATTCAGTACATTATCATTATTATATCCTTTCTTATACCACTCTTTATCATGACAGTTAAGTTTGACTATTTCTGGGTTTTACCACAAATAGGTTACGGTGCTGCGGTTAATGATATAGCTGAAGGTGTTAAACTTGCTGGTGTCACAAACTCATTCGGACATAGTTACGGAATTGTCCCAAGTCCCGAACTTGTCATGCCATGGGATGCTGCTACCGGTCAAACATTCTTTCAATGGATGGCGATTACCTTTTCATTGATGATTGGAACTGCTGGCTTGCCACACGTCATCCAGCGTTTTTATGTAGTACCTAAAGCTCGCGATGCACGTTGGTCTGTTGTTTGGGGCTTATTCTTTATCTGTATTTTGTACTGGAGTGCTCCTGCTTATTCAGCAATTGGAACAATACTCTCATCAAACCCTGAAGTAGGTAAACTGGCGAAAGATGCCATCGTTGTATATACAGCTCAGCTAGGTAATGTTCATCCTTTAATTGTTGGATTCCTTGCTGCGGGGGGTGTATCAGCCGCTTTCTCAACAGTTTCAGGTTTGTTGGTTGCTGGTGCTTCTGCTTTTTCTCATGACTTATATGTTAAGGTTTTTAATCCTGATGCAAGTCCGAAGAAACAATTGCAAATGGCACGCTGGGGAACCATCCTTATGGCAGCAATTGTAACGGTTATCGCCCTATTAGATCTTGCATTAATTGGGCAATTAGTAGCTGTCGCTTTCTCGTTGGCTGGCTGCACTATTTTCCCCATGTTCCTACTTGGAATTTGGTGGAGTGGTTCAAATCGTCCGGGAGCAGTTGCAGGTCTAATTACAGGTCTGACTGTTTCACTTACAGCTTTGAGTTATTTTATAGCTGGGAAATACGGGATTCATTTACCTGCGCATGAGTTTGTCAGTTATTGGCTTGGAGCGTGGTATTTTGCATGGATTGGTGCTCCTCTATCCATATTAATTCATATTATTGTGTCGAGGGTAACTAAAGAAACACCATTAGAAATACGGAAATTTTTGGTTGAACAAGTACACGGATAATGATAAATTTAACGAAAGAAACCAGGAGGGTCATTCAAGTAATGATCCTCCTTACTTTAATTGCATTGACAGTTGCATGGTTCTATTACCGGGATAAAAACAGATCTGAAGATCCCCGAGTGGTTGAAGCGAAGTATAAAATTCAGAGATTCCAACTGGTATCTGATACTGAAGACTATGTGCATGCACTCTCAATTCTCGATTCGATTCAAGTGTTATATAATACATTTGAACACTATAGAAATTCCTATGAAGTAGGTGTTATATACAACAATAAATCTGCGATTTACCTTACCCTGGCTCTACATCATAATACAGATTCATTAGGAAAATTAAAAAACTTTGAATTCGCAGAAAAATATGCCAAGCTTAGTATAAGTATTTACGAAAACTGGCTTAATAAATTTGAGAATCTTACGGAAGATAAAATTGGGATTGAGATTCAAAACAATTTCACGGATGGATTAGTAGCCTCTGAAAAAAGAATAACGAAGATTTTCAAAAAACGCATCAAAGAAATTCAGGATGCTCAATATGAAACACAAAGAAGATTATCGGTAAGCTATACGAATCTTGGAATTGTGAATCGTCATAACAATCAGGTAGAAGCAGCTGCTGAATGTTATCAAAAAGCATTAGAACTATGGGTCAGAAATCTATCTGCCAGAAACAACCTAAACATCATACTTGATAAGCCTCTTGAAAAACTAAACTTCATTGACAAAATGTTTCCGCCAGAAAAAGAAGAGTAAAAACTTCAAATTCTATAAAATAACTTTACACTAATTACGAATTGAAAAACGTAAACTGCTAGCACACTGACAATAAACAAGTGAACAGCTATCACTGCTTGTGCTTTAGTTTTAAAGATTCCATTGGCACATTTCCCAATAAATCAGAAGTCTAACAGTTTTAGATTTCGATATAAAAAGCATAATTGACATCTACTAAGCAATCATACATCTCCATAAATTTCATACTCATCCCTACATATAAATCAAATCTAAAGAGATTGCCTTGTAGATCTCATTTTATTCCAACAAGAACAATCCTTCCTGCCAAAATCCGCTGTATTTCTTCGTGTATACCTTTCGTAAATAGCACACAAAAACTCTGAACAGAACATAATCTACTGCCAAATAACATTTGACATATATTTCTATTAATTTGAATTATTCCTTCAATACGCTCGCCTACTGTTACATACAGCGCCTAAATATATTTGACACTTATATTTATCCAAAACTATCAATGTATTTTTTTTGACATTTTATTCAAAAAGCATAGTCATAAGTTTAGCTACACTTAAAATTCAAACCAAACTATTAATTTATGAGAAAAATGACGCGCTTAATGTTAATGCTCATGCTCATATCTTGCTTAAATGTAAGAGCGGGGAGCGAGCATAGCATTGATTCACTAAACTATGAGAAAGCGGAGTTTGTCAATTTACCTGATAAAATTGATAAAATCCCGTTCTCATCCCTTGAAAACCTTCTTCAGGGTAAGTTTGCTGGCTTGTATGTCCAAAAGTATTCTGGGACACCTGGTAGTCAACAAAAGTTTTCGATTCGAAATGTTGGGAATAGCGGTTTAGAAAGCACACCGCTTGTGATCTTAAATGGTATTACCATTTTTCCAGATGCTTCTGACATTACTGGAACAAACCCGTTATCGAGTATTGTTGTTGACGACATTAGTAGTATCGAACTCGTAAAAGATGCTGCAGCGTTAGCTATTTACGGTTCTAGAGGTGCTAATGGTGCATTAATAATTAATACAAAAAAGGCCTTGGCTAAAAGCCAGGTAAACATCAACCTTACTAACGGAGTTTCTGTTGGAGGAGATTCATACCGTGATGTTATAGGTGGCAATCTTGAATTGCAGCAACTAAAAAGGCTGTATGATAATCGCAACCTGCTATACCCAAACAATCAGGTTGATTATCCACTATTTGTTTCTAATCCTAAAAATTCATTCTACCGATCGAATGATTGGCAAGATGATTCACAAAATTTAGGAAAATACCTGAATTACAATTTTGGCATTTCTGGTACTGGAGTCTTCGGGTTTTATAATATCAGTTTAGGCTTCTTGAATCAGGATGGTCTTACTGATGATGCAAAACTTCAACGGTATAACCTGAGTATAAATTCAAGGTATAATGTAACAGAAAAATTTGGGTTCGACTTTTATATTACTGGATTACAAATGCTAAGAGAAAGAGGCTCCAGCACTATGCTTCCTCCAGCTTATGCTCCTTTTACTTCAGACCCCGTTTTCCCAGAGAATGTTTTCATATCTGATAACTCAGCAATAGATGAAAATGTAAACAACCATGTATTTACAAACGCAAAGGTTTTTTACAACTTCTCAGATAAACTGGAACTTACATCGATGATTGGGATGGTTTATGAGAATTACAGACGTGATTTTTTCGTGCCATCTACCGCAAATAACGGAGTATTGGTAGCAGCCGCCATGTCTTCCCAAAATCAACGATTTATCAGCAGGACTGAACTTTCTTATAAAGGAAATCTAGGCGATCGTGGATTAACTGCCAAGGCCGGTTTTGAGATAACACAAACTCAAAAAGAATATATCGGAGTAGTTGGTAAACGATACGGTTCAGCCTTTAGTGATTTTGTTAAAGTTGTACAAGGATATGGAAGGAGTCAACTTGAAGGAGGAACATCCTACAGTAAAATCAGTTTGATTTCGGGATATGCAACATTTGATTATGAACTAACAAAAAACATTGACGTAACAGGTACGCTTAGGCTTGATGGTTCTTCTCAGTTTACTTCTGAAAACCAGTTTAAGCTATTCCCCGGTTTGGGAATTGATTGGCAGCTTGTTGAAAATAAAGACGGACTCATTAAAAATGCAAATTTGAAAATGGGTGGTGCTGTTACCGGACTTCAATCAGAAATTGGATCTCTATATGGTGGTAGCATGGAATCGATTGGCAGCTACTTATCCGTACAAGCACCTACAACTGTTTCTGCAGCGAATAACGATTTAAGCTTTCCAGTTAGCAAACAGTTTGATATTAGTTTAAATGTTGATTTAAACAATGGTTTGTGGTTTGGAATTGAAGCCTATTCAAAAAATATCTCCGATTATATTATAAATGTGCCTGCGCAACAATTTACAGGTCGTCTTTTTGATGTAGTTAATGGCTTAGATTTTTCACTAACCGGGCTGGAATTCACACTTGGATTAGACAAGAAAATTGGAAATGTCGATTGGAGTTCCAGACTTGTTGTATCATCAGTTGCAAGTGAGATTAAAGAGATTGCAGATAACCAAACTGGTCTTCAAAAAGGTGAATCATTATCTGCAATTTACGCTTATAAATCGAGTGGAAAATTAACAATAGCACCTGTTAATTCGAAAACAGGTAGAGCTCTTAACTTTGAGGGAACTCCTTTTCAAGTAGGATTACCAGCAATTGTTGATGCTAACAATGACCAATTTATAAATGCTCTGGACAAAGAAGTTATTGCTGACTCACAACCAAAGATTTTTGGAGGATGGAATAACCAATTTTCATACAAGAACTTTTATATTGATGCTCAAGTGAATTTCATGAGTGGAGCTGAAATTGCAGTTGAATCGAGACTCGAACGATATGCAAACAATTCATATCTACATGCTTTATATCCTGATAATGGAAAAACTACTCCATACTATTTCTTACAAAAGAATGAATTAGGAGTTGAAATTCAAGGTATTTCTTCAATTGAAAAGATTTCATACGTTAGACTAAACAGCCTTACCGTTGGATATTCGTTTAAACCGAAGGATTTCTTTAAAGCGAAAGATCTAAACGTATATGCCTCTGCTACCAACTTGCTTACCCTCTCTGGTTACGATGGACTTAATCCAGAGGAAAACAGCAATGGAATTTCACACTTTAATCTAAATTCTACAGGTACACCATTATTTAGAACAGTGGTTCTGGGAGTTAAAGTCAAATTTTAAACTCATACCGAAATATGGAAATTATAAAATATTTACGATATACAATCCTGTTGCTTTTGGTAGTGTTTACATCATGCGATAAAATGCTTGATGTTGAATCAATAAACACAACCTCTCCGGAAGGATTTATAAAAGACAGGCAAACGGCAACGAATGCCTTGGCAAGTGCCTATGCAATATCACGCCGTGCTGTTGCAAAAAATGGTTCATGGCTAGCATATTCTGATTTAAGGACGGGCAACTTAAAAATGAACAGCCGTACAGGTATTTATTTATCAAATCAAGACCTGAATACTTCCGATGCTGCAATTGAAACCATGAGAAATTGGAATTTCTTTTTGGAAGCAATAGCAGAATCAAACAGTTTAATTGAGAATATTGATAATGCAAGTAACTTTTTACAGGAAGATGAGTTGGATTCATACAAAGGACAAGCCTACTTCCTACGTGCATTAATGCATTTAAACATGACAGAGGTATGGGGCGACTGTCCTGTTGTTCTCAGCAGTAATGTTTCAACTGTCTCAAAATCATCAAAATCAGATGTATTAAAAACAGTAATTGCCGATGCATTACAAGCAATTGAACTACTCCCTCTTACCCATACAGATAATAATGGAAATATCTATCGCTATTTCACAGTTAGGTATGCCAATAAAATTGCAGCAATAAGCCTGCTAATTAAAGCTTATGTTGCTGATGGTAATTATGCCGATGCGATAAAATGGCATCAAACTCTTGCAGTAGAAAATCGGGCCAGGATTTTTGAACTTGAAATTGGTAATAACCTTGCTGATATATATGATGGGGGTTCAAATGAAACCGTTTTTGGGTTTAGTTTGGGAGGAGATTATGGATATAATAACTCAAATCTATTTGGATGGGATATCTTTTTTAAAGGTGAAGAAAAGAAATACATCGAAGTAACCTCAGCTCAATACATTACGGATTTGTACAATGAAGAGGATCTTCGTCTTAATAAGCTATTTAATGTAGAGGATGAAAGTGTTGAAATTCTCAAATACAGCAGTTCATTCCTTGTAATCTTTCGTTTAACCGAAATTGATCTTCTGGCAGCCGAAGCATATTTCAAAACCGGTAACGAAGAAAAAGCACTTGCTATAATCAATAAACTTAAAGTAAGAGCTGGACTTGATGAAGAAAGTCTCGAAGGCGATGCTTTATGGAATGAAATCATGCAAGAGTTTGAACGTGAACTATTCGCCGAAGGAAAACTCTTTTTCCACTGGGATCGCTGGGGAGTGATTGCAGACAAAATTGAGACGATCTCGCAGGAACAATATGATGCAGGAATTGCCGTATGGCCAATTGCTGATGTGTGTTTCACATCAAACCCTGGCTTGAGTCAAAACCCTTATTGGTTAAATAATTAGAGATGGATAGTATGAAAAAAATAAATAGAAAAATCAGTTACGCACTGATTTGTAGCTTGATAGCTATCTTGTTTACTTCTTGCTCTGATAAGGATTACTTTTTCGAAGAGAATATTCAGGTAACAAACAAAATAAGTACAGGAACTTATGAGTATTTGGCATCAATGCCTAATCAGTTTAGCCAGTTTGTTTCTGTAATTGACCTGACAAATTCGAAAGACCTTATCAATAGTGCCAATTATACAATTATTGCACCTCAAAATTTCAGTATTGAACGATTTGTCTTTGAATATGGCAAAAAAGACATTACCGAGTTTTCGATGGATGAACTTGATGCACTATTAAAGAGATATGTAATCAATACAAAAATTACTTCCGATGTTTTAGGCGATGCATTGCAAGTTGCCAGTGAAGGCGACCAAGAGCTCGTTTTTACAATTCGACAAGAGAATTGGAAGGGAGTTGAAAATATTGGACCTGAATACATATCAATCGATAATTTGAAAGATATCGATGATGACAAGGACAACATCCGGGTAAAGGTTGTTACCCCAGATCTTGAAACGTCAACAGGGATAGTTCAGGTTTTATCTAAGAATCACCTTTTTGGTTTTTAACAAATCACGAGATTATTATGAAGAAAATATTTATTCTAATATTGATAGTATTATCGTTTGGGCAAGCATTTGCACAATCCAGGCTCATTAAAGGGCGGATTACTGGTGCCGAAGACGATTTGCCTCTACCGGGTGTTTCTGTGATTATTGTAGGAACAACCAAAGGTACGGCAACGAATATGGACGGAGAGTATTCATTACAAGTGGATAAAGGTGAAGATGCACTGAAATTCACATTTATTGGATATGAATCTCAGGAAGTTAAGATTGGCAATATGAGCCAGATTAACATTGCATTATCCGAATCAAAACAGCAATTGGACGAAGTAATGGTTGTTGGGTATGGTAAACAGACACGACGAGAGGTCGTTGGTTCTATTAAAAGTGTAAATGTCGAAGAACTTGCAGAGAGTGTACCAGCCGTAAGTGTTGAATCATTACTGCAAGGACAAATTGCCGGTGTAAACATTCAGATGAATTCTGGAGAACCAGGAGCCTCTCCTATTATTATGGTTCGTGGACTTGGTAAAATATCGCGAACAGATAGAGATGTGACAAGTGCTCCTCTTTTTGTTGTAGATGAAGTTCCATTTATATCGAATGATGCAGGTGGTTCAAATGTCTTAGCTGATATTGACCCTAATGACATTGCCAATATAACTGTTCTGAAAGATGCATCAGCCGCTGCAATTTATGGATCAAGGGCTCTTAATGGAGTTATCATGATTACCACTAAAAAAGGTAAATCGGGCCGTCCGCAAGTAACTATAAGCACAAAAGCAGGTTTTAACTTTCCTGGGTCAAGGTTACCAACAATTGGAGGTAGCCTGGAGCGCCAACGCAAAATAGCGCTTTATGATCGATTTGACCCAGACCGTGAACTGCCAAGCATCTTGTCAGATAGTATTTCACCATACTACAATAACTCTACAGACTGGCAAGATGAGAAATATCGTGTATCTGCCTACCAGTCCTATAATGCAGCAATACGTGGTGCTGGAGACTTTGGTAATTACTCGATAAGTATTGGACATTTAAACAATAAAGGTACCGTTGTTAATACAGGTTATCAACGTAATAACATTATGGTTCGTAACTCAATTTATGCATTAAATAAAAAGTTGAGTATTAACTCTGCAATTGCATTTACCCGTACTAATAATACTAAAAGGGTAAGTATCTCTGAACCTTCGTTGACAAGTTCACTTCTTGCTCCTATTCATTCAGATATATATAAAGGTTTTGATGAAGTTGAAAAGTCGGAGAATACGGATATAAGAGACAGGTTTATGGCCAATGTATTGTTCAAATACTATATTAGTCCAGCTTTAAATCTTGAATCAAAACTAAGTATTAACTTTTCAAGAGAAGTTGATTCTAAATATTTTCCAGCACAAATTGTTCCTTCATTAGATCCAGAAGATTATCCTTCATCAACTGAGTCTGACGAGTTTGATGGTCGTAATTACCTGATGGAGAATGTTCTTAGCTATATGAAAATCTTCAAGGATAAACACTTCCTTACTTTAATGGCTGGGCAAAGTATGGAGTTAAATGAAAGTCTTGGCACTTATGTAGGTGGAATGAAAGTTCAATCATTTTCCCAAACAGTTAATTGGCCAAAACTTATCTCCACTGGAGACAGTGACTACGAAGCTTATGGAATGTTATCCTACTATTCTCGTTTAACTTATAAGTTTAAAGAGAAATATATTTTCAATGGATCAATCCGTACCGATGGTTCTTCAAAATTTGGAGAAGGTAACAAATGGGGAGTCTTCCCATCAATAGGTGTTGGTTATGTTTTATCCCATGAACCATTTTTAAAGGATAATCCAGTATTTAATTTTATCAAGTTCAGAGCCAGTTATGGTGTTGTTGGAGGACAATTTAATGAAAACTACCTTGCACAGGGAGTTATGCAGTCATCCTCAAACTATATTGGTGGAACCGGATTCACTCCAAGTTGGAATAAAGGATTTAGAAATAAAAACCTTACCTGGGAGCAATCAAAAACCTGGAACTTTGGTTTAGATCTTACATTGTTTAAAGAGCGAATTGATGTGACACTGGATGTTTATAAACGTACAGTTGAAGGAAACCTTATGGATATTGCTCTTTCAAATACATCCGGTTATGTTGATGTTTTTAGAAATGCAGCAGACATTGTCAATCAAGGTATTGAGCTAACGTTTGAGACTGTAAACTTTGAAACCAAAAACTTCAGGTGGGAAACAAATCTAAACTTTTCCAATAACGATAACTACGTAAAAACAATTTATGGTGGCGATGAAGATATCATACGTGATTTATCATCAATTATTCGTGTAGGAAAGCCCGCAAATGGTTTATTTTTCTTTAA
The DNA here is from genome assembly GCA_965372405.1 of uncultured Sunxiuqinia sp. Lineage (GTDB taxonomy): Bacteria > Bacteroidota > Bacteroidia > Bacteroidales > Prolixibacteraceae > Sunxiuqinia. The sequence goes on from CBDVCE010000013.1 coordinate 39,830, forward strand.
AGGGAAAGGGATTATTCAAGGTTATGATGAGATTCCGGTAAACCCACAAAATGGTAGGCCATTAACAGGCATTGATGGTGAAACACTAGAATTAGGGGATAAATTGTATGAAGATGTAAATAAAGATTACAAATTAGATTACCGTGATCGGGTATATGCAGGTAGTCCAAATCCAACTATTGTAGGTGGTTTTAATAATCAGATTTATTATAAGAGTTTCTATTTGTACTTAAACACTGCATTCATTTTTAATCGTGATGTTGTGAATTCCTCTCAACTTAGTCGGATGGGCTTGGAAAGCGGATTTGCGGGTGATAGTTTCCCAAATCTTGATGGATTCCAGATTTGGAATAAACCGAATGACACTGCTCAATTCCCATCTATTAATCCTTGGAACCAAAGAGCACAGGCATATTCAAATGACTCAGATTACATTGAAGACGGTTCGTACTTTAAAATTAGGAGTTTAACACTAGGTTATAATTTCAGTAGAAATTCATTGAAAAGTGTAAACATGAGGAACCTTAGGGTTTATGTGACATTATCAAACCTACATACGTTCCAATCCTACAGTGGTCCTGATGCTGAAATGATTTCAAGTTCAGGTTACGATACTTCTTCCGGTTATCCTGCACCATTTACAGTTATTGGAGGTATATCAATTGGTTTATAAATCAGAATTATGAAAAGAATATTGACTAAAATATTAATAATTGTTACAGTTGCGGTGTTCATAGTCACCGGCTGTACTGATGAGCTTTTAGAACAAGAACCTAGACATACGGTTACTTATAAGCTCTTTTGGAAAACTAATCGCGATGTTGAAGCGGCTCTTAATGGAATGTACTCACTGGTAAAGAGTTCATATAATGGTTTGACACGAAATGATGTACCAAATTCAAGACGTTGGGGATCATGGGGTGATTATATCATTTATGGTGAAGTGCGATCAGGAGACTGGATCACTCCGAATAATGATAGTGACTGGAAAAACATCATGAAAAATAACCTTCGTGCTTTCCCAGCTCTTCAGGATTTGCAGAATTGGCGACTTTACTTCCGAACCATCGAACAGGCAAATCAAATTATTACACATGTGCCTGAGATGACTTCTAACATTACTGAGGAAGAGAAAAAGCTGGCCATATCTCAAGCTCTTTTTGCTCGTGCATTTATCCATTTTCATATGACCCGAATTTGGGGTGATGTTCCTATAAATCTGGAAATTGAAAATGTAGTGCCCTTAGAGAGACAGAAAAAAGAGGTAGTTTGGGCTACATGTGTTGATGACCTTACGCAAGCACTTGAGGGTCTACCAGAACGTTATTTTGTAGATGGATCTACTGGAGCAGTTGATAACATCAAAACACGTTGTTATGCAACAAAAGGTGCAGCATGGGCTTTATTGGCTCATATCCATATGTGGCAAAAAGAATATCAAAAAACAGTTGATGTTATTGATAAACTTGAAGTAACTGGCTTATACCGTCTATTAGATGGGTCACAGTACCGCACAATTTTCGACGAGGGCTTATCGGATGAAGGTATCTTCGAAATCTTTTATGATTTCAATTATGGTGAATATGAAACCTATTATGGTTCTGCATTAACCTGGTATTTTATTCGTCCATTTACTACTCGAACAGAACTCTCATTTTCAGTTGCAAAATCAAAAATTATGGAAATCTTCCATTATGAGAATGATGCGCGTGTAGCAGAATTTTTCATGAGTATTGATGAAGTAACACACACACCTATGCCTGGTGCACTTGATGGTGAAGAAGATGGGATAATGTTTGCCAAGTTCAGAAAGGAACCAAATGAATCTTATCTATTCGATAACAATGTTATCATCTGGCGTTATTCAGAAATATTATTATTGAAGGCCGAAGCTGAAGCGAATATAGGAAATTCGGACAAAGCGCTTGAATACCTAAACCAAATACGTGATCGTGCTGGCATTGCACAATTTAACACTTCAGACAAGACTGTGCTAATTGAAGAAATTATGCAGGAAAGACGTAGAGAGCTAATTGGAGAATATCAACGTTTTTATGATTTACTCCGCTTAGGTTGGATTCATAAATTTAACACGTTTGTTACTGAAGCTGACGAATTGAACGGTGGTGGTTACTGGCCAGTACACGATGAAGCATTTTTACAAAATCCTCAAATGGAGCAGAACTCATTCTGGGAATAAAAAATTGAAATTATGAAAAATGTATTAATAGCAATTATACTTTTAATAATTATCCTCCCATCATGCGAAGAAGACTATTTTCTAGATGGAGGATTAGCAAATGGTGAATTAAACATGTCAACCTATGATTTTATAAAATCAAGGCCCGATATGTTTGAAAAGCTACTATGGATTATTGATAACAATAACCTGAAGGATAAGATCAACAAAGAAGGGAGTACCTTTTTCCCTCCTCAGGATGGATCTATTGTAGCTTATCTTGAAGCCAGACAAGTGGAATCTGTTCAGCTAGAGAAATTACCTCAAGCTGAAATTGACACCTTGGCAATGAATGTAGAGTTGTACTTATTTCCTTTTGAGGTTATGCGTAAAGATCTTTCAACAAACATGAAAGAGTATGTATCTATTAACGATAACCTAATGGGCATAACTTTATTTGTACAACCATATCAGGAGATTCCAGGGTTTGGGCCTTCTCATATCATTCTAACTGGTCCGGTTCGACCTGTAAAAGATTCTCAAACGGGTATTAGAAGGGCTGCTATTGTAGCTACTTCTGATTTAGAATCTACTAACGGGGTAGTACATGTATTAAAGCATACCGGGCATATATTCGGTTTTTAACATTCTGAAAATCATTAAAAAATAATCAGATGAAATTAAAAAATATAACATATACCCTACTAATAGCCATTTTGCTTTTAGCAACATTTACTGGCTGTCAAGAGGATATTAAAGTCGGGACTCTCTCGGTGGACATGAAGTATTTTGATAAGAAACAGGAGACTACAGTTGGTTTTTCAGGGGAGTTTGGAAGCTTCTACTTCTCAAAGTCTTCATTACCTATTGAGTTTTCTATTGAAAATGTGACTGAAGAAGGTGGAGGTTCCATCAAAGAACTCAGCGATATGGTTCGTATTTCAATTTACGATCAGATAGTTGTTAGTGGCGACAGTGATGCCGCTAAAGAAATGAAAAATGATTCAATTGATGTACCTGCTGTAGAGATAGATAAATATACTGGTGAGCTTATCGTTCACAATAACAATAAAGTTTTACCAGGCACTTATCATTTCAATGTAGGTCTTAGCAATGTATCTGGATTCAAAGTTCTGGAGGATGCCTTAATTCTAAAGATGAACGCATTTACTATGCCTTGGTTTAGTACTGACCTAGGGGGGAAACCTGAAATCAATTACCTAGGTGCAAGTCCTGAGCAAATTGTGTTTAAAATTTACAGATACAATATTGAAACTAAGGTTTTTGACATGCTTTCAACTGTTGATCATTTCTTTATTAAAAGATCAGATTTTGAAGGAAATGATCATTCGTACATCCTGGAGGACACTCATCATGCGGGTGAAACCTGGCAAGTTCAATTTCCAATAAGCTTTGATGGAAGTTTTTATGACATTGAAGATGGAAGTTATAAAGACAAAGGTGGTGCTGAGATTGATTTTGGGCAGCCTGGGAATTATGAAGTAAAAATATTCGTGAAATAATAAACTATTTCGTTATGAATTTAATTTATAAAAAATTACATATCCTAATATTCATCTTCCTCTTTAGCTACATTGCTATGGGGAGTGAAAACAGGACATTGATTATCTGTATAGACGGATGTAACTCTACTGTTGTAGATTACGCCTACACTCCTACAGTGCAGGCACTAATCGACAATTCAACGTTCTCTACTAAAGTACAATTAAGAGGAAATGCATATCCTACTTCAGGATGGGCTTCCCTACTAACCGGAGCATATTCCATCAATCATGGGGTTGAGAAAGACAGTATTTGGGATGATAACAAGTTTGACGAATACCCATTACTTTTTGACCGAATTAGAACGGAGACTCCTGAGAAAAAAACACGAGCTGTTGTTTGTAATGAGATCTTGTATGAGATCGTACAATCTGCTGATAATTTTGAATTATTAGATGATGATGACTTGGTGGAAAGTGCAGTTCTTAATTATCTGAATTCGGATATTGAAACCAATCTTTACTTTGTTGAATTTGAAGGTGTTTTTGAAGCAGGTAGAACTTATGGTTTTGATGATGCAAGAATTGAATATGTTAAAGCATTTCAACGGATTGATGAACGGATTGGAAATTTTATGCAAGCAATCCAGAACCGTCCTGAATATGACAATGAAAATTGGACTATCATGCTTACTTCAAATCATGGTGGAAATATTGATGGAACATATGGTGGTGACTCTAAAAGTGAAACAACCATACCTCTTATTATAAGCGGCGACGGTATTGACAACCGAAACTTGGCCTCGGGTTTATCAGATGCCAAGCCTGACAAAGACAACAGTATCCAGTTTGAACCGGAGAATACTAAAGACTTCCGTTATGTCATGATCAAAAAGACAGGAACAAAGTTGGAAGAAATGCTTGATTTCACTGTTGAATTTAAAGTTTATGCGAACGACTGGACCAGCGATCCAAGTATTATTGGAGACAAAGACTGGGGTTCTGGTGGAAATCCAGGATGGACAGTGGCTCGTCGTGGTAGTGCTTATAAATTTAACCATGCAAGTGTGAAACGTTCTCGTATCGACTTGAATGGTGGAGGAACAATTGCAGATGGTGACTGGCATCATGTAGCAATTACATTTGATCCTACAGGATATTGCAGAATGTATACCGATGGTGAATTATCTGAAGAAAAGCCGATGTCATACATTGATGATGATGAATTTAAGTCACCTTTCGATTATCTGGCAATTGGAAATGAAGGAACTCTAACGTACAATAACTGGAAAGGTATTATTGATGAAGTACGGATATGGGATGTTCCATTATCTGCAGAAACCGTTATTGAATATTATAAGAAAGATAATATTGAAAGATTAGATCATCCAAACATTGACGATCTTCTTGCTTATTACAAGATGAATGAAACGACCGAGGCAGATGGTAGCAAAGTGTATGACCATAGTGGAAATGATTACCATGGTACACTAGTAAAAGGGAATCGAGTATATGTTGCACCACTTAAACTTACAGATATTCATCCTACCGTAATTGACCAATTTGGTGGATCTGTTCAGAATGAATGGAAGCTAAATGGCGATATCGTTAAAAATGATGTCCGTTTTATTCTTGGTGAAGAAGCTGCCAATGCAATAAGCACTGTGGGGAGTCATTACCCCAACCCTATTCGTTCATCCGAATTACTAAACGTAATCATTCCTGAGTCATTTGACCAAATGAGCAATGTAGATCTTAAAGTGCTCGACATTAATGGTTCAATATACCAAAATAAGGAAGTGACATTGTTGGGAAATGGAACTTACAAACTAAAAACCGAAGGATTAAAAAGTGGATATTACATCTATAGTATCCGTTCTGGAAATAAATACTTGCTTGGTAAATTTCAGGTAAGGTAATTTGATTAATAATTAAATTATGAAATGTAAAATTATGAAGCATTTACTATATACAGTTTTACTATTCTCAGCAATCCTATTTGTGAGCTGTGAAGAACAAACCATTTACGAAGGCAATTTTGATGAGCAGCAAATTTCAGCAAAAAGCCTTAATGGAACATGGGAATCACCCAAAGATGTAAAGACACCTGATAATGTTCCTAAGTCTATTATAAGCAAATTAAGAATCGTTTTCACTGTTGATGAAAATGGCATGCCAAATGAATTCTTTAGTGAAGGTGCTAATGATGTTTTTAAAACGGCCTCAGGTACATGGAGCTTTATAAACAACGATGTCACCATGATATCTCTAATAGGTATTGAACCAATTAAAGAATTTGAGATTGACGCTTCGGTGAAAGACAGATTAAAATTATGGTTTAACTCAACATGGAGAGATACTGAAGGAAACTCAGGTGAAGGATTATTTGAAGTAACATTAATCCGTGCTGGTACTGAATAGCCATATCGGGGCGACAGTATATCCTGAAGCTCCGGGCTTTCATTAATTACTAACGTAAAATTGAGTAAAATGAAAATAAAAGATTATAGAATATTATTAGTATTTCTTTTGTTTGTTACAGCCTTTATTGGCTGTGACGAAAAAGAAGTAATTGAGCCTGAAGTCAAGCAAATTGACCCTCATGAAATATCTATCGTTAATATAAATCCGAATACGGAGGAAGAATATACTTTAGAGGAATTGGGGCAATTACTTTATGATCCGGGGAGTGAAGATTATTATGACAGCACTCAGGTAATAAAAATGTATTTGCATATTCCACATGATGCTACTAAAATTGAAGCATTAAGGTCGAATGGAGTGGTTTTTAATTCGGTTACAAATATTGAAAAGGTTGAAAGTGGTTATAGAGCTTATTTTGAGTTTACCGTTTTAGATCTTGGCGTTCAAATATTTGATGAAACACACCTTACTTTTGTTGTCACATATAAGGATGCAACAATAACCGGCGATGGATTGGCTGTATATAAAATTCATCATATTGAGAAATACATTCCACCACAATACGGAACTCCATTCCATTTTATTAAGCAGTCTGGAGATACAGTTAAAATTGCAATTGAGGTTGATCCAGACTTGATGAGCGATGGACGTATGTTTGGTACCGTTATTACGCACTCAAACGGAAGCTATGCTAAAGTTGATGCAGGAAGCCAGCTCGATTTTAGGCATGAAAATGATTTCACAGTTGGAGTTTGGGTGAATACCGATGTTAATCAAAGTGATCCTGTTATTATAGGTGACAAAGATTGGGGTTCTGGTGGAAATCCAGGATTCTTATTTACCCAAATTGGTAGCAACTGGAAACTAAATGCAGGTGATGGATCAAATCGTATTGATGTTACAGGAACTGATATTGATGATGGTTTTTGGCATTTTCTAGCAGTATCATTTGATCGCGATGGCGAAGCAACTGTTTACACTGATGGTATCAAAAATAGCTCATCTGATATGTCTGCACTTGGTAATATGTCTGCTGACTTAGATCTTAATCTTGGTCAGGACGGAACTGGAGGTTATCAGCCATGGGATGGAAAAACAGGTTCTGCATACATTTATGATTATGTACTCACACCAGAAGAAATTCTTCAAATCGGAGCATCTGGTGCTTCATTAATGAGAAGTGATGGATCAATATCTCCTTTGCCTACTATAAACGAAGCTAGCTCGAAAACACTTGATGGAAATAAAGTGGTGTATGAAACGAATGGCTCTGATGAATTGGTTACTCTTGATACTATTCCGGAATTGGAATTTAGGTTTGAAGAGGATTTTTCAGTGGCAGTTTGGGTGAATACAACAGTAAGTCAAAGTGATCCTGTAATTGCGGGTGATAAAAACTGGGGAAGTGGTAGTAATCCAGGTTGGTTACTTACACAAATAGGAAGTAACTGGAAGCTAAATATGGCTGGAGTTGCATCTGACACCAGAATAGATATTACGGGTAATGACATCAACGACGGTAGCTGGCACTTAATTGGAGCAACCTTTGACAGAGATGGTGAAGTAACTATTTATCAGGATGGTGTTGCAATTGAGAGTAAAGACATGTCTCATGTCGGAACCATGCAAACTCCTGAAAACTATCCAATTCGGTTAGCGCAGGATGGTACTGGCACATATGGCTATTGGTATGAAGGAAAAGTAGCTAACTGTGTAATTACCGATTATGTCTTAACTGCTGAAGAGATGATGGATTTATTTAATCAATAGATAAGGATGATTTTTCTTAAAGCGATTTAGTTAGATCATGAGGCTGCCGGATAATTCTGGATAGGAATTGTTAGGGCAGCCTCCTTTTTATCTGAATTTACTTTACTTGCTTTCAATATGCATCTAGTACCAAATTAAGGATACAAAAATGAATTATTATTTGACTGTTTTTATCGTGTTATTGGCTTCTCTGGCTTATGGACAATCGTTGCTGGAGAATGAAATAAAAATCGATGTTCATATAGAAGGATTGCAGGATGGTAAAATGTTTTTCCTTAATAGCGTTAGCGAGGCACGGTTGGATTCTTCAGTTGTGAAAAATGATAAATTGACATTCTCGTATAAAGGTGAACCTGCGTCCGTTGTTATCTTTTCAAGACCTGATATGGGAGGGAACAGTACCGATCAATGTCTTGCCATGTTTATTACTGATAAATATGATATGAAGCTGACCGGACATGTTGATAGCGTGGAGAATTTAAGTATAGAAGGCTCAGATAATCATGATGAATTATATCGATTCCATTTTAATATTAAAATGCCTTTGGAGATGGCGCTAGACACGATTTTACCATTTCCACAGAATACGTCAGTACGCGATAGCTTGCAAAACATAATTAATATCGCTCATACCAACTTTATCAAAGAACATTCTGATTCATATCCTGGGCTTTTTGTTTTGTATTATCAAATTCTTGATAAACTATACACAAAGGACGGCGCTCTTGAGTTACTATCTCTTTTTGAAAAGAATTATAGCGGTTCCATTTACTACAAATCATGCAAGAGTATGATAGCTAATAAAAATTGTGTTCAGGTAGGTAGTATTGCTCCCGACTTTTCATGTACAGATAGTAATAACAAGATGATTTCACTTTCAGATTATCGCGGTAAATATGTTTTGTTAGAGTTTTGGTCTTCATGGTGCGGACCGTGCAGATCCGAAGTACCCTTCTTGGTAAAAGCGTATGAAAAGTATAAAAAATTGGGATTGGAGATTATTGGGATCTCCCTGGATATAAATAAAGCTACCTGGCGGAAAACTATAGAAGAAAAAAAGTTTTCATGGATTCAAATATGCGATTTTAAGGGACATTTTAATGAAATCGCAGTGTTGTATACTGTAAATTCAGTTCCGAATAATTTTTTAATAAATCCTGAAGGAAGAATTATTGCGAAGAATTTAAGGACTATTCAGCTAAAAGAAAAGCTTGAGGAAATAATGAAACAATAAATAAACTAGCTTTTAACGATTAAACTTCAGCTCAACTCAAAGAACTAGACAAATGAAAAACTTAATTATTCTAATTCTAACGGTTTTGATAATTTTACAATACAGCACTCCCCAAACAGGCAAAAAAACCTGATGGAGGCAAAACCGATCCTTTATCATGTGAATGGAGAACAAGTTTTCCTTTTTAAGGAAATTAAATTTGATAGCGATAATGTTGATGTAAAATTCGAATTCTACAAATTGGAAAACGATTCTTTAAAAAGAATGATAGTTAAGTAGAATCGATTAGTTTGGAAGGTTACATTTCGTGATAATTTATCTCTTTTAATTTAAAACCATAAATCAAAAACATACTATGTCAATCAAATCACTACTTTTAATATTTCTTGGATTCTGTTCTATTCTTGGATTTGCCAAAGAAAATAAAGTACTTATAATCGGAATTGATGGTGTACGACCAGATGCAATGGTTGTTGCAGAAACACCAAATATTGATGATCTTATTTCAAATTCAACGTATTCTTTGGATGCAATAAATGAAGGCACTACATCTAGTGGTCCAAGTTGGTCTGCAATGCTAACAGGCGTTTGGCAAAGCAAACACGGTGTAAATGATAATTCATTTAATGGGGAAAATTATAATGAATATCCACATTTCTTTAAATATTTAGAAGATACAAATCCTGAATTACATACCGCATCAATTTGTCAATGGGATCCAATAAACGATCAATTAGCGTACTTAGAAGCTGACTACGTAAAGAATGTATCCAGTGAAGCACAGTTGATAACTGAAACAGTAAATTATTTATCAAACAACGATCCAGATGCACTTTTCATACATTTTGATGATGTTGATGGCGCAGGACATGGACAGGGCTACTCCCCTACCAATCCACCTTACCTAACTGCCATTGAAGAAGTAGATGCAGGCATTGGGCAAATTATGCAAGCATTAAAAGGTAGAGCAAACTATGAAAACGAAAATTGGTTAATTATTATATCAACTGATCATGGCGGTATAGGTCATGGGCATGGTGGCAATTCTATCGAAGAACGAAATATTTTTGTCATTTGCAGTGGCGATGAAGTACCAAATATTGAAATCAAAAAGGATAGTACTTTAACCAGTGTACCTCCAGTTGAGAATTGTTTGCAAGATTCTGTTGAACTTTACTTTAGTGGTACTTCAAAAGTTACAACTCCGTTGAAGGATGTTTTCAACTTCGGAACTGATAAAGATTTTTCTATAGAATGTCGCATCCGAACTACAAATTCAGGCGATGTGGCAATAGTTACTGATAAAGACTGGGATACTGGAAGAAATCCAGGAGTTGTTTTTTCATTCGTAGGAGGAGGTTCCGGACCATGGAAAGTTAATATTGGTGATGGAACTAATCGGGCTGACATTAACGGGAACGTCGTTCATGACAACCTTTGGCACACCCTTAGTGCAACCTTCGACCGAGATGGAAGATTGATTATTTACGCAGATGGTGCTGTACTTGACAGTGTCTCAATTGCATCAATCGGAGATATCTATTCCGGATTTCCTATTTCCTTTGGTGCTGATGCAAACAATAGCTATGCTTACAAAGGGCATATTGCAGAAGTAAGAGTCTTTAGTGAAATTCTGGCACCATCAACCATTAACAATTGGAATTGTAAGAAAATTGACGACACGCATGAGAATTACAATTCACTAATCGGTTATTGGCAACTTACAGAAGGAAATAATAGCCAGGTTGTAACAGATTACAGCACCACCGAGGCACATGGAAATATTTCAAATGCCACATGGAAAAACGCGAAAGATACAATAGAAACATGGGAGTATGATTTTAGCAATACTCCACGTACAGTAGATGTTGCTGTTTCAGCTATGAAACACATGTGTATTACAATTAATGAAGATTGGAATTTGGATGGAAACGTTGTAGGGGCAGTTTGTAACACCCCAACCAGTATTGAAGAGAAAATCATAAATGACAAAATTAAAGTTTATCCCAATCCGGGAAGCGAGTACGTAAATTTTGAGACTTCTAGTCTCCTTTACAATGAAGATGTTTTTGTTTCAATCTTTAACAGTTATGGCAATTTGGTTATACGTAAACAAATCAAAAACAGGAAGCTTAGACTTGACAGAGGAAATCTAAATTCAGGCCTGTATTTTTATAAAGTTGAATCACAAAATAAGCCATTTGCGAGTGGTAAGTTTACTTTAAGATGATTTTCAAATAAATTAAGCATTCAATCCATCAGGCAAAGAAACTCAAGCTAAAATCATCAATAATAGCCACATATGACACAATTCCAAATGTCTTTTTTAAAAAAAGCAGGGATATTAATTTTGTTCTCGATATTATTTATTCCATTATTTGGGAGGTCTAAAAGTGATGTTATTGATGAAATTTGGCAAGAGCTACTTGTTGATTATGATATTAATAACAACTTAAGCACAGGTATTTTAATAAACAATTTTTACAGTACCCAACAGGGCAACTACGATAGATTTATTGAATTTATCCTTTGCTACCAATTCTCCCAAAAGTTTCAAATTGAAGGATTATACCGACATGAGTATTATAAATTAGATAATATATGGTCTTATGAATACCGCCCTTCTGTTCGTTTGTCATATCAAATAAATAGAGGCGGTTTTCATTTTCGAAACAGACACCGTGCAGAACTACGCCTTTTTTCTATTGAAAAATCCAGCTACAGATATCGTACTGATTTACTTATAAAACCTGAGTGGTCATTATCAACATTCGAATTAAAACCATACATTATTGGGGAAGTTTTTATTGAAAAAGAAGGAGTTTCAAGGTGTCGAAGTTATTTAGGAATTGAAGGTCGAAAGGGAAAGATCTCACCATCAATCTACTTATTATTACAATCTGATAATTATAAAAGTTGGGAACATTCAACAATCCTAGGAGTGAGCCTATCGATAGAACTATAAAAGTTATTGTAAAACATTAGTATCCCTAAAATGAATTTGATCAAATAGCTAAAAACAAAGGTTCAAGTTATTTTTCAAGTTCAGTCAATTCTTTTTGAAATTGCTGTGGAGTTTTCCCTATGAACTTTTTAAAAGCCCTGAAAAATGTTGATTCTGAATAAAAACCACATTGATAAGCAATTGCACTCTTCTTAATATGCTTTTTATTGTTTTCTTTTGATATTGCGATATACTCATTTACCCTGAATTCGTTAATAAAATCATTGAAATTCAATTCATAATATTCTTTCAGGATTTTGGAGATCTGATAATGCGGGATATCCGTTTTTTCAGCTAATAGCTTAAGGTTAAATTTTGGATCAAGAAATAGTTTTTCAGCAAGTATAAATTCCTTTATTAATAATGCTTTCTTTTCCAGTTCTGCTGGATCAATCCAATCTGCTAATGATTCTTTCGTTGGAATTTGTTCCTTCAATTCTTTAAATTTTTTATCTGAAAGAAGGTGAAAATTCTTTATTAAAAAATATAGGGAGATAAGAACTACAATTAAAAGAAGTACTTTAGCAGATACGGTATGGATGAAGATAGGCTTAATTTCCATTTTCAAGTTAATCTCCAGAGGAGCCTTATTCTCAATATTCCCCCATCTAACTAATATATCGTATTTCCCTGGTTTAAGATCAAACAATGAAAGATTGGAACTTCGTGAAAAATCGGATTCATAAGTTCTTGAAGGCCCTTTTATAATTATCTCCCCATTTGTTATATTTTCCGGTATCTGATTATTTAAATTAAAAGAAAACTGAATATCCTTTGTAGTACTTGGAAATATTACAAGATCATTCATTAAAATATTATAATCAACTAGCTTATGCTGACTGTTTGGGCCATTATCCATCGATTTCACAATAACGGAAAGAGCTGTACTGAAATTTGTAATTTCTTTAACCTCGGAGTATGCAGTGTAGCCTATATCTTTTGAAAATGCTTTAATACGAAAAAAGATTTTACTGCTTCCGTAAATATTATCAAGGATTAAACTCCGGTCAGTTGATCTTCTGGAACTTAAAAGCTGCTTAAACGTTCTATCTTTTGAAATTTCCACCAAATAATAATCATAAGTATAAACGCTTTCTGAAGTCTCCCATTCGAGTTGAAAGGATGATGGACTTAGTATTTCAAATTTTGTAATATGAGGAACAACAAATGCTCCAGATGGAATTATTATTTGATCACGAATTGGTAAAACATTCTTACCATTTAAATTGCTATTCGAATTGTCTTTTATTAAAGTATTTTCATCATTGTCGAAATTATAATAAGCAATAAGCCCCTTCTCTCTCCCCAAAAGTTTTTGGTTCTTAAACTGATTAATTTCTTCAATAGATCTGGCAACATTCCAGATCCTAACTTCATCAATATGCCCATCAAAACCGATTTCTTCATTACGATCTTTAAATGCTCCAATATGGAGATTCAAAGGGCTATGTAACCAATCTATAGAACCAGAAATAAGTTTAATCTCCACTAACTCACCATTTTTGTAGATCTTGATTGATTCACCGTCATATGTGCTAGCAATGTGTACCCATTGATTTATATTAACATCAACTCCTGGATTATAATTCCATTCATCGCCACGCATCTCAGATGTCTTTAACATCAAGCGTACCTTATCACCTACAAAGGCCATTGCAAACCCAGACTCAATATGATAGTCATCAGTAATAAAACTGACTGGTGCTGACCAATTTTCCAAACTGTTTGGTTTAATCCAACACTCTACAGTAATTTGGGAAGAAGGAGGCGTGAATTGTCGTGAATCAATCACAATATAATTCGATGACGAATTGTAACATTTGTTTTCAGCGTAAAGAGAAATCGACAACAAAATCAGAAGAAAGGAAACAAAACTTTTAGCCATGAATCAAATATTTTGTTTAGGTTAAAAATAGTAATTCTAACTCTAAAAACAAGCAATGATATTTAATAAACATATAATGTAATTAGGACTTTTCATAAAAATGAAATCCCACGATCCACAAAAATATTCGTTTACGGAAAACTTAACTGGCAACTATAAAAAGATAGATTAAGAAATAAAGCAAGTACAGCGCATTACAAAAATAATCATGCCCTTGTTCTGGGCACAACAAATTATAACATAAAAGATCCCACCAAAGGCAGGATCTTTTTGTTGAATAACTATATGTTATTTGAACGCCTATTTCTGATTACTGTATTGCTTGGCAGTTGAGATAAAGCTGTTGCGATTTCCCTTTTCGAAAGGAATTAGGAAGAAGCTATAAGCGTGTGAAACATCACCACTAATCTGGTATTTCTTTTGTGGTCTTGCCCACCAACTATCGTCAACTCCAACACCACGTTGTCCTAAGTCGATATTCAGTTGCACCAAATCTTTTTCTTTAATATCATTGATGTGCTTGCTTCCATTTACTTCAGGAATACCATCAATACGATACTCTTTATCCAGATTTTTGTCTCCGCCATAAGCCAATCCTGAAGTGGTATCAAAGTCTTCATTGGGCATGTGCAGTGCACTTACTCCAAGTCCTTGTTTATTGTCTTCAGCAACAACCAGCAATCCATTTCCATCGGCATTGCTAAGTGCTACCCAGCGAACATCAGTTTTGTAACCATTTTCCTGTGGACGAATGTAAGGCACATACTGATCTTTTACTTTCGACTTGTAAACATCAATAAAAGTAGAAGCTTTCCGATCGACATAGTTCTCCCAAGGCCCACGTCCGTAGTAATTCATATTTCCGTACGCTTTCGGCATTTGCATGCGCATGCCAACACGAGGGATATCTGCCTGATATTCGCTTGTTCCAAGAGCATTCGAAATCTTAACTACACCAGTTCCTGAAATCTCATACGTACTATGGAATGTTGTATTTACTCCGGGCAGAGAATATTCAACATTAAGTTTAACCTGGTTTTCTGCAACTTTTTCTGTGCTTAACGTTGTCACTGTCGAGAATAAGGAAGCCTTTTTCCACTCCAGATTTTTACGATGCATTTGGTTTCCAAAATCATTGTCGGTAACAGCGCGCCAGAAATTTGGTCTTGGTCCTTTACCATCTTTCAACAACTCAGTTCCCTTATACTTATACGAAACCAGTCGTCCTTCTTTTTTACTGAATACAAGCTTCATATCAGCATTACTAACGGTAACTTTTCCGTTTGCTTCTTTCAACAAAAGAGATTTCCCATTAGCTACTTCAGTTAATTCCTTCTCGTATTTTTTGCTTAGTGCAATCTGCTCGTGAGCCACCTCAAATCCAGCTGGAAGAATTCCCCAATCGTTTTTCACTTTAGCTGAAATTTCAATAAGATACTCTGTATTTTTTGCCAGCGAAATGTCATTTAAAGAAATGCGGATCAGCTTACTTACATGGGTTCCAACTTCAATATTTTCAATTGGAATATTTTTTAAGACTTTACCATCAGCTTTAATTTCTGCTGAAAATGTGAACTGATTTAGGTTTGTGAAATCGTATAAATTCTCAAGCAATACACGTAATTCATTATGCCGATTAATGCCCTGATTTTTGAAATTAATAAACTCATGAGCTTTTTTTACTTCATATAGCCCGGGTTGTGCTGAGCGGTCTGGAAATACGATTCCATTATTCAGGAAGGTATTGTCTGATGGCATGTTCTCACCATAGTCACCACCATAAGCATAATATCGTTCTCCTTTCTCATTGGTCTTCCAGATCGACTGATCTACCCAATCCCAGATGAAGCCACCTTGCAAATTGTCGTACTGCTCAATTACATCCCAATAATCCTGAAAGTTCCCAGTACTATTTCCCATTGCATGGGCATATTCACTTGGAATATATGGACGATCGGTTTTTGATTTTCCAATCATTTCAAAACTAGCAGGTGAAGGGTATTGAGGAACGATAATATCTGTGTTCCAATCCATATCAAACAAACTTCCGTCATAATCTTTATAAGGACGTTCGTACTGAACAGGTCGTTTTTGAGAATCATTAGCTTTCATAGCATTATAACCAGCGTAAAAATTCACACCGTTACCAGCTTCATTACCCATTGACCAGATAATCACTGATGGATGGTTTTTATCGCGTTCAACCAAACGAACCATACGATCCACATGTTGCTTTTCCCAGCTTGTATCTTTAGCCAGAGAATACTTTCCGTAATACATTCCGTGCGACTCAATATTGGCTTCATCCACCACATAGATACCATGCTCATCACAAAGCTCATAAAAACGTGCTCCACGCGGATAGTGACTTAACCTAACTGCATTAATGTTGTTTCCTTTCCACAGGCGAATGTCTTTCATCATCATTTCTTCGCTCATAACATGTCCTGTTTCCGGATCAGTTTCCTGTGTATTCACTCCTTTCAAAGTAATATGCTGTCCATTTAGCAGCAAAATTCCCTGCTTAATCTCAACCGTTCTAAAACCTATCTTTCTTGAAGTCGCTTCCAGCGTATTTCCTTTAGCATCTTCAACTTTCAACAGAAGTGTGTATAGATTTGGGTGCTCAGCGCTCCATTGTTTTGCATCTTCAATGGTAGCTGTAAAATTTTGAGTGATGTCTGATGATGCAGTTGCGCTTAAGTTTTTTGTACCTGAGGCAACAAGCTCATTATTTGCATCCAGCACTTTATAAGAAAGTTTAAAATCTTGTGCCTTGGCATTATGATTCTTAAGGTCAACTGTTAAATCCAGCTCACCATTCTTGTAAGCTCCATCTAAAGTTGCACTTGCCTCAAAATCATTGATACGAAGTTTTGGTTGTGCATAAATGTATACACTACGCTCAATCCCTGAAATTCTCCAGAAATCCTGACACTCCAGATATGAACCATCTGTCCAGCGGAAAATCTGTAGAGCAATGGTATTTTTTCCCTTCTTCAGGAATTGAGTAATATTAAATTCCGCAGGTAATTTACTTCCTTGCGAATACCCAACATACTCACCATTTATCCACACAAAACCACCCGATTTCATTGCTCCAATGTGCAAAAATGTTTCTTTTCCATTCCAGTCCTTAGCTACATTAAAATCTCTTCGGTATGAACCAACTGGATTGTATTCATGTGGCACTTTCCCCGGATACTTTGGATAACGACCTTCTATAAACTCCATCTCTTTTGATACAGGAGCTTTGAAATCAGCAAATTCATATTGATGATTTACATAAATTGGCACTCCATATCCTTCCACTTCCCAATTTGAAGGGACTTTGATGTTGTCCCAGTCTGTCACATTCTCTTTAGGATTCATAAAAGTTGTGGGGCGATCTTTAGGAGAACGTACCCAGTTAAACTTCCAGATTCCATCCAGATACTGCCTGAATTCAGCATCTGAATCCTTCACGGTTAATGCTTCTTTTTCAGAAGAAAAAGAAGCAAATGAAGCATGTGCAGGCTCCTTATTATCTTCGATAATATCTTTGTTCTCAACAAAGTTCCAAACATCTTTAACCGGATCAGACGATTGAGAAAAGGAACTTAAATAAACACATAAAATAATTGTAATGGCAAGTGTTTGTTTCATGTTTGTCTTTATGAGTAATAGTTATGATTGGTGTATCAAATCTTTGTATTTAAAAGTAAATCTCCAATTAGATTGAAGATTTAAACAAAAATAGCCCTGTATATTTACATTCCGCATGACATTTCGCATTTTATTATAAAACTGTAGTATCTATTCCTAACAATTTAAACTCGAATCATTACTGTCTGGGAAAAAATACAAGCAACAAAACATTGTCAATCAATCTTTACCTCATTCCTGAAGGATGAATTGATTATCAATGATTTCGAATAAAAAAATAATTTTCACTGCAACGAATTTCAATTGCTTTCAATATAAAAAACAGAAAAGTCGGTGATGTGAGGCTCTCCTAGCGTTTCAAGAACTTTAAGTCGTATAGCTGACACTTCTATTTCTTCAAATTGATGAATAAATTTATGTCCGATACAAGTGCCTTGAAATAACTTCTGCCAACCTTTCAATGTTTTTATTTCAATTAGAAATTTGCGAACTAATTCTCCTAAACTTATATCTTCCTTCAGTATCAGCTGATTAATCTTTTGTTTCCCTTTAAACGAAATAGTAAGCTTATTTCCTGTTCCCGAAGTCTTTGCTAAAGGACTTGAAAAACAACGTTCTATTTCATCTCCCCACTCTTTTAATCGTTTAACATCAGGTTCAGGCAATAGTCCATCGGGATTGGGAGTCAAGCCCATTATCAGTGTTGAATTGCGGCCAACAGATTTCGTATACATTCCCATTAAGTTCTCCAAAGGGAAAATGTGTTTTTCATCACCAGGTTCCCAAAACCATTCATGACGACCATTATAACCCCGAAGCGGTGCATCACTCATAGCAGGCATCCAATATTTACCATTTGGATCACCTTCTTTAAGTAGTTGAAAATTATTTTTACTAATTTCCTGATGAGCCGACTCCCCAGCTCCTGTTGAGTGGTAAGTGAAAGTGGACCAACATGGATAATTCACAGTACCTGATTCCGAACCTCCCCAGCGTGCTTCAGCCAACTGTTTATTGTGATAGAATAAACAATTTGGTTGGTATTGTTGTACAATCGGCAACACATCTGGTGCACCATTTTCTGGAGTATCTGCTCCCCCGTCAAACCATATCTCAAATAACTCACCATAATTCGTGCAAATTTCTTTGACCATTCCTTCAACCATTTTATTGTACCATTTCTGGCGGTTTTCCCGGAATTTGCCTTCTCCATTTACTTTGAAATCATGCACACCCACAAAAGAATTCCATCGTATACCAAGGTAAACGCCTGGCTTAATTCCATATTTCCTACAGGAGTTCACAAAATCCCGAACAACATCACCTTTACCGTCCTGAAATTTTAAGGATTTCATGCAATAAGGATTCACTTCTGATTGATAAAGTGCAAAACCAGTTTCATGGGTGGCAGTGAGAATTGCAAACCTAAAACCAGCGTCTTTAATGGCCTTTATCCATTGATCAGTATCCAAATTCTTTGGATTAAAGACCTGATAATTATCCACGGGATCAATCCGATTATTACCCTGTCCATATTTCTTCCCATCAAACACATGCAAATCATAGTGAAAAACAGCCCCTAATTCTGCTTCCTGCCAGGCTAGCTGTCTTTTATTCGGAACAGGTCTTGTTGCCTCTTTTACTGGAACAAAAACAATATATGATTCATCACCCTTTTTCACTGCAAGGCTCAAAACCTGAGGTTCATTTTCTTCGGTATAAATGAATGGACGCTCCATACGATCAGGCTTTATTGTTTCACCATTATCAAGCGGAATGGCTTTAGGCATAATAACATATTCAGTAGCCTTCTTCCAATTTATTCCATCTATAGAACTAACCATACCGACATAGGAATGCGCATGAAAAATTCCGTAGTAATAATCTCGTTTTTGATCATACCAAAGTGACATATCTTCCGTATCTAAATAGTCAATAACAGGCTTGCTTTCCATTTTGAAAGGGCCAGTTGGCGAATTAGATATCGCGATGGCCTGATTACGAACAAACCCTGTAGCATTCGGTTTATCTCCTTTTACAATCAGGTAGTATCTTCCGTCTTTTCCTCTATCTGTAGCAGGATTAACAGTTAGTGTAGTAATTGGACCAGAAGGTTCGATCAGTGGTTGATCTAAGCGTTTCCAAGGGCCGTTAATTGATTCAGAAACTGCAACACCTGCACGTTGGTTCGGGCGCAATATTTTCCAATTGGGATGCGAATAGCCTGTATGTGCCGTTTCAATCAATTCCTGATCGGTAAAATTATTTCCTCCAAGATTTGTTGAAACATAATAGATATAATACTTGCCCTCAAAGAATTTGATTTTCGGATTATGAGCAGTGATCGCATCCCAATGCCCTTTACCACGTCCTTTTAAAACGGTTTCCTTATACTTCCATGGCCCTGTGGGCTTACTAGAAACTGCATGAGCAACCTCTGAGTGAGTGAGCCATCCTGTAAACTTATAATCCTTGCTCCATCGCGAATAAAATAGATGATATTTGCCATCCTCCCCTTTTACAATCGAAGAGCACCAGTTGTAATAACCTTCAGTTCTAAAAATATTTTCTTTAGATAAAGTTTGAAGTCGATCCTTGAAAAACAAAACATCAGGTTTAGTCTGGGAGAAAACGGACAGGGAATAAATTAAAAATACTGTTAGTAAACCTATTCTTTTCATTTGCTTATATTATTAGTTTGTTGGTGGTTACCAGATTCACACTAAAACTCATCCGGCCATGCTACTGGCTTTCCTGAGCTTTTCAAAACAGGACGCTCAGCCTTTACACTCCGGAGATACTCACTCAAGCTAACTGCAAGACTTTTAACAATTTCAGGATACTTTTCAACTAAATCATTAGCTTCTCCAATATCTTCCTTCAGGTTATAGAGTTCATGGTGTTGGTCATTATAAAAATAAATCAGTTTCCAGTCTCCTTTTCGGATAATACTAAATGGCTGCACATCATAAAGATTTGGGTAATGCCATATAAACTGACGATCAGAGTTAATGGTTTCGCCTTTCACTAATGGCAAAAAGCTGTAGCTGTCAGTCAATTCCGGTTGTAATTCGGACAAGCCTGCCAGCTCAAGAACACTTGCATAAATATCCTGAATAACAACTGGCTTATTATTACGCTGTGTTTGAGTTGTTACACCTGGCCATTTGATAATCATTGGGACACGAACTCCTCCTTCATAAGGTGTTATTTTATGACCTCGCAAAGGCAGATTTGGGGTCATCTGGCTGGGTGCTCCATTATCACTCATGAAAATAAGCACTGTATTTTCTTCAACTCCCAATGCTTCTATTTTATCAAGAATATCACCCAATGACTTATCCATACTTTCAATCATAGAAGCATGATTAGCTAATCTTTCACTCAATCCGCGGTCTAGATATTTCTGAACAAATCTTCGATCTGCCTCCCATGGAGCATGTACTGTATAGTGAGACATATGCAGAAAGAATGGCTTTCCTTTCTTAACAGCCATTTCAATAGCATCATTAGCCTCAAGGGTTAAAGCCTCGGTAAGATTAATCTCTTGTCCATGATAATTTTCAAGTCCTGGTACATCCCAGATATCGCTACCATTTCGCCATACTGCACTAAAGTTTTTGTCTCCATGGTAACTCCCTGGGCCACCAGCTGCATGCCCAGCAATATTCACATCAAATCCGATATTAATAGGATCTTCTCCAGGAGTGTCCTTCGCTCCAAAATGAGCTTTCCCTGCATGAATCGTTTGATAGCCTGCTTGTTTCAAAAGCTTCGGCAAACTATGAGGGAAATAAAAGCTGCGCTCAATACCGGGTTCAGGACTTAGTCCATTTAGATTCCAGTTGGCCTGATCCAAAATCTTATCTTGCCGTTCAGGAGAATGGTCTTTGCGTAAAGTCCAACAAGTAACTCCATGTTGCGCCGGATTAGTACCTGTAATTAAGCTTACTCTTGAGGGCGAACATACTGCACTAGCATAAGCCTGAGTGAAAATCACACCTTTATCAGCAAGCCTTTCCATATTTGGTGTATGAAACCGGTCATTAAGCTTTGTCTTTTCTGTGTGAAATGGAATAGAAGTTTCCTGCCACCCCATATCGTCAACAAGAAAAACGATAATGTTCGGCTTTTGCACTTCATTTTTCTCAGTTCCACATTGCAAAAACAGCAACACAAGTGCCAGAAAAAAGATTCTCTTAATTATCTTCATTTTATCAGTTTTTAAACTTGAGAACATAACTCACCGTACAATTTCCTCCGTAAATATTAGTGCCAGATGGCGCATACAGATACTGAGGTTTCCCATCAATCAAAAGTATTTGGGGACGTTCAAATTTCGCATATCCTCTATTTTTAGACCCATAATGAACTGCAACTTCATCCATATTAATATCAGCATAATAGTTGATTCGATGAAACCCTTTTTTGAAGGTATCGAAATGAATCCCATCATCCGAAGTCCAAAGAATACCTCCACCAGGCTCAATCATTCCATGGTTATCAGTAGTCAGTAATGCAAACTTTCCATTATACATGAAAGCATATCCATCTTCTATATTTTGGTCATTAGCAGTTACTGGAAATGGTAATTGGACATAAGGACCTTCAATATTCTCAGCAATAGCCAACCCCATGCGAGCTTTCTCTGATTTAAAATAAAGAAAGAAACCGCCATTAGGATGTTGTAAAAAAGCAGGATTATTCACTCCATTACTTGCGTTGAAATTCCAATAGTCCCGATTTTTTGAAGGAGAAAGTATTTTCCCATTATCGCCAGCTTTTTCCCAGGGACCATATAAACTATTTGAAACTGCCAGACATATATACTGATTTGAAGGATGCTCCTCAATTCCATCATTTACGATGTAAAATAAAGCGTACAAACTATCAACCTTATGAATGGCCGGGTTATGCGGCGCATAAACTTTTCTGTTCTTGACTTTATGAATAGTAGGATTGCAGGGTGCTTTACTTTCTTTATTATCATTGATATCTCCTCTTATAGCCACATCCGAAAAAACGAATGGTCCTTCAGGAGACTCTCCTACATAATGTGCAATTTCACTATGAGTTCGCCAGCCCGGATCAACTTTTAATTCGCCAGGCCATCGGGCTACAAACAAATGCACTTTCCCATCATCTCCCAAAATTGGAGATGTTCCCCAAATTGTAAAGCCAGGTTCCTCAACGGCAACGCCAACAAACTCCCATTTATCTGCAAAAGTGCCGTTCTCCTGTGCAATTAAATCTAAATTCAGGGTGAGACACATGATTAAAACAATTATTCTGTACATTTTTAAAGATTCAATAGAATTTAATATCGCATGAATTAAAGTTTCACTTCAAAATATCCTTTTTCATTAATTTTAAAATTCCCAGAATTACCTTGATACTTAAATGTGCCAGAAGATGCAACTTCACCATAAATCTCAGCATGAATTAATTCACCATCTTTCCACTCCATGCTTATTTCATAGCCACCACGTGCTTTTAATCCCTTCACGCTACCATTTTCCCAGCGTGTAGGTAATGCCGGTAATAACTCAATAATGCCAGAATGTGATTGGAGTAACAGTTCTGCAATACCAGCACAGCCACCCATGTTACCATCCAATTGAAAAGGAGGATGCGCACACAAAAGATTGCTATAGCTACCACCACCATGAACCATCTCTGTTCCCTGACTTGCAGTAGGTCTTAACAATCTTCTAAATAATTCATAGGCACGATCACCATCTTTCAACCTGGCCCAAAAATTTACTTTCCAGGCTAACGACCATCCTGTCCCACTGTCTCCACGAGCATTCAAGCTTACTTTTGTAGCTTCAGCCAATTCTGGATTCTCATCAATTGTTATCTGCTTGCCAGGATGCAAAGCATAAAGGTGAGACACATGTCTGTGTTTATTATCTAGAGAATCAACATCTTCTTTCCACTCCTGCAACTGTCCCCAATTTCCAATCATAGGAGGACATATTTTGTCACGAATAGCTATCGCTTCGTTCTTAAATTCATCATCAATATCCAAAACATCACATGCCTGCACGCAGTTATTCAATAAGTCCCATGCCATTTGATGATCCATTGATGCACCCGTTGAAATACCACCGTGTTCTGGAGAATATGATGGACAAGAAACCAAGTATCCATTTTCATCTTCAATTAAATAGTCTATCCAAAATAAGGCAGCTTCCTTCATTAAAGGATAAGCAGTTTCTCTGAGATATTTCTCATCTTGAGTAAAATCATAATGCTCCCAGGCATGTTGACACAACCAAGCCGCTCCGCCTGGAAAAAATCCCCATGGAAATCCCCATCCAGGAGCAGTGAAGCCAAATGGATTATTCATTGTATTAACGATCCATCCACGCGTATTAAAGAATTCTTTAGCAGAAATTTTACCCGGCTCAACCAAACTCTCCATATAATCAAAAAGTGGCAGATGACATTCGCCCAAATTGGTAATCTCAGCAGGCCAGTATAGCATTTGTTGATTAATGTTCATATGGTAATCACATGCCCACGGAGGATTTGTACTGTTATTCCATTTCCCTTGCAAATGCAGCGGCATGGCTCCTTTACGGGATGCTGCAATCATCATATAACGGCTATACTGAAAATAGAGCTGTTCTAAACCGCTGTCATTCGTACCATTTGCGTATTCAGCAAGTCGAATATCAGTAGGAATCGAATCTCTGCTGTTCTCTCCCAAATTTAGCTCTACACGGTCGAATAAATTCTTATAATCTTTCTGATGAGCCTCTCTAATTTTTTCATAAGACTGACCTTCGAGTTTTAATAATGCTTCTTTATTCTCCTCCAGAAAATCATTTCCTTTATACTTAGGATATTCCAATGTGTATTCAGTTGCAGCAACATGATAAATAGTAAGTGATTTTGCTGAAGAAATTTCAATTTTGCCATTTTGAAAAATGACATCCCCGTCTGTTTCAATCTTCAAACAGGTTTCATATTGCATCCCATTGTCTGCAACTTCGCCCTGATATGAATAAATTGAGTTTGAAAAAGATTCACTGTTTTTCTGGTGAGGTGATTTATAACTAATAGAGTAATTGGTATTCGAACCACTCTCAAAGAGATAAACCATCGATTTATTCGGATAGCTCCCAAAATACGTTCGCTTATATTCAATCCCATCTATTTCATAGGACACTCTCCCCTCTGCATTTTCAATGTCCAGCTCACGAATATAATTCACTGGTTCACCCGTATGTTCTATGTTGATAAAAAGGTCACCCATTGTTTGTTGTGCTCCATAGTCTCCAAACATTGAACCACCCTCTTTTTTATGGATTACACCCGTCAATTGACTACTTGCTAATTTATGAGCTTCATCCATTTTCCCTGAGGCTAATAACTCCCGAACCTGTGATAAATATTTCCAGGCATCTTTTCTATTTCCGTAGTTGTAATCTTCATTTGAGGCAGGACCTCCACTCCACAATGAGCCTTCTGAAAACTGAATCTGTTCAGTTTCAACTCCTCCGAAGAACATTGCCCCCATATAGCCATTCCCAAAAGGAAGCGCTTCTGTCATCCATTCTTTTGCAGGTTTATCATACCAAAGTCTCAGTCCTAATTCTTTCTTTACTTCTGGCTTACAGCTCAATATGCATAGTATACCGATGAGCATAAGATATCTTGAAACGTTTCTCATTTTTTAGAATTAACTGGTTTTTAAAGAATCTATAATCAAAAGTGATATTGATCAAATTTTTTCAAAATGATCTTTTGTATAAAAATAAGTACAATCGCATCTATAACTATCCTGCACTATATGTTCCAAATTCAAATTAATATCTCTTCAAATAAAAACGCACCTCATTATTTACCTTCAATATAAATCAGCCAACCTTTTCGTGGTTCAATTGTAATTGAATCCTCTAAACTCCATTCTTTTGCAGATTGAAAATCTTGAATTTCTGGTGCATACAATTTTACATTCTTCTGATTTAATCCCAATTCTTCGAATTCGATTTTCAAGGAAATTGTTTTTGGTGAATCCGAAAAATTACCTAGTGAAATCAATGATCGATCCTTCTTTTTATATACAGTTGCTTTAACATCCGGGTTATTCGTTGAAACCAATGCATTCTCGTTCCAAAAACCAATCATTTTAGCATCCTGAATCCCAAACTCATCCCAAATTTTCCAAACGGGACGCGGATCACAGGTGACGCCTTCCGTGTGCCATGGGTGACGAACAGTCATACCATACAACATGCCTAACCAACGATTACCACCTGCGTGAAGCATATCTCCCATTAAACCAAAAGGTATACCAGACACCTCTACCAACCAATTCTCAGGAGGCATTTTGTCGTAATGGAAACTCTCACCAAACCACAATTTATCCAGATACGGGAAAAACTCAGCATATTGCATTGCTGGTCCTTTTGAAAATCCAGTGTTCGAATGCAGATCAAGCAAACATCCCGGTTTCGTATTATCAAGAACTTTTCGCATTCGTTTTATAATACGCCGATCATAAGAAACATCATCCAAATACAATCCATCGATATCGACATTCACAACTAACCATTTTAAACCTTCAATATAATAGTTATACCAGCGTGAATCGCCCGGAGCATTTACAATAGATGCATCAGCACTTTTATCTGGAAACCATTGATACCACTGGGGACGATAACCAGTCACCAAGTGTTCGCGCAACCAAGGATATCCACCACCATCACCGTCACCTAAAATTTCAGTTCCTAAACTACGAAGTGCCCAAATTTCGGTTGTATAGTTAGTCAACTCACGAATCGTATTGTAGATTTTAACCTTCTGTCCTTTCTCATGCATTGAACTAACAAATCCTTTCATTTCATCAACAGCAACAAAAGGATAATTAATATGTGGGTTATACTCATTGGCATGGTGAACATTTATAATTTTCACTCCAGCATTAAAATCTTCATCACGAGGCATAGGCTTTCCTCCATTATGATAGTAGCGATCGATGAACTGACTTTCATAGTTTATTTCTTTTACGGGAGTCATTAGCATAGACCATTCAAATTCCAATTCAGCCCCTTTTTCTAAGTCATGGCTTCCACTAAAAACTATTGCTCTGACTTCATTCTTATCAGTTTCAATTTTAAAACCACCTTTATTTCCATTAAACCAAGATTCCGGATATTCAGGATGGTATAAGTTCAACATTGGACCATGATAATCACTGCCTCTTAGTTCACACCATATCCCAGCATTCGTATTTCCTATCCAGAAACTATCCTGTGGCCCGTTCCATTTTGCCTTATGTTGTTGGGGTACATTTGTTCCTGGCAAATCCATTCCCATCATGTATTTTGCCACTTCTTTTTTAAATGGAATTTCCAGGCGGATATCTTTTGCATTAAAAGATTTTAATGCTTTTAACTTGATTTTATAATTTATATATCCGTCCGACTCAATTGTTCCAACACCTTCAATTTTAATATTTGCTGAAGTGCTCTCCCAAGTCCCTTTCATAATGCCGGGTTTGTTTTTCAAAAGCTGAACATTCTCAGGGCTGGTAAATTTCTCCAACCCTTCTTTCGTTTCAACAACAAATGAGATTGGGCGACTTAAAATTTCTGTCTCTTTAACTTTTATTGAGCCAGGAAATCCATTTTCCGACATGGTCATTCTTTTTCCTGTAAACCCATAAGTCTGATTACCCAATACAGAAATCGCATTGAATGGTTTAGTTGGTTCATCATCAATTCCTAATGTTGAATTCAACCACCTTAGACGAGAATGTCTCCAGGTTTCACTATCGCCTCTATCTGCCAGAAATTTGTTTGTTATTTTTAAAGTGATATTGATGGATTGCGATTCAGAATTTTCTGCAGATATAGTTAGTTCTCCTTCATATTTCCCTTTTGGAATATATTCATTTACATCAACCCCAATCCATAGTGGTTGAACATTGCCCTGTTTTACATCCACTTGTTTCACAAATGGTTCTCCATAAGGGTCAATTCCTTCAGTATTAAAACAAGTAAAATAACCAGCTGGAATTTCAGAATCTCCATTCTTCAAAGAGGTGAATTCAACTTTCAAATCACTTAATTCTTTTTGAGCAGCATAAACCCCCAACTGAAAAGCGTAATATTCATTCTTTTGCACTTCCCCTTCAAATTTAGTTCCGGGACCAGACATAATCCACTTATGAGAAAGTTCGTCCAGCATGCGAATCGGGAATTTCCGATCCTCAGGAAAAACAAGAAAATCTTCTTTATGAATAGCTAACAACGAATCTTTTTCAGATTGAAGCGCTATAATCTCCATCGGATAAAAACTATCAAAGTCAGTACGCGACTGAAACTCGACAAGTTGTGCTTTCACCAAATTTGGTGATTCAATACTATTAATCCATTTCTGTTCAGGTTTATTTTCGAGTTCATAATAACCCCTATTATAGAATCCATAATTTTCTTGAACTTGATAAGGCAAATAATAAAAGAAGTATCTACCTGATTTTTTTATTGATCCAAGTTGCAAGTGACAGCGTTCATTATCAACCTGAAGTCGATGGATATTCCGGATGGTATCGCCACTTTCTTCATGGATAATAATAAAACGTTTTTGTTCCGGATTTTTATCGTGCCTTCGCCATAGAATGTCCAAATCAGCAACATTACAGGATTTATCTATTTGTAGAACAGCACGATGATTCCCTAGTTTTTCTTCCCATTGATTTTCAGATACAGAGTAATTCACCCTACTCTTTGTTGTGCAGCCCAGTAATAAGATTAAAAATAGAATTAAACTGAATTTCATTCTTATACGTTTTTAATTATTTAGATTTAAAACGATCTTATCTCCTTTCGAAAATTGAAATACAAGGATATCCTCATCCTGCTCATAATCCTTATTACACGTGAATTCTTTTTTACCAAATGGATTCTCCAGTAAAATCTCACCACCTTTTTCGGAAGTAATCTCGACACTAGAAAGCACTCCATTCTCTTTTTGTGCAGAAACTAGAAATGCACCATAGGTTCTTAAATTTGTGAAAGATGCATCATTCCATGACTCAGGAATTGCTGGAAAGATTTTAACTACTCCGGTATGGCTTTGAATCAACATCTCTTGGATTGCTGAAGCAAAAGCAAAGTTTCCTTCCAGAGTAAACGGACGATATGTCATTTTTGAATGCCCTGCTTTACATTGATCCCCGTTTACATGAAACGAGTTTTTCAAACAAAAACATTTGGCAAAAATACGAAGTGCTTCTGCTGCGTTTTCACCTTCAAATGCCCTTGCATATAAATTTGCTTGCCAACTAAATGAATAACCAGTCCAGTAATCGGAGCCCTGCTTCTCAAGATTTCTCAGTGTATTTTGAATGATCTTTTTATCAGCTTCACCCTTTGAAAAGTCAACTAATCCAAGAGGATGCAAGCCCATTAAATGAGAAAAATGACGATGCGATTCGTCATAAGGAAATCCAGGTGCAAACATAAATCCAGTTTCTTCATCTACTGTTAGTTCAGGCCATTCTGAAAGAATCTGTCTCCATTTATCAGCTTCTTCGTTTAATCCCAACTCCTGAGCTAATTCAGCAGCCTTCTCATAATTCCAACGAATTAAAGCCAAATCGAAATTGGTTGTTTCTTTAAACCATGCCTTGGCCGAATTGTCATAGATTTCGGGACTGGAACTCATTTTTAATTGTCTTTTACCAGCTTCATCTTTTACGGTAATATTATCCACAAATATTGCTACGTCTTTAAGCCATGGATATGCTTTCTCTTCCAGAAAATCTCGATCCATTGAATATTGCCAGTGCAAATAAAAATGATGCCCTAACCAACATGCAACACTTTGTCCAAATGAATATTGAATCCATCCCCCCATCGGTTCACCTTCCAATGTTGTAACTCCTGGAACATTCATTCCATCAACACCAAAATAATCTTTCGTATATTTTTTAAAGGCCGGACGATACTTCCAAAGCCAATTCAGAAATCCTTCTTCTAAATCCAGGTAATTCCCGGCATAAGCAGGCCAGTAGCTTAGTTGTGTATTTAAATCGTGATGAAAATCGCCTTTCCAAGGTGGAAGTTTTCCGTGGTCTGCAGTCCATACAGCTTGTAACGAAATTGGCGGAGCTTCCGCCCGGGCAGCAGCGCCAAACTTATACATTTCCAGATCATACTGTTTTTGAAGAAGTGAATCAGGTATTTCAACAGCCGATCTTGACCAATATGAAGTCCACCAATCTTGATGACTTTTGAATGAAGGTTCAATACCTTCTGCCAATGCTAAGGATACAAGTTCCTCCGCTTTTTTAGTCTTATCCCAACCCTTATTTTCTGAAGACACTGACCAAGTCCCAATCAACTCACTATCCGTTGTTTTCCATTCAGTGCTAATTTGATAAGTGAATTCTCCCCACCCTTTTTGATTATATGTAAGCGAATTTTCTTCTTTAATAATTTCGCCTTGCTCATATCCTAGTTGATTTAGACTGTTACGTGACTGACTGGTAACCCCTTCTGTGTTCTCACGATTATAGGCTGGGGAAATCAACTCTATCTGAAGTTTTTCTGACAAGTTCTCAAATTTATACCAACCTACAGGATCCTGTGCATGGACAAAAGTGGTAAGTTTCACTCCATTTTCCCATTCAACAAAGCAAGTTGAAGCTGCAATATCAAGCTTTACATTCTTGATCTTTCCTAACTTCTCAATATCAAACTCCAGAGCTCCAGCTGGTATTTTTGAAGGTGCTGGCAAATTATCATACGGCACATCAAAAGCCAATTGAACTTCCTCATATTTACCAGCTTTCCAATGGTCGTAAACATCATCAAATTTCCATTTGTCAAAATCGATATTTTCCATTGGGCGCAAATCCCACAGGTCAGCACGATCAAGTGAAAAACGAAGTTTTCCTTCCTTTTCCCAAATAAGCGCACCAATCATACCATTGCCAAGAGGCATCGCTTCATCCCAAACTGTAGCTAATTCATTAAAAACAAGATTGTGCTTTTTTAGTGGCAAACTTTCTTCTTTTTGAAGACAAGATGAAAGTAAAAATAAGGTAAGTAGGTTTAGTAGTAGTTTCATTTTAATTGGTTTAGAAATATATGACATTAAAATTCAGGTTATTAAATCAACATCACCTGAATTACAAATTTAATAACAAAATTAATCTATACAGCACAGCACAAAATAGACTTTTCTCTTAAAACCTTGTATTATCTTGTTAAAAATATCATTAAGATAATACTTAATACTACACCATAAGCTGCTTTTTTATTTCTGGAAACTGCGGATTCAACTCCATGAATAGCGGACACATGAACGCAACTACCATATTGATATCCCGAGTTTGCAGATTTAACTCCATGAGCAGCGGATTTGTAATCGGACTTATCGGATTGAACAAGCCAGCTACCGGATTTAACTTCGTGATGAACGGATTGGTCATCAAGAGCAGCGGATTGAACTTGAGAGCTGACGGATTTTCAGCCACGACTGCCGGGATGACAGTTGTAGCTGGGTTTTTTAAGGGACAGTATTCTTTTAAGTGTATAAGCAAGAGCATTAACACAATTGCTTTAATATTTATGATTATGGTGTTCGTTCTCATTGCGGTTAATCTTGTTTTTGATTCTATAGAAATGTCTATGACTAATTGTCAATTGATTGGCTCAGTATTGGACTTATTCAGAATATCTTGAATTTGCTCTTACAGGCGTTTGCATCAGTCCAGCTTTTTGAGCCTTCTCCCTCTTCAACTTAATGTCTTTAACAGATTTCCCCTGATTTTGATACCATTCACTATACTGATGTTCTCCTTGCATTATTCCCAAAACCTGATTCTTAAATAAACCACTATGGACTGAAAGTACCATAGTTTTCGTTGAGACTGAAAGTCTCTCGCTATTCAAGAATGAAATTTGAATCATCTTTGTCTGTTGGTTTTCTATGATGTTCGAGATACTCATTTACCATTTCATCTGTAATATTTCCAGTACTCCAACATCCAAAACCGATTGCCCAGAAATGCTGACCCCAGTATTTCTTCCCAAGTTCCTGGAATTCTTGCTGAAGCTTCCTTGAACTCCTTCCCTTGAGCCTCTTTACAAGTTGACTTAGAGACTGGGAGGGGCGATAGCTCAAATGCATGTGAACATGGTCGCTTGAAACAACTCCCTTTAAGATAACAACATCTTCGGCTTCACATATCTGGATCAGGATTGAGCGGCATCTCGTTTGAATATCACCATGCAAAACTGGATAGCGGTACTTTGTAGACCAAACCAGGTGCGCTGTCAAATTTGAAACGGTATGGCCATTTGATCTTTGATAAGTTGGCATATAACAAAGATAAGATTTTTAGAAGCTAAAGCGAGATGCACTAAAGTACATAGTTTTAACTATTATTGTGACCAATAAATATGTTAAAGGTTATTAAGATTAATAGCCAGAGTTCTGTGTTATATTATCTGGATCTTTATCAATTTCTTCCTGTGCCAGTCCTAGTTTTCTCCACACCTTTAGCATTATTGCTTCTGTAGCTACCGGAGCCATCATCATATTGAAACCGTGCATGACCTGCCAGTCGAGTTCTTGTTCCCATCTTTCCCAATCCCAATACGGAGAAGTATAACCTGAAGTAACCGCATTGTATGCATGACGAACCTGGCATGGTGTAGTAATGAAAGTAGTTGGTGTATCAGGCCATTGATTTGGTAAACGGAACATGGAACCGCTCCAATCAAGCATTCCCATATGTTTGCTTCGCAGATAATCGTAGGTACCGCGTGTTAGAGAATTGACACTAGAGCCTTTTACAGTCAAAATACCATCTGAACAACAATATTCGTAGGAGTCGTATCCTTCCTTGGTTAATAGTTTTTCCAATTTTATTGAATTTGCACAATCTCCCAAAATCCTTATCAACATTTCTCTTGCCACAACCACATCGGATGCTTGATCTTGTGTCAAATCATTACTGTGCAAATTTGTATGGCATCCCATTGCGATTAAAATACCCCAGACTAAGAAAATTTTATTCTTCATGTTTTCCAGTTTAAAACTCTATTCGGAAATAAATATTCAGAAATGGATTGCAATTTATATTAACTTTCGAAATCATACCGAATTGATTTCTATCCTTAAGGTTTAATTATTGAGGGGCACCAAATATCGATGCCCCTTTAGCTAAACAAAATTATTTAACCAATCTTAAATGAATAAGGTTCTATTTTAAAACTAATTTAGTATCAAACAACCTATCACCGTTGCGATAATGATAATGCAAATCGAACGTTTTCATGGTCGTATTATAAGTTGAAGGTTTACACTCTTCAGTAAACATTTCTACAACCGCAAATATTCATCCTTTTTCACTTTTAACTGTTCCCTTTATTGCAGTACAAAGATGTCAGAATATAAACCAATATAAGGGGCATTTGTCTGTGAACGATAATTAATGGTAAATGTCTTGGTTGCAGGATCATAACTGTTTTCCGCACCAGGGACCATTTCTCCAACTTCATTTCCGGCAGCATTGTGTTGCGTTACAATAATACTGTTGTCAGCATTCACTTTAAGTCTAAGTGAATACCCTCCCGTCCATATTGATGCTCCGTGTGATGCCACACAGGTCGTTTCATCAAATGAACTCAAATACATACCTCTACTTGTATTGTATAGGGTACCCTGACCATCATAATGGGTTCCGTCCCAATACATGACACCTGTACACGCATATGCCCCCTCGTACTGATTAATAACAGGAAGTGGATTAACTTTAACTGTCCACACTTTTGCGGCAACTCCATCAGCTGCCGTTACTTTGTACTTCCATTCTGCCGAAAAGTCGCCAGGAACACCTAATGTTGGAGCACCTTCTAGTGGTTCTACCTTAGCAGCCGGAGATATTTTAAAATACCCGGCAATCATTTCCAACGAAATCGATCGTCTGATCTCCTGAGTAAAGACTTGATTGGGAGGTGGTATAGTTGCTGTTACTGTGATAGTGGCATTTTCGGTTGATATATCAACAGTACTATTTAGTTTAGTAAAAACCACTGATTCAACACCGTTTGCATTTTTAGTTGTATATCTGTGTTCCAGGTCAAAAGCAGTAATCTCAACTTCATCGTATAGAGGAAGCTCTTCCAACCCCCAGTCTATGCAAGAAGTCATTGTGAAAACGAATATTGCCAATAAATATATTATTTTCTTCATTTTTATTATTTTAAAGTTTAACATTACTACCAATCAGGGTTTTGTGTTAGATTCTCATTTTGTCGAATTTGACCATCAGGAACAGGGAAGTACAATCGTTTTGGATATTCGAAATTCATAGTAACAGCCCATGGGCTTTCGATTACATTTACCAAACCATCCCATTGCATATCTAAACCATGAAGTTTATAACCATTTAATTCAGGTATTGAGTTTGCACCTTCTGCTTTTGCCCAACGTACTAAAGCCCAATAACGATCATCTTCCTGAACCATTTCAACACGTCGTTCAATTTTGTAATATTTCCAGAAATCAGCTTCAGAAGAACCGGCATCCAACGCAGGCAAACCTCCATGAATAGTACGGGTTTTATTCATATACTCAATAGCCATTGGAATATTTCCTTTCCGTCCATATGCTTCAGCCTTATTTAGATAAACCTCACCTAACCTAAAAATAGGTTCAGCCCAATCAACCGGATAATTCCAAAAAAAGAAATCTTGTTCATACATCCATTTACGGAACATATATCCTGTTTTTGACATACCCCATGTGCTAAGAGGATTGGAAGTCCAATGTGAATTTCCACCTACTCTATAAGTGAAAATTGAATTTCGATATTGTGCCGAATCACGAACAATAGATTGTTCAAAACGAGCATCACGATTTTGCCACATTAACCGTGAAGGTTGTCCCTGAAACTCCGCACCAGTTTTTTGCAAAACAATCCCATTCTTATTAAACAAATAAGCATCAACTAATTCTTGCGAAGGCCAACGTTCAGGCCATGCATTAAATACATCACCCGGATCAAACTGAGGGATTGCAGTCTCAAGCAACTTTTCACCGTTGTACACATTACATAAGTTTCCAAACATTCGTGTATTTAAGTAGTTATTGTGATCCGCTCCGGTCACAAATACAAAAATTACCTCAGTAGAAGATAGTGTACCACTATAACTGCTAAACATATTATTGTACACTGGATCGAGGCTATAATTAAAGGTCTCAATAGCATCGGCTGCTGCAATTACTTTGTCGTAATCGGCATCTTGTAAAGCTACCATACTTTTAAACGCATGAGCTGCTGCCATATTTAGCCTACCATATTCTGTAGTCTCAGCCAATCCGCCAATAGCAGCTTCAATATCAGCATAAATAAAATCATAAACAGCCCTTTCAGTAGCTCTTGGTAATTTCATATCATCTTCGGCAGATAAAACTTTATCAACCAACATTACACCTCCAAACCTACGTACCATCCAATAATACATCATACCACGTAATAATCGGGTTTCGGCTAACAATAAAGTTTTAGAAACTTCTATAATATTTGATTCCTCACTTGAAAGTCTTTCGATAGCAAGATTACATTTACGAATGGTTCCGTATTTATTCCAACCGTAATCGTTCGTGTTCTCTATCGATCCGCTTTGCACACTATTACTCCCGCCATTAGGTACACTGTTGTCTGTCCAGGCATCAGTCTTCTGGTTTTTATAATGACCTATTACATCGGCATAAATATCAAAAATAAATCCCTCCGCCAGTGCTCTATCATTCCATACATCAATTTCCGAGAATTTATCCAGGGGTTTTTTATCTAACAGGTCTTTTTCGCAAGAAGTACCCATTAAACCCACAATTGCTAGTATTATAAATATCTTTTTCATTTATTATCTCTTTTATAGTTAATGAACTACCCCGGGGCAGAGCCCACGAGGTATCAAAAAAGAGTCA
>CBDVCE010000014.1:0-75130 GCA_965372405.1 uncultured Sunxiuqinia sp.
GCCATACGGCAAAATTAGTTAATCGCGACCTAAGCGCCTATACCAGTTAATTAATTCAAGATGAATAACTCTAAGAATTTGGTTACAGTACAGGATGTATTAAATGCAAAACTTGCCGGAGATCAAAATGAACCCTCCCACCCTGTAAAAACACCATGCCTATTTGATCTTGTACAGTCTGGAAATGACAAATCACCGGTACAATGCCATTCCCGAATGGTACAGGAGCAGAATCCAATGGTGCAATTGCATCTCCTTATGGTACAGAACCAAAAACAGACAGTACAGAAGCAAAACCTGGTGGTGCAATCCTAAAACTGACGGTACAGTACCATTTCTGACTGGTGCAGGAGCAAAACCTGGTGGTACAGTTCCAAAACTGATGGTACAGAGGTAAAACTGAATGGTTCTTTGTCATTCCTGCCCGGTACAAATGAAGAATATTACAAAAATCAGAATCACCCTTTAACTAAAAATAAAGTCATGAATAAAGAAATCGATCAAATGTTATTAAAAGCCGAAGTGGGTATTAACAATGCAATTGCCCACCCTGCGGTAGGAGCCATGCTTACAACTTATGGGTATACACCCGAAGTGCTTGCCGGTGGACAAGCTTTGCATACTACGGCAAGTGATTCACATTTTGCACAGGCAAATGAATTTGGTGAGCAAATAGAAGCTACTAATGATTTACAGATGGCACGGGCCGATGCTCATCATAGCTATATGAACTATGTGGTGATAGCTCGTATTGCCTTTAAGAATGAGCCGGGTGTATGGACCAAACTTCAGCTAAATGGCAGAAGAAAAAGAACTTACTCCGGATCTATTAGTCAGCAAGTTGTTTTTTATACCAACCTGCTAAACGACGGAGCAGCATTAACAAAAATGGCCATTTATGGTGCTACAACCGAGAAGCTGCAGGCCGGTTTTGACCAAACAAAAGCCATTGAAACTAAACTGGCTGCACTAAAGAAAGAAACTGGAGAGGCTCAGGATTCTACCAAATCCCGCGATAATGCCATAGATGATCTGCAGGACTGGTATTCTGATTTTATTTCCATTGCACGGATTGCCCTGGAAAGTAATCCGCAATTTTTGGAAATACTTGGCATTATTAAACCATCATAAACAATATTTCCCAGCCATTAGGGGTGATAGGCTGGGTAAGGGTGGATTATTTAAGAAGAGGGTCG
This sequence comes from uncultured Sunxiuqinia sp., assembly GCA_965372405.1. Lineage (GTDB taxonomy): Bacteria > Bacteroidota > Bacteroidia > Bacteroidales > Prolixibacteraceae > Sunxiuqinia. Next base: position 1,197 of record CBDVCE010000014.1, read on the forward strand.
CACTTTTGTGTGGCCCTTGGTTTTTGTAATAATTCTTGCAGTAAGAAGTTAATTTGCATTTTTGTGTAAACCACTCGTCTGGGTTCGAATCCCGGTGGGATCACGATACTTATAAACTCCGCATCAGTAAAGGGATTGCGGAGTTTTTCATTCTTACAACACAATAGGAGACTTTTCACACACACCTAACCACCTCTATTTCAGCATATAGAGTGATTCAAGCTTTTATCAATTTATGAGTAATATTACTAAGAATCGTTACAAGCTATATGCCCCCCCTAAACCAGCCTATTTAGTACCAAACGCAAATGGTTCCATTTCTCTGTTGACCTAACTATATCAGTTTTTCGAGTTCTCGCTAAATTCTGTGAATCATATAAAAAGGGAGATTTAACAGAGTAAACTTTTTCCCAGCTAGTGTTTAGGCTTGCCTTACCATGTATTCACCTTGGTACACATGTACTGCTATGGAATGTGGCGCTTCATCCATAAATCGAAGTAGTGAACGTAACATTCCAATAGCACCAGCTATACTTCAATTGGTATTACATTACCCTTGTAAGGTAGAATATAATCTACTTCTGCACCGGATTCTGCTCCACTTTTATTCAAATACTTGCAGCCTCCATTTCACTTATTAAAGGCTCTAATGCCTTGTTTGTTGGCACCACTTTTATCAATGTTTATTACACGTGTCTCTCCATTGTTTCCTATGGCTCTATTTAGAAACTTTTGTGCAGATCCCTTCATTCTTCGCTTGGTTAGCAAAAAATCTATTGTATATCCAAATTTATCTACAGCCCTATATAAGTATCGATCTTTTCCACCAACCTTAACGTAAGTCTCATCCATTCTCCAGCTATTACACACTTGCCGTTTCCTTCGGTGCATGTTTGCTTCAATTATAGGTGAAAATTTATAAACCCATCTCTGAATAGTAGAGTGATCAACTTTTATTCCTCTTATTGAAAGCAGTTCTTCAAAATCCCTATAACTTAAAGTGAATCGTAATTTGAAATATACAGCTTGAAGAATTATTGCTTTAGGATACCTGTGGTGTTTGAACATCGAGTCATTGTATTAGTTGAATCACAAAATTAGCAATTGTAAAATTGTGGATAATTAATACGACAGAACCTCAATGTCGACAGTCCCACCTTTTCTCGCAATAAGTTATACCAATATAGTTTCAAAGACTATGACAAGTACCTCAGTACGCTGTTGTATGAAGTGGATTCACAGCCTTGAAATTTTTTGAGCAAGATCAAATTTTATAGTGGCTCCGGAATATAGAGGGAAGTAAGGGCTCAGGTATAAGAGAATGATTGATTATACGAACTTTTGTTTATCACAATAATTTGTATATTTATATTGCAAATCAATCTAAATGAATTCTCAACCTCAAATATTACTCTCTGAAGTAATTTCAAATAACAAGCCTTTTGTTTTTTTTGATTTTGAATGCTTAGTCACGTAAACTAAGAGTAGAATAGGTGGGCAATTAAAAATTAATAGTTAACCAATGAAAATTATTTTCAATTTAACAATAGCTAGGATATACTTAACCGTGTGTAGTTTTTTTTTAGTTACAAATTTATTGGCTGGGCCTGCTGATAATAATCCTGTAAAATATTCTCAACCTGACGGAAATATAATTACAATCAAGATTTATGGTGATGAATATATTAAATGGGCTAAAACGCTTGATGAATATACGATATTATTAAAAAATGGCTTTTATGAGTATGCCGGGAAAGATGAAAATGGCGATCTAGTCCCATCTGGATTAAAGGTTAAAGAAATTGACGAAAGAAGCATCTTGGATAATAATTTCTTAAAAAGTATTTCTAAAAACTTAAAATATAGTGATAACCAAATTGAAAATATTCCAAAACAAAGAATGTCCGTCTATAACAGACTCAAAAGCACGAAAGAAATAAAAATACCGACCAAAGGTAATGTAAAAATGCTTTGTATTCTCGTAGAATTTCAGGACATTGATTTTCGTACTGAAAAAAATGAATTTGACGAATTGTTTAATCAGATAGGTTATTATGACAAAGAAAATTATGACCATTGGGGGGAAAAAACTGGTGGAAGTGTATATGATTATTGGAAAGAATCATCTTGGGGGCAATTAGACTTAACTACAGATATAGTAGGCCCATATAAACTTAGCGAAAATATTGCATACTATGGCGGAAACTTAGACGGATATCGATCAGGAAACGCAGATAAAAATCCTCGAACAATGGTAGAAGAAGCTATAAAATTAGCTTCAAATGACGTTGATTTTTCCGATTATGATAGTGATGGTGATGGATTTGTTGACGGAGTTTATATAATTTATGGTGGATTAGGAGAGCATAATGGTGGTTCGTCAGATGCAATTTGGGCACATAGAGGTTGGATTGACGTAATTGAAAAAGATGGCGTAAAAATAAAAGATTATGGATGTTCATCTGAACTAAGGAGAGGAATTTATGCAGATCGATCAGATTTTTTGATAACTACAATTGGAACAATTTGTCATGAAATTGGACATTTATTAGGAGCACCCGACTTTTATGATATGGATGGAATGGGTTCAGGCCTTTGGGGACATGGAACCAACAACTGGGATTTAATGACTTATGGAAGCAAGAATGGTGACAAAAATTCAGATGGATCTGTACCTGCTCATCCAAATATTTGGTCAAAATGGAAAGATTTTGATTGGATTTCACCAATAGAATTGAAAAATACTCAAAAGGTTAGTTTAGGAGATATAACTTATAATGAAGATGCTTTTTACTATAATACAAAAACAGAAGGAGAATACTGGTTATTAGAGAATAGGCAATTAACCGGATTTAATAAATCCACAAATAAATTTTATGGTGGTGGTCTATTGATATATCATGTAAATGAAACAGGAATTAATAATAATAGAAATTCAGGTACAATTAACAATGGTCACCCTCAAAATCTTTATGTCGTCTCTGCTGGAGCGAATACAAATCCAGATGGTAAAAATGTATCAAATCCTACTCAATATTCGTATGCAGAATTTGGTGCTCCTTTCCCCGGCAAATCAAATATTACTCAGTTTTCTGATGCTACAATACCTTCGAGCATCTCATGGGATGGTGAATTTACAGAAAGCTATATAGATAATATTCGAGAGGTCGATGGTACTATACAACTTGATTTTAAGGGGGCTGAAATTATATTATCTAATTTCACTACAGATGTATTAAAAGGAATTTGTCCCTTTGTCGTGAATTTTACAGATTTATCAGGTGGAAATCCTATTTCCTGGTATTGGGATTTTGGAGATGGAAACTTCAGTGATGAACAAAATCCTTCCCACACCTTTACTGAAAGCGGTATATACTCAGTTACACTTATCGCTGATAATGGCATTGAAAAAGATACATTAACCAAAAATCATCACATAACAGTAGTTTCCGATTTTGAAGGAGAAGGGACTTTAGATAATCCGTACCAGATATCAACTTTAGAAGATTTAACTAACCTGTCAGAAAGAGATTATTTCTGGGATAAGCATTTTATTCTAACTGAAGATATCGATGCGGGTTTGACCTCTGTGGTTGGGAGTAAATACAATAACAGCGGCAAAGGATTTACACCTATCGGTATTGATACAACAGGTTATTTAGTTATGAATTTTTCTGGCACTTTTAACGGTAATAATCATATTATTAGTAATTTATATTGTAATAGTGAAAAAGGTTATATAGGTTTATTTGCTCATACAAATAAGGCTAAAATACATAATTTAGGATTAGAAAATGTTTATGTTAGATGCTCTGCAAGAAATAAAGGAGGAGTTGGAGCTCTTGTCGCTTCTGCTAACGCTACTGAAATAAGTGAATGCTTCTCTACAGGATACATTGAGAGTTTTCAGAGTGTTGGGGGGTTATGTGGGGCTTTTATGGCTGGGAGAATTAAAAATTCTTATTCTAATTGCACAGTTATTGGAGAAAGAATAGTTGGTGGATTAATAGGCCATGCTTCATACGATACTATCGTAAATTGCTATTCTTCAGGAGAAATGTTTTTTAATATTGAAGGTTATAAACGTGAATATTTTGGTGGTTTAACTGGTGGCGATTGGCCCGGTGAGAAGAATACAAACTCGTACTGGGATATTGAAACATCAGGAGTGGAATCTTCTTCAAGGGGATTTCCACTAACTTCCTCAGAATTTGGAATCTCAACTCGTTTCGTTGATTGGGATTTTGAAAATGTTTGGAGAATTGGAATATCACCAGATGATTCCAATAGTCGCCCAAGGCTTAAATGGCAAACTAAATATGTCGATTTAAGATTATCCGACATCTCAATTGATGGGACAACAATTAAAAACTTTCATCCTGACACTTTAAAATATGAAATTATTATTGGAGAGAATATTTTTCAAACACCTTTTATTGGAGCGGTATCCATTTCGGAAAATGCAAACATCGAAATCTCAAAGAGCGAAAGTCTACAAGATATTTTTTACATAAATGTAGAATCTGAAGACAAAAAAAGCTTACTGACCTATGAAATAAAATTTATAAAGAATTCTGTTACGAAAATAAAAGATATCAAAAATGAAAACATTAATATTTATCCAAATCCATTCACTGAATCATTCGTTATTGATGCGGATAGATTATATAAACTCAAAGTTACAGATATTACTGGGAGATTAATATTTAATAGAAAGATGGATAAATTTACAGAAGCAATTAATATGAGAAATCAAACTCCTGGAATATACCTACTAAAGCTTTCTGACAAAAAGAGCGTTATATTACACCAAATAATTAAAAAATAACTGCAGTCTAGTATGTAGTTCCTTTATATCAGAAGATATAATCTCGTCGTACGATGGATATTGATACTCCAGACTTTGTTGGACACCATAAATAATCCCTGATAATATTTTTCAAAAAAATAATTAAAAGCGCTATTTCTACCCTCTTTCAATTCCTGAAAGAGATCTAATTCAGTGGTATGGTTTGCTTTCTCAGACATTCGAAAAATAAATGTAAACATATATAAATAGAAAGGAATATAAAACTTTGATCTTATTTCCTATCTCAAAAACCTTACATTTTCTCCAATACAATTCTTAATATAATTGTGTCTAGTTAGTCTTTTGAATAAAAAAAACTGAATGAAATATTATGAGTCATTCTCCTACTAATAAAGTTAGTATAGAAGAGCTCAAGCAGGAATATATCAGTAATCCTTTTTGATCTTTATTCGCTTTTTCAAATAAGTCAGCAGTATTAAAGGTAACGCCAAATCATTTGGGAAAGGAATAAACTAAAGCTATTACATCCTAAGTTTCCGATTCAGTTTCTGAACCTCAATAAACTTCTCCAAAACCCCAAAATCCTCGAACAAAAAGTTCGACACCTCTCCGCGTGGGGTCACTTCAAGATAAAGCAAAGCCCCGTGGTTCAGTCACTTATAGGGCTTTATGTTTTTCATAGTGTCAAATCGGGTGTTAATATCTTTTCTTTCTACAATCTTAAGCAAAGATTTTCTAATCTACTTCAAATATACTATTTAGCATTACTAACTTAAAAACAGTTCCTTAATGCTAACTGATGTTGTAATACATAATATTACACATTATAGTAGTACGATATTACAATTCTCAATTCATTTAATTATTTTTAAGATTAAAAACAACATGACTGACATAGATAATAATACGAATGATCAGGATACGTATCATGAAGAGTTGGATAATCTAGATAAAGGTCTGTTCAATACATTAAATAGTTTACTCAAAAATATTACAATGTTTGCTGCATCACTAGGTGGTTTTACTGTGATAGCCTATATCTTTGGTTGGAATTATTGTAAAACATATTATCACGTTTATAATGCAGATTGGATAATGACAACCTTAACATCAAGAGAGATTCTTACATCTTCGTTCAATTCAATAGTGGGAATAATCTTTTGTACTTATTTAGGTATAATTCTTCTAATGGAAAAACCCGAAAGGAGAAAACATCTCTATCCAATATTGAAATATGGGTTTTATATCATTGCTTCGGTGCTAATCTCTTCATCGGTTCTATCCTTCTGGGAATTTAAGTTTATCGAAACAATTCAAAGAGTATTAATAATTCCCTACCAAGTGTTGGCTGCTGCTGCGATACTTACTATAGCCTTTCCCCCGTTTTCCGAAACCAAGCCTAAAATAACATACGTACCAATTTTTTATCTTTAATTCTATTTGGTTTCTTTCAAGTCCCTTCTAATATGGCAAAAACACAGGCTCAAAACGATTTGCGTCCAAAATATTCTTCTCTTGCAAATGTAAAACTTCGTAATGATTCAAGACAATCACTTAGAATCATAAGAGCAGACAATAATATTTTTTACATTGTTGATCTTGAATTAGGTGAAGACTCTGTCAGGGTAGAACTTATCAATTCAGACCTTATAGAATACATTACAAAAAATAATTAAATTGTTCCCTTCCACTGGCGCTGCTAGAAGTTTCGGGGTGTGATTAGTGTCTTGTTCTGTAAAAACAAAAAGACTAAAAGTTTGGGGTTCTAGTCCCTTCAGGTTCACAAGAACAATAAAACTCCGCATCAGTAAAGGGACTGCGGAGTTTTTATTTTTTCACCCAGAAAGGACGTATACTATCGATTTCTATTTTCCGCATCAATGGCAGCCTGAGACTTGCCAAATGTTTTACCGGCCATTTTTTCCACTTTCGAAATTTCAAAAGCAACTGCGTAATGAGCATCGCCTTCTTTCTTAGGCATATTCACAAGTGTGGAATTTCCCTGTTGCGAAAACTTCACTCTCTTACCTGTTGCAACATCTTTTACAACTGCATCTTTCGCCACCAAACAGCCGGGAAGCATGGCTTTTGTCATTTGCTCACCTTCTTCCAAAAGTACGATAGCATATATTTTACTGTTGTCTTTAGCTTTGGTGTAGCGTACATTTGCTTCGCCAAAAGGAGCCACAGCGCGCGTACTGTAAATGGCATTCCCATTTAATTTTAACCATTCTCCCATTCCTTGAACCGACTCAACTTCTTTTTGATTAAACCACCCCTGAGGCGATGCCCCCAGGTTTAGTAAGAAATTACCACCTTTTGATACAACATCAATTAGTTTATGGGTTAATTCCCTGCTGCTTTTTACCTTCGTCTCGTGGCTGTCTTCAAATCGGTAAGAGAAGCAGCAATTAACGGTCATATTGGTTTCAAATGGTATCACATCCGATTCTGAAGGGATATGCTGTTCCGGCGTGCGGTAATTCTCCCATCTGCCGCCAATCCACCTGTCTACAACCAGGATACCAGGCTGATGTTTCCGACACATTTCTCCCACTTCGTCCATTTTCATGTCCTGCCCCAGGTTAGTTTTTGTTGTCCAGGAACCATCGAGCCATAAAATATCCACGTCACCGTATTCTGTCATCAGTTCTTCCACCTGATTATAGAAAAAGTCTGTAAACTTCTTCCACCAATCCGGGTGGCGCTCAATTTTATAATTTACATTACGTCCTGGTGCTGCGAATGAAGGCGACCAGTACTGTTGGTGATGCCAGTCGGGTTTTGTGATATAAGCCCCAATCATCATGTCTTTTTCACGCATGGCATCGAATAAAGCCCCTGTTATATCGGCATGTTCAGCACCAGCATACGGGTATTCTGGATTGGTGATTTTATAATCCGTTTCTTTTGTGTCCCACATCGTAAAACCATCGTGGTGCTTGGTGGTAAAAACGAAATATTTAGCTCCCATATCACTTGCCAGATCGGCCCATTGTTCCGGATTAAATTCGGTTGGGTTAAACTGGGTAGGCAAATTAAAATAATGCTCCCGAAAGGCATCAATGTCGTCATGTAATGGAAGCCAGTCCACATCTTCCGAAACAACAAACCACGACTCGCATAAACCTTCAACTGCATAGGCTCCCCAATGCACAAAAAAGCCCAATTTTAAGTCCTGCCACTCGTCCAGTTTTTGCTGAACCTTTTCATCTTGCTCTACATAATACTCTTTGTCTTTCCACTGAGAAAAGACTACGATTGTAGCTATTACCAAAGTAAATGTTAAAACTATTTTTTTCATTTTATAAAAATTGTTTGTTTTCTAATAAATAAGATGCCTGCCAGTCGGTATGTAAGCATCCCCTTTTTAGGACTACCTAAAAATAGATTATTTTCTTTTTCATAGCCAAATTCTGAAAGCTTTTTCAAGGTGATTTTTGGTTCTGTCAAGGACGACTGAGTTAGCGAAGTCAATTTCATTTTGAAATTCTATGCCCCTTCGCAGATGCTCCTCGAAGTTTCGGGGGTGCGCTTGGTGTCTTGTTTGGTAGAAAATTGCTCTTACCACAACTTTTTCCTCTTCAACAAAAACTGATGCAAAACCTGGCTGAATTCCTGGTTGATGTCGGCTTCAACCAAATCGATATGATACTGTCCACATCTGACTTTTAATTCTTCGTATTGTTTTTGGATGGCCTTTTTGTAATTCTTCTTTAGCTCATTGGGCGAAAAGCGAATATGTTGACCACTTTCTAAATCAACAAATCGGTAGGGACGGTTTTGGAATTCGAATTGCTTTTCGTGTTGATGATCTGTGACATGAAAAAGGATCACTTCATGTTTATTATAACGAAGATGTTGCAAGGCGGAAAAGAGTTCATCCGGATCGGTATCGTTCATCATATCACTGAAAATGATGATGAGTGAACGCTTGTGAACTTGCTCTGCAATTTGATGAAGAGCATCAACCGCATTGGTCGTTTTCTTAAGTTCCGGCTGGTTGTTGGTAATCAAACCTGAAAGCTTACCATACAATAACTCTGCATGAACGGATGATAATCGATTTTCTGAGTGAAATTCAATATGGTCTGAGAACAAAGTAAGCCCAACCGAATCACGTTGTTTGCGCAATAGGTATATTAGTGCTGCTGCAGAATAAACTGAAAAGGCCAGTTTATTAAATAAGGACTTTTGCTTTTTATCATATGGGAATAACATGGATGAAGAAGTATCGATTACCAGCTGGCAACGAAGGTTAGTCTCTTCTTCGTATTGTTTCACATACAGCCTGTCCGAACGGGCAAATAATTTCCAGTCAATATGCTTGGTAGATTCCCCGGCATTGTATTGTCGGTGTTCAGCAAATTCAACAGAAAACCCATGAAACGGACTTCGATGCAGACCAGTTATAAAACCTTCTACTACTTCCTTGGCAATTAGTTCAAGATTATCAAACTGCTGAAATTCCTGTATGTCGAATAGTTTGTCCATTCATTGCAAAAATAGTTGAATTCAGTCCGAATGCAAACTACAGCTGGCGCGGATTTGTAATCCGTGTCTTGTCGCCTTGTTTTTAATCTGCACGCTAATTAATCTTAATCAGTGGAACTATAATTTGGGATTGCGGCAATTAATTGTTTTTACAAACAAAGCACGGATTACAAATCCGCGCTAGCCTTTCACGCAACGAGTATAGCTTATAGCTTTTCTATTGAATCGGCATCAATTTTCAATGATTTCAGTACGGCATTAAAGTCGTCTAACTCAATTGACTTATTGGCGTATTCTGCAGCTGGAATAACGGCAATCCGAAATGTTTGATTATCGGTTTCAGATGGGAGCAGGCTTCCAACGGTTTGCTCTAAGAATATTTTAACATCTGCTACTGAATGGTCAAAATTGTATTGTATTATACCTTCATCCAGAAATATGGTTTGAGGAAGAGCTCTCCATACATCCAGAACGCCATCATCAGTGTCAGCCTGTTCCCAAAGAATATAAACCATAACAACATCTGAATTATAAATCTCAAGATCGTTTGGGAATTCAAATAAAACACTGTACTCATTATCTGGAGTAAAATTAACTGTGGTTTCAAAAATAGTACCTAATAATGAGGTTCCATCTTCGCCATCATATCCGTCCAAGCCATCAGGTCCCATTGGCCCTTCGCAGGCTGAAAATGTGGCTATTGCTATGATTAAGAATATCTTGCTAATTGTTTTCATGGCTTAATTTTTTAAAAGTTATCTGAATATTCAACTCTTAAACAAGATTGATGCCAAAACCCAAATGCCGGGAACAAGTATTCAGTCGCAGTTTGGCTAGTGACCAATTACCAATGACTATTCACAATTTGTTTTAACTTCCACTTATAAATCTATGTTTCGAGCCATTTAACTTTCTCACCGTTTAGTAAAATTCACAATTTTTATAATGTTTGCCCCATGAAATAGAAACAAGTTCGATTAGCGTTTGAATGTGGGGCAATTATATTTATTTCGACACGACCGCCTAAGAGAAAATACGTTTATAAAATCACTGTAATGAGCGTAAAAAAATCAAGGTTGTTTGACGAATGTTAGACAGGAGGTACGAATGGCTAAAAGGAGGAGTTCCTTGATTTTAGAGAATGAAATTGATTTTTAGTATTTTATCTTCAGTGGTGGCTTTTTTGAATACTTTTTCAGCCAAAGAAAAAAGTATTTTCCGTCTGGAAAGACAAGGATGGATATTCTTGCTTGCTACTTATAGCCTTAAAATGCAAAAGTGGAGTAAATAAAAATGTGCGTAGTTAGTAACTCCATCCTCCTTCGTCGGCAGATACTATCCTGTGCGATGCAAGCAAGACCAAAACAACCCGGAACTTTCATATAAGCCTCTTCGAACTTATCCCTGACAATAAGATCCCACAAGCTTTTCATTTGATGCAATAGTCTAGGATAAGATATCAACCAGGCGAATATCAAAAGACAATACGGCGTTTGGTGGAATCTTATTGCTTGTGCCTTTTCTTCCCCAGGCTAATTCGGAAGGAACCCAGAATTTGTAACGGCTTCCCTTTCCCATCATTTGCAGTGCTTCCTGCAAGCCTTCAATTAGTTCTTCTACTTTAACCTCATCCGGCTTATTCTTTCTGTAGGTATCTATAAGAATATTGCCGTTTAATAGCAATGCGCGCTGGTGGATGACTACCGTAGAGTACTCATCGGGTTTCAGATCTTCCGTTGCTTCAACTATTTTCCACTGAAGTCCACTGGAGGATGTATTAACACCTTCTTTTTGGGTATTTTGCGTTAAAAAGTCATCTCCAACTTTTTGATTAAAGCCGGATGAACTTTTACTTTTCCCTCGTTTTTCTCGTTGTGCCAAATCGTTTTCTTTTACCAGACAAAAATATAAAATAACTCGTTGTGTGAAATTACTCTATAAAGAATAAAGTCAAGTTTTTTAACCCTGAATCCCAACCTTAAACAGGCTGTAAAGGGAGAAGCCAGAAAAATCGTCCTTTAATGACTATCTCCCCAGAATTCTGAGGAGATAGTATAAAAGTCCAAGGGAATTTTTTAATTAGATTCCGCTAAAATCGATATTGTCAAACAATAAAGAAGGTGTTTGCCATGAAGAGTCTAATCTTGGATCATTGCCGGTTGCTGCAAGTTTCATCCATAGCTCTTTCATATTTCCTGAAATGTTCATTTCTGAAACAGGCTTAACCAATTCTCCGTTTTCAACAAGAAAGCCATCAATCCCGTATGAAAAGTCACCGGTTGTTCCGTTTGTGTTACCACCGTTGAAACCAGTGACTAGAATGCCATTATTCATTTCTTTAACTAACTCTTCCAGGTTCTTATCTCCAAGCTCAAAAATAAGGTTTGAGGTATCACCAGTTGTTGGTTCCATTTCTAACTTCTTGCCATAATAAGTATCAATGAAATAAGTTCCAAGAATACCTTTATCAAATACTACTCTTTTTTTGGCAGCTAGTCCTTCGCTATCAAATAATATACTTCCACGACCGCTTACAATAAATGGATCATCGGTTAGCGATAACTTTGATGAAGCAATTTGCTGTCCAATTTTATCGATTAAAAATGAATTTTTTTGCTGAATATTATAACCTTCCAATGCACTTAGCAGAGGAGAGAATATCCGACCAACTGCTCTGTTTTCAATGATCATGGAGTGCTTACCAGATTTAATCTTCTCTTGACCAATACGTTTTAAAGCCCGATCTAAAGCTTTATTGCCGATTTCGTTCTTTTTTAATTGATCAAAGAATATTGAATATTCACTCCAGTTTTCGCTTGGGCGTGCATCGCCACCATCCACTGAAACAGAAGCTGCTATGTAAAAGTAACTGCTTTGAGTATCTCCCTCAAATCCATTGCTTGTTACCATTATTTTGCTGCTCATTTTGTCGGAATATGAAGCTGTAATTGAAATAATCCGTTCGTCTTTATTCAGCACTTCTTTCTCCGCTTCAAAGGCAAGCTTTACTTTTGTTTCAGGTTCAAGCTGATCATACGAATTATCAACAGTTTTCAAGTCAGAACCATCTCCTTTATAATATAAGTCAGACTCAGGCAAAGAGCGAAATTCATCTTCAGCCAGAAATTTGGTGGCTTCAATTCCTTGTTGAATGAAACGCGAAAGTTCTTTTTTGTCAATTCGGTTTGTGCGTTGTACAGAGTATTTATTGTCAACATACAAGCGAATGGTCATGCTACTTTGAATAGCTTCTTTAAGCGTGTCAATTTTTTCTTCGCGAACGTCTACATTGCTGCTTTTACTTTCTGCAATTGTTACGCTTGCCTGGTTGGCTCCACTGTCAAGGGCATGTTGCATTGCCCATTTAGCCAAGTTATATTTTTCTTCTTTTGTCATTTTAATTCAGTTTTTCAGATGAATAATCATTTAAGCGTTTACTCCACCTACCGTTAGTTTTTTAACTAAAACAGTTGGTAACCCACAAGTAACAGGAACGGATTGACCTGATTTTCCGCAAGTCCATGTGCCGTTATCCATTAGGTAATCGCTTGCGCACATCGTAATGTCGGCAAGTGCTTGTGGTCCGTTACCAATAATGTTGATGTCTTTAATAGGCTGAGTAAGCTTTCCATTCTCAATCAGGTAGCCTGATTTTACAAAGAAGGTAAAGTCGCCTGCACCAATATTTACTTCCCCATTGCTGAAGTTATCAACGTAAATACCGTTTTTCACATTGGTAATGATGTCATCTTTTGTATGTGGACCATTTTCCATGTAAGTAGCACGCATCCGTGGCAGAGGAACATGTCGGAAAGATTCCCTTCGTCCATTTCCGGTTGGAGTAACCTCGTAGTGCTTGGAACTAATCCGGTCATGGATGTAGCTGTTTAGAATACCATCTTTAACCAAATACGTTTTTTCAGATGGAACACCTTCGTCATCCATATTGATTGATCCCCGGTTTCCGGGTAGTGTGCCATCATCAATGATATTCACAAAGTTTTCAGCTACATGTTTACCCATTTTGTCGGCAAAAATCGAAGTGCCTTTACGGTTAAAATCGGCTTCAAAAGTATGTCCAATCGCTTCATGTAATAAAATACCAGATCCACCGGCACCCATTACCACCGGCATTTCACCTGCTTTAGGTTTTGTGGCATCAAACAAAATCGAAGTTCTGACAATAGATTCGTTGGCCAGTTCATCTATCAATTCATCATTTAAAAACTCAAAACCTTTGCGGAATGATCGGGCAGAATATGAATTTTCAAGCTGTCCGTCCTTTTCCATAATACAAACAGCTCCAAGGCTTGTCATTGGTCTGTAATCGTATGTAATTGTACCTTCTGAGTTGTAAAATAAGACGTATGAAGTTTCATCGGTCATGTAAGCATTCACTTTTGAAACACGCTCATCCAGACTGAAGATTTTGTCATTCAATTTCTGTACATGTGGTATTTTTTGCCCTACACTCACTTCTTCCCATGATTTTTCAACTGCATAATAATCTGGAGGAAGTACTTCCTTAAGTTCAGCGGCAGGAATATTTTTTGTGCCACTTGCAATGTTTGCTGCAGTTTTTGCTGCTTTTAACATGGCTTCAGGAGTGATTGTTTCAGAGTATGCAAATCCAGTTTGGTCACCTTTTAAAACCCGGATTCCAACTCCATAGTCAATGTTTGAGTAGGCGCGGTTTACTTTTCCATCTTCAAGTCCAAGACTATTATACATCTTGTGCTCAAAATATAAATCGGCATAATCGCCTCCTTTGCTTAATGCCATAGAAACTACTTTCTTAAGGATTCCCATGTTAACTTCAAAATGTTCAAGATATGCCATAACGTTTTCAGGTAAGGGGGTGGTTTGACAAGAGTGGATAAATGTTGGCAGCAGTACGCCCCCAGCGACTGTTGCACCACTCGTTTTCAGGAATTTTCTTCGGTTGATGTCCATGTTAGATGTTTTAAAATATGTAGTTGTAAGTTTTCCAATCTGTAGTATAATATCAATAGGTAGACTAAAGGCTAATAAAATTACGAAATATGAATGGCTAAATTATGCTATTTGTCAGGTGCATTCAATATAGAAATAGAAAACAAGGTGTATTCGGGTTTTGCCTGAATTGCAATTATTGAGGAGCACATGTTTTATGGTTTCTTCATGAAAAACGATAATATTGCAAGTTGACCCCTTGAAAATGCAACTAATATTAAAAAAATATCATCTTAAAAATAAAAAACACTAAAAAACGAGGGGTGTTTCTATTTTTATCATATTTTTGCCAAGGTGTTTTTGAAGAGAAAAAATAGATTATAATCAATTATAAAAACGAATAAAATGGCTGAATTTAGATTTAAGGCACTTCAAGAAGTGATTTCTCGTCAACCAAAAGAGATAATCAGAGAAGACAACTTGACATCAGATTATTATGGAATCAATGTTTTTGGCAAAACTAAAATGAAAAAGTATTTGTCAAAAGAAGCTTACAAAGCGGTAGTTGATGCTGAAAATCATAGTGCTCCAATTGATCGCAAAATGGCTGATCAGGTTGCACAAGGGATGAAAGCCTGGGCTACTGAAAAAGGAGCCACTCACTACACGCATTGGTTTCACCCATTAACAGATGGAACGGCAGAAAAGCATGATGCATTTATTGTGCATGGTGAGGACGGTAGTGTTGTTGAAGATTTTTCAGGCAAACTACTTGCACAGCAAGAACCAGATGCTTCTTCATTTCCAAGTGGGGGTATTCGCCAAACTTTTGAAGCTCGTGGTTATACAGCATGGGATGCATCATCTCCTGCATTTATTGTTGATAAGACATTGTGTATTCCTACAATCTTTATTTCATATACCGGAGAGGCGCTTGACTATAAAACTCCATTGTTAAGAGCATTGTCAGCTGTTGATAAGGCTGCAACTTCAGTTTGTCAGTTATTTGATAAAAATGTTACTAAGGTTCATGCAAACTTGGGTTGGGAACAGGAATACTTCCTGATTGATGAAGCATTATATGCTGCGCGCCCTGACCTAATGCTTACCGGACGCACCTTGATGGGGCATCCATCTGCAAAAGATCAGCAATTAGATGACCATTACTTCAGTTCAATTCCTACTCGTGTTTACCATTTTATGGAAGACATGGAGAATGAATCATATAAATTAGGTATTCCTGTAAAAACACGTCATAATGAGGTAGCTCCAAATCAGTTTGAGCTTGCTCCAATTTTTGAAGAGTGTAACCTGGCCAATGACCATAACCAATTGGTGATGGACTTGATGAAGAAAGTGGCTCAAAAACACAATTTCTTTATTCTATATCATGAAAAACCATTTGCCGGAATTAATGGTTCTGGAAAACACAACAACTGGTCGCTTGGTACTGATACGGGTGTTAACTTGTTCTCTCCAGGAAAAAATCCAAAGTCGAACTTGCAATTCCTTACTTTTGTAATTAATACAATAAAAGCTCTTTACGATAACCAGGATTTATTACGTGCAAGTATTTTAACTGCAAGTAACTCACATCGCTTGGGAGCCAATGAGGCACCTCCATCAATTCTTTCTGCATTCCTTGGAACAGAAATTGGCAAGATGCTTGACCTGATGGAAGAAGCTGTTGTTGATCGTAAGATGACTCCAGATGAAAAAACAGCTCTTAAATTAAATATTGGTCGTATTCCTGAAATTATTTTAGATAATACTGATCGTAACCGTACTTCTCCATTTGCATTTACCGGTAACCGTTTTGAGTTCCGAGCTGTGGGTTCTTCAGCAAACTGTGCTCAGGCAATGATTGCATTGAACACTGCTGTTGCTGCTCAGTTGCAGGAATTCAAGAAAGATGTTGATGCAATTATTGAAACTGATGTGAAGAAAGATGAGGCAATCTTTCAGGTGTTGAAGAAACTAATTATTGCTTCTAAGCCAATCCGTTTTGATGGTAATGGCTATAGTGAGGAGTGGGTTGTAGAAGCTGCGGAACGTGGATTGACAAATGTGAAAAGTGTGCCTGAGTCAATTGCAGCATATTTAACTGATGATGTGAAGAAATTATTTACAAGTCAGGGAGTTCTTACTGAAGCTGAACTTGAAGGTAGAGCAGAAGTTGAGTATGAGAAATTCCAAATGAAGATTCAAATTGAAGCTCGTGTACTTGGCGATTTGGCAATTAACCACATCGTTCCAACTGCCGTTCAATATCAGTCTACTTTATTGGAGAATGTGAAGAATTTGAAACTTGTATTCTCTGATGAAGAGTTCAATGAGCTAGCAGGTGCTCGTAAAGAGCTGATTAAAGAAATTGGTGGACATATTTCTTCAATTAAAGCTAAGACAAAAGAAATGGTTGAGGCACGTAAAATTGCTAATGTTATTGAAGATAATGTTGAGAAAGCTCATGCATATGATAAGAATGTTCGTCCATACCTGGAGGATGTTCGTTACCACATCGATAAGCTTGAGTTGATTGTTGACAATAAGCTTTGGCCACTTCCAAAATATCGTGAATTGTTATTTGCAAGATAATATCATTCTAATCTATATAAGTGAACCCTCATGCATTGCATGGGGGGTTTTTATTTGGTGCAGCGATTTTCAATCGCTGATTTTTTGGCAGTTGTAAACTTCCGCACCCGGAATTTTAGTGCTGATTAAATTTGCAGTTAAAAACTGCAACACCCATTATTTTTGTAATTTAGCTTCTACTGAAAAGAGCTAAAATGAAACACTATTACCTGATTACTTTATTACTGATTTTTCTTTTTACATCCTGTGGATCCAATAAGTTTTTGATAGGCAAAAAGCACTATGAGCAGGGTGAGTATTTTAAGGCAATTGGAAATATTCGTGCGGTTTATCCAAAGCTGAAGAGTAAAGACGAAAAGGCTGAGGCAGTATATGTGCTTGGGAAAAGTTATGAGGGATTGGGTGAATACAGCAAGGCTTCTCCCTGGTTAAAGAATGCTACCCGATACAAGTACCCTGCAGATAACTTACTTATAAACTTTGCTGAAGTTCAAAAGGCAGCAGGGAAACTGAATGAAAGTGCTGAGGTTTATGGGAAGATTTTAGAGGAAGAACCTGACAATAAATTAGGCAGCCTTGGACTGAAAGGTATTGAGTTTACTAATGCTTTGCTTGAAGATCCAACTTTGTATCAGGTAGAAAAAATGACCCGGTTAAACTCAAATGGAAATGAAAGGGCTATTTCAATTTTAAATAATGAGTCTGTTTTGATTTCATCGTCAAGAGAAAATGCTAATGGAAAAGCATTGAATCCAGTTGACGGACAAAAGTTTTCAGATATATTTCTTGCTGAGTATAATTCTAAAACTCAAAAATGGTCGTTTCCAAAATCTTATGATGAAGGAAATTTAAATACAGAGAGTGGTGAGGATCATATTCATATTTCGAAGGACAGGCAAAAGCTGGTTTTGGCAAAAGCAATATATGAGGCTGGTCAAAAGCAAAAACACCAATTATTTTTTAGCCTTTTAAGTAGAGATAAATGGAGTCCTTTGGAGCAAATCCAATTTTCAATGGATGGACACGATTACCCACAGGCAAGTTGGTCTGAAAATGGAGAATGGCTTTATTTCTCTTCAAACCGACCCGGAGGAAGTGGTGGTTTTGATATTTGGAGAACTCGTTTAAATGAGACCGGAGGATTTGATGAGCCAGTTAATCTTGGGAAACAAATAAATACAGTTGGAAATGAATTTTATCCGCTTGAAAGGCGTACAGACATTCTGTATTTTTCTTCAAATCACCACCATGGAATTGGGGCACAGGATATTTTTAAGGCAAGAAAGGAACGTGGAAGATGGGAGATTAAGAATTTAGGTGTTCCTGTCAATTCTTATGCAGATGATTTGGGCATTCAGTTTTTTGGTGAAAAAGAAAGGGGTTTTTTTCTATCAAACCGTAAAGGTAGCCGGGCGATGGATGTGTATAGCTTTTTCCTTCCTCCAAAATTGTTCATGTGTTTTGGAAAGGTGTTTAATGAAGAAACCGATTCGATAATTTCCAATGTAAATATTCGTGTTGCCGGAACAGATGGTTCCATGCAGAGATTGGTTACTGATAATGGTGAGTTTCAGATTGAGTTGTTGCCAGACAATGAATATACTGTGATAGCTTACAAAAAAGGGTTTCTAAATGCGCAGGCAAAGCTTTCAACAAGGGGATTAAATGAAGCGCAGGAGTTTCAGGTTGAATTTAAGCAAACACCAACTGATAAGCCAATCCGACTTGAACAAATTTATTACGAAACGGGTAAATGGGAATTGTTGTCATCCTCAAAAAAATCGTTGGATGAATTAGTTGATGTGCTTCAAATTAATCCTAATATTCAAATTGAGGTTAGTGCGCATACTGATGAAGTTGGCGATGAAACTTTTAATTTGGAATTATCTCAAAAGCGAGCTGATGAAGTTATGCAGTATTTGCTTGAAAAAGGAATATCATCAGATCGGTTGAAAGCAAAGGGTTATGGAGAACAAAGGCCTTTTGTTGTAAATGCTAAGTTTGCTGAAAATATGGAATTTCTTGAACGAGGGAATCAACTGACTCCTGAATTAATTTCCAGCTTGAATGAAGCTCAAAAAGAAATTGCCAAAAGCCTCAACCGCCGAACGGAGTTTGAAGTAATTGGCGACTAAGGCAAATATCTTTTTTAAACAAAAATAGAGAGCAAAATTGATACAGGCTTTTCCAATCTTGCTAAGATTAAGCAATGGCCAAAGTCAATAAGCTTACTTTAGTTGATGGTAATTTTTGAAGAGTTGCTACACATGCTTCAAGGGTGGCTCCTGTTGTTACCACGTCATCAACCAATAAAATGTGTTTGTCTTTTATTAATTCTGATTGCTGTAGGTCAAAAATCCCTTCAACATTTTGGGAGCGTTCAAACCTCGTTTTTTGTGTTTGAGTTTTTGTGTTTACTACTCGTTTAAGCACGTTATTAGAAATTGGAATATTTAATGATTGACTAAGGCCTAGCGATAAATGATAACTTTGATTGTAACCACGTTTTCGTTCTTTTTTTGGATGAAGAGGGACAGGACAAATGAGATCGATTGAATCAATAAATTCGGAACCTTTTAATTCTCGGCCAAATAATGTTCCCATATGTTCACCTAGTTTATCTAGTCCTTTGTACTTCAGTTGATGAAGGATTTTCTGATAGTCACTTCCTTTTTGAAACTCAAAAAATGCCGTTGCACGTTCAATCATAACTCTACCGTAAAAAAGTTGTTCCATGGTATTTTCACTATTAAGATGAAAATTGGTACGAGGAATTTGGAACTGACAATTTAAGCAAATAAATTGTTCCTGACTGATTAGCCTCTCATTGCAAACAACACAAATTCTTGGGAAAAACAATTCAGCAAAACAATTTAGGGTGGATTTTAAAGACATGGTTTCGTTTTTTATTACGAATATAACATAACAAAATCGTTTTATCAATAGGGATTCGCAAATAACTGATAATTAAATATAAAAAAGGCGGCTGGCAATATGCCAGCTCCCTTTTCTCCTGTATGTCGAACCAATTAATAAATAGTTTATTGTAGAACAAAACTGATAGGTACACTAAAAGATACTCGAACAGCTTTTCCGCGCTGTTTCCCGGGTTTCCAGATTGGTAAATTGTTAACTACTCTCAATGCTTCTTCATCTAAAGATTTATCAACTCCACGAATTACTCTAGCGTTTGAAACATTGCCATCTTTATTGACCACGAAGTTTACATACACTTTCCCCTCAATGCCATTTTCCTGAGCAATAACTGGGTATTTTATTGCATTCGCGATAAACTGCCTTAATGCAAGTTCGCCTCCTGGGAATTCTGGCATTTCTTCAACAATAAAGAATACCTGAGCTTCATCGGATTCCTCTTCTTCCTGCATATTAGCTACAAATGGGGTGATATCAATTGTGGTTTCTTCATCTGCCTCAGTATCTTCAATTTCAAGTTCGTCATCAATTTCAATATCATCAGAAACGATATGCAATACTTCAACGACTTTTGGAGGTGGTGGTGGCTCCGGTGGCTTAACCTCTTCATGTCGGGTGATTGGGATTAGTTCATTGTCAATTTCCTCAATGATTATTTGTCCACCAAATTCGGCTTTGTTTACCTGTGTTTTAAGTTCAAAAGCAAGCAGGCAAATCCCCAATGCCAAGACAAAACCTATTTCCATAAACAGATTGCGGAAACGATTTAAATCTACATTTTCTGATTTTTTTGTCTCCATGGCGTTTTGATTAATGGTTTCGCACGATGAAATATCAAAAGTGCTTTTATTATTATTTACGAGTTAAAAGTGTTATATGTTTCTGATGATGAGGTGTTTTGCAAATGCTTCTAAAATTTAAAAGAAGCATATTATTTTAAGATTAGGTGGCTTGAGATTGAGGAAATTGGGCATTAATCTCTTTTGATAAAGTAGATATAAAGAACTAAATTTGCCAATCGCCTGAGAATTCTGATCAAGAAGCTTTTCAGGAAATCACGAACAAATAAAAGTGAAGATGAGCAGACACAAAATAAAAATAGGGATATCGCAGGGCGATATTAATGGAATTGGCTATGAAGTAATTATGAAAACGCTTTCGGACAGCCGGATTATGGAAATGTGTACTCCGATTGTATATGGGTCTCCTAAAGTTGGCGCTTATCACCGGAAGGCATTGGAAATGAATAGCTTCAATTTCAATAATATTCGTTCAGCAAATGAAGCTGATACCAAAAGAGCAAACATCATTAACTGTATTGATGACAATATTCGAGTTGAACTTGGCAAATCTTCAGAAATTGCCGGTGAAGCATCGTATATGGCATTGGAAGCATCTGTTCGTGACTTAAAAGAAGGTTTAATTGATGCCTTGGTTACCGCTCCAATCAATAAAGACAATATTCAATCTGAAAAATTTAACTTCCCAGGGCATACTGAATTTTTGGCTCAGCAGTTTGAGTCAGATGATTACCTGATGTTGATGGTTAGCGAGATGATGAAAATCGGAATCGTAACCACTCATGTTCCACTTGCACAAGTTCCATCTTTAATAACGAAAGAGCTTATCCTGAAAAAATTGCGGATTATTTCCCATTCACTGGAAGAAGATTTCAGTATAAAAAAACCACGAATTGCAGTATTGGGATTAAATCCACATGCTAGCGATGGAGGGTTGCTGGGTAGTGAGGAAAAGGAAATTATTGCACCTGCAATTGATCTGGCGAAAGAAGAAGGAATTTTAGCATTAGGGCCATACCCAAGTGATGGTTTTTTTGGTTCGGGAGATTATACCAAATTTGATGCAATTTTGGCAATGTATCATGATCAGGGATTGACTCCATTTAAGCTGGTTTCATTTGAAAAGGGTGTTAACTACACTGCTGGTCTACCTGTTATTCGAACTTCACCAGCACACGGAACTGCATTTGATATTGCAGGAGAAGATAAAGCATCTCCAGATTCATTTAGGCAAGCACTCTATTTAGCAATTGATATTCATAAGAGCAAAGAGTTGTACAAGGAAATTAGCAAGAATCCACTTAAAAAATACGAAATCAACCCTAATCATGTTGATGAAAATATAGATCTTCAGACTGAGGATCCAGAGATTTAGGAATTATGTACGAATACATTCATGGGAAAATTACCGGTCTTACCCCTGCCAATGCAGTTGTTGAAGCTGGGTCGATTGGTTATTTTATCAATATTTCACTTAACACTTATTCGTTAATCAACGGTAAAGATCAGGCCAAGTTATTTCTACACCAGGTTGTTCGCGAGGATGCTCATATTCTGTATGGTTTTGCTGAACAAACAGAACGGGAGCTTTTTAGGTTATTGATTTCTGTTAATGGGATCGGATCAAGCACTGCTTTAATGATGCTTTCATCACTTAATGCGGTGGAAATTCAAAATGCAATTTTGGAGGAAAATGTCATTCTTTTAAAAAGCATTAAAGGTATTGGTGCTAAGACTGCCCAGCGTGTTATAATCGACCTGAAAGATAAAATCGGGAAAGGGCCAGCAAGTGATCAAGTTTTAATCTCTCAAACAGGCAATACTATCTTGAATGAAGCGTTATCTGCATTAGTAATGCTGGGATTTGCCAAGAAGAGCGTAGAGAAGGAATTGGATAAGATTTTGAAGGCGAATCCTGACTTAACGGTTGAAGAAATGATTAAAATGGCTCTAAAAGGCCTGTAACTTAGAAAAAGACAGTCATTGAAAACTAGCTTGAGAAATATATTTCTGCTGCTTATTTTTTCGGGAATTATTAGTATGGGTTGGGTAATTAAGCCTGTCCAAACTGCACCTCAAACCGAGATAAATTTAATACAGCAAACCGACACCTTTGATATTGATACAACGGGAGTGCTACCTTATCCGTTTCCTAAAGAAGAAGCTTTTGAGTATCCGGAATCTAAGGATAGCTCATTTCTGTTCTTGGGTAACCCATCAAATCTTAAAAAAGAACTGGAATTTGATCCGGTATCCGGAGAATATGTTTTCTATGAAAAGATTGGAAAACTGAACTACAGGCTTCCCAAAACGATGTCTCTGCAAGATTATATTCGTTATGATTTCCAAAATTCGGTTCGGAATTATTGGAAGCAGCGGACAAATCAGCAGGATATGGAAACTCAGGGTTCTTTTATTCCAAAACTGAATATTGGTGGTGAAGCTTTTAACCGGATTTTTGGTGGAAACACGATTGATGTACGCCCTCAGGGATATGTTGAGGTTAGTTTTGGTTATCAGCTAAATACTACTGAAAACCCTGCGATTCCCGAGCGGTTGCGAAAAACACCAACATTTGATTTTGATCAGAAAATTCAGATGAACGTAATGGGTAACATCGGTGAAAAGATGAAGATGCGTGTTAATTACAACACCGAGGCTACTTTTGATTACGAGAATAAAATGAATATCGAGTATTCGGGACTCGAAGATGAAATTCTAAAAAAGATAGAAGTCGGTAATGTTTCTCTTCCATTGCAAGGTTCGCTGATTACAGGGGGAACCAATCTTTTTGGTTTAAAAACAGAGATGCAGTTTGGGCGATTGAATTTAACGACCATTATTTCTCAAAATAAGGGTGAAACCAAAGTTGTAGAAACGGAAGGTGGTGCCCAAAAAACAACTTTTGAATTTGAAGCCTCAAACTACGATGCAAACCGACACTTTTTCCTGGCGCAGTATTTTAGGGATCAATACGATGAATCGTTACAAAATCTTCCGATTATTCAATCATCAACTACAATTAATAAAATTGAAGTTTGGATAACCAATAAATCGGGGAATTATACTGAATCAAGAAATATATTAGCACTACTTGACCTTGGTGAGCATGACTCAAATATTTTCAATTCTGTTCCAGCTTTTGGAGATGCAGGTGGTCAGCCCTATCCGGAGAGTATTTATCCGTTCAATGAGGCGAATGGATTGTATAGTAGCATGATCGATAATTATAATGCTATTCGTAATGTTGCGCAAATTACGTCAACCATGGCGGGAGTTGGCTCTGGGTTTGATGGAGGACAGGATTTTGAGAAGATCGAATCAGCCCGGAAATTGAATGCTTCTGAATATTCAATTCATGAAACTTTGGGTTATATATCATTGAACTCATCATTGAATGCTGATGAAGTTTTGGCCGTTGCCTATAATTATACAGCAAATGGCAAAATATATCAGGTTGGTGAATTTTCTACAGATGGTATTCAGGCTCCACAGACAATGATCCTGAAAATGTTGAAAGGCACAAACCTTTCTCCGAAGTTGCCTACCTGGGATTTGATGATGAAAAATATATACAGTCTGAATGCATATCAGTTAACAAACGATGATTTTGTATTGGATGTACTCTACCTGAATGATTCAACTGGAACAAACATAAACTATCTACCTAAATCCAATCTGGAAGGACATATTTTACTGAATGTGCTGAATGTTGACAACCTAAATTCTCAGCTTGATCCAGGCAGTGATGGGGCATATGACTATATTGAAGGGGTAACCGTTAATTCTGAATCTGGGCGGATAATTTTCCCGGTTGTTGAACCTTTCGGTAGTCACCTTCGAGATTCTATTTTCAATTCAGAACTGGCAAATAAGTATGTTTATCAAACCCTATATGATTCAACACAAACAGTAGCTGAGCAAGATGCTGAGCACAATAAATTTATTCTGAAGGGTAGTTATAAAGGTTCATCTAGTTCTGAGATTTCACTCGGAACTTTGAATGTAGCTCGCGGCTCAGTTAGGGTTTCGGCTGGTGGGCGGGAGCTTATTGAAAATATTGACTATACCGTTGATTATACGCTTGGAAGGGTGAAAATTATTAATCAGGCATTGCTTGAATCTGGTACACCCATTCAAATTTCAACGGAAAGTGAAGACCTGTTTAGTTCGCAACGTAAAACCATGTTGGGAGCATACGCAAATTATACATTCTCCGAGAATTTTAATATGGGGGCTACTGTGCTTCACATGAGCGAGCGTCCTTTAACACAGAAGAATAATTACGGAGAGGATCCCATTTCCAATACCATGCTTGGTGTTGATTTGAGTTATACTACTCAATCTCAGTTATTGACTACATTGGTTGATAAGTTGCCATTCATTCAAACAAAAGAGCCATCATCCATTACTGCTGAGGCTGAATTTGCACAATTATTGCCGGGACACTCAAAAGTGATTGACGATGCCGGAACTGCATATATTGATGATTTTGAAGCCACAAAAACATCTCTGGATTTAAAATCACGACAGGCATGGGTGCTTGCAAGTACACCTCAAAAACAAACTGATCTATTTCCTGAGGGTGATCTAAATAATGATTTGGCTTACGGTTTTAACCGTGCAAAATTGGCTTGGTATGTTATTGATCCATTGTTTTTAAGAAATAACGCAAACACTCCTGATCATATTAGGAATGATAAAAACCAGCAATCCAATCACCTGGTTCGTGAAGTTTTCGAAAGAGAAATTTTCCCTAACAGGCAAACACCCACAGGGGTTCCAACAAATATACCAGTTCTTGATTTAGCTTATTACCCAAGTGAAAAGGGTCCTTATAACTACGATACAGAGGCAAATTTCTATTCTGATGGTGTTAATCCTGAAGGAACTTTAGCTTTTCCTGAATCACGTTGGGGGGGTATTATGCGAGAAATTCAAACACCTGACTTTGAAGCTGCCAATATTGAGTTTATCGAATTCTGGGTAATGGATCCATTTGTTAATGATACTTTGGAGCAATTGGAAGGTGGTGATTTATATTTTAACCTGGGAGATATTTCAGAAGATGTACTAAAAGATTCGCGTAAAGGATTTGAAAACGGACTACCTGAAACTGAGTTAATAAATGATGTGGATACCACTATTTGGGGACTTGTATCTCAAAAGCAACAAATAACGGAAGGATTTGTAACTGATAATGCTGCACGTCCAAATCAGGATGTTGGTTTTGATGGGTTGACGGATGATAATGAGCGTACTTTCTTTGATAGTTATTTGCAATCGCTTCAAAACATCTTAAATCAGGATGCATTGCAAAAAGCTCAAGAAGACCCTTCGAATGATAACTATAATTATTATCGTGATTCCGACTATGACAACGATGAACTGAGTATTCTTGAACGCTATAAGAGATACAATGGGCCGGATGGGAACTCCGTAACATCAGATAACTCTTCGGAATCTTATACCACTTCTGCATCAACAATGCCCGATGTGGAAGATATCAATAGTGATAATACGCTTAATGAATACGAACGATATTACCAATATCGGGTGAGTTTTCGTCGAGATGATATGGAGCTTGGGAAAAATTACATTACTGATATTAAAGAAGCATCTGTTGAGTTAGAAAATGGACAGATTGGAGATGTTCGTTGGTTTCAGTTTAAAGTTCCAGTGAAGCAGCCAGATCAGGCTTTTGGTTCAATCAGCGATTTTAAATCGATTCGTTTTTTAAGGATGTTCCTAAAAGAGTTTAATCATCCGGTTGTTTTGCGTTTCGCATCCCTTGACCTTGTTCGTGCTGATTGGAGAAAATATACACAGGAACTGGATAATACCAGTATTTCAACAGCCGAAACTGAATTTGATGTTTCTGCAGTAAACATTGAAGAGAATGGTAATCGTGAGCCTGTAAATTACATTCTTCCTCCAGATATTGATCGGGTGATTGATCCGGCAAATCCACAGTTGAGAGAGTTAAACGAACAATCGCTGGTATTGAAGGCTGTTGATCTGGGAATGGAGGATGCCAGAGCCGCGTACAAAAATATTTACATGGATTTCCGCCAGTACAAACGCTTACGTTTGGAGGTTCATGCTGAGGAAATTGATGGCTTTCCTCTTCAGGATGAAGAACTACATTTCTTTATTCGTTTGGGTTCTGATTATAAGTTTAACTATTACGAATATGAAGTTCCTTTGAAACTTACTGCGCCTGATATCTATAATGGAGACATTGTACAGGATCGTTATGAGGTTTGGCCAGATGAAAACCGGATCAATATTCCACTTTCAATATTTACTGATCTCAAGCAAGCCCGTAATGCCGACTTAAGAGAAGCAAATGCATCAGTACGAATAAATGATGCGTATACGCTAAATCATACCGATGATTTTGGGAATCAACGCATGGTTTCTATTAAGGGTAGCCCAAATCTTGGGAATGTAGAAGTGATGATGGTCGGTATTCGTCATAATCGTGGAACTACTTCTGATCCGAAGTCTGTTGAGGTTTGGTTGAATGAGCTTCGTTTAACCGATTTTGAAGAAGACGGTGGCTGGGCTGCGAATGCACGAGTTACTGCACGATTAGCAGATTTGGGTTCAATTGTGATGGCCGGACGTACACGAACTGCTGGTTTTGGAAGCATTGACCAAAGTGTGAACGAGCGGGCAATGGATGATTTGGTTGAATATGATATTTCATCAAATTTAGAGCTTGGCAAATTCTTTAAAGAAGAAGCTAAGGTGAGAATTCCAATGTATGTCGGAATTTCAAAAAGTATTAGTAATCCAAAATACAATCCACTCGATCCAGATATTCTGATGGAAGATGCTTTGGAAATGGCTAAAACTTCAGCTGAAAAAGATTCCATCAAAAAAGTATCGCAGGATTATGTAAGTCGGAAAAATATCAACTTTACCAATGTTAAGGTCGATAAAATGAACAAGTCTGGAAAACCTCGTTTTTATGACCCGGCAAACTTCTCGTTGACTTATGCTTACAACGAATTAAAACAGCGAAACATCAATACTGAAATTAGCCTGGAGAAAAATTATCGAGGAAACTTCAGTTATAATTTCAATAACCGGCCTAAGTTGGTTGAACCGTTTAAGAAAGCAAAGTTGTTAAAAGGTAATATGTTCAGGTTGATTAAAGATTTCAACTTTTACCCAATGCCAACGCAAATTTCTTTTAGAACAGATTTATACCGGCACTACAAGGAAGTACAGCTTAGGAATATTACAAATCCAAACTTGATTATTCCACGAACTATTGAGAAAGACTTTATTTGGAACAAGTTTTTTGATTTGCGCTATAACCTGACACGAACATTGAAACTTGATTTTTCATCTCAGTCCACTGCCCGAATTGATGAGCCGGAAGGACGTATTAATAGGAATGATGATGATTATCAAATGAAGCGAGACTCAATTATCACGAACCTGCTTAATATGGGTAGGCCAGTTGTGTACCATCATTTGTTTAATGCATCATATACTGCTCCGTTAAGCAAAATCCCTTTTTTAAACTGGACTACACTATCAGGTCGTTACCAGGCAATGTATGATTGGGCTGCCGGGCCAATTACTGATGAGTCAATCGAGCTGGGGAACATTGCTGAAAACTCAAGAGTGGCACAGCTCAATGGGCAAATAAGCATGTTGAACTTGTATAATAAGGTTCCGTTTTTGAAGGAGGTAAATAAGAAATTTGGACGGAGTACAAGATCTGCAAGAAGTTCACGAAGTCGGGCAAAAGCTGTTCGGCAACCCACAAAAAAGGCTGATCCTAAATACAAAGACGTAGAGTTTAAGGATGACAACCTCAGATTTAAGGCAAATACAACCCGGGCAATAAACCACAAGCTCAAGACTGAGAGTAGTATTAAGGTGATTGTTAAAAATGCTTCTGGGAAAGTTATTCAGGGTGAAACTCGTGTCATTAATGAAAACAGGGTTAGCTTTACTTCCGAAGAAGATTTAAAAGGAGCAACAGTTCTGGTAACCGGTCGCAGGGAGATTAAAGATGATCTTGCTTTAAAAATTGCACAATATTCTGTTCGAACATTGATGAGTGTGAAGAGCATTTCACTATCCTATTCTAGTTCTGACGGAACTGTACTTCCAGGCTTTATGCCTGAGCCAGGCTTCCTTGGGTCTGGGAGTTATAATCCTGATCCGGCTCGTTTTGGTCAGATTGCATCAAGCACAGCTCCGGGAATTCCTTTCCTTTTTGGAT
Organism: uncultured Sunxiuqinia sp.; assembly: GCA_965372405.1. GTDB lineage: Bacteria > Bacteroidota > Bacteroidia > Bacteroidales > Prolixibacteraceae > Sunxiuqinia. Next base: position 30,010 of record CBDVCE010000014.1, read on the forward strand.
GGCAGGATAAGGATTTTGCCAGAAAAGCTGCGGAAAAAGGTTGGGTTTCAAATGATACAACATTGAACTCACCATTCATCATGAATCATAACGAAACCTTCAGTGTTAGTGCAAATATTGAACCACTACCTTTCTTGAGAATTGATTTAAATGCCAGTCGTTCATACTCTGAAAACAGAAGTGAATTCTATAATTATAATCCAGAAACAAGTGCTTTTGCAGCTCAAAATAAAACTATTCGTGGGAATTTCACCATGTCTGTCAACACCTGGAAAACTGCGTTCAGCAAAATGGGTGAAGCAGATATTCAGGTTTCTGACGTTTTCCAAACTATGATGGATAATCGGATAATAATTGCAAATAGATTGGCTGCTGGACGAATTCCCAATGTTGCTGAGAATTATAATCCTCAAGAAAATAACCCAGAAACTGGTTTCCCTACGGGTTATGGTTCAACGTCCCAGCAAGTATTGATACCTGCATTTATTGCCGCTTACACTGGGCAGGAAGCAAGTAAAGTGTCACTAAGTCCATTCCCGTCGATTAAACACATGCGCCCAAACTGGCGGATAACTTACGATGGAATCGTGTCTAAGATTAAAGGACTTAATAAAGTTATTAAAACACTGAATTTTAATCATTCATATCGATCAACCTATAATGTTGGTTCGTTTATTTCCAATTTGTCCTATGATGATTCTTTTTATGGCGATGGATTTAGCTATGTGATGAATGAACTGAACAATGATTTTGTCAATCGTTTCGATATAAATTCAGTAAGTATTAATGAACAGTTTAGCCCGTTGATTAATATGGATGTGACTTGGGTGAATGATTTGACAACTCGTGTAGAGATAAAAAGAAGTCGTAACCTGACCTTGAATTTTGCAAATAATCAACTCACTGAAGTGTTGAGTAATGAATATATTTTTGGTGTTGGATATCGCTTCCAAAGAATGGATTTGATTATTAAAACCAGGAATTCTCAAAAGGCTTATTCGAATGATTTGAATATTCGTGCAGATGTTTCGTTCAGAAAGAATAAAACCCTTTTAAGAAAGTTGGTTGAAGGAGATGACCAGTTAACAGCCGGGCAGAATGCGGTTACTATAAAAACTACTGCAGACTATATGTTGAGTGACCGTTTCCAGCTTCGTGTTTTTTATGACAAGGTCATTAATAAGCCTTTTACTTCATTGGCATTCCCTACTTCAAACACCAATTTTGGAATGAGCTTCCGTTTTACCTTGGCTCAATAAATTGCAGATATATTTTGTACGTTTTTAATTAGAGTTCTTAAGTGAAAATTTTGAATTTGGGTTTTGAATTTTGAATTTTATTGGGAATTGGAGGGTGCTCAAAATAAATGTAATTTTGCGGCTTAAATTTGCATTTAAATGGAAAGAAGAGATGTTGAAATTATGGCACCTGTTGGTTCGTACGAATCTCTTGCTGCTGCCATTCAGGGAGGTGCCGGATCGGTTTATTTTGGCGTTGGGCAGTTAAATATGCGGGCTCGGTCATCAAATAATTTCACCCTTGTTGATTTGACGAATATTGCTGAAAAGGCACATTCGCATGGTGTGAAAACTTACCTGACTGTTAACACTGTTATTTTTGATAACGAAATTGAACAACTTCACCAGATTATTGATGCAGTAAAAGAAGCTGGGATTTCAGCAATTATTGCCAGCGACGTTTCGGCCATTTCTTATGCACATTCAATTGGGGTTGAAGTACATATTTCCACGCAGGTGAATATTACCAACTTTGAGGCGGTTAAGTTTTATGCGCAGTATGCAGATGTTGTAGTTCTTGCCCGTGAAATGAATATTGGGCGCGTATGGGAAATCTGCAAACAAATAAAAGAGCAAAATATAACGGGGCCAAAAGGAGAGTTGATTCGTCTGGAAATGTTTGTGCATGGTGCCCTTTGTATGGCTGTGTCTGGTAAGTGTTATTTAAGCTTACATGAGATGAACTCATCAGCTAATCGGGGAAGTTGCATGCAAACTTGCAGACGTGCCTACACGGTTACGGATAACGAAACGGGTGCCGAATTAGAAATAGACAATGAGTATATCATGTCGCCCAAAGATTTGAAAACGATACACTTCCTTAATAAACTTATTGATGCTGGTGTATCTGTTCTCAAAATTGAAGGACGAGCACGTTCTCCCGAATATGTAAAAACGGTTTCGAGATGCTATCGTGAAGCTGTTGATGCCTATTTTGATGACGAGTTTACTGATGAAAAAATTGCTAACTGGGATGAACGATTAAAAACCGTATTTAATCGTGGTTTTTGGGATGGCTACTATCTTGGGCAACGCCTGGGAGAATGGAGTAAAAATTATGGATCTTTAGCTACTCAGCGAAAGCTTTATATAGGCAAAGGGATGAACTACTTCTCGAAGATGAAAGTAGCCGAATTTAAAATGGAATCAGGAACATTAAATGTTGGTGACCAGATTATAATTACAGGGCCTACAACCGGAGTTGTTGAAGCTGAAGTTAAAGAAATTCGGGTAGATTTAAAGCCTGTTGAGGAAACCAAAAAAGGTGAGTTTTTCTCTATTCAACTTGATGAAAAAATTAGGCGATCAGACAAGCTTTATAAAATTGTTGACTCCAGTGAAGTCCATCAAAGGAAGTAATATGCATTGATGCTTATAGCATTAAATAGTTGAGATAATTTATATTTAATCTGGATATTCTTCGTTGTATTTTTGAGAAAAACACGGTTTTATGCGCAAAACGATTTTCCTAGCAATTATAGTAATAGTATTGATCATTGCAGGTGTGGGGTACTACCTGACCAATCAAACTAAAAGTTACTCCGAAAACTCTGCGTTTAAAGCTGTCCCTTTACATTCGCCTTTAGTGATTGAAGTTCCTTCAATACAAAACCTTAAAGCTGAATTGCTGAAAAAATCACCTTTAATTGATGAATTGAAATCTATAGGAAATATCTCATCCTTATTTGATGAAATCAATTCAATCGAAAAATTATTTGCTGAAAATGAATCTGCAAAAAAGGTCTTTCAGAATAAATCTGCTGTTATTTCTTTTAACTTTTCTGGTAAAGAAGAAATAGGCTCGTTAATTGCAATTAGTTTAAATGATCGGTCGGAGAAGTCACAAATAATTAGTTTGATAAATGATTTTCCTAAAGGCAAGCTTAGCAAACGTGTATATGATGGTGAGGATATTTACAAATGGGTAAATAATCAGGAAGAGTATCATTTCGCTATTATAAATGGAATCTTTTTGTTTAGCCATTATGCCATGTTTGTTGAGGAAGGAACCCGACAGATATCTGTTGATAACCTATTAGATCAAAGGCAGTTTCAGAATCTGTGCAATACTGTTGGAACAGATTCTGAAGTAAATATTTATATCAATCATAAGAAGTTTCCACAACTGATACAGCGGGTTGTTCCACGTGATTTTAGAAAAATAGTAAATACGTTTGGTGATTTTGCCGATTGGACAGAACTGGATGTTTCGATTAAGGAGAATTCTCTTTTGATGGGTGGATTTAGTTTTTCAAACGACTCAAATGTAAACTACCTGAATATTTTTAGAAGGCAGGAGGCAGGTCGTTCCAAAATGGAAGAAATGATTTCTGCAAATTCAAGTTTCTTCATCAATTTGAATTTGAGTAAACTGGATTCATTTTTTGAAGATTATGAAGAATTCCTCAAAAAGCAAGGGAACTTTTATAACAGAGAAACCAAGCTCAAAAAAATAGAGCGATACAGTAAGGTAAGTTTCGTTAAGCTTTTTACTGAAATTGCAGATGAAAACTTTGCTGTTGTATTTGGGAATGTGACCAGAAATAATCCAGTTAATAATCGGTTTTTCATTGCCGATGTAAAAAGTCAGTCTCAAGCTAAAGAGAAATTGCTAAAGGTGCTTGAGAATTATGCCAAAGCGAATAAGAAGAGCTTAAATGATTCAAAGACTACCTATCAAATTCAAAACGAAAATAAGTTTGATATCTATCAATTTCCATTCTCAAATTTGCCTGAGTTGCTATTTGGAAAAGCCTTTTCTGGGGTAGCAAGTAATTTTCTGTGTTTCTATGGCAACCACCTTTTATTTGCCGATGACCTGGCATCAATAAAAGCTTACATTCATGATTTAGTGCTAAATGAAACCCTTCAGAAAGATATTTATTATCAAAAGTTTAGTCAGCAATTGGCATCACGTTCAAGTTTCAGCTTGTATTTAAATTCTTCAAAGGGGTTTTATTTGAAAGACCATTATTTGAATGAGAAACTTTCTGAGATATTGGATGAAAATGAAGAGGCTGTCCGGAAATTTTATGCCTTGGGCTGGCAGTTTTCAGCAAATTCAGGTCAATTTTTGAACAACCTGTATCTACAATATGATCCGGTGTTGAAAGAAGAGCCACAAACAATATGGCAAAGTAAACTGGACGGTAATGTTGCCATCAAACCACAGCTGGTTGATAATCATCGTGATTTGAAGAATAAGGAAGTCATTATTCAGGATGATCAAAATAATTTGTATTTAATTAATAAAGAAGGAGTTGCAATTTGGAAAGTTAAACTTCCTGGTAAGATCTTGGGTGAAGTTCATCAGGTTGATTATTACCGGAATGGCAAGCTGCAGTATTTATTCAACACAAAAGAACAACTTCATTTAATTGATAGAAATGGAAATAATGTGGCTCGTTTTCCAATTAACTTCCGTTCACCAGCAACAAATGGTGTAGCAATCTTTGATTACGATAACAGTCGAAACTACCGCTTTTTTATAGCCTGCGAAAACAAAAAAATATATGCTTACGATCGCGAAGGGAAAACTGTTAGTGGGTGGAAATTTAAAGGAACGGATAGGACTGTTAAGCATCCCTTAAAACATTTTAGGGTAAGTAACAAAGATTACATTGTTTGCTCCGATGAGTATAAGACCTATATTCTAGACAGACGTGGAAGTGTTAGGGTAAAAACTACCGATAACTTTGAGCATTCAGAAAATGATATTTATTTGCTTAGAGGTAGTGCTCCAGCATTAGCAACAACAGATACCAAAGGCCTTATTCATCTTCAGTATTTTAATGGAACAAGTAAAACATTGGATGTTGGAGGCTTTGGCAGCAAACACCATTTTACAACTGGAGATATGAATGGCGATGGTAAATCCGACTATGTATTTGCTGATGAGAGTGAATTACAAGTTTTCTCTGCTTCAAGAAAAAATATATTGGATCGCAGCTTTAAAAGTACGATTACCAATTGCCCAAATATTTATACATTCTCGGATACCGATCGAAAAATTGGAGTTGTTTGCAGCAATGAAAACCGGGTCTATTTAATTAATTCAAACGGGAACATCTACGATGGATTTCCACTTCATGGAAATACCGACTTTAGCATTGGCTACTTCAATAAATCCAATCCATATTTTAACCTGGTAGTTGGAAATGAGGACAATAGTTTCTTCAATTATAAGGTTCAGTAACTTTACTGGTTTGATGAGGGTTCGTACATTAGAAGTGCAACGATTCTAAATAAGATATTTTCATCTTAAAAGGTGACTTAACAAAAAACATTTTTAAGTTTTTGATTGTTAATGAATGTTAAAGCAGCTGAAATTCGCTGAATGCTAACTAAAACAATCACGATGAAGAAGTTTGAAGTTTTCATGTTAAATTGTCTTAACACCCTAATTTTTCAACGGTTAAGAAGATATTTAAGTCGTACAAAATCTGGACTTAAGTATTTGAGCGTTTTGCTCATGTCATTCTTTTTACTGAATGCTGGATCCGGTTTCGCACAAGGCAATCCAAATGAGGCAGAGTGGAACGGATATGGCTATTCACTTAAAAAGGTTGTGAGTAATCTCTCCATACAAAGTGGGATTAATTTTAGTTACACAATTATATTTTCAGCGCCGGCCGGAGCAACTACTGTAACGATAGAAGATGTGGTTCCAACATCCTTAGATATTGTATCTGTTCCACCGCCATCTTCAGTTAGTGGGATAACTCCTAATGTTACAATTAGCGGACAAACGGTTACTTATACTTTAACTTCATTACCTACGGGAGTGTCACATTCAGGGTCTTTTACTATTGTAGTGAAATTTCCAGAAGGAACTACTTGTGATGGGGAAACTGCTCGCAACAGAGCTGGAATTCTGGTAAATGATAAATGGGAATACACACCTTATGTTTCTACAACTGCTCAAACGGTTGACCCATGGAAAGTTTCTAAATCAATTTTAACAGGAGCAGTGGTTAACCCAGGTGGAGGCAGTTGTGGTTATCTGATGAATGAAGGGGACACGGTAAAATATCGTCTGTCAGTTTTAAAGAATAGTCCGTATTGGGGCAATGTTATTGGCCAGCAAAATATGACTTCCGCAGTAGTAACAGATATATTGCCAACAGGAGCAGTTATGACTGGTAGCTCGGCAAATATTGGCTCTGCGGTGCAGGCAGGTTCAACCATTACCTGGACAATTGGAACTTTAAATGCAGCAACCGCTTATGCCTATTATTATTGTGATATTGAAGTTTATTATCCAGCGGGGACTTTCCCAAATGGTTCTATCATAAATAATGATGCCACTTTAACCGGAACAACTTGTGGACAGCAAGCAACTCATAATAGTAATCAAACCTGTATTGAGGTTGCAAATATTGTCCAAAATCCTTCTGGTTATTTCAAGAAATATTTAAGTCTGACAAATCGTGTTCCTGGTTGTCAGGGATACTACAATATCGTTTTCTGTAACAACGGAAATGTTGCGTTGAGTGCTTTCAATATCAATGATGTTATTCCTTCAGGAATCACGGTTAATCAGGTGAAAGTTTACGGAGGAGATGCTACCACAACCATGGCTTTATCTGCCAACAGTGGAGCAAATGTAATTTCATCATCCATTAGTACCAGTTTTTTCGATTCAGGATCGCTGACTTTTGCGGTGAATGATCTTCAGTTGCAAATGACAGGATCATTGCCTGTTGGTGATTGCATCAATTTGCTGATTTATTTTGATGTTGATCCAAATCCTACCGGGACAGTAGTCACTAACTGTACTACTTTCGATGAACTTTCAAATGCACTCACTCTTCCTCAGACCTGTGTGTCCTTTACGGTTGAAGAAGGTGAGCCAAGGCCTTGTTTGAATAAAGATATTTGTTCTCCAATGTCCAGCTATGAACCGGGCGATATTGTTCGTTTCCGTCTGCGTGTTCAAAACATTGGTAGTGCTGATCTAATTGGTGGAGCAATCTCCGATGTTCTGCATAGCAACTTTAGCTATGTTGGGAATGAAAGCTACTACGTTGGTTCAACTTATAACCCAGCATGTTCCAGCAGTGGAACTTTGCCTTCGGGAACTTCAGCATGGGGTGGTGTTACTCCAAGTCAAAGTGGGAATAATCTGACTTGGAACCTACCGGATATTCAAGCTGATTGTCAATTGTTCTATGTAGGTTATTGCAGTTATTATGGAACCTATGGATTACCTTATTACTTTATTGAGTTTGACGCCGAGGTTGATAGTTTTGCATTGCCGGGAGTTACGCCAAATGAATTTGAAATTAATGGAAGTAACCTCAGTTCAACGGTTGTATCAAATGAAGTGAATGTTTTGGTTGTTGCTTCTTTTGGGCAGGAAGTTGAAAAACTGGTTAGTGTTGATAATGGAACGAATTACGCATCAAGTGGGATTGTGGCTCCTGGAGCCAACGCACGATATCGTTTAAGTTATAAGAATACATCTAATGTTCCTATTTCATCAATTAATCTGGTGGATCTGCTTCCTCGAGATGATGGAACAAATGATTGGCTCATTTTGAATCGCACAGCTCCTCGTGGCAGTCAGTTTGATGTGACTTATGCCGCAAATCATTGGACAAGTTTATTGCCATTGGCAACTGCGCCCATTTCTGCTATTGATTTTGCTCCTGGTCAAAATATATGTTTGCCTGCCTTCGGTGTCTCTGCAGGTTGTACAACAACTTCATGGTCTGCAACTCCTGATCAAAATATCCGAATGGATTATACTACATTTAGTTTGGCTCCATCGGTAAAACTATTGGAGGATTTTGATGTAACGATTCCAGCTTCAGTTAATAATCAGCAGACAGTTTGTAATGATTTTGCAGCTCTTGTAACGGCCGACTTCCTTTTGGATGGGACACCGACCTCGGTCACTCTTACTCCAATTTCTGCTCCACCTGTTTGTTTAACTGTTGATACGACTATCGTCACTGAAAATTGTTGTGACAGTGTTACTGTTTCACAAGTGCAGGGTGATTGTTGTGTGCGGCTTTCTTCTAAGTGTGAAGTTAAATCCATAGAGGTGGATGTAACGAATGGGACAATCAGTTCTGCAAGCTGGAATTGTGGTACTTTACCTTCCGGTTTTGTTGGACAATCGAATTTTACATTTACTCCAAATAACTGTGCTTTGGAATTGTCGGCATGTTTTGACCCTGATCAAAATGGTCCACTTTCAGTGACTTTCACCATTACCTTTTCAAATGGAGAAACCTGTGAAAAAACAATTGATATGGATTGTGCAGCGGTTGATTGCTGTGAATCTGTGAAAATTGAAAAGCAACAAGATGAATGCTGTGCAAGGTTAACTACCGACTGTGAGGTTGAATCTATTGAAGTAACTGTTGATAATGGAGTGATCAGTTCGGCAGCCTGGAATTGTGGTGCATTGCCATCTGGATATGTCGGACAAAGCAATTTCACATTTAGTGCAAATGCATGTGTGCCTGATATGACAGTTTGTGTTAGTGCTACCCTAACAGGAGTAGTGACTATCACTTATAACATCACCTTTGTAAATGGCGAAACCTGTGAGAAATCCATTCAGATGGATTGTAAAGCAAGTGAATGTTGTGAGGCTATTAAGCTTGAAAAAGTTGAAGGCGATGGTTGTTGTACTAGGTTAGTAAATAGTTGTGAGGTAGATTCAATTCAAGTGACTGTTTTAAACGGAACCTTAAGTTCTGCTAGCTGGAATTGTGGAAGCTTGCCTTCCGCTTACATAGGTCAAAGTAGCTATACATTTGTTTCTTCATTGCCATGTGCTGCAGATTTAACCACTTGTGTTAATGCTACGCAGGGAATTGTGACAACAACTTATGTGACTTATCTCTCAAATGGTGAAGTTTGTGAACGCTCAATTGAAACAGATTGTCCGGTGACTCCTGCTGCATGTTGTGCTGAAGTTGGTTTTAAGCTGAAACCAAAATGGCCACATTGGAACAATATGAATGGTACATTCAGTATTACCAATCTTGATCCATCTTCTCCAATCTGTTCTGTAGAGATTAATGCTACTCCAGCTGCTACGTTTACAACAGGCTCTTTGGTTGTTGATGGTCTTACATCAAGTCAGGGTTGGATAAGTGCCAATATTCCAGCAAGTGGCACATTATCTCCGGCTGCGGTTAATACCATTCAGTTCAATATGATGGCAACTGGTTACAAGGGCCTGATTGAAATTTGTGTGGTAAAATGTGATGGAACACGTTGCTGTTTTGAGTTTAAATGGAATAAGAAGCCATGGATTGACATTGGTGTTGAAGTTGGAGATATTCAGCTTCCGGGAAAATTGGGAGTTGTTACTTTAAATCCGGTTGTTGATAGTCAGTTTGAGGGTAAGGTCAAGTATGTATCGTTTGGATTTAGCGATGAGACTGAAATTGCAGATAAGCAACCTGAGTTTTTTGCTGTATCCGGAATCAATTACGATGATGATGATAAGCCAGAAGATCAGGCCTCGATAATTTCAAGTTGCATGGGTAAGAATACAGCCTTCTTTGAATTGAGTGAAGCCAAATCTGCCAGTGAGCAGTTAGGTAATTTCAACTTGGTGATTGCTAATCATATGCCAAAATTAGGCTGCATATTATTTGATGAAGAGGGCAATTTGGTTGTAGCTAGTGAAATCGATGTTGCAGGAGATACGCTCAGTACATCGGCAGTTTCTATTAGTCAGTTTGAAGATATGTTCAACTTCATCAATCTGTATCCGAATCCAACAGAAGGGAATTTTAATATTACCTATGCTACTGGCAACAGGGGAAGAGTAAATATTAAAGTAATTGATAATACCGGGCAGGTTGTTCTTCAAAAGAATGGATTGGCTGGTTATCCTGGAGTGCACAAAGAATCGTTAACCGAGCGTATGCTAATTAGTGGAGTTTACCATGTGGTGCTTGTTTCAGAAGATGGGCGGACACGGTCAAAATCATATGTAAAGAAATAAAACTTAAGTAAGGGGCTGACTACTAGTTGGCTCCTTGCTGTTAAGTTCCTTTGGAAGATATTCTTACGCGTTGTATCTTTCACAAAATTTATTATTTATTCTGAATGAAGTTCAATCAGGAACAAAAAGATGCGTACCAAAAGGCTGCATTTGTGTGCAGCAAAGCTGAAAAGAGCTCTAATAAAATCAGGCAAAAGTTACTTGATTGGGGTTTGTCTGAAGAGGAAGTTAATCCTGTTCTTGAAGAGTTGATTTCAGAAAAATATATTGATGACGAGCGTTATTCCCGAAGTTATGTTCGGGATAAATTTCGCTTCAATAAATGGGGGCGAATAAAAATTGCCTTTAACCTACGAGCCGATAAAATCTCTAATACAGTTATTGAAGTTGCTTTGGAGGAGATCAATGATTTGGCCTATCGTAAAATGCTGCAAGAGATTTTGTTGGCTAAATCAGCAAAAACAAAGGCAGAAAATCAATATGATAAGAAAGCAAAATTGGCTCGTTTTGCCCAAAGTAGAGGATTTGAAAGTGATTTGATTTTTAAATTGATTGATGAGATTCTAAAAAGCGAATAGAATTCTTCAGATACTTGTGTTTCAAATACTCTTAAGCCTTCCTGCCAATCAGTCTAAAATCTTAAATAATTATTCTTTTCCACAATTAATCAACATCCATTTCAGAGGCAAAATGAAATCCGTAATTTTATGCATCCGAAAGTTTGACTTTGAGATTTAGTAATGATTGATAAAACTACTTGAGAATGATTCCGTTTACGCATTTACATGTTCACTCACAATATTCAATTCTTGATGGAGCTGCCAGTGTGAAAGGCCTGGTTGGGAAAGCTAAGAAAGATGGAATGACCGCTTTGGCACTTACCGATCATGGAATGATGTATGGTGTGAAGGAGTTTTTTGATGTCTGTAAAAAAGAAGGTGTCAAACCGATTATTGGATGTGAAACATATGTGGCATCTCGAACCATCAATGATAAATCTGAAAAGCAAGACCGTTCTGGAAACCATTTGATTCTTCTTGCAAAAAATAGAACCGGATATAAGAATTTGATTAAGCTTATCTCAGAAGCCAACACCAATGGTTTTTATTATAAGCCACGAATTGATAAAGAATTGCTTGAAAAGTATAGTGAGGGGCTTATCGTTTCATCTGCTTGTTTGGGAGGAGAGGTGCCTCAGAAAATTATGAAGAGCACTCTTGAAGAGGCAGGGGAAGTCATTGACTGGTACAAATCTGTTTTTGGTGAAGACTATTATCTGGAATTGCAGCGTCATGAATCTGAGATTTTAGAGTTGAACGATGATGTTTACAAAAATCAGGTACTTTGTAATAGGGAAATTCTAAAATTGGCTGAAAAGCATCAGGTAAAAGTGATTGCAACTAATGATGTCCACTTTACCAATAAGGAAGATGCGGATGCACACGATTTGTTAATTTGTTTGAACACTGGGAAGGATTTTGATGATCCAAACCGGATGAGATATACCAAGCAGGAATGGTTTAAGACAACTGCAGAAATGAATCAGCTCTTTGGAGATGTGCCACAGACACTGCAAAATACTGCTGAGATTGTTGATAAAGTTGAAGTGTATGAGTTGAACTCTGCTCCAATTATGCCTCCATTTCCTATCCCTGAAGACTTTGGAACAGAAGAGGAGTATCTGGAAAAATTTCCTAAAGAAAAATTAAGTGAAGAGTTTGGCGATACCGCATTTGAACGGCTTGGAGGATTTGATAAAGTACTTCGCGTAAAACTGGAGTCCGATTATTTGGAACACCTAACATATGAGGGAGCCAAACTTCGATATGCTGATCCTATTCCTGCTGATGTTTTGGAGCGAATTGATTTTGAGTTGGATACCATTAAAACAATGGGTTTTCCAGGTTACTTCCTGATTACTCAGGATTTTATTAATGCAGCAAAAGAGATGGGAGTTCTTGTAGGACCGGGTCGTGGTTCTGCAGCAGGGGCTGTAGTTTCGTACTGTACAGGGATTACCAATATAGACCCCATAAAGTATGATTTGCTGTTTGAGCGTTTCCTGAATCCGGATCGTATCTCAATGCCCGATGTCGATATCGACTTTGATGATGATGGTCGCCAGCTGGTTCTCGACTGGGTAACCAAAAAGTATGGACAGGATAAAGTAGCACACATCTGTACATTTGGAACAATGGCCACAAAGATGGCTATTCGTGATGTGGCTCGGGTAATGAAACTTCCACTGCCAGAGGCTGATCGTTTGGCAAAGTTAGTGCCTGAAGCTCCTAAAATGAGTTTCTTGAAGGCCTATAAGGAAAGCCCTGAACTCAAAAGGGAAAAAACATCGCCAAATCCGTTGATCGTAAGTACTCTGAAGTTTGCCGAAACACTTGAAGGTTCCATTCGGCAGACTGGTGTGCATGCCTGTGGAATTCTGATTAGTCGTGACCCCTTGACGGATCATATCCCAATCATGCCAACCAAGGAAGAAGCACTTTTTACGACTCAATATGATGGTCGTTTTGTGGAAGACATTGGTCTGCTAAAGATGGACTTCCTCGGATTAAAGACGCTTTCAATTATTAAAGAGACCATCGAGAATGTCCGCTTGTCTAAAGGACTGGAAATTGATATTGATAAAATTCCCGAGGATGATGAAAAAACATTTGAGCTGTTTAGTCACGGTGATACAACAGCAATTTTTCAGTTTGAATCTCCCGGAATGAAAAAACATATGCGGAATTTGAAGCCTAACCGTTTTGAGGATTTGGTTTCGATGAACGCTCTTTACCGACCGGGACCAATGGAATATATTCCTGATTTCATTGACCGTAAACATGGACGCAAGCAGGTGAAATACGATCATCCCATGATGGAAAAATACCTGAGCGAGACCTATGGAATTACTGTATTTCAGGAACAGGTGATGTTACTTTCACGTCATTTGGCCAATTTCACTCGTGGAGATTCTGACTCATTACGTAAAGCGATGGGTAAGAAGATTATGGCCATGATGGATAAACTTAAAGTGAAGTTTATTGATGGCTGCAAGGCCAACCCCGATTTTATGAAAGGCTGCAAAGAAGTTAAAAAAGATCCTGACGAGCTGATTCAGAAGATTTGGAAAGACTGGGAGGCTTTTGCCAGTTATGCATTTAACAAGTCGCACTCCGTATGTTATGCACATATTGCTTATCAAACAGGTTATTTGAAAGCTCACTTCCCTGCTGAATTTATGGCAGCCAACATGAGCCGAAATCTGAGCAATATTGCTGATATCACCAAACTGATGGAGGAGTCCAAGCGTATGGGGATAAATGTTGGTGGGCCTGATGTAAATGAAAGTTTCCTGAAGTTTACGGTGAACAAGCAAGGTGATGTTCGTTTCGGAATGGCAGCAATTAAAGGAGTTGGAGCTGGAGCTGTTACTGATATTGTGAAAGCACGCGAGGAGGGAGAATTCAAATCTGTTTTTGATTTTGTTGAGCGCGTAAATTTGCAGTCTGTCAATAAAAAGAACATTGAAGCATTAGCTATGGCTGGTGCTTTCGATAGCTTTGGTAAGATGAAACGAAGTCAATTCTTTTCAGGTATTGATCCTAATGACTCAAGTACATTTGTTGAAAAGCTAATTCGCTATGGCAGTCAGATGCAGCTGGAAAGAAATAATGCTCAGCAATCTCTTTTTGGTGAAGCAACCAATACTCAGGTGGTTCAAACTCCTGAAATACCACATATTGAAGAATGGGCTAAAATTGTTCTGTTAGAAAAGGAAAAAGCCCTGATTGGCATTTACTTGTCGGCTCATCCTCTTGATGACTATAAGCTTGAGATTGATAACTTCACAAGTAGGGATATATCTTTAAAAGACTTGAATAACAATATAGAAAATTTGAAAGGCAAAGAGTTAACATTTGCAGGTATGGTTAGTGAAAGTCGTGAAGCCATTGGAAAAACTGGTAAGCCTTATTGTAATATGACGCTTAATGATTATACTGATTCGTATAAGATGTTTTTCTTTGGAAAAGATTACGTTGAGTTTTCGAAATATTGTAAAGATGGTCTTTTCCTAATGATTAAAGGACAAATTCAGAATCGATATGGATCCGAAATTTTAGAATTTAAAGTTAAGCAAATCGATTTATTGCCAGATGTACGCGAAAACAGAGTAACCAGTATTACTGTTAATATTCCACTTCAGGCAGTAACTTCAGAATTGATTGAAGATTTTGAGTTGGTTATCAACAAAAACAAAGGAAAAACCTTACTGCGCTTTAACGTGTGGGATACTGAAACAAAAACAGTTGTTAATCTGTTTTCAAGGAATACAAGAATAAATATTAACAATGAAGTTGAAGCGTTTTTTGAAGAGCGCGATTTTCTCTCGTTTAAGATAAATTAGAAATATATACTGAATTAATAATTGAAAAATATTGAATTATGGCATTAGAAGTTAATGACGCAAATTTTGAAGAAGTTGTTTTAAAATCAGACAAACCGGTATTAGTAGATTTTTGGGCAGAATGGTGTGGCCCTTGTCGTATGGTTGCTCCAGTTGTAGAGGAGCTTTCTCAAGACTATGAAGGAAAGATTTTAGTAACTAAAGTAGATGTTGACAGCAACCCTGACACAGCTGTTAAATTCGGAATTCGTAATATTCCAACCATCTTGTTTATTAAAGGTGGTGAGGTAGTTGACAAGCATGTTGGTGCTGCTCCAAAAGCTGCGTTGGCTGCAAAAATTGATGCATTGCTATAAGCTTCAGCCAATAATGAAAAGCTAAGGGAGCCTTTTGGGCTCCCTTTTTTCTGATCTTTTTCTAACTAAACTATCTCTTGTTCTGTTTAATGGTTTCCACGGCTTCGTGGAGGCTTTCTATGGTAGAATGGATTATACAAATCCTGTGCCATTCTTATTTAAGAACGGAGTTTTTGCTAAAATATTTTGAAAGAAATTACTTTTTGAGGTGCTAATCAAAGATCAGTTTTACCAATTCAACAGATATCTGGCTAATATTGGTGAAAAGAAAATCTGAAAATGATGAGTGCGCATTTTCATCAGCTTTATCTGAGATTATTCGAATGACAGTACAGGGGATTTGATAATCTGCAGCAACTTGTGCAATGGCAGCACCTTCCATTTCGGTACAAAGTATCTCAGGGTATTTCTGATGAATCAGTTCTTTCCCTTCATGGGATGCCACAAACTGATCGCCGGTTCCAATTGCTCCAGAGAAGACTTTGGGATTGTATTGATCGCTGATGCCAGGGAATTCACCATTCTTTAACTTTTCAACAAATAGCTCAGTGGCTGTCATCGCGTTATTAAATGACTTTTCATGCACGTTAAAGGAGAAGTCTTTCCAGAATGGACTTTTCACATCATTAAAACCAGTAAGCAACGTAAGATTTACATCGTGCTGAATTAGCTTGTCTGCCACAACAATGTCTCCAATATCAAGGTCAGAACGAAGAGAGCCAGCAAGACCTATAAAAACCAACTGATCAACATTAAATAGATTAATGAGAGTGCTGGCAGTTGAGGCTCCAGCAACTTTCCCCCAACCAGAAAGAGCCATTACAATTTCGTTGTCTCCAAGCTTGCCAGAATAAAAAGTTCGTGGGCCAATATTCTGCGTAGTCACATCCTGCATCTCATCTTTTAACATCAGGATTTCTTCCTGCATGGCTCCAATTAGTCCGGTTTTCATTCTGTATTGTATTTAATTTTAGGATTCAAAAATAGATAAAAAATAAGATGGAATTCTATTTCCTAATCAGACATTGTTTAGTTTTGTTTTCATGAAGCAAAACAACATCAGAAACATCATTTTTGATTTGGGAGGTGTTCTCCTTGATTTGGATATTGATCGATCGGTTCAGGCTTTTCAAAAGCTGGGGCTAAAAGATCTTGATAAACAAGATGGATGGTACAATAAAAGCAAGGTTTTCAGGGAGCTGGAAAAAGGATTACTGAGTGATGACCAGTTTCGTAGTGGAGTCCGTTCACTTCTTCCGAATGGAGCGAGCGACGAAGAAATTGATGCTGCATGGTGTGCCATGTTGGTTGGTTTTGCCCCCGAAAAAGTTGAACTTCTGAAAAACTTAAGTTTAAATTATCAGTTGTTTATTTTCTCAAATACAAATAGCATTCACCTTACTCATTTCAGAAAACTATTTTTTGATGCGCATGGATGTCATTTGGATGATTTATTCTCGAAAACCTTTTACTCACACGAAATCAAAAGAAGAAAGCCTAATACTGATTCTTATGAGATTGTAATAGCAAAGGCTGGAATTGAGGCGAATGAAACCCTTTTTATTGATGATTTAGAAGATAATATAAAAGGAGCCAAGCAAGCTGGACTTCATGCCACTTGGCTAAAGCCTGAAATAACTGTTAACGAATTACTTGTTGATTACCTGTAGTTTTTATCCTACATCCAATTCTCCTTGGAGTTTTCAATTGTATAAAGCATGTAATCTTTTATCTCAATGGCTTGTCCCATTGCTATCTCATTAATCGAGACTGAAGTGCCAGCCATGATCACATTAATTGTTGCAGTATCTCTAAATCTTTGGAAAAGAGATTGTTTTATTGTTATTCCCTGAGCTTTGAAGTATTCGATAATTGTAAGCTTCTTTGCGAATGAGCCATGATTTACTTTCAAAAATTGGGTATTTAATTCGTAAGAGCGTTTTATCCAACTTAACCACGACACCCACAAACCAAAAAGAATTATACTGACAGAAAGTAAAACGAACCAATAACTAATAAACAAAAGCAGCAGGCTAACTGCCGCAGGGATAATAGCACCAAATATAACTCTACGTCTTAGAAAAACATGATGAGGACGAAGTGTCTCAAATCTTTCAAATCCATTTTCACCGAAAACAGAGTTGCGTGTTTTAGCAGAAACAATTTTGTTACAACCCGGAATATTGACTTTTTCCTTTTTTCTTGAATTTTCAGAACTATTGGCTTGTGAAAGTGAAATGGTTGAAATACCTGCTAGCTTTTGAAGTGGATTTATGCTCTGCCTAAAAGCTTGGATGCGACTAAACGGAATTGTTATATTTTTTCTTTTCAATAAACCAGAAGTTAAGGTAAATGCCTTTTCAGATTTCTTTAAAGTCAGATTGAAATAGAAAAGAATGGTTTCAATCATTGAGATGACAAAGCTGATAAAGATTAGAAAAAAGCCCAATGAAATATAAATAGCAATATCTGAGTTTGCAATAAATGCTTCTGTTTGTTTTGCGGCACTTTCAATTTGGTTCTTAAATAAATCTTCAACTTGGTGCAAAATATTAAAGCCAAATGCAAAGACTATTGCTAACCCTCTTAAGTGATTGCGTGTAAGTCCGACTCGTATTAAATCAGCAATCTTGTATTTGAAAACGGTAGAGTTTATTTCAACATCAGGCTTATTGTCAGAGCCTTCTTCCTCTTCGATGTTTTTTTTGTTAACCGAAAGTAGGTGATCAAGATCCGCTGCAACCGATTTGCGTAATGCAGAAATCTTTATCTCTTTGGTTTTTGAACCTACCGAATCAATCTCTAATTCAACTACTCCAATAATTTGTTGAAGTAAATTCTGATTCAGGTTTATTGAGACAATTTTATCTAATGGAATTGCAATCGTTACTTTTTTAAGATAGCCTTTCTTCAATATAAATTCATTGTTTTCAATGTAAAAGAAGAAATGTCGGTAAGTAAAGTATGAGTGAATGATCAAAAATATTACATAGGTAATTAGAGTAAGGTACCCGTAGGTTTTTAATAAGCTATTTCCATCTCCTTTAAATAGGTATAGCACAAGTAATGGCCAGAAGGCTGTAACTGATTTACGAATCGAAAATAACAGGAAAAACAAAATTCCAAAAAGAGACTGCCGTTGAGGTTTTGTAAAATCAGTCTTATCCATTTGAGTTTATCTTTTCAGTTAGCAATTCTTTTAACTGCTGAGCAGTTTCAGGGGAAATACCTCTCAATGATAAATCAGAAGATGAATCGCCAGCTGTGAAAAGTTTTAGCTTCGCTAATTTCAGCATTCGGGAAACTACTCCTTGCCTTATTTCCATGTGCTGAATACGGTTAATAGGGATTGTAATAACTTTTCGGTTGATGAATCCCGTTTTATAATGGACATCATGTACGCGAATAGCAAATCCTTTATGAGGAAATCCAAGCTGAATAAGAATAAGTTTGGAAGCTGTAAATACTGTTAATGCAGAAATAAAGATGATAAAAAATAAGCCGGGAAAATCATTGAACTTATAGAATACAAATCCACCGACTAGGAAAGCAATAAAAAAGATTACTGTCTGTATGTTTTGCAATTTCTTATATCTACGCAATAAGGGCTGAAAATCAATGGTATCACATTGTGGCAGCTTTGAAAGTTCAATCTCTTCGTTATGAAAAATCATATCTATTATTTTGGAAAGATGAAGATATGAAAAATCTGATAGAATATTTTTTACTCTTCCGGGTCTCTCCAGTCCCCATTTTCGCGGATAAGAGTTTCCAGTTCGTAAACTGCCATTTCGAATGGAATGTGGCGCTTCTTTAAGCTTTGTCCTTTGTATAAATTTACATTTCCTGGTCCAGCACCAACAAAACCATAATCACTGTCACCCATTTCACCCGGACCATTAACAACACAGCCCATTACTCCAATTTTTAGATGGTTTAGATGTTTAAAATGAGCCTTGATTTTTTTTGTAGTTTCATGGAGGTCAAACAAAGTACGACCACAGCCAGGACAGGAAATAAATTCAGTTTTAGTCACACGCATACGACTGGCCTGAAGTATTGAGAAACTCAAATCTTTCAAATCGGTGAAGGTAACACTATCACCCTCATTGGTAATGCAAACTCCATCACCATAACCGTCAATCAACAATCCCCCAAGATCAATGGATGCTTTTATCTGTAGGTTCTCAAGACGAGCTTCTTTGTATTTTCTGTGAATTATAACAGGAACTTTCCAGATGTGTGTTTCCAGATTCATAAAGAATGCGCGCAGTTCAGCAGATGGGTTCTTATTGAAACTTTCTAAGATCAAAACCGTTTTGCGGGTTTGCTTTAGCTTCATAATGATCTCTGGATTGGCAGCCATGAAGCGGTCAAACTCAGGTTTGTTTGTTCTAATAAACTTCATTTGTCCCCAATGAGTACCGCCATACAGGTAATCTTCAATACTTAAAATTGGATATGAGTTGCCTTCAATATCGTAAACATGATCATTTTTTAGGAAGTACTCTGGAATTTGCTTCCCCCGTAATGGAAGAATCTCATACATACTGCGTTCCCTAAGGTCGGCAAGTACAATTGGAGGTTGTTTCCCTCCCATATTTATTACCGGACGCACGGAACGTCTTTCGTATTCAAATGGATTTGTTTGTGCAAAAAGTGAAGCAGAAATTGGTTCGTGATTTCTGTAGGTACTAACATGATCGATCATCTTTTTGGCAACTGGAATTTCATTCTCCGGCTCTTCGGTAAGTGAGACCCTGATTGTATCACCAATTCCATCAACCAGCAAGGCGCCAATTCCAACAGCCGATTTGATGCGACCATCTTCACCTTCTCCAGCTTCAGTAACGCCAAGATGAAGTGGGAACTCCATATCTTCAACGCGCATCTTCTTGTTCAGCATGCGAACAGTATAAACCATCATTCGCGTATTGCTTGATTTAATAGAGATGACCACATTATTGTAATCAACCTTTTTGCAAATGCGCAGGAATTCCATAACAGACTCTGAAATGCCAGATGGAGTATCACCAAATCTGCTCATAATCCGGTCGGAAAGCGAGCCGTGGTTTGCACCAATACGTAACGCTGTATTGGTCTTTTTTAAAACCTTCAGAAAAGGAATAAACTGTTCTTCAATCTTCCGTAATTCTTCTTTGTATTCCTGATCAGTGTAAATATGATGCTCAAAACGAGCACGTTTGTCGTAAAAATTCCCTGGGTTAATTCGGATTTTCGCAACATACTTTGCTGCAATCTCTGCAAGTCTGGGATTAAAATGAATGTCAGCAATCAGTGGCGTTTCATATCCACGTGCAACCAATTCCTTTTTAATGTTTTTAAGGTTCTCCGCATCATTGATTCCTTTTACAGTAACACGCACATATTCGGCACCTGCTTTCACAATTCGGATAATCTGTTTAACAGTAGCTTCTGTGTCTCTGGAATCAGTATCTGTCATCGATTGGATGCGAATGGGATATTCACTCCCCAACGGAACTTTACCTATTTCTGTAATGGACGTTGTTTGACGTTTATATTTGGTCAAATCCTTAATGTAATTAAAGTTCCGATCTTTCATTTTTTAGCCTTCTTTTTTGAGCGCCACAAAGTTAATTTAAAGTTAACAAATATAAAAAGGGGAATGAGGAAATATCACTGCTTTCCGCTAATAAAGCGTTAATAAATTATGTCCTTAATGTTACTTTGGGCTATTTTTTGAACAGAAACTATGAATGTTTGAAAAAAACAGCAATTTTGAATGCAGTGATGAAGCCTGTTTTCTGGCTTGATTTGCTTATTTTTGATGAATACAAAACATCAATATGTCAATTCAGATTCAAGATATCAGTAAGTTTTATGGGAGTCAAAAAGCACTTGATTCAGTTAGTTTCGAACTGAAAAAAGGAGAGTTGGTTGGTTTTCTGGGACCAAACGGAGCTGGGAAATCCACAATGATGAAAATAATAACTGGATATTTGGCTGCTGATTCTGGTTCTATTTCGATTAATGGTACACCTGTATCTCCCGAAAATTATCAAATACGAAATAAACTCGGTTACCTGCCAGAGCACAATCCTTTATATACTGATCTTTTTGTGAAAGAATATCTTGATTTGGTTGCCGGCTTTTATAAGCTTGATCAGCGTAAAAGAAGGATTGATGAAGCTATTGAAATGACGGGTTTGGGTTTGGAGCAGAAGAAAAAAATTGGTGCTCTTTCAAAAGGATACCGACAACGTTTAGGATTGGCACAGGCCTTGATTCATGATCCACAGGTGCTGATTTTGGATGAACCAACTACCGGACTGGATCCCAATCAACTGGAAGAAATTCGTTCACTAATTCGAAATATAAGTCAGGAAAAAACGGTTCTTTTCTCTACTCACATTATGCAGGAGGTTGAGGCAATTTGTTCACGTGTTATCATTATAAACAATGGAAAATTGATTGCCGATAGTTCTGTTGATGTGTTGAAAAATAGACGAATAAAAAGTTCACAGCAGGTTTGGGTTGAGTTTAACCAAGCTGTTGATCTTTCTGAATTGAAGGAGAAACTTCCAGTTACTAATGTCGAAAAGAAAGGTGAAAGTTTTCTTTTGTTTTCATCATCTGATGCTGATTTGCGCCCTTTACTTTTTGATTTTGCAGTTGAAAATGAGCTGAAAATATTAAGCATGAATGAGCAGCAGTCAAGTCTTGAAGATGTATTTCAACAATTAACTCAAGCCAAATGATTCCAGAAGTCTCCATTGTTCTTCCATTTTATAATGCTGAAAGCACATTGGAGCGAGCTATTGTTTCCATAATCGATCAGAGTTTTTCCGACTTTGAATTGCTGCTGATTGATAACAATTCTACTGATCTGGGGTCTGAAATTGCCAAATCATTTGCTATAAAAGATAAACGGATTAAGCTGTTTCGAGAAGAACAACAGGGAGTTGTTTTTGCGATGAACAAAGGGATGGAATTGGCACAAGGACGTTTCATTGCCAGAATGGATGCTGATGACGTCTCTTATCCAAAGCGACTGGAAAAGCAATTGAAGTTTCTGGTTGATAATCCTGAGATTGGATTAGTGGGATGCAATGTCAGGCATGTTTCTGATTTGCCTTCCAAAGGAATGAGCCGGTTTGTAGATTGGGTGAACTCGTTTCACTCCCCAAAAGAAATCTGGCAAAATCGCTTTGTGGAGATTCCGCTGATTCAACCTTCGGTCATTTTTAGAAGCCATTTGTGGGAGGTACATGGCAATTATCAGGAAGGAGATTTCCCCGAAGATTATGAATTGTTTTTGCGTTGGTTAGATGCCGGAGTGCGATTCAAAAAAATAAAAGAGACATTATTGGAATGGCACGATTCCTCTGGTCGGCTAACCCGTAACGATTCACGCTACAGCTCTGAAGCTTTTTATAAAACCAAAACCTTCTATTTTGTCAAATGGTTTTCGCGAACCATAACCGATAAGCCACTCTGGATTTGGGGGGCAGGGCGAAAAGCAAGGCAACGTACCCGTTTACTCGAAGAAGAAGGGCTTACTATTGCTGGTTATTTTGACTTAAAAGCCCAAAGGATATCGAACAAACAATGTAAGTCTTACGAAGATATGCCTAACCCTGGTGAAATATTCATTCTCTCCATGGTGGGAAATCATGGTGCCCGTGAAAAGATTTCCGATTTTCTAAATAGAAAAGGATATATGCAAGGGACAGATTATTTGTTGATGTCGTAATGGGTGCGGAAGTTTCCTAACTTCCGATTTTACTTAGCGATTTTGAAATCGCATCACCCTTCGTTTTGAAAATACACTCCTTTACAACAGCCTCAATAAAAGTATGCTTACCTTTTTAATATTTCATAAGTATGTTTTTTGGCAAGTAGACTCAGTGTGAATTTTCATCTAAAACAACCCTTTAAAGACCCAATTGTCTTTTTCTTTAATTCTTGTTTTGCATTTAAAAAAAACTGTTAACTTTGCATCGATTATGTGGACGGATTTGAGATTGATTGCAACCACAGTAAAAAATGCTAAAGCAGTCGGCTTTTATTAAAAGCTTCATCTCAACCCCTCCTTTTGTTAAACAATTTTATTACTGGTCGGTTAAGTATTTCGGCTTTGTATAAATAAACGCAAAAGTATTATGAGTTACTTATTTACAAGTGAATCGGTATCAGAAGGACATCCTGACAAGGTAGCCGATCAAATTTCAGATGCATTGTTAGACGAGTTTTTGGCCTTTGACCCACAGTCGAAAGTAGCCTGTGAAACACTCGTAACCACTGGGCAAGTAGTATTGGCTGGTGAGGTGAAATCAAAAACCTATGTGGATGTGCAGGAAACTGCCCGCAAGGTGATCAATGACATTGGCTACACGAAAGCCGAGTATCGTTTTGATGGCGATTCATGCGGCGTGTTCTCAGCCATTCATGAGCAAAGCCCTGATATCAACCAAGGTGTTGAAAGAACTGAGAAGATGGATCAGGGAGCTGGCGATCAAGGAATGATGTTTGGATATGCCAATCGCGAAACGGATAACTTTATGCCGTTGCCATTGGAGCTTTCGCATATTATTTTGGTAGAAATGGCCAAAGTACGTCGCGAAGGAAAAGACATGACTTACCTTCGTCCTGACTCAAAATCACAGGTGACTATTGAGTACAATGAAGACAACTCTCCTAAGCGGGTTGACACGATAGTTGTTTCAACTCAGCATGATGAATTTGATGCTGATGAGCCAATGCTAGCAAAGATCAAAGAAGATGTAATTAAAATATTGATGCCTCGCGTAATTGCTCAATTACCAGAACGTGTTCAGGTGTTGTTTGGTGACGACATTATCTATCACGTAAATCCAACTGGTAAATTTGTGATTGGCGGGCCTCATGGAGATACAGGCTTAACAGGTCGTAAGATTATTGTAGATACTTACGGTGGTAAAGGTGCTCACGGTGGTGGGGCTTTTTCGGGTAAAGATCCTTCAAAGGTAGATCGTTCGGCAGCTTATGCTTCTCGTCATATTGCAAAGAATCTGGTTGCTGCAGGTGTTGCTGATGAGGTGTTAGTACAGTTAGCTTATGCCATTGGCGTTGCACAACCAGTTGGTATTTTTGTAAATACTTATGGTACTGCAAAAGTAGATTTGGATGATAGTGTGATTGCTGAAAAAGTACAAGCAATTTTTGATCTTCGCCCTGCCGCGATCGAAGAACGCTTAAAATTGCGTAACCCAATTTATCGCGAAACTGCAGCTTACGGACATATGGGACGTATACCAGTAACAATTACCAAAACTTTTGAATCACCCTATTCAGGAAAAAAAGAAATAGAAGTTGAATTGTTTACCTGGGAGAAATTGGACTATGTAGATCAAATTAAAACTAGCTTTAGCTTATAGTAGACTACACTAAGATATTTACAGTCCGGTCAGTTTGATCGGGCTTTTTTTGTCTGTTGTTTTCTCAAAAGAGTAAATTGTCATTCCATCCGTCTGCTGCTGAATTAGAGTCTTTGTCAGCATATGAATTGCATGTTTTATTAAAGATTTTTAATAAGTTTGTTTTTCTGTAACATATTTGTAATCGAGTTAACTAACCTTCCATTAATGGGGGTGAATTGATTTATGTGCGCTTTTGAAACGAGTTTTTATTAATTTAATCATTTTGTAATAATTTATTAATCCGACTGTAATGAATTAACTATTCTTTTGCTTTCTAATTCTAACAAAGAATTATATGAATTATCAATCTAAAGTATAATGAAAAAAGTAAGTGCTTTAAGCTTTATTCTACTATGTGTCTCGATGTTGTCCTTTTCTCAGACGGAGGAGTTTGAGCCTGGAGGAAAACCATTTATGAAGATATTCAGTAACTATCAAGCTACATTTTCTGATGGAGAGACAAACTCAGCTTTTGAATTAAAGCGTGTTTATTTGGGGTATGAATACAATTTTAGTGAGAATTTTTCAGCCAAAGCAAACCTTGATGTTGGCGATCCTGGAGTTGGCAATTTGCAAATGACTGCCTATGTGAAGAATGCCTATGTAAAGTATAACGAAGGTGACTTCTCTGTAAGTTTCGGTTTGATCTCTACAACTCAGTTTAAGGTTCAGGAAAAATATTGGGGATATCGATACATGGCGAAATCATTTCAGGATGAATTTAGATTCAATTCAAGTGCCGATTTGGGATTAAGTGCAGCCTATAATTTTTCGGAAGCTATTAGTACTGATCTGATCATTGCCAATGGCGAAGGCTATAAACAATTACAGGCCGACAGTACATTGAGATATGGTTTGGGAGTAACACTTACTCCTGTGAAAAAAATTACAGGACGTGTTTATTACGATTTTAGTACAAATGAAGAAACACAATCATCAATTGTTACCTTTTTAGGTTATGCTGATGATGTTTTTAGTATGGGTGCAGAGTACAATAAAATGCTCAACTATCAATTCAACGATGGACAGGATCGCACAGGTACTTCATTTTATGCAACTGTAAGAGCAAATAATAAGCTGAAATTCTTTATGCGATACGATAACTTAAGTTCTAATAAGTTGGATGGAGAGACTGAAAACTGGGATATTGGAAACGATGGGCAATGGATAATTGCTGGTCTGGAGTATTCACCAGTAAGAGGAGTTAAGATTGCACCAAACTACAGGGGGTGGAATCCTGAGGATAGCAACAAAGCATTCAGTTCTACATTGATGTTCAATTTTGAAATTAAATTTTAATCAAAAAGAACTTCCCAAAATAATGGCTATTTAAAATTTCGTATTGGCAATATCACTTTTGTCAGGCTGTTAAAATTCAATAAAGAAGTTAACCAATATTGATGCTAAGTGAGCTTGACCGCTACCAGGGCAATATTTTTTCTACCATTCTACATGGTATTAAAAAACTATACCATACCACAGTACGGTTGTTACACTATTCTTTCTTCACATAAACGTAGTAAGCTGATCGAATATCTTCGCCATTTTCATCAGTAAACCATGACTCCCAGAAATATCGTCCTTTTTCAAGGTTTAATTGAAAAACTGCAGCTTTTGAATTTGGATCAATATCAATAGTTTTTACAATTTCATTAATTTTTAATGAAGCTTTATTGATTGAAATGGATTTACCTTCAGGATATGGTTTCCCTCCAGAAACAGCTTCACCTTTGGGAGCTTTATCGTTTAGGTTAAGGCCACTTTCTTTTGGCCATCTACAAATACTTATTTCATATGTCCCAGATTCAACTACCTCCACTGGCCAAAAGCCATTTGCGACCCCCAACAATCTTACGTGTCCTTGATTCCAGGCTGTAGATCCATTTTCAAGATGTAAATCATGACTATTCAACCTTGTCGGATTTTCTTGTGAGCTTCCTACTTTTATATAGCTATAACGTTCAGCATTTTGAGACACGTCATCCCACCATATTTCATATTCAGCAATAAGTTGTTTGATAACTTCTGGATGCTTTTCAGCTATATCATTCTTTTGTCCCGGATCAGCTTTGATATCATATAGCTTTTTCCCAACTAATCTCCATTGGGCAGTCATTACTGCATAGCTTTTCCACTTCTCCAAAAATTCTTTTCGCTGCGTATCGGTTACTATAGTTCGTTCTGGCCAATCAATTGTCTCATTCTGCAGAAGTGGTTTTAGGCTTACTCCATCAAAGTCAATTTCATTTTTTAGTTGAATATCACATAGGTCAATGAGGGTTGGGGCAATATCAATATGTGATGTAATTTCAGTTATATCTTTATTTGAATCAAATCTGTAAGGCCAGTGAATAAAAAACGGAACTCGGTGCCCACCTTCAAAAGGAGATCCTTTTCTTCCACGCATGCCAGCATTATAGCCTTTGGATACATTGCTTGACTTATCGAATGTTGCACCTGCAGATGTACCATTATCGGTCATGAAAATGAGAATCGTATTTCTAGAAAGTCCTAACTCGTCTAATTTATTACGGAGTATCCCAATATTATCATCAATGTTTGTAATCATCCCGTAGAAATTTGGGTTTGGGATGTTAGGATTCTCTTTATACGGATCACTGTATTTATCCTCGACATTGAATGGACCATGAGGGGCGTTGGTGGATACATAACAAAAGAAAGGTTTTTGCTTGTTTCTCTCAATAAATTTGAGGGCTTCAGAAAACCAAACATCAGTACAGTAACCTTTAAATTTTTTCGGTTCACCATTATGAAAGTATGTGTCGTCAAAATAATCATTCTCCCAATAGTCTGGCTGCTGACCTACGCCACCACCACCATGTATTAAAGCTTCCTGAAAACCTCTGTCTTGTGGGCGGTATGGGTAGTTATCTCCCAAATGCCACTTGCCAAATATTCCCGTAGAATAACCAGCTTCATTAAAAAATTCTGCAAGCATCTTTTCCTCCGGATATACTATCTGCCTTCCTTTAACTGTGTGCCATGCACCTACTTTGTTGCAATACTTCCCTGTCATTATCCCCGCACGTGTTGGAGCACAAGTTGTACCGACATGATAGTTCGTAAAGCGAATGCTTTCGGAATGTAATTTATCGAGGTTTGGGGTTTGAATCCAAGGGTTGCCATGGCATGCCAAATCACCATAACCTTGATCATCCGTAAGAATAAAAATTACATTTGGTGGCTGAGTGTCAGATTTTGAACAGGAAACGAATCCAAAAAAAAGGAATAGAAATAATGCTTGCATTAGTTTCATTGCAAAAGTGGTTTGTTGGGTTAAAAAGAACGTGTTAAAAGAGAACAGAAAATAGATTATCCATTCAATGCTTCAGCACCATTGGTTACCTCAAGAATCGCGTTGGTAATAGCAGCCTGTCTTGCTTTATTAAATGAAAGTGTAAGTTCATTAATTAAATCAGATGCATTATCTGTTGCTTTATGCATCGCAGTCATTCGGGCTCCATGTTCAGCTGCATTCGAGTCTAAAAGTGCCTTGTAAAATTGTATTTTTAGAGACTTAGGAATAAGTTCTTGTACAATGTATTCTTTTGAAGGCTCATAGATGAAATTGTAATTCAATAGACTCTCTTTTCCATGCTCCTCTTCTTTTATTTCAACAGGAAGGAATTGTTCATTCGAAGCAATTTGAACTGCGGCATTTTTAAATTGATTATAAATCAATTCCACACGGTCATATTTTTTGCTTACAAAATCTCCCATAACATTTTCAGCCACATCGCTTACTATCTCAAATGAAAGATTATCAAACAATTCATTTGCACGTCCAGCAACGGATAACTTATTCGATTTTAAGTATTTCTCACCTTGTTTCCCAATTACCAGGAACTCAAGATTGCCAAGTTTAACTTGCTTCTCATATTTGTCTACTGCTACATCCATGGCCATTTTTGCAATGCTTGAGTTAAAAGCACCGCAAAGTCCCCGGTTCGAGCTAATAAGAATCAATAGTACTTTCTCAGGTTTACGATCTTGTGTGAAAACGGAATCTTCAGAATCCTCAAGGCTTGCACTTAATGAGCTAAGGATTTCGTGCAGTTTGTCAGCGTATGGCCTAATTTGCATAATAGCATCCTGGGCTTTTTTAAGCTTGGCTGCAGAAACCATTTTCATGGCACTAGTAACCTGCCGAGTAGTCTTTACCGAGCTAATCCTTGTTCTGATTTCTTTTAAATTGGCCATCTTTCTTAATTATGGATTGAAGGACTGAATAAGTGATTGATTTTACTTAAATCGTTCAGCAACTTCAGCGGAGACTTTCTCAAGTATTTTAATCGTTTCATCAGTCATTTTCCCAACCTTTAACTCATCCAACGCATTGCGATATTGCATTTCCATCAAATCGATGAATTCTTTTTCAAAGTCTCTAACCTTTTCAACAGGTATATCTCGTAATAGCTCTTTCGATCCACAATAAATAATAGCAATCTGATGCTCCACCTTCATTGGTGCATATTGTCCTTGTTTTAGGATCTCAACATTTTTACGACCCTTATCCAGAACCCGCATGGTTGCAGCATCTAAGTCTGAACCAAACTTTGAAAAAGCTTCAAGTTCACGGAATTGTGCCTGATCAAGTTTCAGCGTACCTGCAATTTTCTTCATTGCTTTTACCTGGGCGTTACCACCCACGCGAGATACGGAAATACCTACGTTAATTGCAGGACGCACACCCGAGTTAAACAGATTCGATTCAAGGAAAATCTGACCATCCGTAATTGAAATTACGTTGGTTGGAATATATGCAGAAACATCACTTGCCTGTGTTTCAATAATTGGAAGAGCTGTTAATGAACCACCACCTTTTACGATTCCTTTCAGACATTCAGGAAGGTCATTCATTTGAGCTGCAATTTCATCTGAGTCAATAACTTTTGCTGCGCGCTCAAGTAGACGTGAGTGTAAGTAGAAAACATCACCCGGATAAGCTTCACGACCCGGTGGACGACGAAGCAATAAGGAAACTTCACGATAGGAAACTGCCTGTTTTGAAAGGTCATCAAAAACAATTAATGCATGACGTCCTGTATCTCTAAAGAATTCACCAATTGCAGCACCGGCATAAGGTGCATAATATTGGAGAGCTGCAGGATCAGAAGCAGTTGCAGAAACAATAGTAGTGTATTCCATCGCACCGTAACGCTCTAATGTGTGAGCAATATTAGCTACTGTTGAGCCTTTTTGTCCAATAGCAACATAAATACAATATACGGGCTCACCTTTGTCGAAGTTCTCACGCTGATTGATAATGGTATCAATTGCAACAGCTGTTTTTCCTGTTTGGCGGTCACCAATGATCAACTCACGCTGTCCACGTCCAATAGGAATCATAGCGTCAATTGCTTTCAATCCCGTTTGCAATGGTTGGGTTACTGGCTGACGATAAATTACACCAGGAGCTTTGCGCTCCAGAGGCAATTCAAATTTTTCGCCCTGAATAGCTCCTTTGCCATCAATTGGTTCTCCAAGTGTATTGATTACACGGCCGAGTACACCTTCGCCTACTTCAATCGAAGCAATGCGTTGCAAACGCTTTACAGTGTCGCCTTCTTTAATGTTCTTAGAGTTTCCCAATAGCACAGCACCAACATTGTCCTCTTCAAGGTTAAGTACAATACCTTTTGTTCCTTCTTCAAACTCGATCATCTCGTTTGCTTCAACGTTGGAAAGTCCGTAAATACGAGCAATTCCATCGCCCACCTGGAGCACTGTTCCAACTTCTTCCAATTCAGCTTCCGATTTGAAGCCTTCCAGTTGTTGTTTCAGTATCGCGGATACTTCAGCAGGTTTAATATCAGCCATTGTATTCTTTTTTACTTATTGATTTCTGTTTGTAATAATTCTTCTTTGACTTTCCGCAACTGAGTCGCCAAACTGGCATCTATTTGCTGGTCGTCAACCCGTAACACAAATCCTCCAATTAGTTCATCTTTAACTTTCGCTTCCAACTCTACATCGGTATTAAAAGCCTGTTTTAATTGGGACTTCACTTGTGTTAGAATATCTTTGTTTAATGGGATTGCACTGGTTATAACAGCCGATTTTACACCTTGATCTTGTCGGTAAAGATTTAAAAAGTTACGGCAAATTCCAGGAATATGAACTTCACGTTTGTTTTCTGCAATGAGCTTCAAGAAATTAAGACTCATTTCATCAACTTTTCCATTAAAAATAGATTGGAAGAGCTTTTCCTTTTGTGAAGTTTTAATAACCGGACTTTCAAGCAGGAGTACAAAATCAGCACTCTCAGAAGCAAGTCGCATTATTAGTTCAATGTCCGTTTTCAGAACATCGAGCATTTGCTTCTCTTTTGCCAGGCTGAAGAAAGCTTTTGCGTAGCGGACTGTTATTTTACTTTCATCCATAAATTACTGCATTTTCAAATCTTTCAGGAGGTCATTTACAATTTCTTCCTGAACGTTCTTATCTTTTAATTCTTTTTGGATAATTTTTTCGGCAACCAATACTGAAAGCTCAGTAACCTGAAGTTTCATTTCGCTTACAGCCGCTTTCTTCTCAGCTTCAATTTGCTGACGTGCTGATTCGATAATCTTTTGTCCTTCTTTTATTGCCTGTTCTTTAGCTTCAGCAAGTATCTTGTCTTTTACTGCCTTGGCTTCTTTCAGAATCACATCTTTCTCTTTTCGTGCTTCAGCAATAATCTTTTCATTGCCAGCTTTCAATCCTTCTACTTCCTTTCGAGCCTTGTCAGCTGATGAAAGTGCTTCGGAGATAGATTCTTCACGATCTTTCAAAGCATTAAGAATTGGTTTCCAGGCAAATTTCTTAAGAACGTAAAGTACGATCCCAAAAATAATTACCATCCAAAATATGGTTCCGTAATCCGGAGTAACAAATCCCATAGTTTCTTTTTTTAGTGAAACCATCCAGCCTCCCGGCAATCCCGGGAGCGGATGGCCAATGATTAAATTTCCTTAAACGAAAATTACCAAAGCACAGATAATTACTGCAAAGAATGCAACACCTTCAATAAGAGCGGCAGAAACGATCATGTTTGAACGAATATCTCCACTTGCTTCTGGTTGGCGTGCAATAGCTTCCATAGCGCTGGCACCGATTTTACCAATACCCATACCTGCACCGATTGCAGCTAAACCTGCACCAAGAGCAGCTCCTAATTTACCAAGGCCTGCCCCGGCTGCTGCTTGTAAAATCACTGTTAAAATTGCTGATAACATACGATTGAATTTATAGTGTTAAAACTAGTGATGTTCTGATGTTGCCATGCCAAAATATAAGGCAGATAACAAAGTAAATACATAAGCCTGAATAAATGAGACCAAGACATCCAACAGTAAAATAAATACTGAGAATGCGATAGATACCGGACTGATTGCATAACCAGCGGTTGTGCCCATTAAGTTTGCAAAAATAAATATCAGGCTAACAAATACGGTCACAATCATGTGTCCGGCCATCATGTTGGCAAACAAACGTACCATCAATACAAATGGTTTTGTAATTACGCCCGAAAGTTCAACAATTGGCATCAAAGGAATTGGAAACTTCAACCACCAGGGTACATCGGGGTTGTAAATTTCTTTCCAGTAATGTTTGTTGGCGTTTATTGTTGTAATTGCAAAAGTAAATAATGCCAATACTAAAGTCACGGCAATATTTCCGGTAACATTTGCTCCAAAAGGAAAAATGGGAATTAAACCCATAAAGTTGTTAATCAGGATAAAGAAGAATGCCGTTAATAAAAAGGGCATGAACTTCTCAGATTTTTTATCACCAATAGCTGGTTTTGCCACCTCGTCACGAATAAATAAAATGAGTGGTTCCATCAAATTTTGAACTCCAGTAGGGGCTTTGCCTTTATTTCGTTTTGCTGATTTTGCCATGCTGAGGAAAATCCACAAAATAAAAATCACACTGAACATGACTCCTGCAACTGCCTTTGTAATTGAAAGATCAAAAGGAAGATCAATCACTTCTCCATGATCATTGACTTCTTCAATTTTGCCAGCATTATCACCATCATGTGCTATCCTGAAATTGTGGTAAGTTTCGTGTCCGTGATGAAATTTTGAAGACATGAATACATTCAGTCCACTATTTTTGCTGTAAAGAATAATTGGTAATGGAATAGTGGCATGATAATCTTTATATGTAAAAATGTGCCACTCAAAAGCATCTGATACGTGATGCATCACAAATTCACCAGGATTAAATCCTTTGTCATGACTTTGGTCTGTGCTTTCAACATGTTCACTGTGTGAGTGATCTTCTGCGAAAAGTAGCTGAGTGGAAAACCCCGTTAGCATGAATATCAGCAGAATAGAAAAGATTTTTTTTGATAAAGCAGGTCTCATAAGGGTCTTAACTGTCAGAATGTTATAACTTTCTAAAAAGTTCCTCCAAATTAATAAAAATTTCAATGTGTTCAAGTTAATTCTTCCTTTTTACAACACGTGTAATTTCATAAACTTCAAGTACTGAAAAACAGATATACATAAAAAGAAAATTTGCCAGGAAAATCTTTGCAGTTTCTCGATTAAAAAATGCGAAAGCCACTCCAACAATTAGATAAACAAACATCTTTATAAAACTAATTCCCATAAATTGGGCATTGAATTTTGGGATATCCTTTTCGGCAATTTTTAACAAATAAGCATGAACAAGGTTTGTTGCCAGAAAGAAAAAAATCAAAGTAATTGGAAGTGCAACTTGGAAATGCTGTGGAATTACCTGACTGTAAATCAGATAGCCAGTAACTGAAAGTATGATAAAAAGAGTGGATGTTCGGGCTAAAAAACGTTTCATTAGAGGATTCATCATAGAAAATTTTTAACGGCATGATAAATTGCGGCTATAACAGCAAGTACCATTAACACCAAAGTGAATATTGGAAAAGACAAATCAAGCCATTCATCAATTTTATACCCGGCAAAAACACCAAGTGCCATGATGGCTACCATTTCAAATGCCAAACTGGAATAACGAATAAAATGGTTAATTTTCTTTTTAGGCTTTTTCAGCTCCTTTTTTGACTTCATTTTTCACTTGTTCACCCATTTGGCATGATCCAGAGAAAAGTGCTCCTGGTTCGATGCTTATCTTTCCGGTTTGAATTTCGCCGTAAACTTTGCTGGATGACTTTAAACTTAGAAGCTGATCAACTGATATCTTTCCCTTCATGAATCCGGAAACATCAGCATTTTTACAACTAACTTCTCCGTTTACTTTCCCCGAAATACCAATAACCATTCGTCCACTACATTGGAGGTTACCTGTCAGTTCACCATCAATACGAATATCACCATCAGAAATAATATCACCGGTGATTTTTGTTCCTTTTCCTATCAGGTTGATTGCCTGAGAGTCAACGTCTGTGTATGTCTTTGCCATGATCTTTTTTTTCAGAACCATCAAATATAATAAGCTTTCGCTGTTTTTAGGAACGAAAGCCTTTCTATTTTAGTTTATAAAGTGTTAAAAAAAGATAACAGCTTATAGACAAAGTTGACCAGTAGATCTTAATCGTTGAAATGATAAAGAAAAATCATCTCACCATCGAAGGCTGGTTTTTTGTTTCCTTCGATCTCCATTTTCACTCTTAGTTGTACTTTGCTAATACCTCTTAGATTTGTGATATCTTTTAGCCATACATGTGTGCGAACCTGACTGTCAACTAGTACCGGTTGTGCAAATTTAAATTTGTCCACTCCATAATTAACTAACATTTTGAAGTTCTCAACTTGTACAACCTGATCCCACATCATAGGTAGCAGTGAAAGAGTTAGATAGCCGTGAGCAATTGTTTTTCCAAATGCACCTTCTTTTTCAGCACGTTCCGGATCAGTATGTATCCATTGGTGGTCAATGGTGGCATCGGCAAACTTATTGATCTGGGACTGAGTGATTGTATGATAGCTAGATACTCCAAGTTTTTCTCCAACGAGTTTTTCGAAATCCTGATGACTTGTGATTAAAATACGACTCATAGTAATTGGTGTTCTATGTGTTATGAATTATAGGCCCATTTTAAGTAAACAGAACCCCAGGTAAATCCGGCACCAAAGGCAGCAAGAATAATGTTATCCCCTTTTTTTAACTTTTTTTCGTAATCATAAAGGCAAAGAGGTATTGTTGCAGCAGTTGTATTCCCGTATTTTTCAATATTGATCATAACTTGTGTTGGACTAATATCCATTCGGCGGGCAATAGCATCTATTATTCGCAAGTTGGCCTGATGTGGTACCAGCCATGCCAGATCTTCTGGTTTCACATTGTTCTTTGCCATAATTTCAACAGCAACGTCTGCCATTCTTGAAACGGCATATTTAAATACTGTTTTCCCATCTTGATGAACAAAGTGCTCCCTGTTTTTGATAGTTTCAATTGACGATGGTTTTTTAGAACCTCCTGCTTTAATATGAAGGTAATGCCTGCCTTTCCCATCTGTATGGTTGATGTGATCAATTACTCCTAAACGCTCAGTTGTAGGCTCTAGCATTACAGCTGAAGCTCCATCACCAAAGAGGGGGCATGTGTTACGATCTGTATAGTCTGTTATTGCAGACATCATATCAGCACCAACAACAATAACCTTCTTATATCGACCGCTCTCAACAAAGGATGCTGCAGTCGTGAGTGCAAACACAAAACCTGAACAAGCAGCACTGATGTCATAACTCCAAGCATTGAGCAATCTGGCTTTTCTGCTAATTATATTTGCAGTTGCAGGGAAGGGTCTGTCTGGTGTAATGGTTGCACAAATCAATAAGTCAACTTCCTCCGGACTTGTATTTGTTTTTTCAAGAAGTTGATTGACGGCTTTAACTCCCATGTCGGAAGTTGCTTTGCCGCTTTCCTTCATTATTCGCCGTTCTTTTATACCGATTCTCTGCATGATCCACTCATCAGAAGTGTCGACCATGGTACTGAGTTCTTCATTTGTAAGTCGGTACTCGGGTAGAAATGCTCCAATGCCTGTTATTGCAGCATGAATATTTTGCATAGTCCAAAGCTTTTATCTATCTGATCTGCAGCTGTTTTGTAATGAGCTGTGATCGTCAATGAAATTAAAAAAATCAGGGCGAAAGATAGGGTGAAAAAATCGAAGAACAAAGAAAAAAGAGGCAAAAGAATTGCCGTAAGTCGGCTTAAAACAATCAATTAAAATGTTCAAAAATTTAATTAAACAAGCAAAAAAAGATCAGAAGTTTTAGTCTTCTGATCATATTATCGAGTGTTAAACAGTAACGTCTTTTTCGATAGCCAGTTTGCCCCTGTAGTATCCACATTCCGAACAAACGGTGTGATATTTTACAGTAGCACCACAATTTGAGCAAGAAGCCAATGTTTCTGGCGTTGTCTTGTAATGCGTTCTTCTCTTATCCCTTCTGGATTTAGATGTTTTGTGTTTTGGATGTGCCATTTTAAAATCTTTATTTGTTATCTAATAATTTCTTCAACTCGTCCCATCTTGAATCAGTTTCTTTAATGTCACTGTCAGATGTTTCAATCTTATTTAGTCTTTCAAGCATTGCGGGATTGCAATTGTTTTTCCCTTTTGGTTCTTCAGAATGGATATGTTTGATCGGAATGGATAAAATGATAAAATCGTAAATCAATTTTGCAACATTGATCTGATTATCGCCTTGACCAACCCAAACTACATCATCACCTTCGTCAAAATTCTCTTCTCCATTTTTAATGAAGATTTTGTTTTCACTTTCAATCGGTTGGTCAAAAAGATCCAGGCATCGATCGCACTGAATTTTTACCGTTCCGTTAACATGAAACCAAAGAACCATTAATGCACTTTGTTTTTCGAGAGTGACTTTGACATTAACAATACCATCGTCAGCAATTCCACCAGCAAAAAACTCAAAGAACTTTTTCTCAATCAAATATTCAAACTCATGAGAACCTTCAGCAAGTCCTTTAAATGCAATGTTATATTTTACCAATTGTGTCATTGCTCCTCAAAAAAGTGTTGCAAAAGTATAAAAAATAAACAAACAGCGAAAATTTACTGAACTTTTTAACAATGAATATTTAACTTGATGTTTAAAGTTTACAATATTCTTTTTCTCAATAATTTAACTTGCGCTCTATTGTTGAAAAAAATCAGGCCTTGGGGAGTATAATCCTAAAAGTAGTTCCCCTGCCGGGTTCAGACTGTTTAATGAAGATTTTTCCTTTGTGGTAGTTTTCAATAATTCTTTTAGCCAGTGATAACCCAAGTCCCCAACCTCTTTTCTTTGTTGTAAATCCAGGTTCAAATATTGTTTTAAACTGACTTTTAGGAATTCCTTTTCCACTATCACTCACATCAAGTATGATTTGTTCATTCTTTTCAAAAAGATGAAGTCCAATTGTACCTTTGTTGTCAAGTGCATCAATTGCGTTTTTGCATAAGTTCTCAATCACCCAGCTAAATAAAGCTGCATTGTGTGGAGCAAAATAATGATGATCATTTCCAAAGTCGAGGATGAATTGTACTTTTTTTGAAGAACGACTTTCCAGATAATTTACCGTTGAAAGAATAACATTTCGCAAATCATCAGTGAGCAGTTCGGGAGCAGAACCAATTTTTGAAAAACGTTCAGTTATTTTTTCCAATCGGTTAATGTCTTTTTCAAATTCGCTAACAATTTCCTCTTTCACATTCTGCATTTTCAACAATTCAATCCATGCAAGTAATGAAGAAATTGGCGTCCCGAGTTGATGGGCAGTTTCTTTTGACATGCCAACCCATACCTGGTTTTGCTCAGCTTTCCGTGATGAGCTAAAGGCAAAGTAGGAAACACCAATAAATAGCATAATTACAGCAAATTGAACTAAAGGGAAATAACGCAGATTTTGAAGTAAAATAGATTCTCTGTAATGCAAATATTGAGTTTCTGTTTCAGAGATAACAATTTCGATAGGAGCAGTATGCTCCTTCATCTTTTTTAGCTCGCGAGCTAAAACCTGGTCCTTGTTTTTTTCAGTAAAGTTGATATTATTTGGAACTATAACTTTATTCAAACTATCAGTTAATATAATTGGGATACTGGTGTTGTTTTGAATAACTAAAAGTGGAAATGATAAATCTTTATCAGAATGAACAAGTTGCTTGGTTGCTTCTGCCCATAGAGCAACACTTTTTCGTTCTTCTTCGGACATCTTTTTAACCAACCAGTTTGTATAGAATAAGCTAATAGAGCCTATAAGGATGGCACTAAGCATTAAAAGAATTTTCCAGCGGCGTTTTTTAAAGTAGACTTCCAATGGCTAATAATTTAGTTTGCTTGCAAAACGAACGATCTAATAAAATAGTATTGCCAAATTACAATTATGACTCAAGTATAGCAATAGCAGACTGGTAAATTCCTTTTTGATCAAAACCACATTCTCGTTGAAGCTCATCAGTTGATCCATGTTCAATAAAACGATCAGGTACTCCAAGTCGAACAATTTTTGCTGCATATTTCTGATCAGCCATAAACTCAAGCACTGCTGAGCCAAATCCACCTTGAAGAATCCCATCTTCAATAGTGATTACTTTTTTGAACTTGCCGAATATGGTGTGAAGTAATTTTTCATCCAATGGTTTTACAAAACGCATATCGTAATGAGCGACACTGTGGCCTTCCTTTTGTAATGATTTAATTGCTCTTGATGCTGCAATCCCGGTTGTTCCAATAGTTAGAACTGCTAATTCGTCTCCTTCTGTCAAGGTTCGTCCTGTTCCAACTTCAATTAATTCAAATTCTTTTCTCCAATCAACTTTGCAACCACAGCCCCGTGGATACCTTATCGAGAAAGGTCCCATATTCTCTTGTTGTGCTGTAAACATTAAATTCCGCAGCTCTATTTCATCCATTGGAGCAGAAGCAATCATATTGGGAATGTTGCGCATAAATGCCAAATCAAACACCCCATGGTGGGTAGCTCCATCTGCACCAACCAGTCCGCCCCGGTCGAGGCAGAACACAACATTTAAGTTTTGAATAGCTACGTCATGTATAATCTGGTCGTACGAACGTTGCATAAAAGTGGAGTAAATGTTGCAGAATGGGACTAGTCCTTGTTGAGCCATGCCTGCAGAAAAAGTAACAGCATGTTGTTCTGCAATACCAACATCAAAAGCACGGGTTGGCATTTTCTCCATCATAATATTGAGGGAGCTTCCCGAAGGCATAGCAGGGGTGATACCTACAATTTTATCATTTTTCTCAGCCAGTTCAACAAGTGTGTTGCCAAATACATTTTGAAATTTTGGAGGTTTGTTTTCAATACATTCAC
Organism: uncultured Sunxiuqinia sp.; assembly: GCA_965372405.1. GTDB lineage: Bacteria > Bacteroidota > Bacteroidia > Bacteroidales > Prolixibacteraceae > Sunxiuqinia. The sequence goes on from CBDVCE010000014.1 coordinate 68,784, forward strand.
AATCAAGAATTTTGCCGGTATCTTTGTCAAACTTCCCAGGTGCATGATAAACAGTTTGATTGATTTCTGCTTGTTTGAATCCCTTCCCTTTTTTTGTAATAATGTGCAAGATTTTAGGGCCAGGTATATCTTTTAAATCTGTTAAAACTTTAGTAAGGTATTTAACGTCATGTCCATCTACCGGGCCAAAATAACGAATACCCAAACTTTCAAATAGGTTTGATTCTTTCAATAAAGCAGATTTGATTGCACCTTCTGTCTTTTGAACAATGCGACGAGTTTTGCGCCCCAATTTGTAGATCTTACCCAAAGCATTCCAAATGTCCTTTTTAAGTCGGTTGTATGATTTTGATTTGGAGATGTTTAGTAAATAATTGTTTACTCCGCCAAAAATAGGATCAATGGCCATATTGTTGTCATTCAGAACTATGAGGACATCGGAGTTGTTAACTGCAGCATTGTTGAGTGCTTCAAATGCAATTCCTCCAGTCATCGCTCCATCACCAATAACTGCTACAATTTTTTTGTCTTCCTTATTGTGCGAAGCAGCAACAGCCATGCCTAAGGCTGCAGAGATTGAAGTACTTGAATGGCCAACACCGAAGGGGTCATATTCGCTTTCTGAAAGTTTCGGGAAACCGCTAATACCTTTGTATTTTCTATTGGTGTGGAATTGATCCCTACGACCAGTTAGAATCTTATGTCCGTATGCTTGATGTCCAACATCCCAGATCAATAAGTCGGTGGGTGTATTGTATGCATAATGAAGAGCTACAGTGAGTTCTACTACACCAAGACTTGCTCCTAAATGTCCGGGATTGTTAGCAACCTGTTCAATTATAAATTGACGAAGTTCATCACAAACAGTAGGGAGGTTTTCTATATTTAAGCGTCTTAGGTCAGACGGGTCGTTTATAGTTGTAAGTATTCCTTTTTGAGACTTTTCCATTAATTGAAAAATTAATTGTCAAAGATACAATTTCTGTTAATCTGAAAGGAGAAAAAGATCACGGATTGTTAAAGTAATCGTGATGCTCTAAAAGAACTAGAGTTATATGCGCACCATCTTGCGATTTCTTTTTTCGAATTTAGCAATCTCTTTTACACCAATCTTTCTAAAAAGTTCAATGGCTGAGCTATAATGACGTGCAATTTGATTGGCTTTGTGAGCATCGGAAGAAAGAGTAAGTGGAATATTCTGGTGATGGCATTTTTCAATGATTGCTGGACTTGGCGTAAATTCGGCGCAAGGTCTGTCTATGCCTCCTGTATTTAGCTCAACAACCAAATTGTATTCTTTTATAATTTTAAGAGTGTCTTCAATAAGCCGAGTCTGGTCTGTCTCAGGGTAAATCCGAAACTTTTTAATAATGTCCAAATGTCCAACAGTATCGAATAAGCGAGACTTTGCCATTTGTTGAACAATTTCATAATACATTCGGTAAACTTCGTCATTTGGCCATTTCCCATAAAGAGATTTATCAGTATCAAAGTTCCACTCTCCAATAAAATGAACAGAACCTATTACATAATCCAGAGGAAGGCTGTTGATCACCTCTCTAATCTCATCTTCTTTCCCGGGGAAGTAGTCCATTTCAATCCCAAATCGGATTGTAATTTGATCGGCAAAACGTTCTTTTAGCTCCATGATTTGCCTTGTCATTACTGGTAAGTCAACCAATGAGATAGCCCAATCTACAGGTTTTATGCATACATGGTCGCTGAATCCAATTTCATCAATGCCAATGGAAATTGCATGCTTTATCATTTCTTCATAAGTATTTGCACCGTCTGAAAGTAGGCTATGCATGTGGTAATCTACCAATCCAATCATGAATTACTTCTTTTAGGTTTTCAAATGTTTTATGTCGTTAAAAGTAAAATAAACTGAAGGATATTAAAAATGATTTGGGGTGAATGATCTTATTCGTTTTAGGAAAGTATAAGGCAAAAAAAAGGCAGCTTAAACAAGCTGCCTCAAAGCCATGAAAACAATTAAACAATGTTCAGAAAACAGAAAACTAGAAACAATTATATCGTTAAAATCTCTTTGTTTTTTTCCTCAAGATGATTGTCAACGTCTTTACCAAAGTTATTTGTTAATTCTTGAACTTCAGTTTCAGCATCTTTCTCAAGATCTTCAGACAATCCATCTTTAAGCAATTTTTTCAAAGAATCATTTGCGTCTTTCCTTGCATTCCTCAAACTCACTTTTGCATTTTCACCCTCTTGCCCAACTTGCTTGGTAAGGTTTTTTCTGCGTTCTTCAGTAAGTGGCGGAACGTTTATTCTAATGATTTCTCCGTTGTTCTCAGGATTGAACCCCAAGTTAGCATTCATTATTGCTTTTTCAATCGGTCTAATCATCGCTTTCTCCCAAGGTTGTACAGCTATTGTACGTCCATCTGGCGTGCTTAGGTTTGAAACCTGATTTAAAGAAGTCATACTTCCGTAGTAATCAACCATAATCCCATCCATCATTCTTGTAGAAGCTTTTCCTGCACGAATATGAACCAACTCAGTTTCTAAATGTTCAACAGCTGCTGCCATCTTTTCCTTACAAACATCTATTATAAATTGTACTTCTTCTTCCATGTAAAATCTAATGGTCGGTTCATTCTTGTGCTGAGAGCAAATATAGAAAAAATTAAAGAATCCTTAAAGTTTCTTAATGATTTTAGTGAAAAATGCTCTACAATATATTTTTAGAGATGAACGAGTGTTCCAATATTTTTACCCGTGATCACCTTTTTCAAGTTGCCAACAATATCCATATTAAAGACTACGATTGGGAGCTTGTTTTCTTTACACATGGTTGTTGCAGTCAAATCCATAACCTTTAATCCACGAGTGTATATTTCATCAAATGAAATTTTATCAAACTTTGTCGCAGTTGGATCTTTTTCAGGATCTGCAGTATATATTCCATCAACCCTTGTCCCTTTTAACATTACATCGGCTTCAATTTCAATCCCACGTAATGAAGATCCTGTATCAGTTGTGAAATATGGATTCCCCGTACCTGCAGAGAAAATTGCTACTTCACCATTCTCAAGGGTCTCAATGGCTTTGTCTTTGGAGTAAAATTCTCCTACAGGTTCCATGCGGATTGCTGTTAAAACACGGGATTTTACTCCTGAAGCTTTTAATGCAGAATTTAAAGCAAGGCTATTTATAACTGTTGCAAGCATACCCATTTGATCTCCTTTCACACGATCAAACCCATTTGCAGCACCACTCAATCCCCTAAAAATATTTCCGCCACCAATAACAATCCCAACTTGAACACCAAGTTCAGCAATCTCTTTAATCTGAATTGCATACTCTTGAAGTCTGTTTTGATCAATCCCATATTCCTGGCTTCCCATCAGGGATTCACCGCTAAGTTTTAATAGTATACGCTTGTATATAGCCATCTTTTAAACTGATTTTTTGCTAAGGTAGGAATAATCTAAAAGTGGGAATGACTTTTCCATTATGAATTAAGTTTCTCTTTTTATTTCTCGTCGATTTTCGTTTTGTAATTTATTGCTAATTTTACAGCCGCTGATTTTCAATTGTTATGGTACATTTTAATATAATTCTATTTATAGCGAACTTTTTTCGCACGTTGTTGATAATACTGGTCATTTATTATTTGATCAAGTTTATTAGGAAGGTAATTCTACCTATGATTTATCCTCCTCAACAACAGCGGCCTGGTAATTTTCAGCAGCAGAATAACCGGAAACAAGGAGATATTACAGTTGAAAAAAACAAGGACAATGGTTCCCGAACCTCGAAAGATGACGGTGAATATGTCGATTTTGAAGAAGTAGATTAAATTCAAAAAGAAGAAATAAATTCAAAAAATTATGGCGCAGGAAGATGTTTTTAAGAAACTGATTGCCCACTGCAAAGAGTATGGGTTTGTGTTTCAATCAAGTGAAATCTATGATGGACTGGGCGCAGTATACGATTACGGGCAGAATGGTGTAGAGCTAAAAAATAATATCAAAAAATATTGGTGGGACAGTATGGTGTTATTGCACGAGAATGTTGTTGGGCTTGACTCAGCTATTTTTATGCACCCAACTATTTGGAAAGCTTCGGGCCATGTTGATGCATTTAGTGATCCTTTAATTGATAATAAAGATTCGAAAAAGAGATATCGTGCTGATGTTTTAGTAGAAGATCAGTTGGCAAAGTTTGAGGAAAAAATGAATAAGGAGGTTGCCAAAGCAAAAAAACGTTTTGGTGATGCTTTTGATGAAACACAGTTTCGTGAAACCAATCCTAGAGTGTTGGCTAACAAAAAGAAATGGGATGATTTGCATACGCGATTTGCAAAGGCACTGAATGATAGCGATCTGGGTGAATTGAAGCAGATTATTATTGATCAGGAGATTGCTTGTCCGGTAAGTGGAAGCCGTAATTGGACTGACGTTCGTCAGTTTAATTTGATGTTTTCAACGGAAATGGGTTCTACTGCTGATGGAGCATCTAAAGTTTATTTGCGCCCGGAAACAGCTCAGGGTATTTTTGTGAATTACCTGAATGTGCAGAAAACCGGTCGAATGAAAATTCCTTTTGGTATTGCACAGATTGGTAAAGCATTCCGTAATGAGATTGTAGCCCGTCAATTTGTTTTTCGTATGCGTGAGTTTGAACAAATGGAGATGCAATTTTTTGTACGTCCTGGTTCAGAGTTAGATTGGTTTGAAAAATGGAAAGAAACCAGAATGAAGTGGCATAAAGCACTTGGCTTTGGCGATGAAAATTATCGTTTTCATGAGCATGAAAAATTGGCTCATTACGCAAACGCTGCTGTTGATGTTGAATTTAAATTCCCATTTGGTTTTAAAGAGGTTGAAGGGATTCACTCTCGTACTGATTTTGATTTGTCGCAACACCAGAAATATTCTGGAAAGAAAATTCAATATTTTGATCCAGAATTGGGTGAGTCATATGTACCCTATGTTGTTGAAACATCAATTGGTGTTGATAGAATGTTCTTGCAGGTGATGTCTGCTTCATATTGTGAGGAAGAAGTTGAATCGGCGAGTGGAAAGAAAGATACCCGTGTGGTATTGAAATTACCTGCTGCTTTGGCACCGATTAAATTAGCAGTTATGCCGTTGGTGAAGAAAGATGGTCTTCCCGATAAAGCACGTGCAATTATTGATGATTTGAAGTTTGATTTTAATTGTCAATATGACGAGAAAGATTCTATTGGTAAACGTTATCGCCGTCAGGATGCTATTGGAACTCCTTTCTGTGTGACTGTTGACCACCAAGCTCTGGAAGATCAAACAGTGACCATCCGTTTCCGTGATACGATGAAACAGGATAGGGTTGCCATTAATGATTTGAAAGGAATTATTTTAGAGCAAATCAACGTAAAAGCTCTTTTTGAGAATTTGAAATAATATAATCTTAGATATATTTTAATGAAAGCTGTTCCTATGGAGCAGCTTTTTTTGTTTCAATATTTCTGACTTTGAATTTTAATAAACTTTTGGCACGTATGTCATCTCATCTAAAGGTGGTCTGACATAACCCTTATTTTCATTTCGGGCTGGCAATTCAATAGGAGATGGTGTTAAATCTTCAAAAGGAACCATTGAAATCAAGTGGCTTATACAATTCAACCTTGCTCTTTTTTTATCATCAGCTTCAACAACATACCAAGGACTAACTTTCGTATCTGTGTAAGCGAACATCTCATCTTTTGCTTTTGAATATTCAACAAAATATTCTCTCGATTTCAAATCCATATCACTTAGTTTCCATCGTTTTGTTGGATCGTTTATCCGATCTTGGAAGCGTTTCTCCAGCTCTATTGTACCAGCTTCGGTCAAATAATACCATTTGTCCGGCAGCAGGTAAATGAGGCACATAACGTTGAAAGTACCACTGTGTTTTTTCTTTTTCAGTTGGTGTTCCCAATGCAACAACACTGCAAATACGAGGATTTAAAGATTGAATAATTCGTTTTATCGTTCCTCCTTTTCCTGCAGCATCACGCCCTTCAAAAAGTACAACTACTTTTAATCCTTTAAATTTTATCCATTCCTGAAGTTTGACCAATTCTATCTGGAGTTTCTCAAGCTCATTTTCATAAACTTTTTTTGATAGTTTGGGTTCTGTATTCGTCTTTTCCATAAATCAGAAGTTTTGATATAATAGCTGTTTTGAGCCAAATAAATTTAGAAAAATAACTTGGGGTTTTAAAATTAGCTTGAGTTTTATTGAATGTTTGTCTTATTCAACTTTTGTAATCGAAAATAAATTGCAACATTAGTTGGTATTGAATTTAATCAAGAGAATTCCTCGAGGCTCTGCCTCGGGGTATAGAGGAAAGTTTG
>CBDVCE010000015.1:0-71913 GCA_965372405.1 uncultured Sunxiuqinia sp.
GTCAACTGACTCTTTTTTGATACCTCGTGGGCTCTGCCCCGGGGTAGTTCATTTGGGTATGGAAAAAGAGGTAAAACTTTTTGAAATAAAAAGTAATTACCTCTTCTGTAAAAACACTCTTAAGCCAGTTGGTTAATGTCTAAAGATCTTTTCGAGCCAGATAACTGGTGTAGCTAAATATTAGATCCGTGTACTCAGCCTGAATTTTTTCTGCTTCTTCTTTTGAACCTATCTGTTTTATAAACTCGTTCCACCATTTTAAACCATCAGGAGAATACTTCCATTCAAATTCTGAAGGTCCATCTTTCAATGTCCATATTAGCATTAAATCATATTCGCCAGACATGAACCAAATCATTTCAGGAGCCATCGTTTCTGCAGCTTTGCCTGATTCCTGGTATAGTTTGATGATTTCTTTGGCTCGTTTCATCTTTCCAGGTTTGTAGTCAACAAGTACGACTTTATGCCAGCTTACATTTTCATACTTGGTAGGTTTCATTTCTTCTTGTGCGATTGCACCTGATGCTATGAACAGCATCACAAAAAGTAGTAGGGAGATTTTTTTCATACACCGTAAAATTTATAATTAGTAGTTGTTAAATAAATAAAAGCCGACCCGAAGGTTGATTTTTGGTGAATGAGAGGAAGGGGGCAATTCGGTTTTAATTATCAACAAGTTACAATCTATTTAGAATAAATCAAAATAAACTCAGAGGCATTATTGGGTCGTTTTGTAAATTATTTATTGAATGTGTCATTTGTATTTGAAAGGAAACTGAAATGCTGAGTTCCTGTAATACTGTAGGTTTTTGAAATTTGTTTTTTGCTTATTGGAATTTCTTATAAAGGATTGGATTATATTTGTGATTCAAAATAATAAAACATGAATAAAACTCCCCTGATTTTAATTTCGAATGATGATGGAATACATGCAAAAGGTTTAAAAGAGTTAACCGAGGTAATGCGACTTTTTGGTGAAGTTTTAGTAGTTGCACCAGAAGTACCAATGTCTGGAATGTCGGGGGCGATAACTGTTGATAAACCGTTACGTACTGTGAAAGTTGCTGAAGAGGAGGGGCATACTGCATACAAATGCAATGGAACTCCGGTTGATTGTGTTAAACTTGGTTTTAATCAGCTAACTAATAGACCTCCAGATTTTGTAGTGTCCGGGATAAATCATGGGGCAAATTCATCAGTAAGTGTAGTTTATTCTGGAACTATGGGAGCTGCTATTGAAGGGTGTTTACATGGTGTTCCTTCTATTGGTTTTTCACTTTGCGATTATGCCGCTGATGCTGACTTTTCAAAAGCAAAAATGACAGTTGCTCGTATTTTCCAATCGATATTTGAACAGGGACTACCCCTTTTCACATGTTTAAATGTAAACATTCCAAAAGGCGATGTGAAGGGTGTGAAACTATCCAGACAAACCAAAGGAAAGTGGATGGAAGAATTTGAAAAAAGAACTGATCCTCATTCCCGAGATTATTATTGGCTGAGCGGTTATTTTAAAAACTTTGAGCCTGAAGTTGAGGGCACAGACCTATTTGCATTGGAAAATCAGTTTGCCTCAATTGTGCCAATAAATGTTGATATGACTTGTTTTGAAACACTTGAACAAATGAAAAACTGGAAATTCTGATGAGTGAAAATCCTCCGAAAGATATCAGTAAAATAAAGCATGGCTTTTTTCCCGGGATTATTTTCCCATTAATCATTTTCATGGTGCTTTATTTGGTTCAGTATAAAGAAGTCTCTTTTAAAAATTATATGCAGTCAATGTGGCAGTTTCAATTACTATTTAAGCTGCTTTCACTTTGCGTTGTTCCTAACTTAATATTATTCCTGTATTACTATAAACAAAAAAAAGATATGGCCGCCAGAGGAGTTTTAATGGCCACCTTTATTTATGCTTTTTTGGTTTTAATTTCAAAGGTAATCTGATATGAAGTATTATTTCATAGCTGGTGAGGCATCTGGCGATTTACATGCTTCAAACCTAATCAAAGAGTTGGTTAAAGAAGATCAGAATGCTCTAATTAGGGGTTTTGGCGGCGAGTTGATGGAGCAAGCTGGAATGAAGTTGAGTACGCACTATCGGGAAATGGCATTTATGGGTTTTATTCCTGTGCTGATGAATCTGAAAACCATTAAGAGAAATTTTGATATCTGCGAAAAGGATATTTTAGATTTTCAGCCTGACGTTTTAGTATTGGTTGATTACCCGGGTTTTAACTTAAGAATTGCTGAATTTGCCAAGAAAAATGGGATTAAAGTTTTTTACTACATATCTCCAAAAATATGGGTATGGAAAAAACATCGTATCAAGAAAATACGAGCTTTTGTAGATGAAATGTTTACCATTCTCCCATTTGAAACCGAATTTTATAAGAATCTCAATTTTGAAGTGAACTATGTTGGTAATCCAGTGCTGGATTCGGTAGTTGAAAAATTGAAACCTGTTGATTTTGAAGCTTTCATTAACGAGAATAAATTGAATAATAAACCAATTATTGCAATGTTACCGGGTAGTCGTTTGCAAGAAATTAAATCGCTTCTACCTAGAATGCTGAAGGCTGCGTCTGTATTTAGAGATTATCAAATGATAGTAACTGCTGCTCCTAATATTGATCAGGGACTTTACGATGAACTATTGAATGGATACGATGCAAATTTGGTTTTCGATAAAACTTATCAGGTATTGCAACATGCAGATGTGGCTGTATTGGCAAGTGGAACGGTTTCTCTGGAGGCTGGAGTTATTAAAACTCCACAAATTGTTTGTTACCGTATGGCTGGAGGTTTATTGTTTTATTTCATTGGCAAATGGTTTTTGAAAATTACGAAGGTGTCATTGGTCAATATTATTCTTGGCAGGTGGGCTATTCGAGAGCTTTTGCAGCATCATTGTTCTGTAACAAATATCCGTAAAGAATTGGAGCTTATTTTAAATGATAATAAACACAGGGAAGAAATATTTAAAAGCTATGATGAACTTCACAAAAAACTAGGTAATCCCGGAGCATCTGCCCGAGCTGCTAAATTAATAGTTGCTAGGTTGTCAAGTATGCTTTCCTGAATCTTGATTCTTGTGCATGACTTTTTGTCCCTAATTCTTTCCTATCTTCGTTTTTACAAAAACAAAAACAACAGTATGTTTAGTTTATTTCGAAAAGAAATCATCAGTTTTTTTGGTTCACTGACTGGGTATTTGATTGCCTTTGTTTTTTTGATTGGGAATGGATTGTTTTTATGGGTGTTCCCCGGCAGTTTTAATATTCTTGAAAGTGGTTATGCAAGTTTGGATGGTTACTTCTCTTTAGCTCCATGGATTTTTTTATTTCTGATTCCTGCGCTCACTATGCGTTTATTAGCAGAAGAAAAACGGCTGGGTACTCTGGAAATTTTGGTGACCCGACCGTTGTCGCTGTTTCAGCTTGTCTGGGCAAAATATTTGGCAGGACTAGTTTTAGTTGTGATATGTTTGTTACCAACTCTCATTTATTTTTATTCCATTTATGTGCTCGGCAATCCTACTGGGAATTGGGATGGAGGTGCTGCCTGGGGTTCATTTATTGGTCTGTTTTTGTTAGCTGCAGTTTACGTAGCAATTGGATTGTTTTCGTCTTCGTTAACAGATAATCCGGTTTTTGCTTTTGTACTTGCCTTATTTCTTTCCTTTGTCTTCTATCTTGGTTTTGAATTTATTGGAAGCCTTAATTTATCAATAGAACTTATTGGGTTTTTACTTCAGTTTGGGATAAATGAACATTATTTGTCAATAAGCAGAGGAGTTGTTGATTCAAGGGACGTAATTTATTTTATTCTGCTTGTTTTTTTCTTCTTGGTTTTGACCAGCTTGACACTGCAGTCAACGCAAAAGAAACTGAAAAAGCAGATTCGTAAATTGATTGTTTTGACAGTTGTTGTGGTCTTGATTTCATATGTGTCCAGCTTCTGGTTTTTTCGTATTGATTTAACTTCTGAGAATAGATTTAGCCTTTCTGATTTGTCGAAAGAAATGGTTCACAAGCTTGAGGCCCCAATTAAAGTTGATTTATTTCTGGATGGTGAATTGCCACCGGGTTTTCAAAAGTTGCAGCAGGCCGTTGAGGAAAAGATTCAGGATATTAATGCATATTCAAGTGAACGGATTCGTTTCGAATTGCATGATCCTTATGAAATGACCGCCAATCAGAAAGAACGAAATAAATTGTTTGACCGATTGGTAGATCTGGGTTTAAAACCAACTGATATCAGACTGAGCAGAGATGAAGGTACAGTAACACAACGTATTTTCCCCGGGGCAGTTATTCGCTACAAAGATTTTGAATTAGGAATAAACCTCCTCAAAAATAATCCATCGTTACCTGCAGATGTCAATTTGAATAATTCTGTAGAAACTTTGGAGTTTGAATTCATTCGGGCGTTTCAGCAATTAATGTCTGATGAGAAGAATGTGGTTGCCTTTTTATCCGGACACGAAGAGTTGAGCCGAATGGAAACTTTTGATATTCGTCAGACATTGCTTGAGAATTTTGAGGTAAAGGATTTACATGCTTCAGAATTGATAAAAGGAACAAGCTTTCCAAAAGCGTTGATTGTTGCTGATCCCAATCGTCCATTCTCTGAAAAAGATAAATTCAACATCGATCAATATTTAATGCGTGGAGGAAATCTTTTGTGGTTTGTTGATCCAGTGCAAGTTAGTCTGGATAGCCTTAGTCGTGGAGAAACCACTTTATCTTTTCCTCGGGATCTTAACCTGGACGATCAGCTTTTTCGATATGGAATTCGTTTAAATCCAAACCTTCTGCAAGATGTGGATTGTTTGATGATTCCGGTAAATACTGCTCCGGTTGGTTCTCCTGCAAAATACACGCCTGCTCCCTGGTATTATTCACCTTTGTTAAGTCCGGCAAATCATGAGATTGGACGAAGTTTGAATAAAATAAAATCAGAATTTGTAAGTGTTATTGATACTGTGGGGAAAAATCCAGCACTCAGAAAGTCGATTATTTTGCAATCATCAGTTTATTCCAGACAGATTAGAACGCCTTTTGAAGTAAGCTTGCAGAGTATTAATAACCCTCCATCACGAAGTTTATTTAACGAGAAAAATTTGCCAGTTGGCGTTTTAATTGAAGGTGTTTTCCCATCTGCATTTCAAAACCGAATGATTGATGAACTTAATACTTCAAACCTTGATGTTCTCGCAGAATCGAAGCCTGCAAAAATGATAGTATTTGCTGATGGAAGTTTGATTGCCAATCAAGTAAGTCGACGAAATGGGAAGCCTCAGCCTATGCCACTTGGTTTTGATAGATATTCACAGCAAACATTTGGCAACAAAGAATTCCTTGTAAATGCAATCAATTATTTGTGTGATGAAACGGGGATTATGTCACTTCGTTCAAGGGTATTTAAAATTCGTTTATTAGATAAGGTTAAAATTCGGGAACAACGTTTGTTTTGGCAACTACTAAATGTCGTACTTCCATTGGTGCTGATTTCTACCTTTGGCCTGATTTTCAATCTTCTCCGCAGACGTAAATACCATCGTTAATTCTTTTGTAATAAATAGTGAACGCGAAGCATAGGTTTAAAAAAGCAAAGTTTGTATATTCGTATAATTCTGAATGCAGGGATTTCGTTATGAACTGCATTGTACAACTAAAAGATAAACAAAACCTTAAAGAATATATCAATGAAATTTGTTGTTTCCAGTACCGAATTACTAAGCCATCTGAATGCTATTAGTAAGGTGATTAGTTCGAAGAATACCTTACCCATTTTGGATAATTATTTATTTCAGCTGGAAGATAATCGTTTGACGATTACAGCTTCGGATTTAGAATCAACTTTAATTACAAGTATTGAATTAGACAATACCGAAGGAACTGGTGATGTTGCTATTCCTGCTAAGTTGTTGAACGATACGTTGAAAGAGTTCCCGGAGCAGCCACTTACTTTTCAAATTGAACTGGATAACTTTGCCATTGATATTTACTCTGAAAATGGCAAATTCAGTATTGTTGGGCAAAATGGTGAAGATTTTCCACAGTTGCCACAACTCAATGAAGATGCTGCTTCAACAATTAACGTAAACCATAACGTGTTGATGCATGGAATCAGTAAAACCTTATTTGCAACTGCTGACGATGAACTTCGTCCGGTGATGAATGGGATTTTTATTGAACTTGGGAAGGAAGATCTGGCTTTTGTTGCTTCTGATGCACACAAATTAGTTCGTTATAGAAGAAGTGATGCCAAAGCTGAAGTTGAGTCATCTTTTATTCTTCCTAAAAAACCTGCAGGTTTACTAAAGAATCTTCTTCCTAAAGAAGAGTTTGATGTTAAACTTCAGTTCGACGACAAAAATGCCTTTTTTACACTTAGTAATTATAAACTGATTTGCCGTTTGGTTGAGGGTAATTACCCAAGCTACAACTCAGTAATTCCAACCAATAATCCGAATAAATTGATCGTTGATCGTTTGGAGTTATTCAATACTATCAAACGTGTTTCTGTATTTGCGAATCAGGCAAGTAACCTGATTAAATTACATATTGACGACAGCCAATTAGTGGTTTCGGCTCAGGATGTAGATTTCTCTATTTCTGCGGTTGAACGCTTAAAATGCCAATATGAAGGTGAAGAAATTGAAATCGGATTTAAATCGACTTTCTTGTTGGAGATACTTTCTAATATTTCCAGTTCTGAAGTGAAAGTTGAGCTTTCTGATCCAACTCGTGCCGGGCTAATGTTGCCTGCAGCAAAAGAGTTCGATGAAGAAGATGTTTTGATGCTCCTCATGCCGATGATGATTAATGCGTAATAATAAATTGCATAAATAGAATAAGCCTAACAGATTTTTTTGTTAGGTTTTTTCATTTTTTAACTCATAATTTATAATCGATGAAGTTGAATTTAAGAAACCCACTGGTTTTTCTGGATCTCGAAACAACAGGGATTAATATTGTTACGGATCGAATTGTGGAGATTGCATTGTTGAAAATTAATCCTGACGGAACAGAAGAAGAAAAGGAAATGCGGATAAATCCTGAAAAGCCAATTCCACCTCATGTTAGTGATATTCACGGAATTTTTGATGAGGATATAAAGGATGAACCTACATTTAAGGAAGTTGCAAAATCATTGGCAAAGTTTATTGAAGGCTGTGATTTAGCGGGGTTCAATTCCAATCGATTTGACATTCCACTTTTGGCTGAAGAATTTCTTCGGGTAGATGTGGATGTTGATTTTAAAAAGAGAAAATTTATTGATGTGCAGGCCATTTTCCATAAAATGGAGAAACGAACATTGGTCGCAGCTTATAAGTTCTACTGTCAGCAAGAACTTATTAATGCACATAGTGCTATGGCAGACACCAAAGCAACTTATGAAGTGTTAAAATCTCAACTGGATTTATACAGGGAAACCGAATATGATGAAGGTAAAGGGAAGAAAAGCAAGCCTATTGAAAACGATATAAATAAGTTAAGCGAGTTTTCATCTTATGATCGTAATGTTGATTTTGTTGGGAGAATTGTGTATAATGAAAATGGAATAGAAGTGTTCAATTTTGGTAAGAATAAGGGCATTCCTGTGGAGAAAGTTTTACGTGAACAACCTGGTTATTTTGGTTGGATTATTAATAGCGAGTTTCCACTTTATACTAAGAAAGTGTTAACTGCAATTAAGCTTAGAATGAAAGATAGTTAAAGATGAAAATCATTTGCATAGGAAGAAATTATGGGGATCATGTTCAGGAGCTAAAAAATGAAATGCCCGATGAACCTGTTATTTTTATGAAGCCAGATTCTTCATTACTTCGGAATAATGATCCATTTTACATTCCTGAATTTAGTAAAGATGTTCATTATGAGTGCGAATTGATAGTTCGGATTAATCGTTTAGGAAAAAATATTGAACCACGATTTGCAAGCCGATATTACAGTGAGATTGGATTAGGTATTGATTTTACCGCTCGTGATTTACAAACCAAATTGAAGGAAAAAGGTCTTCCCTGGGAGAAAGCAAAAGGATTTGATCGTTCTGCAGCTATTGGCTCTGAATTTGTTTCTATTGAAAGTCTACCTGATGTAAACTCCATTAAGTTTGAACTTAAAAAAAATGGACAAACTGTACAACGCGGAGACTCAGCATATATGCTTTTCCCATTTGATGATTTAATTAGTCAGGTATCAAAATACTATACAATTAAGATTGGTGACTTAATGTATACAGGCACACCTGCAGGAGTTGGTCCCGTAGCAATTGGTGATAGATTAGAAGGCTTTTTGGAAGGCAAAAAGATGTTTGACATTGATGTGAAATAAGATTTTACATTTCATATTTCAATCATAACACGAATAAAAGTTTTCTTCGTTTGCTGATAATGCTAATTTTGTTTCAGCTGAATTTATGATTAAAACTCATTTTGCAATATTGTTGTTATGTGTTTTTTCTATTTCTGTTTTAGGAAATAGAAAACCAGTTTTGCATCATTATACTACTGAAGATGGTCTCTTCCATAATGAAATACGGCTGATTAGAAAAGCTGAAAATGGAATGCTTTGGCTTGGAACTCAAAATGGCCTTTCTTCTTTTGATGGCTATCGATTCAATGTTTATAAGTACGATAGCAATAATCCCAATTCAATTTGCAGCGATAAAATTTATGCCTTAGAAACCTCTTCTACTGGTTTGGTTTGGGTTGGAACAACCATTGGTTTGTGTGCACTAAATCCTCTTACCGGATCATCTGAAGCATTCCCAGATACATTCGATATTGAGACTCAGTTATCTACATCTTTTATTAATACGTTATTGGAAGACCGATCTGGTTATTTATGGATTTCATGTAATACCGGAAATTATCGGTACTCGGTTAATCACAACACGATGGAAGAAATACTTCCAAAGAAACATGTGAAAAGTTATTATGAAGGACGTGAGGGTATTTTCTGGGTTTGTCATGGGAGAGTGGTAAGTAAATATGATCGTAAAACTGATAAAATTCTTGTCAGCTATCCGTATAATATAAGTAAACTTTATACTGACCGATTTGGCGTTTTGTGGGGAGTTGGAGATAATGGACTTTATCGGTACATGCCTGGGAAATCCGATTTTGAATGGGTTTCGCATGTTAAATCGAGTTTGAGAAGCGGCTTTGATTCAATTGGAGAAGATAAAGATGGAAGATTACTGCTGGGAGTTTATGCTGGTGGAGTTACCATTTATGATCCAAAGAATAATGAAGTTAGTCATTTGATTGCTTACCCTGAGGAGCAATATGCTTTAAGCAGTAATGATGTGTATGATATATTTTCAGATGAATCGGGTGTTGTTTTGATTGGCACACAGGAAGGTTTGGACGTTTATGATTGGTCCAGACAACGCTTTTTAAAATGGAATCATTCTCCTGATAATCCAGATGGTTTGAGTAATAGCTTTATACAATATATCTACCGTGATCAAAAAAAACAGCTTTGGTTGGGAACTCGTGATAACGGCTTAGAACGGTTAAAGTCTGATGCAAATATTGTGGCACCATCTTTTGAGCATTTTCCACCTGGGAATGCATATGGAGAATTATCAGGAAACTATATAACAGGAATCCTTGAAGATTCAAAAGATAGATTTTGGGTAGCGTCATGGGGGGGTGGGCTCAATTTAAAAGAATCAGGAAGTGATCAATGGATTAATTTTCGGAATAATAAGAATGATGAAAGTAGTATTTCAAATAATGGTGTTATATCAATTCTGGAAGATCGTAGGGGAAGAATTTGGGTTGGGACATTAGGCGGATTAAACCGCTTAGTTTCAGACGATGAAGGCGAGTATTCATTTAAGAACTTTAAACATATTCCCGATGATTCATTGTCTATTAGTAGAAATGGAATCTTTAAAGTGTTTGAGGATTCGAAAGGTCGAATTTGGTTGGCCGTCACTGAAGGTGGACTAAATCTAATTCAGGAAGAAGCTGAAGGGAAAGTTTGGTTTAAACACTTTAGACACGATCCGAAAAATCCTCGAAGTATTAGTAATGATGAGGTTTATATAATCTTTGAAGACAGCAAACATCGACTTTGGGTTGGAACTTCTTTAAAAGGGTTTAATCGTGTTTTTGAAGAAGTGGATTCAGATGGGAAATCCAAATTTTGGTTTAAATCATATCAGGAACAGGATGGCTTGTCTGATAATGAAGTTAATGCCATTCTGGAAGATGATTTTGGATATTTATGGATTTCTACGAATAGTGGGATTTCAAAATTTGATCCTGAAAGTGAAACCTTTGTCAGTTACGCTGAATATGACGGGGTTTTAAAAGGTAAGTTTCGTAAAAATGCAGCATGGAAAGATGAAGACGGCACCATGTTTTTTGGTGGAGTTGCTGGAGTAAATATATTTAACCCTACACATTTTGAGAAAAATGAAATACCACCGAATCCAATAATCACAGGTGTTATAATTGATGGAAAACAATATTTTGAAAATGATAGTTTGGAAGGTAAACTATTATTTAATCGGGATGATTCTGGAGACTTAGTGTTGAACTTACCTGCTGAGTTTAATCGTTTTAAGTTGCAGTTCTCGGCAATGTCTTATTCAAGTTCAAGAAGAAATCAATACCAATGGAAATTGAATGGTTTTGATGCTGATTGGCAACAATATGAAGGTGCAGAACCCGAATTAATATACAATGCTTTAGAGTCCAGAGAATATGATTTGCAAATTAAGGCAGCTAATAATGATGGAGTTTGGGGAAATCTTCCTGTGAGAATGAGAGTTAATATTAGTTCAGATGGAAAGAATAAAACAGCAATAGCGTTTGGTGCTTTAGTTCTAATTATTTTTGTTTTAGGAATTGTGGCTCTTGTTCAGAAAAAAGCGAAAAATATAACCAAAAAGAAAGCACCTGTTTTCGCTACAGATGCTGATAAGAAGTTGATTGTCCAGTTGAATTTAGTCATGGAGGAAAAGAAGTTATATCTCGATAGTAAAATTGGTCTCAATGATTTGGCTGATGAAATCAACATTACCCCAAATCAACTTTCGGCTTTGCTTAATGATGCGATTGGTAAACCGTTTTATGATTACGTAAATGAGTTTCGTATTGAAGAAGTAAAAAGGCGTTTGGTCGATCCAAATCAGAAGAAACAAACAATTTTGGCCATTGCATGGGATTGTGGTTTTAACTCAAAATCTGCTTTCAATCGTGTGTTTAAGATTAATACAGGCAATACTCCCTCCGAATTCCAGAAAAAACATCTTTCCTAATTATTATTGATATATAGTCTGTTACGAGTCCTTTTGCTCAAAAGAACGATTAATTATGTCCTGTTATTTCCAGTAGGTCGACTTTGATGTTGAGCTGGTGTAAGTTTGTTATCACCTGTTTGAGATTAAGAGTTTCTTATTGATAATATAGTATTTGTTCTAAGTAATCTAAACCAACTAAATCTATGAAGCTATTTTCTTTATTACCTGTTTTTTTATTGATGATTGTTTTGGTTTCTTGTCAGCCTACAGAGGAAACCAGTGAAGATATTCAGTGTCCAATATGGAAGAAAGAATTATCTGGTGTGTGGAAATCTACTGTCAATAATCCTGATGATTTTAATTTGTTGTCGATTAGTAATAAAAAGCCACGCACTGAAGCTATAGATAAAATAGCTGATGCCCCAATACCATTAGATCTTAATGAAATTGAGGCCTTTACGAAAAATGGTAAAACTTATCTTCGGTTTCCACTTGAAAAAGGGGAGCAATTATATGGATTTGGATTAAACTTTAAAACTGTACGGCAACGTGGACATATTTTGCGTTTACATGTTGATCACTATGGAGGCAGGGATAATGGACGTACACATGCTCCTGTTCCATTTTTCGTGTCGGATCGTGGGTATGGTGTGTTAATTAATGCCGCACGTTATATTGATGTTTATGCAGGTTCTGGAATAACAAAAGATAGCAAGAATCCTCCGGTAACCCGTGATAGAAACACAGATCGAGATTGGGAAGGAAATCCGTATTCTGATAATCTGGAGTTTGTAATTCCAGAGAATGGTGTTGAGCTTATCATGTTTACAGGAAAAAATATGATGGAGGTTGTTCAGCGTTTTAACTTGTATTGTGGTGGTGGTTTTATACCTCCAAAATGGGGATTAGGTTTTTGGCAACGTACGCCAACCCTATATTCTGATGATGATATTCGTAATGAAGTTAAAGGATTTGAAACTAAAAACTTCCCATTGGATGTAATTGGATTAGAACCAGGTTGGCACAGTAAAGCTTATCCATGTACGTTTGAATGGGATAAGGGACGATATCCAGACCCAAAAGGATTTGCAAAAGAAATGGCTCAAAAAGGAGTTAACTTAAATTTATGGTGTAACCCATATTTATGGCCCGATTCCAAACTGGACAAACAAATGAGTTCATACACTGGGTCTCATACTGTTTGGTGTGGAACTATTCCAGACTTTACAATTCCAGAGGCTCGATCAATTATGCAAACTCACCTGAAAAAGAATCAGCTAGATATTGGTGTTAGCGGTTTTAAGATCGATGAAGTAGATGGTTTTGATGAGTGGTTGTGGCCCGATGTGGCAACTTTCCCTTCAGGTCATGATGCTGAACAAATGCGCCAGACTTATGGTAATCAGGTGATGAGAGTTACAGATGAAATTTACCGGGAAAAGAATGAAAGAACTTATGGATTAATTCGTGCTGCAAATGCTGGTTCTGTTTCATATCCATACGTAATTTATAATGACTACTATAGTCACCAGGACTTTATAACTGCCTTAATTAATTCAGGGTTCAGTGGTTTGCTATGGACTCCTGAAGTTCGTGCAAGTGGTTCTTCTGAAGAATGGGTTCGCCGTATGCAGTCAGTTTGTTTCTCACCTATGGCTATGATCAATGCATGGGCTGACGGAACTAAGCCCTGGTCTTTTGCTGATGTTTATGAATCTTGCCAGGATGTTGCTTTTTTACGCATGCAGCTATTGCCATATATCTATTCAACTTTTGCACAATATTATTTCGAAGGCAAACCACCATTTCGCGCTATGGAATTGGAAGAAGGATATGTGAGTAAAGAAGAAAACATCAAGGGAAAACTTGATGCTACAGACAACCCTTATGAGAAAGCCATCAAAAATGAAATGAAAGACCAGTACATGATGGG
Source organism: uncultured Sunxiuqinia sp. (assembly GCA_965372405.1). Taxonomy (GTDB): domain Bacteria; phylum Bacteroidota; class Bacteroidia; order Bacteroidales; family Prolixibacteraceae; genus Sunxiuqinia. The sequence continues at coordinate 13,205 of CBDVCE010000015.1, forward strand.
TGACTTTATCCTTGTTGCTCCTGTCTTTAATAACCAGAAAGAGCGCACAGTTGTACTTCCGCAAGGAAACTGGTATGATTTTTATACTGGTGAGTTAGCAGGAAATGGTGAAGTTATTACTATCGAACCAAGCCTGGAGGAAATACCGTTGTTTGTAAAAGATGGTGCTATCATTCCAATGATCCCAAAAATTAGGCAAACATCGGAATGGACCAATGATTTACCAATTGAGCTTCGTGTTTATGGAGAGAAAGATGGAGCGTTTCAGTTGTATAATGACGATGGTAAGACCTATAATTATGAGAACGGAGATTATTCCCTTTTTAATCTTTCAGTAAAAGATGGAAAAGGAATTGTTGGAGTAGCTGAAGGAAAAGCATCTGCAACTGATTATCAGTTCACATGGAGCTACTTCTCAAAATAAGCTTATAAACCCAACATATCAAATAAATCAGGGAAATAGCTGAGCAATTTAATTGCTCAGCTTCCCTGATTTTATAGATTATTAAATAGAACACGCTTTATAAAGAGTTCAATTTATGTGTTATGGTTAGTTTTTTATCAATTAGAATTAAAAGAGATAGCTATGAATAAATTTTCAAAAAGAATAAATATTCTTCTTTTACTGCTTGTAATTGGTACTATAAGCAATGCACAAACAGTTGTAGAACTTCAAAACTTACAAATTTCATTAGCACAACAAACGTATAGTGCTCCGGTTAAAAACAAATCAGTAACTGGTGAGGAATTGTCTATTGCTGGAGAAAAATTTTCAAAAGGAATTGGAGTTCATTCAAAGTCGATTATTAAAATAAAAATGAATAATGGCAGTTTATTTACAGCTAAAGTAGGTGTAAATGATTCGCATATTGATTATCAAAAAGAGACTGTTAAATCAATTCCATTAACCGATGGAAAACGAATGTTTTATGATGTAACCGAAACCAGAAAACAATTTATTGGGGTTGAGGGAGCAAGCGGAACAGTTGATATAGGAAGTGTTGTTTTTAAGCTTGTTCATAATGGCAAAGAGGTTTACAATAGCGGAATCATGCGTAGGGGCGATAAAACCAAAGAAGTAAATGTAGCTGTTAAGCGAGGAGTTTTGGAGATGATTGTTGAAAATGGAGGCGACAGTGAAAGTGGTGACCATGCTGTCTGGATTAATCCCCAAATTGAATATTTTGAAATTGCACCAGTTATTGCTGAAATTGATTTTGTAGGTGAAAAGCTGGAGCAATCAAAAGAAGTGAATCAAAAACTAACTCAATTAATTCAAGAACTTCCAGAGATTAAATTGCCTTTGTCTCAACCTGATTTTGACTGGTTGGTGGATAATAAAAAAGCAAAAGCCGCTGTGTACAGCGCTGGAAATAACAAAGACATCGTTTTTTCCAATGGTTTAATAGCTCGTATTTTTCGTGTATCACCAAATCTGGCAACAATCGATTTTGTGAACCAGATGACTGGTGAAAGTTTGTTACGTGGAGTTTCAAATGAAGGAACGCTAACTATTGATGGTAAGAATTACACAATAGGTGGATTAAGTAAACAACCTGAATACGCTTACACACTTATGAAATGGGTTGATGAGCTATCTGCAACTCCGAACTCATTTGTGATTCAGGATTTTTCGGTTCAAGAACTAACAGACCGAATGGAATGGAAACGGGTTCGTTGGGCTGCAAATAAAAAAATGCCAACTGGTAAAGAATTGACCTTCACTCTTTCAAAAGACGATGTTATTGTCAAAGTACATTTTGCTTTATATGATGGTCTGCCAACTATTAGTAAGTGGATTGAGGTAATCAATGAAGGAGATTTACTTGTGCAGTTAAACAGTTTTAAGTTGGAGCAACTAGCCATGGTTGAAGGAGAAAATTTGGTTGATATTCCAGAACACTGGGTAAAACCAAATATTCATATTGAAACAGATTATGCATTTGGAGCTATGCAACAAAAAACATCAGATAAAACAACCTATTGGGAAACTGATCCGAGATACACTTCACAAACAAATTATCCATTGCAGTTACCATGTATTCTGGAAGTAAAACCACCATTAGGACCAGATACCGGTATTTCTGCTGGTGGATCATTAAGTAGTTTCAGAGTTTGGGAAACAATAATGGATACTCGTGATGAGGAAAGAAGTGGAATGTTTATTCGGAAGTTATACCGTACTATTTCGCCATGGACAACGGAAAATCCAATCTTTTTGCATCTCACATCAACCAAAGTTGAGACTGTTAAAGCAGCAATTAATCAATGTGCCGAAGTTGGTTATGAAATGATAATTCTAAGTTTTGGTAGTGGTCTTAATATGGAAGATGAGTCTGAAGAAAATTACAGAAAATTTAAGGAGTTGAGGGAATATGCCAATGCGAAAGGCATTGAGTTGGGAGGATATTCACTGCTCTCAAGCAGATGGATAAGTGATGAGGTTGATGTAATTAATCCGAAAACTGGAAAACGTGGAGGAATGATTTTTGGTTCTTCGCCATGTTTAAGTAGCGAGTGGGGCTATGATTATTTCAGAAAACTGAAGAAGTTTTTCACGAAAACAGGCATGCAGGTTTTTGAAAATGATGGTTCGTATCCTGGAAATGTTTGTGCTTCCACATCTCATACTCATCACGATGGATTAGGCGATTCGCAGTGGAAACAATATGCACAAATACAAGGGCTTTACAAATGGATGCGTTCAGAGGGAATTTATATGAACGTACCAGACTTTTATGTGAATTCAGGAACAAATAAAACGGGTATTGGATACCGCGAAGTAAACTGGTCACTTCCGCGTGATAGACAATTGGTACTTGGACGTACAAATATTTACGATGGTTTATGGGATCGAATTCCAAGTATGTGCTGGACTTTTGTACCGCTTACTCAGTATCATGGAGGAGGTGCGGCAGCAACAATGGAGCCATTGAAAGATCACTTGCTCGATTATGAAAATCAGATGATGCAAAACTATGGTTCGGGTGTGCAGGCTTGTTACCGAGGTCCAAGATTATACGATGCTCCAGAAACAAAAGAGCTTGTAGCAAAAGTGATTGATTGGTATAAAAAATACCGCAATATATTGAACAGTGATATTATTCATTTGCACAGACCTTCTGGAAAGGATTGGGATGGATTCATGCATGTAAATCCAAATTTAAAAGAAAAAGGTTTGGTGATGGTTTTCAATCCTACTGATGACGAAATGATCCGAAATATTAAACTTCCGCTTTATTATACTGGAATAAATGAAACTGTGAATATTAGAGAGAAAGAAGGAAAAGCAAAGTTGCATAAACTCGCAAGAGATTACAGCGTAAATATATCGGTTACTATACCAGCTAACTCTTACACTTGGTTGGTTTTAGAATAGATAATTATTGTTCTTTAAAAATAGACGTGATGAAAAAAACGAATGTATTATTTCTAACTGTCATTTTACTTTTATGTGGGTTTATTAGTAATGCTATAGAAAAAGAAAAGAAAACAAATTTCATACAGATTCTGACTGACGATCAGGGCTGGGGTGATCTTGGTTCTTTTGGGCATGACTTTATTCAAACTCCACACATCGATCAACTTGCAAAAGAAGGTATAAAATTCACCAACTGTTATTCTGCTGATGGTGTTTGTTCTCCTTCACGAGCAGCTATTTTAACAGGTCGAACTCCTTATCGTAATGGAGTTTACCGGTGGGTTCCTGCTAAGCATTTTTGTTATTTGCGAGAAAGCGAAATAACCTTGCCTCAATTATTACAAGAAAATGGTTATCAAACAGCACATTTTGGGAAATGGCATTTAAGCTATTATTCAGAAACAAGAATTGGGAAATCTGAAGATTTCAAAGATTTTAGCTGGGGACATCCAGACCAACCAACAATGAAAGAATATGGATATGACTATTACTTTGCAACAGGAAATGTTGCCAGACCAAATCATAAAAACCCATTAAACTTTTTTCTCAATGGAAAACCTATGGGGAAAATGGAAGGATTTTCAGCACAGATAGTGGCAACAGAAATAGTTAAATGGTTGAAAGAACATCGAAAAGATGATAAACCTTTTTTTATGACATTGTGGTTTCATGAACCTCATGGTCCTATAAATAGTGATCCGGAATTCATCAAACGATACGATAAAATAAAGGATAAAAGTTTTCAGCAGTATTTGGCAAATGTTACCCAAATTGATGAGGCTGTAGGGGAGATTGTTAATACATTGAAAGAACAAGGAATTTACAACGAAACACTTATTTGGTATACCAGCGATAATGGCCCTGCTGGACCGCATGAATACGGAACATTTAATAATAGTGACCATGTATATGGACATCATCGCTCACGTGGAAGTACTGGTGGTTTAAGAGGAAGGAAAAGTCATACACACGAAGGAGGAATCAGAGTTCCTGGAATTATTTCATGGCCAAAAGGTTTGGAAGAGAATTCTGTAAAAGGTGGCGGAATTGTTGGAGAACCGATAATTGGATCAGATATATTTCCAACGATACTAGATATTACTGGTATTAAACTTCCCAATGATCGAGTGTTGGATGGTACATCAATACTTCCAATTCTGGAAGGCAAGAAAGTAAAACGTAAAAAACCATTGTACTGGAGAAATAACAGTCATTATTTTCGTGTTGCTATTCGGGATGGAGACTGGAAATTGGTTTGTAATTCAGAACGCACCGAATTTGAACTATACAATTTAGCAATTGACCAACGAGAAACCACTGATATATCTGCTCACAATCCTAAACGGTTTGAAAGGATGAAAAAGGAGCTGATCGAATATGACAATGAGGTACTCAACGAAGGACCAAAATGGTGGAACAGAGAGAAGAGACTCAAAGAAATAATGCCCGATTACAATTAAAATAAATACTACTACAACTATAATAAAAACGAAAATGATGTTTAAAGTAAAAACTTTTTTAATAACGATTTGTATGTTCTGCCTTGTGTTCTCAAGTCAGGCACAGCTTTCATTTAAAACAAACAATCTATCAATTCAACTAACCGAAAGAGGAGAGTTTGATAGTTTGTATGGCAAGAGTAGTGCGAAAGAATATTCACCAGAATCTGCAGAGAGTTTCTTATTCCAATTAAAAATAGAAGGTGAAGTTATTGCACCTTTAAATTCTGAATATAAAAAAGGTACGATTAGTTTTAATTTTCCTAATGATATTCAGGCAAAAGTTGCAGTTAAAGAAGCTAGTAATTACCTGGCTTTCCGTTTAAAGAAGATCAGCAATTCTGATAAAATTGATGCTGTAATTTGGGGTCCTGTAGCTACAGTAATTTCTGATACAATTGGTGAATTTATTGGGGTTGTTCGGGATGCTGATTATGCAATTGGTATTCAAGCCTTAAATGCAAAAACAACAGGTGGTGTTCTTGAAAATCCAGAAGGTACGGTTTACCAGAGAGGGACAACTGCTATTGCACAAGACTACGGTTCCAGCTTACAAGCTTTTTGTATGAACAGAAGCAAAGAGCGAAAAGTAAATGTTCGTGCATATCATACGTTTGCCGATGCTCCTGTTGGAGTAAATCCTGATGCTAGCATGATTGGTTGTGGAATTGCTCTGTTTGGTGCTAAACCTTCAATGGCAGTTGATGTTATTGGCGAAATCGAACTTGGTGAAGGATTACCTCATCCAATGATCGATGGCGAATGGATTAAAAAATCGGATCAAACAGGTCGGGCATATATGATTGCCGGATTTACTGAAAGTAATGTGGATACTTTAATTGATTATGCAGAACGTATGGGAATGTTGTCATTATATCATGAACATCCATTTAAAAACTGGGGGCATTTTGATTTGATTGATGAGCAATTTCCTAATGGTTTAGATGGCATGAAGAAATGTGTGGAGAAGGCTGAAAAAAAAGGAATAAGATTAGGGGTTCATACGCTTACCACCTTTATGACTACTAACGATCCTTATATTACTCCAGTTCCACATCCAAATTTAGCAATAGCAGGCGGAAGCTTTTTATCAAAAAATATTGATGAAAATTCATTAGATATAATCGTTGATGATCCAAAATATTTCAGTCATAAAAGTTCTCTTCAGAGTATCAGAATTGGAGATGAAATTATCAGGTATCAAAAAGTAACAGAAGAAGCACCGTATAAATTGATCGGTTGCATTAGAGGTGCTTTTGGTACGATTAAAGCGTCACATCAAAAAGGGAATGTGGTTAATAAGCTTCAGGATCATGCTTATAAAGTTTTCTTCCCGGATTGGACATTGCAAAAGGAGATTATTGCTAATATGGCAGAATTCTTCAATAAAACTGGAGTTTCCCATATGGATTTCGATGGTCATGAAGGAGCCTATTCAACTGGAGAGGGCGACTTTTCGATGGATTATTTTGCAGAAGAATTTCAAAATCAAATCGGTCATACCGTAGTGAATGGTTCTAGTCGTTCGAATCATTATTACTGGCATGTAAATCATTACTTAAACTGGGGCGAACCATGGTATGGTGGTTTCAGGGAGAGCCAGTCAGATGTTCGATTTAAAACACAGCCATTGCTGGAACGTAACTATATGCCTAACATGTTGGGCTGGTTTTTGTTAACTCCAACAACTACTGTTGAGGACATTGACTGGATGATGGCTCGTGCTGCAGGTTATAATGCCGGTTATGCATTTGTAGCTAGGATAGAGGTACTTAAGAGTAATCCAAATACGGACGAGGTTGTTAAACAAGTTCGTGATTGGGAAGATGCTAAACGAGCTGGAGTATTTAATAAAGAACAACGAGAACGTTTAAAGAATCCAGATAACGAATTTCATTTAGAACGATTAAGTGAAAAAGAATGGGAATTACAGTCGTTCTCTAAATTTAGTTTTGAGCATGAAAACCTACTTGTTCAACCAGGACAACCAACATATACTGAATGGAATTTTGAAAATAAAGGAAAAGAGCAAGCATTTATAATTAAATTTCTTGCAAAAGGTGATGAAGGAATATTAATAAATCCAGTTCTCGAACTTGATAACTTTTATGAAATCAAATTTCCGGTAACATTAAAACCTGGTTACTCAATGGTGTATGATGGAACTGGCAAAATTCGTATCTATAATAAAAAAGGAAGATTTGTAGAAGAGGTAGAATTCAAAAGTGAGATTCCTGCAATTTCTAAAGGAAATCATTCATTTACGTTTGATGGTAGTTTTGAAGATGCTGAAGGAATGCGTGTAATGGGTACAATTAAACTTAAAGGTGATTCGGAGAAAGTAAAATCTATTAACTAAACCAGGCAAATAATGAAACAGTTATTGACGCTTATTTTTCTATTACAGATTGTTCTCAATGGTCTTGCGATAAATTCGGAACGAGTAATAATTGATTATAATTATAATTGGAGTTTTAAACTTCTGGCAGAAGCTGAAGTTGATAATGGATTTGAGAAATCAGAATTTGATGATTCCCGTTGGAGAAATTTAGATTTACCTCATGATTGGGGGGTCGAAAAGGGATTTGACAATGCACTGAATAATAATACTGGCTTACTACCGTGGAAAGGAATTGCCTGGTATCGAAATACTTTCAAATTGTCAGGAGAAGATGATGGTAAGCAGATTTTTATTGAGTTTGATGGAGCAATGGCTAATGCAGAAGTGTTTTGCAATGGGCAACTAGTTGGGAAATGGCCTTATGGCTACACCAGTTTTTCAATGAACTTAACTCCATATTTGAAGTATGGAGCAGACAATTCTTTAGCAGTGAAATTAAATACCAAAGAGTGGGATTCAAGATGGTATCCGGGAGCTGGTTTGTACCGTGGAGTTCGACTTGTTAAAACCAATAAAATCCATATTCCATACAACGGAATTTTTATTACAACTCCTGAAATCTCAGAAGAAGTTGGGCGGATAAGTTTACAAGCTGATGTGCAGAATAGCTCCAATAAGTTTGAGAAATTTTCAATTGATGTTGAAGTTTTTCAGCTGATGTCAGAAGGTAAATTGGAAAAGGTTGATTCTGTTTTCAATACTGTTGAGTTGGAAATTCCTTCGGGGAAAAACCATACTGTAAGATTGGATGGCATTGTTAAGAATCCCAACAAATGGAGTCTTGAAGAAACTAATCGTTATTTGGCTAAAGTTAAGTTAAAACAAAATGGAAAAACTATTGATACATATGAAGAATCTTTTGGTTTCAGAACTATCGATTTTACAGCTCGTGATGGATTTTATTTGAATGGCAAAAGAGTTGAACTTAAGGGAGTTTGTAATCACCATGACCTGGGCCCTTTAGGTGGCGCATTTTATGTTGAGGCTGCAAAGCGTCAATTAGTTTTGTTGAAAGAAATGGGGTGTAATTCAATTCGTACCAGTCATAATCCGCCAGCACCAGAATTGTTGGATTTATGTGATGAGATGGGTTTTTTAGTACAGGTTGAGGCTTTTGATTGCTGGAGAAAAGGGAAGCGTGAAAAAGATTACAACGTGAGTTACGATGCATGGCATGTTATGGATTTAGAATCGATGGTTAAGCGTGATCGAAACCATCCTTCTGTGGTTATGTGGTCAACAGGCAACGAAATGCCAGATCAGTGGAATAATTACCTTTCTGTAAACATGTATAACATCGTAAAAGCTCTTGATCCAACAAGGCCGATTACGATGGGATGTAATTGGGGAGGCGCTGGAACCTCGGGCTTTCAGAAAGGTTGCGATGTATTTGGGATTAATTATAACCTTTGGGCCTATCAACAGTATTTTGATCATACAGATAACGAATTTCGTGGGGTTCTTGCCAGCGAAACCAGCAGTTGCCTGAGTACTCGCGGCGAGTATTTCTTTCCTGTAAATGAAGGTGGTGCAAATAAAAACCTTCCTGGTCCGGGGATTTACCATATGAGTTCTTACGATGTGAATTTCCCTGGTTGGGGCTGTACTCCGGATAGACAGTTTGAAATTCTAAAAAAATTCCCTGCTATGTATGGTGAATTTGTTTGGACTGGTTTCGATTATCTGGGTGAGCCTACTCCTTATAATAACGATATTACCAATCTTCTAAATTTTCAGAACGAAAAGCAAAAAGCAGAAATGCAAAAGCGATTGGATGAGCTAGGGAAGATTGAGGTTCCTTCAAGAAGTAGCTATTTTGGTATTATGGACTTGTGCGGATTTAAGAAAGATCGCTTCTATAATTATCAGGCACATTGGCGTCCCGATTTTCCAATGGCACATATTCTTCCACACTGGAACTGGAAAGGGCGAGAAGGTGAAGTTACTCCAGTATATGTTTATACTTCTGGCGATGAAGCTGAATTGTTCTTAAACGGGAAATCACTTGGTAGAAAGAAAAAAGGTGAATTTGAATACCGATTGAAATGGAACGATGTAAAATACAAAGCCGGAACATTAAAAGTAATCGCCTACAAAGATGGTGCAAAATGGGCTGAAGAAGAGATACAAACTACAACTAAGGCAAGTCAGATTGAATTGTCTGCAGAAACTTTTCCAGTAGATAATAAAAGTGATCTTGTTTTTGTAACTGTTGATTTGAATGATAAGAAGGGGTGCTTTGTCTCTACAGCCAATAATGAATTATCTTTTCAGGTTGAAGGAGCAACAATTATTGCAACCGGAAATGGTGATCCAACGGATCACACACCGTTTATTAGTAATCATCGCAAAGCCTTTAATGGTAAATGCCTGATTATACTGAAGAAAAAAGACCAATCTTCACCTGTGAAACTTAAGGTGAAAAGTAAAGGAATGAAAGAGGCAACGGTAGTTGTGAAATAATAACCTAGTCAGAAAATGGGGATGTCGATTTTGACATTCCCATTTGTTTTATACGTTTCAGTTCTTCCAGTTAACAGCATTTCTTTTTAGCACCAGCACCACTTCCTCCAAAGAAGAACATAGCCCCAAGCAAAAATCCAAAATTATACCAACCACCTGTGTTAGGGAAAGCATAAATTTCATAATCAGTAAACAGACTGATTATAAAACTGAATAGAATAATAAAACCATGAAATAATCCAGAGAAAAAGTCCGGAGGATCAATTGCAATTCCTGCTGATTGTGTAGCGCAGGCCGTGAGAAAGAACATGAAAATGATTCCTAAAAGAAGTTTAATGTTGTGTCTCATTTTTATTGATTTTATAAAGTTAATAACCTGAGTGCGATTAATAATATTTGCACAGCTTCAGATAATTTTTTCATATACAATCTAAATTTTTGATTGACTATCGGGATAATCTGAGAAAATTTTGGGAAGGATATGGGGAAATTATTGAAGTCCGAAGTGGAAAATCCATAAGCACCCAATCTTTGGCTTAAAAAATCTTCAAAATAACCCGTTATTACTTCATATTTTATTAAACCAAATCTTAAGCACTTATGAATTTCTGTGTACATATTATTAATCGAACTCAGGTTAATTCAAACGTTTTTTCACCGTAAAAGCTTTCGCCGGGTTTTCAATAAGCAACTGTTCAATGTCCTTGTCGGTAAAACCTTTTTCTTTTAAATTAGGAATTAGAGTTTTAAAAATAGGCGTATAAGCTTTAAATTCCTGATCAGGTTTGCTTGGATCAAACCATCCTGCATCATGAGAAATAAGAATTTTATTCAATACATTTTGCTCTTTTAAATATAACAATACTTTTCCTTTCAATGCTTCTTTATCCCATCCATAATTATCCAATGAAACCCAACAGCCCATTTGAGCGGCTTCAACTAGTTTTGACCAGTCTTTTTCATTGTTTGCATGTGTCCAGATAAAAGCTTCGGGTGATACCCCTTCTTCTTTTAGAATCTCTAATTGCTGAAAGGCTCCAATCGCAGGGCCTGTGTGTGACATGATTGTTAAACCAGTTGCTTTGTGTGTAATAGCAGCTGCCCGCGCAAGAGTGGCATGAAATTCTGAAAGAGGTTTTCTGTCCACTGCGATTTTTATGAATCCGGGTTTAATTCCGGTTCCTTCAATTCCTTGTTCAAATTCAGCAATCCAAAAACGAGCAATATCGTTCGCTTGCATTTTCAATACATGAGAAGGAATGAATTTATTATTGAAAGCTCCATAGAATCCAGTATTAATAAGAATATTTAAACCTGTTTTTTCAGAAAGACGTTTTAAAAGTTTTACATCTCTACCTAAATAGCTTGGAGTACATTCCACAAACGATTTTACACCATACTTTTTGATTTCATTCAGGTAGGGCAGAATTTGATGAAAAGCAGAATCTTTATGGTAGCGATCAGAACTCACTTCTTCAGCTCCAATAAAATCAACCAAAACATGTTCGTGCTCCAAAGTAATCCCTAGTTCTTCTGCTTCAATTTCACCTGTTACAGTTATAATTTTGTTTTGAAATTGCGATTGGCAAGAAATCAGTAAAATAAAAAATGGGAGGAAAATCAGTTTATACATTACTTCTTTTTCTCCCAAAGTTAAAGAGTTATAAGATCTTGTCAGGCGTATTTGTTATTTTTTCTTGATTAAATAATCGATACTATATTTTCCGGCACCAAATGCCATAAGAACAAAAAGCATAAGAAAATAATAAAATGGAATCTCAAATCCATTATCACCGGCAGCAAATCCATTTCCAATATGAACAGTAAAAATTGCAACGAGCATCACCATCATTAAAGGTATAGAAATTAGTCTCGTTCCTAAACCAACAGTTAGTAAAACGACACCTGCCAGCTCTGTGGTGGTTGCCAAATAGGCATTGAGTAAAGGAAGTGGGAAGTTCATGCTGGCAAACCAATCTCCAATTGCACTAACATTTTCAATCTTATTCATGACTGGTTCATAAAAACCATAGGCTAAAACTAACCTTAAAAGGAGTAAGGCAAGGTCTTCAAGTTTTTGAACTTTTTCTGTGAATAAATTATAAATTGCTTTCATCATTGTCAATATTTAGTTCATACCTATTATATTCTCTTCCAAAAGAGGCACATGTTTTTTCTATATATTTTCTAATTTTTGAAACCGGCAATAAAGCCTTTTTCTTTTAAGCTTTTTAGGAACTCAATTATTTTGAAACGGAGAAGGTTTTCATCATTCACTCCAAAAAAGTAGATGATGTCCACGATGATATCTTCAAGTGTTTTTTCAGCTTCAATAATCTTTTCAATTAGAAAAGTGAATAGAACTGAAAGGGTTATGAACTGGACTTTTCCGGTATCTTTTTCCCTGAATAGTAATAGGAAATAGTCTCCTTTTTGATCTTCTAAAATCTTGTTTGGATTATTAAGATGAACCGGATAGCTTAATCGAACTAACTTGTGTTCAGGATTCAGAATTATTTGATCTTTAAACCAGTCACCAATAATTATATGATTCGGATAGGAAATATCTTCCATCATGTAAATTTCAACTTCGAGCCATTCGAAATACAGGAGGTCATTTAAAAATGGAACTTTATATCTTTCTGCAAAGTCTTGTTCCACTGCAAATTCATAAAACTCAAACGGTAATTTCCAAACCTGTGGAGTTTGACAAGCATGTTCGCTAAAGAACTGATAAGTCATTTCTTCCCATACACTTTTATCAAAAAAACTGAATGCAATTGGGTAAGCTGATTCTAAGGAATCTTTAACCACATTATAGACTAACCTACGATAATGGGGTAGGCGACCTTCAGTAGTACCCGGAATCTCAACCATTATTCCGTCTCTGCAATACTGCGCTAACTTACTTTGATGTTGATATGTTTCAGTCTTTAATAACATGAGCTTTTTCCCATTTCGTGTTACAAATTGCCTTGAGCCTGTTCATCTCATTTTGCAAATCATCCAGTTCCGGAATGTTGAAATCACGTTCCAATAAAACCGGAACCGGATTCATGCGTTCAAGTGTCCATTCAAACAGTTCATAAACCGGATCAATAATATCTTCGCCATGCGTATCAATAATCAGGTCATCACTTATTTGGTAATGACCAGCCATATGAATGTACGCTACTTTGTCAAGAGGCATCTGGCTTAAAAAATCTTTCGCATCGTAATTATGATTGTGTGCATTTACGTATACATTATTTACGTCGAGTAATAGCTTGCAATCAGCCTCAGAAACAATAGCATTAATAAATTCAGGTTCACTCATCTCAGCTGCTACAGGAGTATAATAGGATACGTTTTCAATGGCTATTTTCCGTTCTAAAACATCCTGAACCTCCCTGATTCTCTGAGCGATATGTTTTACTGCATCTTCAGTAAAAGGAATGGGAAGCAGATCATATAAGTGAGCGTTATCACATTTCGAATAGCTCAGGTGCTCAGAATAAATCTTTACATCGTAATTTTTAAGAAATTGCTTAACATCTTTCAAAAAGGCTTGATCAATTTCTTCAGGACTACCAATGGATAGTGATAATCCATGACAGGTTATTGGATATTTTTCGGCAACCTGGTTTAAAACTTTTTTCCAATAACCACCAATTCCCATCCAGTTTTCTGGGGCAAGTTCAACAAAACTTGGGTGGATGAGTTTTTCATCTAAAAACTCTTCACCAAAATCTTTACGAAAGCCAATTCCAACCTGTCCGTTCATCATGTTAAATTTGAGTTGAAAAGAATGGGCGAGGGAACTCTGTCCCTGCCCGAAATGGATTAAGAATTAATTACCACATTTTCCTTCACCACATTTAGCTTCTTTTGATTTACTTTCTGTTTTAGCTTCAGCTTTTTTATCATCACCACATTTTCCTTCGCCACACTTGGCCTCTTTGGATTTGCTTTCTACTTTAGCATCTGCTTTTTCACCATCACCGCATTTTCCTTCGCCACATTTGGCGTCTTTTGATTTACTGTCAGCTTTGGCTTCAGTAGCTTTCGCATCTGTTTTCTTCGCATCTTTTTTCTCATCGCCACACTTGCCTTCACCGCATTTTCCTTCACCACACTTCAATTCAAAATTGTTATCTGGTGATGTTGCTTGAAAAGTATTGCCTAAAATCTCGCTTCTCACTTCAGAGCCAGATCCAAGTGCATCGTAGTCATATAAACTAGAGGTGGTTGCTGCGGTTAATGATGATACTCCGAAAAATGCACCTGCAACTAATGTTCCTGTAAGCAAACTTTTGCCTATGTTTCTTTTGTCTTTTCTTTCCATGGTCGTAATTTTAAAATTTGAATTAATTTAGACTGAATACAAATAATTAGACGGGATATCAATAGATTCCTTACAAGAAAAACAGACAAATTAGTCTTTTGTTGAGATTTTATTTTTCAAGAGATTGGTCTACAGCTCTTTGGATTGCTTCTTTTTTTTCTTTTGGCATGCATTCTAAATGGCTGTGTCCATTTTTTAAAAGTTCATTTATGCCATGATTAATGAGGTGATTCTGCTTGTCAAAACGTCTGCAATAAACGCATGCCAACAAATGAAGCCGAAGTTGGATACGCTCCATTAGTTTTAATTTGCGAAAAGGTTTTATTGAAACAAGTAGTGTTGCATCTTCGCAACTCAACATCAATTTATTCATTATTTTCCCAAGCATACTACGCATTATCTATCCCTTTCTTTTCAAGGCACTCACGGAGTTGAAGCTTTGCCCGGTGGATGAGTACCCATAGGTTAGACGCAGAAACAGAAAGTTCCTTACAAACTTCTTCTGTTGAAAAATCTTCCATATTCATAAGTCGAAATACTTCAGCTTGTTTATAAGGGAGATAGGAAAGACAATCCTTTAAAAGTGTCATGAATTCTTTAGAGAGAATGTCCTGATCGGCAGAAATATCCCAATGGTTTGGTATTGCTTCCGCCTTCCAATGCCCGGAAAACATACCATCAGAATTAAAGAATCGTTGATAAAAATGCTCATTATCAATTTCTTTTCCAGAGTTACTTTCCCGAATTTCTGAACGATTGTTTTTACGGTAGTAATCAGTGACTTTATTTCTTAGAATATTATAGAGCCAGGTTTTTTCAGTGCAGTCACGACGAAAATTATCCAGGTTTTTTAATGCTGAAAAGAAGGTTTCCTGCACCAGATCTTCAGCTTGCTCACTGTTATTAATTCTTGAAAATGCGAATCGATAAAGCTCATCAGCATATGCATCTACCCAACATTGAGGATCACACTCA
Source organism: uncultured Sunxiuqinia sp. (assembly GCA_965372405.1). Lineage (GTDB taxonomy): Bacteria > Bacteroidota > Bacteroidia > Bacteroidales > Prolixibacteraceae > Sunxiuqinia. The sequence goes on from CBDVCE010000015.1 coordinate 28,288, forward strand.
TATATAATCCGTTTGCCCATGTTTAAAAATAAATGCTTTTGGCTAGAATAACAATAAATCAGCCTTTTGATTTTCCTTGTACAACTAAAAGGGCTCCAAAAAGAACAATTGCGGCACCAATTAATGAGAAGATTGAAAAGCGTTCAGGATCAATCCATGAGACATCCTGCTTGGAGAGGATAGCCATAACAGCAAAGGTGATCATTGGATTGATAATAATAATGATGCTGACTTTATTGGCTTCCATGTACTTTAAAGCCTGAGACAAACTTCCGTAAGCAATGAGTGTGTTCATTCCTAGAAATACTAATAGAAGCCACCAAACCCATCCCAAATCTGCCAGTGGGGCAAAGTTAATGAATGGCAAGTATAACAATATGGGTAGGCCAAACAAGAATAGGTTGAGTGAGCCAGTTGAGTATTTTACAACTAATTTCTTTTGCAAAACAGCGTAAGTTGTCCAGGCCAAAGCACCTCCCAAAGTGTATAGTACTCCAAGGTTATATTGGCTTTCCTGACCCGTCATAACTTTAATTTGCTGGCTATAGAAAAAAGTAAAACCAACTGCCGCCAAAAGAAAACCAAAAATCTGAGGTTTGCGAATCTTTTCTTTAAAAAAGATAATACCTGCCAGTGCCAATGTAATCGGCCCCGACTGTATTACCAGCTGTGCATTGCTTGGACTGGTATAGTGAACCCCCATCATAAAACCAAGATAATTCAATGAAAGACCAAAAGCTGCAAATACGAGTAATAGTGGAGGCCTGTATAGGATCTTTAATGCTGAAGGATTTCTGAATAGTTGCCAAATAAACAATACAATGAAAGCAATTACAAAGCGAAACCAGACTATGGTTTTGGGCTCAACTTCACGGGTTGCAACCTTTAATGCGATGGCAAGAAAGCCCCAAAGAAAAGCTGTAATGAACGCATAAATGATTCCTTTTCGGTTGTTTTGCATTGTATTCAATTCCTTTTTAAACTAAGAAGCGGATGACTTTTAAAAGTCACCCGCTTATAATAGCTGACTTATTTGAAATATCTTATCTCAACTGTGCTCCCAATTCTTTTTCAAAGATAAAGATCAGGCGCTGCATGATTTTGTCAATTTGTTTGTCCTTTAGAGTTTTCTCATCATCACGAAGTGTAAAACTCACGGCATATGATTTTTCCCCTGCTGGAACTCCTTTTCCTTCGTACACGTCAAATAGCTCAACATTGCGTAGCAGTTTCTTTTCAGTACGTTCCGCTAATTGGCGAATTTGACCAAAAGATACTTGCTTATCAATCAACAATGCTAGGTCGCGACGAGCCTCAGGATACTTAGGCAATTCACTGAATCGTGTTTGGTTATTCTTTTGTTCCAGAATTATGTTGTCCATCATTAAATCTGCATAATAAACAGTATTGGCAATTTCAAATTGCTTTTGAAGTTTTGGATGAACAATACCAATCTCAGCAATCTTCTTTCCATTCTTGTTGGCGAAAACCAAACCTTCTGAAATAAGGTCATTTGAGAAACTTTCAGCTTTTAGTTCTGAAAGCTTCAGCCCATATCGTTTTGTGAGATTTTCCACAAAACTTCTTAGTTGAAAGAATGAACTGCCATTTTGAGCAGCTGCCCAGCTTTCTTTTTCTTTATTTCCAGAAATAAATAAAGCCAGGTGTTCTTCTTCTCTGTAGTTCTTTGTAACATCATCTTTAAGCTCAGTTCCTTTAAAGAAGTAGCAGTTACCAAATTCGTATAAACGTAAATCTTCATTTTTACGATTGGCATTGTAAGCGATTGTTTCCAGTCCACCAAACAGTAAGGTTTGACGCATTACGCCCAAATCATTACTCAATGGGTTGAATAGCTCAACTGTATTTTCTTTTTTGAAGGTTTCTCCTTCTTCGTAATAAGGAGCTTTGGTTAATGAGTTTGACCAGATTTCATTAAACCCTTGAGCCGATAGGCTTTCAGCCATCAGGTTTCGGATTTTAACTGGATCTGGTTTCACAGAATATTGTAGAGAAGCATTTATATTTGTAGGAATCTCAACATTGTTGTACCCATAAATTCGAAGGATTTCTTCAATCACATCCGATTCACGTTTTACATCAACACGATATGGAGGAACGGACAATGAAAGTCCAGTTTCTGTTTCGCTGTCAACTTTGATTTCAAGTCCTTCCAGAATGACTTTGATCTCATCTTTCGCCAGTTCTTTCCCAATCATGCGTTTGATATTAACAAAGCTAACATCAACTTTAAAATCTTCAACAGGAGTTGGGTAAATATCGATTATATCTGATGAAATTTTACCACCAGCCAATTCTTTAAAAAGAAGTGCTGCACGTTTTAAGGCATAGATGGTACCGTTTGGATCAGTGCCACGCTCAAATCGGAAAGATGCATCTGTATTTAATCCATGGCGACGAGCTGTTTTGCGAATATAAACCGGATCAAAACAAGCAGACTCCAGAAAAATATTTTTAGTTGTTTCTTTTACTCCTGAATTAATTCCACCAAATACACCACCAATACACATGCCTTCTTCAGCGTTGCAAATCATCAGATCGTTTTCATCCAATTCGCGCTCTACTTCATCCAAAGTTGTGAATTTGGTTTTGGCTGGCATTGTTTTAACAACAACTTTACCACCTTTAATTTTGTCAGCATCAAAAGCATGCAATGGCTGTGCTGTTTCAAACAGTACGTAGTTGGTAATGTCAACGATATTATTGATTGGACTCAGACCAATTGTTTTCAATCGGTTTTGCAACCACTCTGGTGATTCTTTTACTTCAATACCAGTAATGGTTAAGGCTGAATATCTTGGACAAGCCTCTAAATTCTCAACTTCAACAGAAATCTCAAGTGAATGATCATCCACTTTAAATTCATCCACTGAAGGCTTTGTATACGAAATATCTTTATCTTTTTTGAGGAAGGCTGCCAAATCTCGGGCAACTCCAATATGCGATGCACCGTCTATACGGTTAGGTGTTAAGTCAATTTCAATACAAAAGTCAGACTCAATGTTGAAATATTCACTTGCAGGCGTTCCTGCTTTTGCTTCAACGGGTAATACCATAATTCCGTCATGGCTTTTTCCCATCCCAATTTCATCTTCAGCACAGATCATCCCCATTGAAACTTCACCACGAATCTTGGATTTTTTTATGGCAAATTCATCATCTCCACTGTAAAGTTTAGTGCCAACAGTAGCAACAACTACTTTTTGTCCGGCAGCTATATTAGGAGCACCACAAACGATTGGCAGAACTTCACTTTCACCTATATCAACAGTCGTTTTGCTAAGGTGATCAGAGTTTGGATGCTTTTCGCAAGTCACCACTTCCCCAATTACCAATCCGCGCAAACCACCTTTTACGCTTTCAACTTCTTCAATACCACCAACTTCAAGCCCTGTTTGCGTCAGGATATTCTCCAAATCGTTAGGAGTTAAATCAGTGTCAATATAGTCTTTCAACCATTTATAGGAAATATTCATAATCTAATGCTTTATTCGCTGAATTTTGAAGTCCGACAAAAGTAAGCATTTTTTGTGCTGAGGCAAAGACTGATTTTAGGAATAGTGGGGTAGATAAGAGAAGTTTAAAAAACAGAGTAGAATTGATTAAAGATCTGGTCGAAAAGTCTTTTGAAATTAAATATGTGAAACGCTGCAAGATTCATAGTGTACTACAGATCTCACCAGTCTAAATTAGGTTGGATAATAAATGGTAATAAGTATTTTTAAAGACAGACTTGAATTATTCCTAACTTAAATCATAAAAATAACAGACTGGAATTCTTATTTTTAGTGCCAATTTTTGAAACTGAAAACATACACAAATGAGAAAAAATCCTGTTTTTCTGTTATTATTACTGGCACTTTTTGCCTGTAATACATCTAAAGACACAAAACAAACAATGAAAAATCCGTTTTTCGCAAGCTACGAAACTCCTTTTCAGGTTCCTCCATTCGATCTAATTGAATTGGAGCACTATGTTCCTGCAGTAGAGGAAGGAATTAAGCAGCAAGAGGCTGAAATTGAAGTCATAACTTCGAATAAGGAAGAAGCAACTTTCGACAATACTATTTTAGCCTTTGATAAGTCAGGCGTGTTACTAAACAAAGTGGCTACTGTTTTTTATAATTTGAATTCAGCAATTACGAATTCGGAAAGACAGGCAATGGCTAGGGAGATTTCTCCAAAGATTACAGCTCATGAAGACAATGTGATGCTGAATAAAGCACTTTTTATCCGGGTAAAATCGGTATTTGATAAGCGTGCCGACTTAGGTTTGGATGCTGAGCAAATGCGTTTGGTTGAGAAGTTTTACAAAGATTTTGAACGTAACGGTGCTAATCTTGATGATGCCGGACAAACAAAATTGAGAGAATTGAATCAGGAACTTTCAACTTTAGGATTAAAGTTTGGTGAGAACTTGTTGGCAGAAACCAATGTGAATTTCAATTTGGTTATTGAAGATGAAAAAGATTTAGCCGGATTGCCAGAAGGTTCGATTGCAGCGGCAGCTGATGAAGCAAAAAAAGCGGAGATGGAAGGTAAATGGGTATTTACACTCCAAAAGCCAAGTATGATTCCATTCCTGCAGTATGCTAATAACCGTGACTTGCGTGAGCAGATTTATCAAGGTTATTTCATGCGAGGAAATAATAGCAATGAGTTTGATAATAAAGAGGTTTTTGCCAAGATGATTACACTTCGTAAGGTAAAGGCAGAACTCCTTGGGTTTAAAGATTACGCAGCTTATATTATTGATAAGAACATGGCGAAAACGCCTGAAAATGTTTATGACTTCCTGAATAAGCTCTGGAAACCAGCCTTGGAGCGTTCAAAAATGGAGCTGAAAGAAATGCAGGCTATTGTTGATCGTGAAGGTGGTAATTTCAATCTTCAATCATGGGATTGGTGGTATTATGCCGAGAAACTTCGTAAAGAAAAATACAAGCTTGACGAATCTGAAATCAAACCTTATTTTAGTTTAGATCAGGTTACTGAGGGTGTTTTTTATGTTTGTGAAAAGCTTTACGGAATTAAATTTGTAAAGCGCGATGATGTACCTGTTTACCATCCTGAAGCTGTCGCTTATGAAGCTCAGGAAGCTGATGGTTCACACATTGGCGTATTATACATGGATTTCCATCCACGTGATAGCAAGCGCGTAGGTGCATGGTGTACCAGTTATCGTGATCAGGCTTATGAAAATGGAAAGAAGAGCCAGTTTCCAATTGCTTCTATTGTTTGCAATTTTACACGACCAAGTGGCGATACTCCTGCATTGCTGACCTTTGACGAGGTAACTACTTATTTCCATGAGTTTGGACATGCACTTCATGTATTGTTTACTGATGGACCATACCAACGTACTGCTGGAAATGTACCAAGAGACTTTGTAGAGCTTCCTTCTCAAATTATGGAGAATTGGGCAGCTGCTCCAGAGGTTATGAAAGTATATGCCAAGCATTATAAAACTGGCGAAGTAATTTCTGATGAGCTGGTTGACAAGATTGTGAAAAGTGGTCATTTTAATCAAGGGTTTGGAACTGTTGAGTATTTGGCAGCTTCATTGCTTGATATGGACTGGCACACAAAAGATTTTGATGGTGATGTGCTTAAATTCGAGAAAGAATCAATGGATAATATTCATTTGATTAATGAGATAATTCCACGCTATCGTACCACTTATTTTGGACATATCTCTGGTGGATATGCCGCAGGCTATTACGTTTATATTTGGGCTGGTGTTTTAGATACTGATGCTTTTGCTGCATTCAGACAATCAGGTGATTTATTTAACCCTGAATTGGCTGCAAGGTTCAGAACATTACTTGCAAAATCGGGTTCTGATGAAGGAATGAATATTTACCGTGCATTCCGTGGACAAGAACCATCAACCGAACATTTATTGAAGAAACGAGGACTAAAATAAGTTATAATTGATTTGGTAATTAGGCTCTGCAATTTCGGCAGAGCCTTTTTTTTTGAATTAAAAGTTTAATAAATTCAGTAAATATTCGTCTTAAGTTTTTAATGATCCCAATTAAGAATTGAAGTGACGTTTTCTATATTAACATGTGTTTTTGGTTAAGATATTTATGGTTGTTATGTAGATGATTGTTGATATATGTCACACTATATCTGTAGGTTATATTGATGAGAATTCGGTAAATTTAGAACAGGTATTATTAAACTGTTTAAATTATGCCTCCACAACTTAAAACATTAATCCCACTATTTGTACTTTTTGTAGCCGTTTTTATGGTTATCCGGTTTTTTCTTATTCCTGAATCATTTGGGGAATACGGTCACTATAGAGGAGATGCTCTGGAGGATAATGCATCACATGCGCTTGTGTATGCAGGGAAGGGGGCATGTCTGGAATGTCATCCGAAAGAAGCTGAAATGCTTGAATATGACCTTCATTCAGAATTATCTTGTGAAGTATGCCATGGCCCTGGAATGAAACATGTGATAACTCCTGAAATCAAGGGATTACTTGTAAAACCAGATTCACGTAAATCTTGTGGTATTTGTCACAATTTTCATTTCGCACGAAATGCCAATTTTATAAATCAGGTTGATGTGAAAAAGCATCACGATGAAAAACAAAAATGTATTGACTGTCATAATCCACATGCAGTATGGGAAATGAAGGAATAAAATCATCTAGGCGTAGCTTTCTGAAAAAGTATGCAGCATTAGCCGGAACTATTCTTGCTACCTCAACTGTTGAGCCTTTTACTGCTGTGATTTTCGCAGCAAACCAGGAGGATAAAAGCAAACCCTGGTATGGTGTGGGAATTGATGTAAATAAATGTATTGGATGTGGTATATGTGCTAAAGCCTGCAAGATTGAAAATGATGTTCCTAAAGAGCCATTCTATTTCAGAACATGGATAGAGCAGTACACCATAAAAAATGATGGCACTTTAAAGGTTGAATCTCCCAATGGTGGTATTGATGGTATAACACAATCAGTTCCGGAAGATGAAATATTCAAAACGTTTTTTGTTCCTAAGATGTGCAACCATTGTGCAAAATCTCCATGCACACAAGTTTGCCCGGTTGGAGCAACTTTTGAAAGTCCGGAAGGGATTTCCCTGGTTGATGACAAATATTGTATTGGATGCAGGTATTGCATACAGGCTTGTCCTTATGGGTGTCGATATCTTCATCCCGAAAAGAAGGTTGTGGATAAATGTACGCTATGTTACCATCGGATTAAGAAGGGATTAAAGCCTGCATGCGTAGAAGTTTGTCCTACGGGAGCAAGGATTTATGGTGACTTGAATGACAAAGACGGAGAGCTAGTTGAGTTCCTTAAAAAGCATAATTGTCAGGTGCTAAAGCCACATCTGAATACTGGGTCTAAATTATATTATAATGGATTAAGTGCGGAGGTACGTTAATATGGAACACTTATATGAAATGCTCAATCAGGTTGATGGATATATTTATCCCAATGAAATTGAACTACATTGGGGAATTTTAATTGTTCTTTATCCGTACCTGACAGGGCTTGTTGCCGGAGCATTTATTCTTGCTTCGCTCGAACGGGTTTTTAAAGTTAAAGTACTAAAACCTACCTACGAGTTGGCTTTGTTAACTGCATTGGCATTTTTAATTGTTGCTATTTTGCCACTCGTTACTCATCTGGGAAAACCATTCAGAGCTTACGAAATAATGACTACTCCACACGGAAATTCGGCTATGGCCATTTTTGGTTTTATTTACCTGTGGTATTTAATGGCTGTTCTTAATCTTGAAATCTGGTTTGATTATCGGCGTGATATCGTTTTATGGTCGGAACAGAAAAAAGGCATTCTCCGTCGAGTCTATAAGTTCCTTAGCCTGGGAGTAAATGATCTTTCACCCAAAACACTGGAATGGGATGAAAAACTCGGGTATTTTGTAACTGTAGTTGGAATACCTTCAGCATTTTTACTCCATGGGTATGTGGGATTCATTTTTGGATCCATTAAAGCAAATCCTTGGTGGTCAACTGTTCTTATGCCTGTTATATTTTTATTCTCAGCTATGGTTTCAGGCATTGCCCTTGTTATGTTCTTATATATGGCAGTATCTTTTATACGAAAAGTTAAAATTGATATGCCTTGTCTTGATATGGTTGGGAAATTCCTGTTTTATGTATTAATCCTTGACTTTTCACTTGAATCTCTGGATCAGGTTCATCGTATTTATGAAGCGGAAGAATCATTTGAAATACTTCATATTCTAGTTAACGGGAAACTAACGTTAACTCTTTTTGTTTTGCAAGGACTACTTGGAACTATCGTTCCATTAGTAACTTTAGGGATACTTCAGATTTACAAACCCAAAATAAAATTGAGAAAAGCCCTCTACCTAATTGTTAGTTTACTGGTTCTAATGGGAATATTTTTTATGCGGTGGAATGTTGTTATCGGAGGTCAGCTCTTTTCTAAAAGTTTTCTTGGATTTACGGATTATAAAGTAGGGCTAATTGGGCATGAAGGAACACTAATGGTAGCCTTTTGGTTGATACTTCCATTTGCAATACTTGCATTTTTATTATGGTTGCTGCCTCCATGGAAAAAGCATGATGAAGAAATTGTATCATAGAGCAATCACTTCAGTTCATGTTCTTCATTGTTGAATGATAATTTATTAAGGAGACTCATTATGAAAAAAGAGAAATCCGAACATTCAGAATTAATAAGACTGAACGAGCAACTTGAATCATTTGAAAAAAGATTGTCTCGCCTGGAAGAATCAATAAGCAAAACAAGAGTGCAAGATACACCACTTGTTAAACTTAAACAGGATCAAGCTGAAACAGATTCTGAGTTTGATAGGCCATTTGAAGAAAAAGGCTCTTTTGAATTTCGTATTGGAGAATATGGAATGGCTTGGCTTGGTAATATTGTTTTACTTTTCGGAATCACTTTTTTAGTTCAATATTTATATGAGGGCGGAAATCATTTATTATCTACTTCAGTTGGATATACTGCCATTGGAGGAATATATGTTGGTTCGTTTTTCTTGAAGAAAACATATGCCTTTTTGTCAAAGCTGTTTTATTACAACGGACATATATTATTATTTTATCTGACTTTAAGACTCCATTTTTTTCAAGAGAATCCACTTGTAAAAGACTTGAATCTGGAACTATTGGTTTTAAGCATAGTGTTGGGAGTCCTGCTTTATCTTTCCTACATAAAGAAGTCACAGCTAATGAGCAGTATGGTTTTACTAATGATGTTGTGTACAGGTATTATTAGTAATTCAACACATTTTTTACTTGGCTTTACTTCAATAGTCGCTGTGATTTCTTTAATGTTTTATTACAGGTTTGGGTGGATTAATCTGGTTTTGGTATTTATTACATTAATTTATTTTACACATCTTTTATGGTTATTAAATAATCCGTTTGTTACTGGAGAACTGATTGGTCGTGAAACGCATGGTTTCGGATTTATATATTTGATAATCATAGGATTTGTTTTTTCGCTTCTTGCCATACTTCCACAGAAGGATAATATTTCAGCTGAATTGATTGTTGGCTCTGTAGTCTGGAATGGACTTGGTTTTACTATTATATTGTTGCTCACTGTTTTTACTTTTTTCAGCAAAGATTATGCATTGATATTTGGACTAATAGCACTCTTTTGTCTGATTTATTCCATCATGCTGCAGTCTCGTTCATTCATGAAAATAACGGCATCTTTGTACGCTATTTATGCCTTTGTTTCGATAAGCATTACAATTTATGGAATCTTCCTTCTTCCAGATTCTTATATGCTACTTTCTATTCAAAGTTTTCTTGTTGTATCAATAGCATTGTGGTTTCGTTCAAGGTTTATTGTATTAATGAATTCGTTGCTATTTATAGTATTGATGAGTGCTTATTTAAAAGACCCTGTTAGTTACAATGGAACCAATTTTTCTTTTATGATGGTTGCTTTTGTTTCGGCGAGAGTGATGAACTGGAAAAAAGAGAGGTTGAACTTAAAAACTGACCTGCTGCGAAATCTATATCTTATAGCTGGATTTATAATGACTCTTGTTGCTTTTAGCAATGTAATGCCCGATAAATTTGTAACTGGTTCATGGATTTTTGCAGCCATACTTTTCTTTGCTTTTGGTCTTATCATGAAGAATGTGAAATACCGATGGCTGGCTATTACTGCTATGATTGCATCTGCTATTCGACTCGTAATTGTCGATATGTCAAACATGGACATTGGCTACCGGGTTTTAATATTACTTATCCTTGCAATTATCTCAATAGCTGTTTCAATTTTATATACCAAATACTTTTTTAAAAAGAAGGAGTAATAGATTCATTTGCTTTCCTATGGATATGCAAAAAGATACCATACAAAAATTCTCCTCCAGATAAGGAGGAGTACTCCCGGTAATCCGGGAGGGAGGTGGTTTGTTTTATGCATATAGCTTTGTGCAAACCAACTATTTCTGAGTGTAGTTACAGCTCAATTAGCTTGACCGATTTTACATTATTTATTAGAAGAGAATACAAACATAAAATATCTTTCTAGAAGATAAAACATGATAGTTCTTTATTTCTAAATTCCTGTTTATTAAATTTGTTATTCCTGTTTTGTGATACCAATTTTTTAGTAGCATCTGGTTTTGCTTCCATTCTTTATTGCTAAGCCTATTTTGCATGATTTCTTTTTACACTATACCTTTTTTATCAAACACTTTTTTTTATTCCACCGTTTCTTTAATACACCAGTTTATACATTCAGCTTGTTCTTTTGTTCTTTATATGCTTTTGTTATTTCATTTTTTAATTCACCATATTTTTGGGCAGCGGTAAGCTTTTTTAGTGAATTTATCGTGATTGAACTTTGACTTCTTTCATAATGATCCAGTCGATAAGTTGGCAAAACATAAAAATCCCATTGTTCCATTTTAAGCGGGTCAATGGTATTTTGGTCTTTAATTTTTAAATGACAAAACACATATAAATCTGCATGTCTTTTAGATTCTTCTCTTAGAATATTTGTTTCTGAGTCCCAGTGTCTTGTAGGTTTGATTGAGAATGAGATAGTTGAATGTTTCTTTTGGTTCCAACTTTGAATGTATGAGGCAGACTTAACTTCTATTTTTATTCCGTCTTCAGTTGTTAAGTCATAAGCATCCCATTCGTCTCGTAAATTTATGGGTTTAAGTCCAACTGCTGTTCCTACAATGAATTCTGCAAACCTTCCGCGAGTCGCATTACTCAAAATGTCAGAGACGCTCCAACGCCAAAAATCCAACAAGTTATAATTTGTATTCTGTCCATTATCCGTTAAACTCTCGTTTCCCGTTTTCGGATTTGCTTTTATTTCTTTGAGTTCGTTCATTTTAACGTACACAACCTTGTAGGAAGTTCATTGTTCTTATTTCTCTTATATCGTCAATAGCCTTAATAAACCTAGCGGTTAGGATAAATAGAAGATGAAACCATAATGGTGTAAATAATTGCTATAAAATAAAGGAAACCCTTGCCAATAGACGTATACATGGAGTGCAACAAGCTTGTGATGGGTGCAAAAAGTAGGGATATAGGCTTTATATCTTAAGATATAGAGCCTATATCCATGGATACGATCCTCATATCCCTTTCCCGAAGGGTCATATCCAAGGATAGAAACCCTATATCCCTTTCCCGAAGCACCATATCCCTGTTTGGAAAGCCTATTACTTAGGATATATCTATGGTATCTTGGGATATGATAGATATATCCTAAGTAATGATGTGTATATCCAAGGTAATGGACATAAAAAAGAGGGATATGAAGACCATATCCCTCACTGATAGTTTATGAAATTACTTTCTCAACTTCATAATTTCATTCACTTGCCTTCCAAGTTTTCTTTTAACCATTTATTGGTAACACTTTTTGGTCTGATAATGGGTTGGTTTAATCCCCGTGCAATTACATTCTGTGCACAGAAACCCAAGGTTCTGGAGATTCCAAACATCACGGTATAAAAATCATAATGCGTCATGCCATAGTGGTAAAGCAATGAGCCTGAAATGGCATCAACATTAGGCCAGGGGTTGGCAATTTTACCACCCTTATAAATCGATAATATTGGAGGAATAATTTCAAATAGTTTCTTCACCGTATTTAAATAGGGTGAATTGCTGCAATGTTTTTCACCAAAATTGAGGAATGCGGTAAAGCGAGGATCGGTTGCCCGTAAAACGGCATGTCCGTAACCCGGAATTACATTTCCGGTATTCAGTGTTCGCATCACAAAATCGTGCACCTGTTCTTTCGAAGGATCAATTCCCAGTTGTTCATGTATTTCATTAATAAAATGCAGGCAGGTCTGGTTGGCCAGTCCGTGCAGAGGCCCCGCTAGTCCATTTAATCCGGAAGAGCTTGCCAAAAACAAGTTCGATAATGCCGAATTAACAATCCGGGCAGTAAAGGCACTTACATTACCGCCTTCATGGTCGCAATGAAGTACAAGGTATAAGCGAATAAGGTCAGTAAATGATTTGTCCTTGTTATTTATGCCCAGCATTTTAGTTAGGTTGCCAGCTAAATCTAATGTCCCGTCAGGTTGAGTGAGCTCACCATTCATAAACAGGATTTTGTAGATTCCCGCAGCAAGAGAAGGAAGTTTTGCTATCAGGTTTAACGAATCTTCCAACGAATACCTCCAAAACTCAGACTTAGGTATTCCGGCTAAATACATTCTTTTAAAAACCGATTGTCTTTCCATGGCCAGTATGCCCATACTAAACATGGTCATAGGGTGAGTATCTTTGGGGAGTGTACGCAATAATTTCCAAACGTAATCAGGAACCTGGGCTCGCTGATGAAACTCATATAGCAATTCATCCAGTTCCTCCTTATTTGGAAATTCTCCGGTGCAGAGCAGAAAAAATATCTCTTCAGGTGTTTTTGTGGCAAACTCAGGCACACTGTATCCACCTATAAAAAGTCCATCTTGCGGGTCAACGTATGACGTATTGCAAAGCATTCCTTTCATTCCCCGCATTCCGCCAAGGAGGTGCTTAATGGTAATTTCTCCAATAACTGTTTCCTGGTGTGCTTCATAGATTTGTGTTACTTCTTTACACAAACTATCAATTCGTTGTTTCACTTTGTTCGTAAGTAGTTCCATGGCTTCAGGTTTGGTACTTTCGATTTTTGAACAAATGCAGTCAATCACACAGGGTGATTGATTTCAGTGAAAAACCTACAGAAAACCTGACTAAAGCATTCCTCCTGTAGATTTGTCTTTACTTAGATTTGCAGATTTATTGATGGCCTTCAAACTTAAAGGATACCTTGAGTTTGGTTCGATAGTACTCAATTTTACCATCCTTAATATGCATGTCCATTGCAGAAACTTCTGCAACACGCAGATCGCGAAGTGATTCCGAAGCTTTTGAGATTGCACTTTCAGCGGCTTTTTCCCAGGACTCGCTACTGGAACCGACTAATTCAATGATTTTGTAAACACTGTCTGGCATAAAGTCCTCCTTTCATTAATAGTTGTAATAATATTTACCAATAAAAGAAATAACAGTTTCGTTTAACAGCCTGTTTGATAATAGTTTTAATGTCTATTTTTATTGAATTTAGATCGTTTTAGGAAATTGAACAATTAAGAATTATGACGATTTAATCCTTCCTCAAAATTGATTTTACTTTTTCACTTTCAACTCAAAACAATAACATATCGATAGCTATCAATTTGTCATAAAACAATGTTAATTTTTTAATAATTGTATTTGATGCACTATTTGATCTTTTCTTTTCCCCTAAAATATTTGGTACTATTGCGAGTGTTCGTTAAAATGGGAAATGTTTTTTTTAAAATAATATAGATTGATGAGTGACTTTGGATTGGCTTTGCAGTTGATGGGAATTGGAATGATTACAGTATTTATTATTCTATCCATGGTGGTTTTGATTGGTAACTTGATTATCCGTTTTGTAAATAAATACCTTCCGGAAGAAATAAGTAAAAAGGTTGAGACAGTGGCAGGTAAGGCTTCTGAATTTAATCGTAAGAAAGTGGCTGCTATTGTATCTGCAGTAAAAATAGTTACAGGGGGGAAAGGGCATGTGACAAAGATTGAAAAGCTTTAACCGGGCTTTTTGTGACTATTCCAAAAATATAAAACCAAAAAAACTAATAAAATTTTAATTGCTTTATGGAAAAGAGAAAAATTAAATTTTCTCTGGTCTATCGCGATATGTGGCAGTCGTCAGGTAAGTACCTGCCCCGCGTAGATCAGTTGGTGAAAGTAGCACCACACATTGTTGAGATGGGATGTTTTGCACGTGTTGAAACCAATGGTGGTGGATTTGAGCAAATTAACCTGCTTTTTGGAGAGAACCCAAATACTGCTGTTCGTGAATGGACACAACCTTTTAATGATGCAGGCATTCAAACACACATGCTTGACCGTTCATTAAACGGACTTCGTATGAGTCCTGTACCAGCAGACGTTCGTAAGTTGATGTACAAAGTGAAAAAAGCACAGGGAACAGATATTACTCGTCCGTTCTGTGGGTTGAATGATTCACGTAACATCATTGATTCAATCAAATACGCCAAAGAAGGTGGTATGATTGCTCAGGCTGCTTTGAGTTTAACTTACTCAAAAGTTCACACAGTCGAATACTACATTAATCTTGCTGATACCTTAATTAAAGGTGGTGCTGATGAAATCTGTCTGAAAGATATGGCAGGTATTGGCCGTCCGGTTTGGTTGGGTAAAATTGTTGCAGGTATTAAAAAATTACATCCTGATACTCCACTTCAGTATCATTCACATTCAGGTCCTGGGTTTGCACTTGCTTCAATTCTTGAAGTTTGTCGTGCAGGTGTTGAGTATATTGATGTTGCTATGGAGCCTCTCTCATGGGGAACAGGACATGTTGATTTGTTAGCTGTTCATGCCATGTTACAAGATGCTGGATTTGATGTTCCAGACATTAACATGGATGCTTACATGAAGGTTCGTAGCCTTACACAAACTTTCATTGATGACTTCCTTGGATATTATATCAATCCAAAGAACCGCTTCATGAACTCATTGTTGATTGGTCCTGGTCTTCCTGGTGGAATGATGGGGTCGTTGATGTCTGACCTGGAAAGTAACCTGACGAGCATCAACAAGTGGAAAATGAAAAACAACCAGCCAACGCTTTCGCAGGATGACTTGCTGGTAAAACTTTTCAACGAAGTAGAACACATTTGGCCAATGGTTGGATATCCACCACTGGTAACACCTTATAGCCAGTACGTAAAGAATCTGGCCATGATGAACGTGATGCAGCTTGAAAAAGGCAAAGCGCGTTGGGGAATGATTGCCGACAACATTTGGGATATGTTGATGGGACGTGGTGGGAAACTTCCTGGAGAATTAGCTCCTGAGTTGAAAGCCCTTGCTAAAGAAAATGGTAAAGTAGAATTTACTGCTATTCCTCAAAGTCTTTATGCTGATGCATTGGATACTTTCCGTGCTGAGATGAAAGAAAAAGGATGGGATCAGGGACAAGACGATGAAGATTTATTCGAATTGGCTATGCATCCTGAACAATACCGCTCTTATAGATCTGGCGAAGCGAAGAAAGCTTTTGAAGCTGACTTGGCTAAACGTCGTGAAGAAGGTTCAGGTTTATTGAAAGGTACAAAGAAACCAGAAGCTGCTCCAGCAGTTGCTGCTGCCGTACTTAACCCATCAAGCATGATTGTTAATGTAGATGGTGAAAAATTCAACGTGTCTGTTTCTTATGGTGATGAAGCTGCTGCTCCTGCACAGGAAGCTGCGCCAGTTGCTGCTGCACCTGCACCATCTGTGAATGGTTCAGCAAAAGAAATACTTGCACCACTTGAAGGTAAATTTTACCTAACCAAAGAGAGCTCAGAAAAAGCGATCAAAATTGGTGATGTGATTAAAAAAGGTGATTTGATTGGTTATGTTGAGGCGATGAAAACCTTCAATGCAATTAAATCGGATGTTGCAGGTAAAGTCGTTGAAATTGCTTTTGACACTGCAACTGAAGTTGAAGAAGACGACGTTTTAGTAAAAATTCAATAATCTGAGATCCTGAATATGTCTATTATAGAGAAACTCTATCAGATGACTGCCATCCAGGATTTCATCAACAGTCCGGGTACTTTGTTGATGTTAGTGATTGGGCTATTTCTTTTATACTTAGGTATTAAAAAGAAGTATGAGCCTCTTTTGCTAGTTCCCATTGCATTTGGACTGGTGTTGGCTAACCTCCCCGGAGGCGGTATGGGCATTGTTCCTGCCGAGCATATCCAGATTGATGAGCATCATTATAAAAACCTGATTGAGATTGCGCATGACCACGGGATTATGAATTACCTGTATTATGCGTTGATCAAAACTGGTTTTCTTCCTCCCATCATTTTTATGGGGGTAGGTGCACTAACCGATTTTGGCCCCATGTTGCGTAATTTGCGACTGGCCTTTTTTGGTGCTGCTGCACAAATTGGAATTTTCACGGTATTGTTGTCAGCAATTGCACTCGGATTTACTCCTGCAGAAGCTGCATCGCTCGGTATTATTGGTGGTGCTGATGGCCCAACGGCTATTTATACAACTATTATGTTGGCTCCGCATCTGCTTGGGCCAATAGCCATAGCTGCTTATTCGTACATGGCTTTAGTGCCTGTAATTGTTCCATTGGTTGTCAAACTTCTTTGTTCTGAAAAAGAATTGAAGATCAACATGAAAGAAATGGATAAGAAATATCCGGCTAAGCGTAAAATAAAAAATATGAAAGCTGTGAAAATTGCTTTCCCGATTGTGCTGGGTATTGTGATTGCCATTTTTGTTCCATCTTCAGTTCCGCTATTAGGAATGTTGCTTTTTGGTAACCTGATTAAAGAGGTTGGAACATCTGTTGCTCGATTGTCTGAAGCTGCTACCGGTTCAATTATGAACACGGCTACCATCTTTTTAGGTTTGACAGTGGGAGCAACAATGACAGCTGAAGTCTTTTTAAATAGCCGAACCATCATGATTATTGTTGGTGGTTTTGTGGCCTTTGCCATTTCAATTGCTGGAGGGATTCTTGCAGTGAAGGTGTATAACCTGATTGCTAAGAAGAAAATCAACCCTTTGGTTGGTGCTACAGGTTTAAGTGCTGTTCCAATGGCTTCGCGAGTTGCCAATGAAATTGCTATTAAGTATGATCCTAAGAATCATGTTCTACAATATTGCATGGCGAGTAACATTTCAGGAGTAATCGGTTCGGCCGTTGCTGCTGGTGTACTGATCTCGTTTTTGGGGTAAATAAAATAAACTGAAAGAGGGAAGGGTGCTTTGAAAAAAGCACCCTTTTTTTGTAGTACTGTGAGCAGAAATACAGATGGCTGGTTGTAATCAATGATTCAATCCACTCAAGGGAATAATTACATTCATTAATGAGGTAAAGTATAATGAACCAATTCCTAGCTTTCAAAAACCTGTATATCTGAATAATTTATTCCCAAAAAAGAAGATAATTCAATTTTATAAAAAGATATTCCAACTGTTTAGAAGGCAATTAAGGCTATTTTTACAAAAAACCTATTGAGAAGATTTTGTTAATACAAAGTCACCTATCCTTTAAACCAATAAAAATGAATTATAATCAGATTCGAAATTTTTTGATTGTTTTTATTTCTTCATTGTTTCTGATGACCTCTTGTCAACAACCATCTCTGAAACTGGAAGATGATAAGCTAGCCAAACCAAATGACACTCAGTATCAGTGGCACGAACAGGAACGGATCATGTTTCTTTGTATTGATCCTTGTACCTGGCAAGGGCGTGAATATGACAACCACTCAACTTCTTTGGCTCGGATTAATCCTGAAAAGCTAAATACAGACCAATGGTGTGAAGTTGCTCAGTCATGGGGAGCCAAAGAAATCCTATTTGTGGCTAAACATACAGGAGGTTTTTGCTGGTGGCAAACAGAAACAACAAATTATGGAATTAAAGATACTCCCTATAAAAACGGGAAAGGTGATGTACTTAAAGAGCTTTCAGAATCGTGCAAAAAGTACGGATTGAACCTGGGAATATATGTATATCCTGGTGATGAAACTTGGGGTGCAGGGATTGGAAGTGGTGGTCTGACGAAAGATCCTTCGAAGCAGGAAGCTTACAATAAGGTTTACAGACAACAACTGACCGAGACCTTAGCAAACTACGGAGATGTAATTGAAGTTTGGTTTGATGGTAGTTGCAAAATTGACGTTTCTGATATATTGGCAAAGTATGCGAAGAATTCCGTGGTTTTTCAAGGACCGCATGCAACACTCCGCTGGCCGGGTACAGAATCCGGTAAGTTGTTTTATCCAGTTTGGAACTCCATTAAAAGTGAAGATATGAATACAGGAGTGGCTACTCAAATACATGGTAATGCAGATGGTGATATTTGGGCTCCTCTAGAAACAAATACGACACTTTATGACCACTATTGGTTTTGGTCAGCTGAAAAGGAGAAAAAGCGGATGTCTTTAGATCAGTTAATGGATTGTTATTACAAATCAATTGGGTACGGAAGCGTATTTTTGCTTAACTCCACACCAGATACAACCGGACTTATTCCTCAAGATGACATTAAACTTTATAAAGCATTTGGAGAAGAGATCGAGCGCAGATTTAAGACACCAATAGCACAGATAAAGGATAAAACTGGAGAACTTCAAGTTCTGGATTTTAAGAAAGCACAGAAGATAAACCATGTCGTAACAATGGAAGATTATCGCTTCGGTCATCGAATCAGGGAATATGTAATTGAAGGTTTTGCAGATGGAAAGTGGCAAGAGTTATGCAATGGATTATCAATAGGCCGTAAGAAGATTGATTATTTCCCTGAAATTGAAGTGTCAAAAGTCCGCATTAAAGCGGTTAAGTCTGTTGGTAGCCCTTTAATTAGGAGTATGTCTGCTTATTTTGTTGGCAATTTTACCCCACCAAAAAAACAAAGTGTAAGTGCATGGTCAGAGTGGGTGAATGTTAAAAATCTGGAAGAAGATATGTTTCAGGATGGTATTGCAAAAATAGAAATTGACTTATCTGCAAAAATAAACTTGCCCGGGCAATACGCTGTCAGACTAAAGCCCAATAATTCAGATACTGAGATGAAAATAGTTGATGCTGAAATTCATTTTGAGGGACGAAAAGCATTAGACGAATTTGTAAGCATAGAGGGGACAAACATTGCGATAAATCGCACTGCTCAAGTAGTAGAAGAAAGTAGTTCTGTGCTTATTCTTACTATAAAATCGGATAAAGCAATCACCGGAAGTTTAGAATTTAGACCTTCTACTATTTATTGAATAACTTCTATATCAATGTCAGAGTGCAATAATTAGTAAATTTTAAAGTCTTGTTTCAAAATCAGATGTACGTCAAAGTAGAATAACTACATTTGCTGAACTAAAAAACTACTAATCTTCTTTTGCATGAAATTTAAAGTTTGTGTTCTCACCTTTTTGTCGTTTATTTTATTTTCACTTTTTGTCGTTAATTTATATGGGCAGACTGAGAGTTTAAATTCTATCCCAAAAGAATCAAACTGGAAAGGATTCACGCGTTTAGACTTTGAGTTTGAAGGAAGAAAAGCACACATCGTTTTTCCAAATAACAAGATAGATGGAAGTCCATGGGTGTGGCGTGCCCGATTCCCCGGTTGGCATATTGAAATGGATAGCATTCTTTTATCCGAAGGATTTCACGTAGCTTTTATAAATACGGATAACATGTATGGCAGTCCAAGGGCTGTTTCCATCTGGAATAATTACTATCAGTTCTTACTTGAAAATTATAGTTTAAATGAAAAAGTTGCACTGGAAGGTGTTAGCCGTGGTGGTCTTTTTGTGTATAACTGGGCGAAGCAAAATCCGGAGAAAGTGAATTGCATTTATGCCGAAGCTCCTGTTTGCGATTTCAAAAGCTGGCCCGGAGGATTTGGTGATGGAAAAGGTAGTAAAGCCGATTGGGAGAATCTGAAAAATGAATATGAATTTAAATCGGACAAAGAGGCAAAGGCATGCAATAATCAGCCAATGCATAATCTGGAGAAATTAGCTGATGCTAAAGTTCCGGTTCTTCATATGGTTGGTTTAAATGATCGAGTTGTTCCTTTTGCTGAAAATAGTTCATTGCTAATTAATCAATACATAAAACTTGGAGGGATTGCTACAGTGGTTCCTTGCACCAAAGGGAAACAGGACCTTTGGGGACATCATTTTCCTATTGAAACTCCACGATTGGGAGCAGATTTCATAAAGTACTATACAAAGCTACCTAAGCAAAAATTGAATTCTGCAGATTATCATCAAATACGTTCTGGCTTAAAGAATTCATTTATAAAATTTGAAAGAGAGAAAAAGGGAAGGGTTGCTTTTTTAGGTGGCTCTATCACTTATAATGGTGGTTGGCGCGATAGCATTTGCAATTATCTTCAACAACGATTTTCTGATACTGAATTTGATTTCATTGCAGCTGGTATCCCTTCAATGGGAACTACACCTGCAGCTTTTAGGTTAGAAAGGGATGTTTTGTCGAAAGGACCAATTGATCTGCTTTTTGAGGAGGCTGCTGTTAATGATGCTTCAAATGGAAGAACCAGCAATGAGCAAATTCTAGCTATGGAAGGAATTGTTCGGCATGCAAGAAATGATAATCCGGCGATAGATATTGTCATCATGCATTTTGTTGATCCTTCAAAAATGAAAACATATAGAGAAGGCAATACTCCTGAAGTAATTCAAAATCATGAAAAGGTGGCGAAACATTATGGTGTTCCAAGCCTTAATCTGGCAGAAGAAGTTACAGACAGAATTGATGCTGGCGAGTTCAGCTGGGAAGAAGATTTCAAGAACTTGCATCCATCACCATTTGGTCAGGGAGTTTATGCGCATTCAATGATCTCTTTTCTAAAAAAAGCTTACAGTGGTTTTGTTGCAGAAGATGATAAAATCACTACATATTCCAAATTGGATAAAATTGACAAGGCGTGTTATGACAATGGAATACTCATACCAGCAGGTGAAGTGAAAGTATCAAAGGGTTGGAAAATAATAGCAAACTGGACTCCTGCAGATAAAGTAGGTACACGAAATAATTATACCAATGTACCAATGCTTGTTGGTAATGATGCAGGGAAAATTCAAAAAATTAATTTCGAAGGGAGGGCTGTGGGCATTGCAGTTGCTGCAGGGCCTGATGCCGGAATAATTGAGTATAGAATTGACAAAGGGAAATGGCAAAAACAGGATTTGTTTACGCAATGGAGTTCACACTTGCATCTTCCTTGGTATTATACTCTTAAATCTGGAATGATTAAAGGTAAACACGAATTGCAAATTCGAATTTCTGATGATAAAAATGCTTCAAGCAAAGGAAATGCCTGTAGATTAAGATACTTTTTTGTCAATAAATAATACACCACAATGAAAACACTACTTAAGCTAAAACGAGGACTGTTAATTCTTTCAAGTCTATTTGTATTATTGAGTTGCTCAAATAGTAATGTCGAAAATGAAGAAACGAAACCCAACATCATTATGTTTTTGGTTGATGATATGGGATGGCAGGATACTTCAGTCCCTTTTTGGACAGAGGAAACACCTTTTAATAAACGATATCATACACCAGCGATGGAGCGACTTGCCTCTGGTGGGATGATGTTTACCAATGCATATTCATGCTCTGTGTGTTCACCAACCAGAGTGAGTTTAATGAGTGGCATGAATGCAGCACGACATCGGGTAACTAACTGGACGCTTTATAAAAATGCTTCTGTTGATGCAAAAAGTGCAATTCTTGATTACCCCAAATGGAATGTGAATGGTTTGCAACCTACCGATTCAATTGAGAATTCTGTTCATATAACTTCATTGCCACAGATACTGCATGATAATGGCTATTTCACCATACATACTGGCAAAGCACATTTTGGAGCAATTGGAACGCCCGGAGCTAATCCATTAACTTGTGGTTTTGATGTGAATATTGCCGGGCATGCCGCAGGTGGTCCCGGGAGCTATTTGGGAACTGAAAACTTTGGGAATAAGGAAAAAGGAACTCACACATTACCATGGGGAATTCCCGGGATGGAAGAATATCATGGAGATTCAATTTTCCTAACAGAGGCCTTAACACGCAAAGCAATTAAATCATTGGATAAATCCTTGGAATTAAATAAGCCTTTTTATTTATATATGTCACATTATGCAGTTCATGTTCCGTTAAAAGCGGATGGTCGTTTTTACCAAAAATACCTGGATATGGGATTGCCTGAGTCAGAAGCTAAATATTCTTCAATGATTGAAGGCATGGACAAAAGTCTGAATGATTTGATGAATTATCTGGATGAAAAAGGAATTGCTGATAATACGATTATCCTGTTTATGTCTGACAATGGCGGTTTTAGCTTAAGACCTAGGGCAGGGGAGTTGCACACACATAATAAACCTCTGAACAGTGGCAAAGGCTCAGCTTATGAAGGTGGTGTTCGCGAACCAATGATTGTAAAATGGCCGGGTAAGGTTGAGGCAAAAACTAAATGCAATGACTATTTAATCATCGAAGATTTTTTCCCAACTATTTTGGAAATGGCAGGAATAAAGAAATATGAGGCAGTTCAGAAGATTGATGGGAAAAGTTTCATTCCCATGTTGAAACAATCAGGAACAACTGCCGATGGAAGAAATTTGTATTGGCACTATCCTAACAATTGGGGGCCAACAGGTCCTGGAATTGGAGCAACCAGCGCAATTCGAACTGGAGACTGGAAACTAATTTACTATTATCGTGATCAGCATTTTGAATTGTTCAACTTGAAGGAAGATATTGGTGAGTTAAATAGCTTGACAGAAATAAAACCCGGTAAAGTAAAAGAACTGGCAATGAGTCTGGGCAGCTATCTTAAGGGTGTTGATGCACAGCGTCCAACATTGAAGGCGACTAATGAATTGGCACCTTTTCCCGACGATATTTTTCTAACTAATTAGCTTGGCTTAATATTCTTTCTTATTGCATTGAAATAAATCCTTATTTTTACCGGCATTAATTGATGAGATTTGAGCGAAAATACAACAGATATCGAAAAACAATGGGTTCTTGAATTGAAGAATGGGAATGCTGAAGCTTTTGATGAGTTGTTTGGATTGTATGGAAAACGTTTGTATCACTTTGCATTCGGTTATCTCAAGTCAAAGGAAGAATCTGAAGAAGTTGTTCAGGATGTATTTCTGAAAATTTGGAATACAAAGGAGCTTTTAAAACCCGAACTGTCATTTAAAGCTTATCTCTTCAAAATTGCATATAACAGCATTCAGGAATTCTTCCTAAAGATCAATAGAGACAAAGCTTACCAACACGAAATAATTAATACCTCAGTTGACTTTAGCAATAAGCTTGAAGAACGAATGGATTATCATTCATTGCTCGAATTGGTTGAAAGGAAAATTAGCCTACTTCCTGAAAGGCAAAAGCAAGTTCTGGTGCTTAAACGTAAAGAAGGATTTCCTGTAAAAGAGATTGCTGAAAAATTGAATATCTCACCTAAAACGGTTGAAAATCATTTAACCGAAGCTCTTAAAAATCTCAAAGAAGGCCTCAAAGAAGAAAAAATTGCAGGTCTGCTATTCTTCAATCTGTTTATTAAATATTAAATGCACAACTGAATTCAAATGTCAGCCAATGTTAATATATGACTACTGTTGACAAGAAATGACCTTCGACGATGGCTGCTGAGATAATTTAGTGCTCAACAACCTCCAGTATCTATATTGTCAATGCCCAAGGATGGCATCCCTACGTAAACAGAATAGAAATAAAATTAATGGACAGCAGCATTTTGCAGATCCGGGGATGCAATCCTTCTACCAACCAATACCCAATAATCAAACTCTATATTTTTTTACATTGTTGTCCGGGGAATTAATAAGCTTAAGGGCTGAAGCCCCTGTTGACAGTGGCTTTTATTACCCACGGCTTAAGCCGTGGGTAATAAAACCAATAAGATTTTCTGGGCTTTAGCCATTAATGATTATCAGCTATTTCCCTGATGTTATTATTCTACGTTTGATATAAACTCATATTTTCCCGGACAACAATGATTTTTTAAAAAAAAATCAATTTCGACTAGGGGATTTTTAATTCTTAATCATACTACTAATTGATCAAATACATTTTCCATGAATATGAGTTGGAAAGTATGATCGATTAAAGTAGAAACAATGGCAAAAGAGTTAAGATTTTTCAAACGATATTTCGAAGGTAAGTATTCACGTACCGATTATAATTCAGTTTTAAAGGGTTTTCAAACCAAGGGAGATAGCAATGAGTTTGCTTCAAATCTGCAAGACCATTGGAAGGAATATAAAGAGCCTCAGTCCTTCGATGTTAATCTTGATCCTATTTTGTTGAAATTGCACCGTCAGATAATTGGTGATAAAAAGGATAGGCAACCAATTAAACTTTGGGGTATGCTTCAACGTGTTGCAGCCATTCTGTTCATCCCATTATTGCTTGCTTCAATCGTTTTCAACTTTAAAAATGAATTTATAGTAGAGCAGGAAACATCGTGGGCAGAAATTAAATGTCCGTTAGGTGTTCGAACAGAGTTTGAGTTACCTGATGGGTCAACAGGTTTCTTAAATAGTGGATCAACTTTGAAATTTCCAACTAGTTTTAAAATGAATGAACGGTCAGTTCAGCTTTTAGGAGAGGCTTATTTTGATGTCGTGCATAATAAGAATCAGCCGTTTCATGTACAAACCGGAAAGCTTGATGTGAAAGTTCTTGGTACAACTTTTAATGTTGTAGCCTATCCCGAGCAGCAGTTTGAAGAAATAACTTTGGAATCAGGTAAAGTTGATATTTTAAGTAAAAGCGGACAGAGCATAACTGTCCTTCTGCCAGATGAACAATTAAATCTGGATCTTCAAACGAATAAATATCAAAAATCTAAAGTAGTTGCATCTCAGTATATTTCGTGGACAACAGGTGTTCTCAGTTTTAGAAATGAAAGGTTTGAACAAGTTGTGAGACGCCTTGGACGATGGTATAATATTGATATTGTGTTAGAAGGTACAGAGTTAAATAATTACACCTATCATGCAACTTTTGAGAATGAACCTTTTGAGGAAGTCCTTAAATTAATGGAATTAACAGCGCCAATATCATATCAGATGGAGGCTCGAAAACTTCTTCCGGATGGAAGTTTTTCTAAACGAAAAGTACACTTAAAGTTTGATCAGGAGAAAATGAAAGAATTCAACTAAAAAAAACAGGAAAGTGGTTGCAACACTTTCCTGTAAATAAGTAGTGAAATAGTCAATATTTATTAAACCACTTAACGATGTAAAGTTATGGAAAAAAAACGAACCGAAAGTGTCGGACATGGCGGCCTTTCTAAAATTTTAAGAATTATGCGAATTACGGCATTCTTACTTTTTGTTTTTGTGGCTCAGACCTGGGCTATAAATTCTTATTCACAACAGACGCGACTAACACTTAATCTTGAACATGTTAAGGTTATGGATGTCCTGAGTAAAATTGAAACAAACAGTGATTTCTATTTCCTGTTTAATAAGGAAATGGTTGATACTGAACGGAAAGTTTCGATTGATGTTGATAAGCAAAAAATAGGAGAGGTTCTTTCTTATTTATTTGAAGGAACAAATGTAAACTATGTGATTAAGGACAGGCAAGTCGTATTAACCACCAAAAGAATGGAGAATGGGGTTGTACTACAGCAACAAAAAATTACTGGGAATGTAACTGACTCATCTGGTCAGCCACTACCCGGTGTCTCTATTGTTATAAAAGGTACGACTAACGGTACAATTACTGATTTTGACGGAAACTTTTCACTGGCAGATGTTTCTGGTGACGCAACCTTGTTATTTTCATTTGTTGGGATGCTAACACAGGAAATCCTTGTTAGTAACCAAACAAATTTCAATATTGTAATGGAAGAAGATGCCATTGGCATTGAGGAAGTTGTTGCCATTGGTTACGGTACCGCGAAGAAAAAAGATATTACAGGTTCAATTTCAAAAGTTGCTCCTGCTCAACTTGAATTCAGACCAGTTACTTCAGCTGAGGAAGCACTTCAAGGGTGGGTTCCTGGTTTAAATATTGCGCAACGAGCAGGTTCTCCCGGAGAATTGGGTACAGTTTCAATTCGGGCATTAGGCTCAATTACTGCAGGAACGTCTCCACTCTGGGTCGTTGATGGCTTTCCTACTGATCAACGAAATGCTCAGGCAATAAATCCATCAGATATCCAATCTATTGAGGTATTAAAAGATGCTTCATCTACTGCCATTTATGGATCAAGGGGAGCAAATGGAGTAATTATTATTACAACAAAGTCCGGTAAGAAAGGAACTTCCACACTTAATGTCGATATATCTTCCGGGGTTGCGACCTTTGATCACAATAAGCACAATGAGGTCATGAATGCAGAGGAATATGTCCAATATCGAAAAGAACAAAATGGTGGTACTATTCCAGATTATATTGCAAATTATTGGGATGGATCAACAAATACAGATTGGCTTGATATGGTAACCCAAAACGGAGTATATCAAAACTATGCAATTTCTGCATCTGGTGGTGCTGATAAAGTGAGTTATCTCCTATCTGGTAATTACCTGAATCAGGAAGGAACAATAAAAGGTGAAGGATATGAAAAATATTCAGCAAGATTAAAAGTTGACTATAAACCTTCGGATAATGTAACTATTGGCTTAAATCTGGCTCCAAATTTATCAAACTTCGAACGAAACAGTCCAGCCATCGATGGAACAGATTGGTCTTCGTTATATGCACAAGCAATGCTAATGTCACCTCTTGCACCTGTATATAGAGCCGATGGTACATTTTCAATGAATTCTGATATTGCAGGTTCTTTGCCAGTTGGAAACCCACTTGAAACGATGAAGAACTATGATAATAATCGTCGACTTTTTAGGATGATAGCCGGCTTATATGGCAAATTCGAAATTCTTGATGGGCTAACTTTTATGACTACCTTATCTGCAAATATAGGTAATGATCAATCGGAGACATATTATCTACCCACAGTGGGACAGACGGTTCCCATTGGGCTTTCTTCTGTCTCATCATACGGTACAAGTCAGAGTCAGGCAATAGGTTGGTTGAACGAGAATACACTTAACTATAAAAAAGTGGTGGGTGATCATTCATTTGATATACTTGCTGGTTTTACTCTTCAAAAAAATACAAGTAAGTATGTATCTGCCAGTGTGAGTGAACTGCAAGTTCCAGGTATTCGGAATGTGAATATTGGAAATTCAGAAACTCTACAGGGAAGCAATGGTAGTTCTGCAAATTCTTTGGTTTCCTATCTTGCCCGACTTAACTACGTGTATAAAGATAAATATTTGTTAACTGGAACAGTTCGAACTGATGGGAGTTCCAAATTTGGAGCAAGTAACAAATATCACACTTTTGGTTCATTTGCGCTAGGTTGGAGGTTTAGTGAAGAAGGATTTTTGGCGGGTTCTGAATATCTGTCAAATGGTAAGTTGAGGCTCTCCTATGGACAGACAGGAAGTAATTCTATTCGTGATTTTGATTCAAGAGCTTCAATGAATACACAGCGCCATGCATTTGGCTCTAGTGCTGTGTTAGGGACAGTTCTTGGGCTTCCAGGGAATGATTTTCTTACTTGGGAAACATCAGAACAGTTTGACATTGGATTGGATTTAGGTTTTATTGATAATCGATTCAATTTGGTGATTGACTATTATAATAATAAAACGACCTCTCTACTGCTGACTAAAAATGTTGTTCCCTCCTCAGGCTATTCTTCCTTTTTAACAAATGTTGGAAGCATGAGAAATAAGGGAATTGAATTTTCATTAGATGCAAGTATTGTAGATACTAAAGACTGGGGATGGTCAGTTGGTGGCAATATGACTATTAATGATCAAGAAATTTTGGATTTAGGAGGTGATGATCAGATTCTGAATTTCTTTGGAGCTTTAAGAAGAGTTGTTGGAGGTGAGTTACAGCAGATTCAAGGGCCACGCGTAATTAAGATTGCGAGAGAAGGTGATGATCAATCGGCTCAACCTCTAAAAACACCAGGTGCTTATATTTATGAAGATGTGGATGGAGATGGAAAAATCAGTAATTTTCTGGGTGCTGATGGACAGTTGATTGGAGATACAAACCTTGATCTCGTTTATGGTCTAAACTCTAAACTAAGATTTAAAAATTTCGACTTAAGTGTATTGCTAAATGGTCAGTCGGGTGCTTATGTATATGATTTCTGGCAGATACAAATAGCTGCACCATTCCGAAAAACAAACTTATCAAAAGAATTCTGGTATTCAGGAAGATATGTAAGTGAATCTAATCCTGGTGATGGTAAAACTCCAGCAGCAAATGGCTTTGATTCTGGTATCGCGACAGTTGCCAGTACTGGAGTTCAAAAAACTGATTATTTAAGAATTAGGAATGTTACCTTTTCTTACAAATTACCAACAGTATTTTTATCCAAATTTGGTATCTCAAGTGGAAAAGTTTTTACTTCTGTAGAAAATCTGTACACTTTCACCAAATTTTCTGGAGGTAATCCAGAGGCTCGGCGGGCTTCAGCCGGAGGTCCCGCATTAATAGGTGGGTCACAAATTAGAGAAGTAACGGATGGTCGTGAACTAGGATTAAACAGCCCTCCGGGGTTACCATTGCCTCGTATTTGGACAGTGGGTGCTAACATTAATTTTTAATGGCAAATGTATTTTTTATGAAAAATTATAAATCAAAAGAGATAACGAAACAAGGTTTTGAATATTCTCAAATAAAGATATTTGTTGTTGCATTATTTGTACTATTTAGTTCATGTGACAGTTTTTTGGAAGTTACACCAGAAGGACAAATTGATGCCGGGGCTTTCTTTTCCAATCCCGATGAGTTGCTATTTGCGTTGAATGGAGTATATGCCAGTCAAAGAGGGTTATATTCAGACTTTAGTTATTACAACCTTACAGAATCAAGGTCAGATAATACTACGATGGATCAGACAGATCAGAAAGAACGGGTGGAAATTGATACTTTTGAAGAAACACCTGGTAACCTATTGTTGGTAGGAGTTTGGACAAGGCACTATGTTCTTATTAATAATGCAAACACTGTTATTGCTAGGGCTTCAACAATTCCTGCTGAGACTTCTTCAGATCAAGATTTAATTACCAGAGCTGTAGCAGAAGCAAAATTTTTGAGGG
The DNA here is from genome assembly GCA_965372405.1 of uncultured Sunxiuqinia sp. GTDB lineage: Bacteria > Bacteroidota > Bacteroidia > Bacteroidales > Prolixibacteraceae > Sunxiuqinia. The sequence continues at coordinate 57,577 of CBDVCE010000015.1, forward strand.
CAATGACTTATTTCTCATTAGCCAATATGTGTGGGGGATTACCTTTAAGAACTGAACCTACTACTGACTTTGATAATGCGGTGCTTGAACGGAGTTCTCTTGATGCTACATATGATCTTATTATACAGGATTTGACAGCAGCAGCAGCAGCTCTTCCTACTTCATATGACGGAGGTGTTTTTAACGAGGTCGGTCGTGCAACACGATATGCGGCTTATGCATTATTGGGTAAAGTACAGCTACAAAAGGGAAATGCATCAGCAGCGTCAACAGCTTTGCAAGAGGTTGTTGGAAATTATTCACTCTTACCAAACTACTCTTCAATTTATGCTGCAGGAAATGATAATACTGCTGAATCTGTTTATGAAGTCAATTTTAATCCTACAAACCAAACAGGACTCGGTTTTAATAATTCATTTATTCCAGCAAGTGAAGCTAGTCGTTTAGGAATTGTTTCAGGCGGAGCTGGAGGAAAAATTCATACTTTTCCAACAGCTGACTTAATGGGTACTTATGAAACTGGAGATTTAAGAGCTGCATCTTTTGCGACCTATGATGGAGGTAATTCTACTCACTATATTAGCAAGTTCATAGACCTTGAGGCTGCAGGCGATGGTAGCGATATCAATTTGATACCTATCAGATATGCGGATGTCTTATTGATGAAAGCTGAAGCTGATGGTGAAAGTGCGGCTTCTTATGAATTGATTAATAAAGTAAGGCGAAGAGCTTTTGGTGGTGATTCAGATGTACCTGATCCTACTGTTGATCTTGATGTTTCAAGCTCGGGAACCTTCTTGGGAAAGGTCATGCTTGAAAGAAGACGAGAGCTTGCATTTGAAGGACAAAGATGGTTGGATTTGAAAAGATTACCTGAGTCTGATGCTTTGGCAATTCTCAATTCACACATGGCGGCTGAATATACTGGTGTACCTACAGTAAAGTCGAACGGATTTTTATATCCAATTCCTCAACAGGAAATTGATGTTTCAGGAGGAGTGATAACGCAGAATCCTGGCTTTAACTAATTCGGTGATATATTTGAATATAGTGCGGCAGTTAGTTTAATAACTGCCGCACCATTTTATATGACTGATAAATCAATTAAAAGGAAAGACTGTAATGAAAAATAAATTCTTAAGATTTCGTTTTTTACTGTTAGCAATGTTGTCCATATTGGGAGTAACAGCTCAGGAAAAGATTACAGAATGGCCATTTTTAAAATCCTACAAGGGAGAAAAACTTACCGAAGTAGCAATGCCTCTTGGTGGCATCGGAACAGGAACTGTTTCAATCGGAGGTCGTGGTGATTTGCGCGACTGGGAATTGGGAAACAGAGGTGCCTTAGGCTGGACTCCAGGTGTAAAACTGGTAGAACCTACCATTGCCAATGCTCCCTTCTTTGCGCTTTATTATAAAGAAAAGGGATTGGAACAAGGTCAAATTCGCCTGCTTGAAGGGCCAATCTCCGAATCAAAATATTACGGAGATTGGGGATGCGATGTGTATAATGCTGGCTTTCCTCGATTTGAAGAAAATTCATTCAAAGCAGCATATCCACTGGCACAGCTTGATTTTAAACATAAGGATGTCCCGTTGGATGTGAAGTTAAAAGCATTTAATCCAATGATACCGGGAGATGAAGAAAGTAGCAGTATTCCTGTCGCTGTGTTGACTTATTCAGTGATGAACAAGTCTGATAAAACCATGGAATTCTCCGTTTGCGGGATGATACCCAATTTTATCGGTATGGATGGCTGGGGAGGAAAGCCCAATAAAAATGAAAATGAATACAGGGAAGATGGTTCAGTGAAAGGATTGTACATGTTTTCAAATGGTGTTGATTCAGCAGATGTAAATTGGGGGACAATGGCACTATCAACCAATTCAAGTGGTAAAGTCACTTATAGAACTTCATGGGCGAAGTTGGGTTGGAATTGGACATTCCGTGAGTTTATTGATGATATAACCGCTGATGGAGAATTAATTGATCTGGGATTTGATGCTGGAGCTGAAAAATACGAGGTTTCAGATATCATGAGTGATTTGCTTCAAAATAATGATCGCTACAGTCTGGCAACACCACCAGCAACTTTAGCTGTTAAAGAAGAATTGGCACCGGGAGAAGAAAAAGAAGTAACATTTTACATTACCTGGCATTTTCCTAATCGTCGTGGTTGGGATCATGGAAATGGGAACTATACGGCTTTTGGAACTAAGGAAATTGTTGGAAATTATTACACTACCAAATATGCTGACGCATGGGATGTGGTGTCAAAAGTAAATAAGAAACTTCCTGTACTAGAGAAAAAAACAGTCGACTTTGTATCCGCTTTCTGTGAAAGTGATATTCCTGAGGTGATCAAAGAAGCTGCCCTTTTCAATTCTACTAATTTACGCTGTCAAACAGTTTTTCAAACGGCTGATGGATACCCTTTTGGTTTTGAAGGAACAGGAAGTGTGCAGGGTACCAAGTTAGGAGCTGCTAAAAGCTCAGGTTGGGGATTCGGAACGTGTTTCCATGTTTGGAATTACGAATCTACCATCCCATTTTTATTTGGTGACTTGTCAATGAAATTTAGGGAAGTAGAATTCTTACACGCTACCCATGACAATGGTGCTATGAGCCATCGGGTTGGGTTACCACTTAAAGAAAATGGGAAAAAGTTTAAGCATTGGGCTGCTGATGGTCAGATGGGAACATTGATCAAAGTTTATCGTGATTGGCAATTGTCAGGCAATGATGAAAAACTGAAAGAGATGTGGCCTTTCATCAAAAAGGCAATGAGCTTTGCATGGACTGGTCCATGGGATCAAAACAAGGATGGCGTAATGGAAGGTTCTCAGCACAATACAATGGACATCAACTATGAAGGGCCAAATCCGCAAATGGCAGCATGGTATTTAGGAGCTTTGAAAGCAAGCACTGAAATGGCTGATTATTTAGGAGACAAAGCTTTTAAGAAGGAATGTGAAGATTTGTTTGAAAAGGGAAGTGTTTGGGTAGATGAAAATCTGTTCAATGGAGAATATTACGAGCACATTATTCCGGAAGGGCACAATAAAATTGCTCAGCTTGGAAAAGGATGCTTGGTCGATCAGTTGGTCGGTCAATACCTGGCACACACAACCGGTTTAGGTTATGTGCTGGATGAGAATCATGTAGCCAAAACAATGGAGAGTATTATGAAATATAATTGGGTAGATGATTTTAACAATCACATCAATACCTTCCGTAGTTTTGGTCTCGGAAACGAAGCGGGTTTGATTATGGCTTCCTACCCTCATGGCGAACTGCTGGATTTCCCATTTCCGTATTACACCGAAATCATGACAGGTTTTGAATACAGTACTGCCGTCCATATGATTTATGAAGGGCAGTTGAAAAATGGATTAACTGTTTTTGAAGCAATTCGAAATCGTTTTGATGGAAAAAAACGTAATCCATTCAATGAAGGAGAATATGGACATCGTTATGCTCGAGCAATGGCAGCTTGGGCTGGTGTAATTGCCTGGACCGGATTTGAATATTCTGCAGTAACTAAGACGATGAAATTTAATCCAATCAATGGAACTTATTTTTGGTCAAATGGCTATGCTTTTGGTACAGTGAAAATCGACAATTCAAATATTGACCTGAAGGTAATTGGGGGTAATTTGTCACTCCTTGAATTCCAAATGAAAGATGGTAAAAAGTTTAAGTTTAAAAAGGATTTTTATTTGAATGAAGGAGAGCATTTCAGTTTTATATTGAAATAAAAATAAGTGAGCTTTTTGGAAGGTGTGCAGGTCAATTTTTATGATTTGAACACCTTCTTTTTGTTTTGTCTTCTTTAGGTCAAGTAAGTCTGAAATCAGTCCGAGTAACTTTTTTTCACTTCCGAGTAAAACGTAAACCCTGACGAGTAGCATTTCATTGCATACGAGTAAGTGAATAAGTCGGGCGAGTAAGTGTTTTTGTAAAACCGAGTAGGGGCAGAACCCAATCGTGTAGGTTTATTATTCAACCGAGTAAGCCAGCACCCCGTCCGAGTCGCATATTTTTGCAAGCGAGTAGCTTTTTATTGACTTCGAGTAAGGAATTTATCAGTACGAGTAAAACAGAAAGCATCCGGCGGTTTGCCGGATGCTTCTTTTATGCTACTCGAACCTATTTTCTTCTTACTCGTGTCGTATCATTCTTGCCCTGCCTTGGAATGAATTTCACTCGGCTTGGTTTTCCTGCTATTTTTATGTCGCCAGTACGAACTCGTATACCCTTTATACCTGGTCTTGTCCTTCCAAAATACGAACTTGCCAGCAGCACGAATCTCATCGGATAGCTCTTTCATATGCATAAAAGCTTTGTCACGAATAACTTTTGATTCATTTTGTTCAGCTTTGTCTCCATTGGCTTCAGCCAAAAGAGAAGCCATACTATCCGAGCTATTTCCAGACGTATCCAGCTCAGTTAAATCAAAACTGACTTCAGTTAATGATTCAGGATTCTCTTTTCCAAGAACGGACAAATCATTCAAATCCTGAATCATATCAGGGTGTCCGTTTCCGTCGGCAATAGCTGCTACACGTTTCAGTAAAGCTTCATCTTTTCTATAAGCATAGCGCATGGTGTGCAAAAGCCTGTCGCGCAACTCATAGGCCAATGGCGATTGCTCACTCCATTCTTTTTGTGCTTCCTTTTGTGAGCGAAAATCCTTGTTCCAGATTGATTCGGCTTCACGACAAGCTCCAATTCGAACAGGAAAATCATCCAGCATTTCCAGTGTTATTCCAGCTGTTGCTAACTTAACAGCATCCTCCAAACACCACTGAAACAGGTTTTCATTTTCCTGCAACGCAACATCTACAGGGATGTTTGGTTGTTTAATACTCTCATCTGGAATAGCCTTAATTGTTTCCAACTTGGCGTTGTAATCTTCAACATTTGCCATAATTTGTTAATTTTAAAAATTATTACTCGCCCATATGGGCATTATTTAATACTAGCCTACCAATCGGCAGGCAGGCCGGCAGGTTCTCAGAAAACCTGTCGGTTTTTTAATTAATTCTTCAATAATAGAATCTCCCCTTTCTCTTTCGCAACTCTTAAAATCTCTCGCTTTAGGGTGGTATTTCTACTAGTTCAACACACTAACTAGTTAACATTACACTGCAAAGTATAAAAATTTATTGTAAAATGAAAATTATTAAATTTCTGGTAGATTATTATAAAAATCGCAAATGAGTTTTGTGCCGTTCTGTACAAGCTTAGTTTGCTAAGGCCAAATCTCATCTATATTTTCCAGGATAGGATCAAGTCTTCTCAGATAAATTTCAAAGTCGGTTTGTTCATGACCCCGAACTTCAAAAACGGCTTTGAAATTACTTGTTGACCATTGTTTAGCCATTTGCTCAAGTTCTTTTAGATTTTTTGATTCGCTAAAGTATTTCAGAGTAGCAATGTTTCCTACATCACTGTCGCACATAAATGAGATAATGCTACGCCCATCGCTAGTTATAAAACGTGAAAGACTTGCATATTCAGTATTTAGGAAATCGTCACTTTTGGAATCGAATAGAATGGTTGAATCCTTGAATTGATAATAAAGTTTGGTCTCATCAACATCATATCGTATACCAATTTTTTCATGAATCTGCCTCAGAATATTCTGGGTTTTATACGAACCAATAAAAATTACATTATTATCCGCCAGATGTTCCCACTGCAAGTTACTTGAGTAACGCATATTGATATTAACCTGTCCCCCACCAAGGAAACTCATTATTTTGTATAGCCCAAATGGTGCTTGTTTATTAATGTACGTTTGATCTGTTTTTTCTACCTCGATATCAGTTTCTGTATAATTATCTAAAAGCTTGTCGAGGTCATTGTCTGAATTGATATTGGTATAACGAGTAATTCCCATCCCGCCAAGTTGATCTCTTACTTTAAAGAAATAATGATCGCCTAAAATAACAAGCAGTGGGTGTTGAGATTGGTAAATTTCTTCCCAGATAAAACTTCGTGTCACTTTTGCCCTGTCTTTTGATGAGAAAATAGAGATGGCAATAACTAAAATAAGAATGCTGGCAATTAATAAATATGGACTCATCTTAGCCAGTCTCTTTTTTGCAATTACTTTTTTGTTTTCATTGAATACTACTTTGTAGCCACCTTTGGGTATTGAGAAAATTATTTCATCCTCATACCCTTCCTTTTTGTAATAATCCTGAAGTTTTTTTCGAAGGTTATGAATATAAATTCGAATATTTTTTTCTTTATCTGTATCGGAGTTCTTACCAAAAACATGGTAAGCAATTTCGTATTCAGTTGGAATTTCTCCTTTTATTGATTGTTCAACCAAGAACTTTAGTAGCTCCTTTATTACTACTGATTTAGTGAAACACTGACTGTTAAGTGCTTTTTTCAGGTAGTTTTTAATGTCAATGTTTTTGGGCATAAATCGCTGATTTGCAGAAATGTTAATCGTAAAATTAACCTATTGTTTACATTTAAACAAGGTATTTTTCATGAGCTGATAAAGAATCTCTGTACTTTAATGTTGGAATTTATATTTCAGGATAGAGTGTTTTGAATTTGGTAGTAATGTTTTATGTTTTAATTGTTCAGCTATGAAATCAGTTTTAATATTCCTTTTTGTAATTACCAGTGTAATTTGTTTTGCTCAGAAGAGTGATTTATGCCAGGGTGATTTTTGGACAGAAGATGAAGCTAAAATTAAGATGGAAGAATTTCGTCAGAATTTGACTGAGCTTAAATCATGGGAGAAACATTCGAATCAAATAAGGAAAGGCATGATCCGCGGAATGCAATTGAATGAAATGCCAAAATCCGGGAATAATTTCAAACCAATTATCAGGAATACAAGAAAGATGGATGGTTATATTGTTGAGAACATTGCCATTGCTAGTTTTCAGGGATTTTATGTAACAGGAAACTTGTACAGACCAATTAAAGCCGAAGACAAATGTGCTGCGATTTTATGTCCCCATGGGCATTGGGAAAATCGTAGAATGAGTGAAGAGATGCAAAAAAGATGTGCGGCATTTGCAAGAATGGGAGCCATCGTTTTTGCGTACGACATGATTGGTTTTGGTGAATCGAAACAGGTAACTCATGATATTTCAATAGCCTTATTACTTCAAACATATAACAGTACACGAGTGCTCGATTATTTGCTGTCTCGAAATGATGTTGACCCAGAACGAGTTGGAATAACTGGAGCATCTGGAGGTGGCACGCAAACATTTGTGTTAACAGCAATTGACGATCGCATAAAAGTTTCGGTTCCTGTTGTACAGGTTTCAGCACACTTTTTTGGGGGTTGTGTATGTGAAAGTGGAATGCCAATTCACAAAACCAAAAATTACCAAACCAATAATGTTGAGATTGCTGCTATGTGTGCTCCAAGACCTTTGTTGTTAATTTCTGATGGTGATGATTGGACGAAGAATACTCCTGATGTGGAATTTCCATACATTAAAGAAGTATATAAGTTATATGCTTCTGAGGATAAAGTGAAAAATGCTCATTTCCCTTTCGAAGTTCATGACTATGGACCAAATAAACGTGAAGCAGCATATCGTTTTATGGGCAAACATTTGCATTTGGATATTGAAAATATAATGATTAATAGCCGGATTGACGAGGGCTTTATTTCTATTCTTCCTGAGAAGGAACTGCAAGTTTTCACCGAGGTGAATCCTATTCCATCAGATGCTCTTATTGGAAATGAATCGGTATTGAAATATTTAAATCTAAAACACTATAAACACATTAAAATAGAAAACTAAATGCTAGATCGAAGGAGATTTTTAACAACAGTAGGAACAATTGCTGCAGGTGCAGTAGTTGCTAGTCCATTGAAAGCAGCAATTATGTCGAGTGGAAAAAAGCTTAAAGTAGTATTGGTAGGAACAGGAGTTCGTGGCAATAGCTTTTGGGGAAAACGTCTTGTTGAAAAATATGATGATATACTTGAATTTGTTGGATTGGTCGATCATAATCCCGGCCGTCTAAAATATGCAGCTGGTTACATTGGAGTGGGCAAGGAGTGTGGGTTGTATAACTCATTTGATGAGATGATAAAGGAGCAAACTCCAGACTTGGTTATTGTTACAACAACCGATGCTACTCATCATACTTATATTGTAAAGGCACTTGAAAATGGTATTGATGTGTTAACAGAAAAGCCAATGACTACTGATGAAGATAAATGTCAGGAGATATTGGATGCTGAAATCAAATACAAACGAAAGGTGATTGTTGGCTTCAATTATCGTTGGAGTCCATATAGCACTAAAATTAAAGAGATGCTGAGTCGTGGTGACATTGGCGATATTGTTTCAGTTGACTTTTCATGGATGCTGAATACAAGTCATGGAGCTTCTTATTTCCGTCGTTGGCATGGACAAAGAGAGCACAGTGGTTCGTTGTTGGTTCATAAATCAACTCATCATTTTGATTTAATCAACTGGTGGTTGGACTCTGATCCTGAAGAGGTTTTTGCCTATGGAGATTTAGAGTTTTACGGTCGTAATCCTAAGAAAAAGGGTGTTAGTTGCAGAACTTGTGATGAAAAGAAAACCTGTAAGTTTTACTGGGATATTACAAAAAGTAAAGGTGATATGGATCGCTATGTGAATCATGAACATCATGATGGTTACATACGTGATAATTGCTTATTTCGTCCTGAGATTAATATTTACGACAAAATGAATGTGAATATTAAATATGCCAATAACGTGTATGTAAACTATATGCTTACAACTTATTCTCCATGGGAAGGTTGGCGTGTTGCATTTAATGGAACCAAGGGGAGATTGGAGGCATTTATGGATGTGCCATATCTTGAAACTGCAAATCTGTCACAGGAAGAATTACACGCAGCTGAGATGAATCAGAATGGAAAAGAAGAAGGTGAAAGCAAACCAATAATTCTTCATAATTTATGGGATAATCAAACGACCGTAAATGTGCCGTACAGCCGCGGTGGACATGGTGGTGGAGATGTTCGTTTGCACGATCAAATATTCCTTAATCCTGAAAAAGAAGACATTTACAAGCACATGGCAGGAACTCGCGATGGAGCAATGTCTATTCTAATTGGAGTTGCTGCACGAAATAGTATCGAGTCTGGTAAGCCGGTTCGCATTAACGGTTTAACACACCTGCAGCCTCGGGCAAAAAGATTATAAAAGTAAACGACTGATTCTAATTTATATCCCTGTTTAGTAATTACTAAACAGGGATGTTTTTTTAGATTTTAATTTGTGAATTATATTGGGAAAGTTTAATGATAATTTCTAATCGTTTTTTATCCGTAACAGTCTGATATATCTATGTTTTTTCTTTAAAATCATTTTAAATAAATTACAAATAATGTGAATGAATGATTTTTTGAAAAAACAGGTAGATTGTTCTAAACACTTGCTGTTTCTGATCTTCAGGCTGGTTGTAATATGATTTTAGTCATAGTCAAACCTGCTTGTTTGAATAGGTTTTTATTCATAAGCTTCCAAATAGCTGATTTCCTTGATTTCTTAGGGTTGATTGGCTATATTTGCCTCCCTTTAAAACTAAAAATATCAAAACTAAAGATATCGCGATGAAAGCTTATAAGATTATCGTTCTTGCCAAGCAAGTTCCTGATACAAGGAATGTTGGTAAAGATGCTATGAAAGCTGACGGTACTATTAACCGTGCGGCGCTTCCGGCTATTTTCAACCCGGAAGATTTAAATGCCTTGGAGCAGGCACTTCGAATTAAAGATAAATTTCCAGGATCAACGGTTTCCATCGTAACAATGGGGCCTGGCCGTGCTGCTGAAATTATTCGTGAAGGAATGTTCCGCGGAGCTGATGGTGGAATTTTATTAACAGACCGGGCTTTTGCAGGTTCTGACACCTTGGCAACTTCTTATGCTATTTCTCAGGCATTGAAAAAAGATAAAGCCTTTGATATTATCATTGCAGGGCGTCAGGCAATTGATGGGGATACTGCGCAGGTAGGACCTCAGGTTGCTGAAAAACTTGGATTACCTCAGGTCACTTACGTTGAGGAAGTGCAAGATATCAAAAACAACAAAATCATTATGAAACGCCGTTTAGAAAGAGGTGTTGAAACTGTTAGTTGTCCTGTTCCTATGGTAATGACAGTGAATTCTTCGGCTCCTGATTGTCGTGCACGTAATGCTAAGTTGATCATGAAATACAAGCATGCTAAAACCGTTACTGAGTTGCAAAACTCAAACGAAGATTATCTACACTTGTACAATGACCGTCCTTACCTGACTATTTCTGAGTTAACAGTGAATGACATTGAGGTGGATCATGCTGAGCTTGGTTTGAGCGGTTCTCCAACAAAAGTAAAAACTGTTGAGAATGTTGTGTTGCAAGCTAAAGCAGCAAAAGTAATTACTTCTGCTGATAAAGATATTGACGAATTGATGCGTGAGCTGATTGAAAGTCATACAATTGGTTAACCTTAAACTTGAGAAATTATGAACAGCGTATTTGTTTATTGCGAAATAGAAGAAGGTCAAGTTGCTGAGGTAAGCCAGGAATTAATGACCAAAGGCCGCACATTAGCCAATGAGTTAAATTGTAAATTAGAAGCAATTACCATTGGTACTGATTTGGATGGCATTGAAAAAGAAATCTTTCCTTACGGAGTCGATACTTTATATGTTGCAGATGATAAGAGATTATATCCTTATACAACTCTTCCTCATACTTCAATAATTGTTGGATTATTTAAAGAGGTAAAACCTCAAATCGCTCTGATGGGTGCTTCATCTATCGGTCGTGATTTAGGTCCTCGTGTTTCATCTGCACTGCATAGTGGATTAACTGCTGACTGTACTAGTCTAATTATTGGTGATCACTTCGATAAGAAGCAAGATAAAACTTACGAAAATCTTCTTTATCAAATTCGTCCAGCATTTGGTGGAAACATCATTGCTACAATTATCAACCCTGATTGTCGCCCACAGATGGCAACAGTTCGCGAGGGTGTAATGAAGAAAGAAATTGTTGATCCAAAGTACAAAGGAAAAGTTGTAAAGGTTGATTTTGAAAAATACCTGAACAAAGAAGACTTTGCAGTTGAGATCATTGAACGCCACATGGAGAAGAGCAAAGTGAATATGAAAGGTGCTTCGATCGTTGTTGCTGGTGGATATGGAATGGGATCAAAGGCAAACTTCGAATTACTATATGAATTGGCTGATGTTTTGGGTGGCGAAGTTGGTGCTTCACGTGCTGCAGTTGATTCCGGTTATGCTGATCATGAGCGTCAAATTGGACAGACTGGTGTTACTGTTCGTCCGAAGTTATATATTGCTTGTGGTATTTCTGGCCAAATTCAGCACCGTGCAGGAATGGATGAGTCAGCTCAGATTATTGCAATCAATACTGATCCTGAAGCTCCTATTAATGCAGTTGCTGATTACGTAATTACTGGCGATGTAGCTGTAATCATTCCTAAAATGATTAAGTTTTATAAATCGAATACCAAGTAATCATCTTTGTGAACCTTAAACAATTTTAAAATGGCTAATTTTTATAACGATAATAAAGAGCTGAAATTCCACTTAGATCATCCATTGATGGAAAAGATCGTCCGCCTAAAGGAAAGGGATTTCTCAGAAAAAGATAAATTTGATTATGCCCCAATGGATCACGAAGATGCCATGGATAACTTTGAGCGTGTGCTTCAGGTTGTTGGTGAAATTTGTGGTGACATTGTAGGGCCAAATGCTGAATCGATTGATGCTGAAGGACCACGGGTGGTTGATGGTCGTGTGATTTATGCTCGTGGAACTGTGGAAAACATCGAAGCATTGAATAAAGCTGGTTTGATGGGTATGTCACTTCCTCGCCAATATGGTGGTTTGAATTTTCCAATTGTACCTTACATTATGGCGGCAGATGTTGTTTCACGTGCTGATGCTGGTTTCGTAAATATTTGGGGACTGCAGGATTGTGCTGAAACTATCAACGAATTTGCTAACGAAGAGCAAAAAGAAAAATATCTGACCCGCGTTTGTAATGGTGAAACCATGGCAATGGATTTAACTGAGCCAGATGCAGGATCTGATTTGCAAGCTGTTCAGATGAAAGCCGAATATGATGAGAAATCAGGTAAATGGATATTAAATGGAGTGAAGCGTTTTATCACAAATGGTGACGGTCACATTTCATTAGTTCTTGCACGTTCCGAACCTGGTACATCTGATGGTCGTGGTTTGTCAATGTTTATCTATGACAAATATGATGGTGGTGTAACTGTTCGTCGTATTGAGCACAAATTAGGTATTATTGGTTCTCCAACTTGTGAGCTCGTATTTAAAGATGCTCCTGCAGAATTGGTTGGTAGTCGTAAAATGGGACTGATTAAATACGTAATGGCGTTGATGAATGGTGCTCGTTTAGGTATCGCTGCTCAGTCAGTTGGTATTTCAGAAGCCGCTTATCGCGAAGCTTTGGTTTATGCGAAAGAGCGTGTTCAGTTTGGAAAAGCAATTATGCGTTTCCCTGCTGTTTACGAAATGCTTGCTAACATGAAAGCAAAACTAGACGCATCTCGTACTTTATTGTATGAGACTGCTCGTTTTGTTGATGTATATAAAACATACATGCACATTGCAGAAGAGCGCAAACTTGAGAAGGAAGAGCGTCAGGAAATGAAAAAGTACCAGCGTTTAGCTGATATTTATACTCCACTTGTTAAAGGTATGGCTAGTGAGTACAGCAATCAGCTGGCTTACGATGCTATTCAAATTCATGGTGGTTCAGGTTTCATGAAAGATTATCCGGTAGAACGTATTTATCGTGATGCTCGTATTACTTCAATTTATGAAGGAACTACGCAGTTGCAAGTTGTTGCTGCAATTCGTGGCGTAACAACAGGTTCTTATTTGGATCAGATTCGTGTTTATGAAGCAGAGAAAGTTTCTCCTGAATTAGAGCATTTGAAGCGTACCTTGATCATCTTGACTGATGAGTACGAACAAGCTGTTAATAAAGTAGTCGCTGTTAATGATACTGAATTTGTTGATTTCCACGCTCGTCGTATGGTCGAGATGGCTGGAAACATCATCATGAGTTACTTGTTGGTGTTGGATGCTAACCGCGAGCCAATGTTTGCGAAATCTGCAAAGAACTTCATTCGTATTGCTAAAGCACAAATTAAAGGTCATGCTGAGTTCATTCGAACTTCTGATTTAAGTGATCTTGGTGCTTATAAATATGAGATGGCTGAATAATTGATAGTAATTGATACATTATATAATGGGTTGGCTTTTTAGTCAGCCCATTTTTTTTACTTCCCTCTTTCAATTATATGAATTCTATCGCGATTTATATTTTAGTTTGACATCCATTAGTTCACGAGCCAGCTTTTGTTCACGTACTAGAGTGTTCTTGCGATGGGTCTCAAACTCCTCTTGTACTTCTGTAAGCCTTTCCTTGGTCGATTTTACCATTTGATGGCCACGTTTGTATAATAATATAACAACAGCCGAAATAATACCCAGAATGAAAATAATTGCCCACATAATAAGATTATAAGCTCCTTTGGTAATTTGCATGCCGAACAAACTCATGCTATTTTCTGAACTGAGGGCTGCTTTTAAGTCATCACTTAACTTTTCAATCTCATTCTTTTGAGTAGATAAATCATTATTGAGCTTGTTTATTTCATTTTGCAGGTTGGCTATTTCTCCTTTATGTAATCGGATACTATCTAAGGAGTTTTTTTTAATGTGATTAAACCCACTAATAGGAATAACTTTATATTCCTGGTATCTGCTAGACTTTCTATATAAATATTCAAACTGACCTTCAATGTCAGTAGTGTCAGAAATGCTTTCAACTCCCCTTTGTGCAAATAATAGAGTAGGGGCTGCACAAATAATTAATGCTAATACATATTTTCTGAAAGAATTCTGAAGTTTTTTCATCTGTTTTATTTTAAAAGAATCTGGTATCTATATGGTGAAAGTATTAATTCCTGATCAAATTTCGTAAAATGATATTTAATATGAACAACGATTGCTGATGTTTTTTATTATTAGAAGGTGTTATTCTGTATAATATGTAATATATAGGATACTTATATTGTATATAGTCTTTATCTGTAGGATTAAGTTTGTGCGTCAAATTAAGGAAGTCTAAAAAATATACAAACTTTTTCTGCATGTAATTTGTTGGTTTTCAATGCAGAATTTGAATGAGCCATTTTTTCTTCTAAAAAAGTTCCTTCTTAGGCTTGTGGGATTAAAATGTATGTCTATATTTGCAGCCGCTTAAGGGAAACGAAGAGTATTATTTCGG
>CBDVCE010000016.1:0-71698 GCA_965372405.1 uncultured Sunxiuqinia sp.
TAGCGTATTATTATCGTAGTTTCGTAATGTTTTTACCTTGCAACGGTCTTAATTTTTAAATTCTTCATAATAATAGTTTATTAGTTAGTCGATAGTTCTGTTCTAACAATATACAAATCTACTTAAAAAACAGAATTCGAATAAATCCCATTCTCTTTATTATAATAAATCTATCAAATATTTAAAGTATAAATCTAAAGGCTAGAGCGGATATGTTATCCGTGCTTTGTTTTGACAAAAACAAGAAAAATATAAAAACATAAAGTACTAACCTTAAATGGCACGAATTATAAATTCGCGCCAGTCAGAGGACATTGTTATTCTAGCTTTCTACCGCACCCACACTAATAAAGAGATTTACAATTTCGATGATTTGAAGAGCGGAAAGACATTTTTCTACGTGAGGAAATAAGACAACCACCTTTTTCTCTCAAAAATCATTGGCAGATTACAAATTACCTGTGAAGAATCATCCATTACCATCAAAAAATGGGTAGCAACTGTTCAGGAATGGCAGATGACCAATAGAGAATCACACATTACCATCAGGAAATGAGACATTACCGGTAATGTCTCATTTCCTGATGGTACAATTGCAGAATCTGGCGGTACAATACCATTTCTGAACGGTACAGTATCAAAACCTAGTGGTACAGTTGCATTTCCATATGGTGCAGAACCAAATCCAGACGGTACAGAAGCAAAACCTGGTGGTACATTCCCAAAACTGACGGTACAGAGCCAAAATCTACTGGTACAGTCGCAGAATCTAGCGGTACAATTACAAAATCTGGTGGTACAGTCGCAAACCTGGCAGTGCAGAACCAAAATCTGGCGGTCATTTCTCAAAATCTTGTGGCTCCCTTACACTTTAGAGAAAGTCATCCTGAACTTGTTTCAGGATCTCCGTCAAACAAGGAAAGCGCAACCTGAAGCAGATTCCGAATCAAGTTCGGAATGACTGCTTCATTTTTGATTTTTATACCCTAATTGTATTAGTATGGGAACTTCAATATGTCAAAATCTGGAAGTTCCGAATCAATATTAATCTCACTCTGATCCGACAGAGAAAAATTTGTATGAACAGATGGCTTGCCTTCAACAAAGCTTTCTTTCTCATTCATCAAATTATACCTTCCCTCAAAAACAAAAGACTCATCAAATAATTGAGAAGGTTCTCCCTGTTTAATAATCCTACCATTTGCCCTGAAATGTGTTTTTAAATACAATGTAAAATAACCCGAAAGATTACCACTATATTTTTTCACACTTTCGATCTCCTCAACTTCAATCTCTCTAATTTGAACATTAGCACCAAAACTATACCCCAGATCATATCCAAAAAAAGGATTTGATAATAATTCTTTTTTTATTGAGTCAATGGAATATTGATCAATTAATTCTTTAATATCAATCATGTTACGCTATTTACCACAAAGATAAACATAAAATTATCGCCCCATAAAAAAGCAAAAAACACCTTAGATGAATAGAACATGTTATCTTTTCTAAGTGAAGCTTTTCCACATGGGGATCAGATCTCTACATAGATGCTGAAATAAATTCAGCATGACAAAATCTCTTTCCTCCCTTCCACTTTAGAGAAAGTCATCCTGAACTCGATTCAGGATCTCCGTCAAATAGGGAAAGCGTAACTCGAAGCAGATTCCGATCCGGCAGCTGCCGGACGGGATGACTATTGTACTTTTTCAAACAAATAAGCAGTTTGGGAACCGCGACATTTCGAATAAGGTAATAAGGTTTGTTTTCAGGTTATCAATTCTGCTACTAAGGTTGAAAACGCAAAATAAGGTTTACATATCCACAATAAACCTTATCTCAAACAAAAACCTTAGTAGAAAAACAAAATAACACCAACCCAACCTTATTCCCTTCCACTTAGAGAAAGTCATCCTGAACTCGATTCAGGATCTCCGTCAAATAGGGAAAGCGTAACTCGAAGCAGATTCCGATCCGGCAGCTGCCGGACGGAATGACGTGTATCTTTTAGGGGGCTACATTACCTAATTTAAAATGGTTTGCTATTTGACGTTCAATTCATTTATCTTTATACAAAACCACCCTAATCATGAAAAAAGGTTACGTTTACATTCTATCGAATAAATACAGAACAACATTCTATATTGGTGTTACTAGCCAAATAAAAAGACGAATTCTTGAGCACAAGAATGGAGAGGGTTCTGAGTTCACATCAAAGTATAACCTTACCGATCTTGTCTATTATGAGAAGATAGAAGGGATGGATGAATGCATTGCCAGAGAGAAGCAATTAAAACAATGGCGTAGGGATTGGAAGATTGATTTGATAAAAGAGGATAATCCTGAGATGGCTGATTTGGCTGAGGGTTGGTATGAAAAGGAAGATGGTATTTGGGTGGTAAGGAGTTGTTCGCTGGGAGATCCTGAATCGAGTTCAGGATGACGAGATTTTCCTGGGGTCAGGATGACGGTCGTTTGTTGGATTCCCATTTGGGAATGTCATTCCGTCCGGCAGCTGCCGGATCAGAACCATCCATCCAGGAAAGAGCAACTCGAAGTAGATCCTGAATCAAGTTCAGGATGACTTCTCTTATTTTTGGAGAGAGTATTAAAAAAAAGCCACTCCCTTTCGGAAATGGCTTTCTAATTTTATCATAAGATTCCCACCTTCGTGGGAATGACTTGTTACTTACGACTATTCATGCGAAGCAATTAAAATCTCAAGGATTTTTTTACCGGCAGCTGATACACTTGAGCCAGGACCGAAGATGGCAACAACACCTGCATCGTACAGGTACTTGTAATCTTGCGCTGGAATAACACCACCTGCAATTACCATGATGTCTTCGCGACCAAGTTTTTTCAACTCAGCAATAACGGCAGGCACCAATGTTTTGTGACCTGCAGCCAGTGAAGAAACACCCATAATGTGTACATCATTTTCAACAGCTTGCTTGGCAGCTTCTTCAGGAGTCTGGAACAAGGGTCCCATATCTACATCGAAACCAAGGTCGGCATAACCTGTTGCTACTACTTTTGCTCCACGGTCGTGACCATCTTGCCCCATTTTGGCAATCATGATACGTGGCTGACGCCCTTCAAGTTCAGCAAATTTAGTTGCCAAAGCCTGAGCTTCCTGGAATGTTGCGTCTTGTTTACTTTCTGATGAATACACGCCTGAAATAGTTCTAATTACAGCTTTATAACGTCCTGCTACTTCTTCGCAGGCATCTGAAATTTCACCTAATGAAGCACGTTTCTGTGCCGCTTTAATAGAGAGATCGAGCAAGTTACCTTCGCCTGTTTCAGCACATTTAGTAATGGCTGCAAGGGCTTGTTTTACTTCCTCTTCGTTACGCTCAGCACGCAGTTTGTTCAAACGCTCAATTTGTGAGGTACGAACTGCCGTGTTATCAATCTCCAAGATATCAATTGGATCTTCTTTTTCCAAACGGTACTTATTTACCCCAACAATTGTCTGTGAACCTGAATCGATACGGCCTTGTGCACGTGCAGCAGCCTCTTCGATACGCATTTTTGGAACACCTGTTTCAATTGCTTTTGACATACCACCTAACTTCTCAACCTCTTCGATTAAAGCCCAGGCCTTTTCGTAAAGCTCTTTTGTTAGAGATTCAACGTAGTATGAACCTGCCCATGGATCAGCTGAACGACAAACCTCAGTTTCCTGCTGAATGTACAACTGTGTGTTACGTGCAATACGTGCTGAAGCATCGGTAGGCAAAGCAATTGCCTCATCCAAAGCATTGGTATGTAGTGATTGTGTGTGACCCAATACAGAAGCCATTGCTTCAATTGCAGTACGTCCCACGTTATTATAAGGATCTTGTTCTGTCAATGACCAACCTGAAGTTTGCGAGTGTGTACGCAATGCCATTGATTTTGGATTCTTTGGATTGAACTGTTTCACCAACTGCGCCCAGATCATACGTGCAGCACGCATCTTGGCAATCTCCATGAAGTGGTTCATTCCAGTTGCCCAGAAGAAAGACAGACGAGGAGCAAATGCATCCACATCTAATCCTGCTTTGATACCTGTACGAAGGTACTCCAAACCATCAGCCAAAGTATATGCCATCTCAATATCTGCAGTTGCACCAGCTTCTTGCATGTGGTAACCTGAGATAGAAATTGAGTTGAACTTAGGCATCTTCTGTGAAGTAAATTCGAAGATATCAGCAATTGCTTTCATCGAGAACTCTGGTGGGTAAATGTAAGTGTTACGCACCATGAATTCTTTCAGAATATCATTCTGGATAGTACCTGCCAACTGATCCATGGTAGCACCTTGTTCCAATGCCGTTACAATATAAAAGGCCAATATCGGAAGCACAGCTCCATTCATGGTCATTGATACCGACATCTTATCCAATGGAATTTGATCGAACAGGATTTTCATATCCAGGATCGAATCAATCGCCACACCTGCTTTACCAACATCACCAACTACACGTGGGTGATCTGAATCGTATCCACGGTGAGTTGCCAGGTCAAATGCTACAGACAAACCTTTTTGACCAGCAGCCAGGTTACGACGGTAGAAAGCATTTGATTCTTCAGCGGTTGAGAAACCTGCATACTGACGGATGGTCCAGGGACGCATAGCATACATTGCTGAATAGGGTCCACGAAGGTAGGGAGGCAAACCTGCAGCATAATCTACATGCTCCAAGCCTTCCAAATCTTCTTTGGTGTAAACTGGCTTAACCGGAATCTGCTCCGGAGTCATCCAGTCTTTTTCAATTTTCTTTTCGGCAGCCCAATCAGCAGCGTTTGGATGATTAGTTGCTTCCTTGATATTTATATTTTTAAAATCTGGTCTCATATTTATAAGATATTAGATTCAAGATTCTAGAACCAAGACAAAAAGCATCCTGATACTACAATTTCATCTTGAATGAGTAAATCATTTTTTGAATCTCTTGTAATAAAATTTGTACTTCCTGTAATTTATTTTCAGAAAGATAATCAATATCAGAAGCGAGAATTAATTGAGTTTCCAATTCAAAAGCAGAGCCTAAAGCTATGTCTAAAAACCGGGCAAACTCTTTATTCGTTGTACGTCCTGAACCTTCAGCAATATTTGAAGGAATAGAATATGCGCTTCTTAAGACTTGAGAAATAAGTCCGAATTTTTCTTCAGCAGGGAAATCCCTGGTCAAAAGAAATACTTCTTTTACCAGTAAACGGGATCGTTGCCATATTTTCAAATTCTTAAAATTGTGCATCTCTCAAAATCTTGTCTCTTGATTCTTTGTTCTTGGTTCTTAAATCCGAACTCTTGTTATTTTATGCCCAATCTTGTTTGATACCCTTTCAAGTCTTCCAACACATTACTCTTAACATGAATGAAATTCTCAATGCCTTTTGCTTTTAGTTCGTCTGTACATTTTGGTGCACCGGCAACAACTAAAATTGCATCGTCTTTCAATTGGTCAAGAGCTGCAGGAGCTAACTCAACATATTCATCATCAGAACTACAAATCACTACAATATCAGCACCAGCTTCTTTGGCCGCAGCAACTCCTTCTTCAACAGTTTTGAAACCGTTGTTATCCTTCACATCATATCCGGCAACAGCAAAGAAGTTACAAGCAAACTGAGCACGAGCTTTACGGAAATTCAGACTTCCAATCGTTAGCATGAATGCCAACGGACGTTTGTTGTCTTTTGCATATTTATCAGTAGCAGCACGAAGCTTTTCAAAAGCCTGAGCACCACGATATGGTTTGATGGTATCCACTTCAGCATCGTCAGCAGTTAAATCCTGCGCTTCAAAAAGTGATGCATCCATTTCATTTTCCATCTTCTCTGTGAAATTAGGGAACTGGTTTGTACCCAAGATATTTTCACGGCGAGTAGCTACTTTCAAATCACGTTTGGTAGCCATTTCTTTTACAGCTCCCTGAATGAAACCTTCTTTTGCAGCTGCAAGGAATCCACCTTTTTCCTGAACTTCAAGGAAAAGTTTCCATGCTTCATCTGCAATCGATCCAGTTAATTCTTCAATATAATACGAACCAGCACCCGGATCAACGATCTTATCAAGGTGAGATTCTTCTTTCAACAATAACTGCTGGTTACGAGCAATACGATCAGAGAAGATAGTTGAATCTTCAAAAACCTCATTAAACGGACTAACCGTAATTGAGTCTGCACCACCTAATGCAGCACTCATTGCTTCAGTCTGCGTACGAAGTAGGTTTGCATGCGGATCATAAACCGTTTTATTCCAGCTTCCGGTCTCCGCATGAACTTTCATTTTAGTTGAACATTCACATGCTGGTTCAAAAGCTTTTACAATTTGTGCCCATAATAGACGACCAGCACGTAGTTTTGCAACTTCCATAAAGTAGTTAGCACTAACACTTAGGTTGAACTTGATGTTTTTAGCAACATCATCAACTGAAACACCTTCTTCTGTTAAAACTGAAAGATACTCTGCACCTTGAGCCAACGAAAAAGCCAACTCCTGAACAACAGAAGATCCAGCGTTACCGTAGTTCTTACCGTTTACCGCAATTACACGATACTTAGGCATTTCATTTGAAGCTGAAATCAACTTCTGAGCCAACTCCTTCACATGGTCAAACCCTTTTTTGAATCGACCTTTTAAAATGTAGTTTCCAATTGGATCATAAACAACCGAAGCTGCAACATTTTTTGGATCCCATTTGCCAGCCAGAACATAAGCTGCAAAAGCCTCTGCAACTTTGCAGATACCACATGTACTTACAAAGTTCACCTCAACTGACTCCAGACAAATGTCTTTTAACAAAACACCCAAATCTTCAACTGTCAAACTGCTGCACTCTGTAAACACGAAACCCAAAGAGGTTACGCCTTTCATCAAAATGTCGAGTGCTTTTTTGTTAGCCTCAGCATAGTTTGTTACAACAATATTCTGACGCACTAACCAATCGTTGTTATTGGTTTTTGTTCCACGTACAAATGGGAACTCTCCTGGTAGTGTATCCAGGTAATCTAATTTTGCAAGGTCATCTTGCCTATAATAAGGCTGTACCGAAAAACCTTCATTAGTCCTCCAAACGAGCTTGCGGTCAAAGTCGGCACCTTTTAAATCGGTTACCACTTTTTCTTTCCAGACCTCAGCACTAATTGGTGGAAATTCTTCAAATAGCTTGATATATTTTTCTGCCATAATGTAACTGTTAAGAAAATCAGGCTGCAAAATTAGTTCTTTTTGCATAGGTGTATTCATAATGGCACACGTTTTTAACCTTTAAGTAACAAATATCATGTTTTGATTTTCAGGGTTTTACATATGAAACAATGTAGATGTTTCGAAATATTGAGCGGCTACCAGAGATATTTATCTTCACCTATAAGAAACCCTTTTTCTGTAAGGAATCAAGCAAACAAACCTACAGCCCATTTGAGTCACACAAAACTGCCTCACTACTAGTGGAATATAATACGAACCAAGGATCTGATCATTTTAAACGATAAGATCCCTAGCCTCCTATTTCACCTCAAAATATTTTGTCTCTTTCAAAAACACACTGTCAGTTAAATGTGTATTCCTATCAATTAAAAGATACTCTAACTGATATTCGCCTTTCTCAAGTTGTCCTAATGAAATAGTATCGTATCGAAGCACGCAAGCCAACTTCATCATACTATTGAAAGCTTTGACAACTTCAATCTTATCTCCATCTTTTTTAACCGACTCCAGTAGATTATACTGACAATCATGAAAAATCAGATGAACTTCTTCCCCATTAGAAGTAATACCAAACTCATTTTCTGAAAGTGAAGATAAATCAAGCCGCTCGTCCAATGGATTTTCATCATCTGTACAAGCAGCAAAAATGAATAGAGTGATTAAACAGCATCCAATTGTTTTATGAAATCTACTCATGGATATAAATATTAATGACATGTTTTAGACGTAACTTAACATCAAAAGGTTGCTCTTAAAAACCAAAAGAATAGACAAACAACAAGCTTAATGTTAATAAGTATTAAAAGATGCTTTTGTATTTATTTATTATCTTCCTGTTTTCATTCTGGAAAGTAGCAATTTGTAAAATCTACCTTTTGCAAATCGATTTTAGTGACTATAAGATATAATAAAGACGATTAAAACACGAATTGATAAAGCAAGTTAATCCGCACAAAAGGAAACATGTTGTTCAGTATACACATTGAGATCTTCAATAGTCTAGTTTTGTAGTCCATTTAACCCGTGGAAATAAAAGCCGTTTTATCAACTCCCTAAATTAATCTTCCGGAGACTTAGTATTACCCAAGAACAACAACAATGGCATTTTGCAACAACTCTGTTCAAAAGCAACTGAACACATCGTCTCTCCCCCGGCGTGAATGAAACAGATAAACAACACAACATTCTCTAAAATTACAAAATCATGAAAAGTTTAGTATTGACATTTATTCTATCATTTTTCATCATGGCAACTGCCATTTCTAAAGATTACAAAATCCCTTTAATTGGGTCAAAAGCACCGTCATTCACCGCTCCATCTACTAATGGAGAAATCACATTTCCGGAAAACTTTGGCAAAAACTGGAAAATCCTTTTTAGTCATCCACGTGATTTTACACCAGTATGTTCCTCTGAGATTCTTGAATTAGCCTATTGCCAGAACGATTTTGAAAAACTTGGAATTAAAGTAGCAATAATATCTACAGATAAGATATCACAACACAAAATGTGGAAAGCACACCTTGAAGAACTTGATTACAAAAACAGGGGAGCACAGCAAATAGACTTTCCAATTATTGAAGACCCTGCTTATGGTATTTCAAAACAGTATGGTATGCTTCATGAACCAACCAGCACAACCAAAGACGTAAGAGGAGTCTTTATTATCGATCCAAATAATATCGTACGTTCAATCAACTTTTATCCCATGAGCATTGGTCGCAACATTGATGAAATCAAACGAATAATTATTGCGCTTAAAACAACTGACGAGGCCAAGGTTCTAACTCCGGCAAACTGGCATAAAGGAGATGATTTACTAATCCCTCACTTCCCATACACGCAAGAACAACTATCGAATTCTCCGGAATTAAAAGATAATTTCTACAATGTTGGTGATCGAATGTGGTTTAAGAAAGTTAAAGATGAAACTGCAAGCACAGATTAGCAAACAATAAGAAGCAATCAAAAATAGAGATTAGTTCGAATCTAGTCTCTATTTTTAGAAATTAAAATTCAACTTTATAACTTAGGTTCGGTACCATAATTTGATCAAACTGCTTTTCAGGAATTCCTGTTTTCAGATTGAACTCATAATCACGGTATTCTTTATGCCCCAGCACATTCAATAACTGCAATGACCACACACTGGCATGGTTCTTCTTATTCTTCCGATATGAAAAACTTAGGGACAAAACAGTTGCCGGATCTTCCTGCTTTTCGAAAGCTTGTGAATAATCATATGTCAACTTATTTCTAGCGATTGATTTGTCTTTCAATAATGGCGAATAGTGATCACCTCCAAGAAAACTGAGTCGCCCATTTATACTCATGATATTGGCTTTATTTTTTCCAACTTGCCATTCCTTTCCTGCCAACAAATTCAAAATGTAGTTTTTATTGTACAAGCTATTTCGCTCAATTCCATCACCTCCTTTATATTTTGATTCAAAGATGGAAGCCGTTGCCAAATAGTAAAAACCTTTCTTCAAGAATTGCTCTAGCGTAAAATCCAAACCAATATTTGTTCCGGTTCCGTCATTCACCAGCTTTTCATTAAAAAACCAATCCAATTCCAGATTTTGTAGTGAGTAATAAGTCCCATCAACCACTGGCACATCATATAAATACTGAAAATAAGGTTCAATTTTCAATCGGGAATTATCACTCAAATTGACATCATAAGCCAAGCCAAAGTGATGTGATTTAGTCATTTTCATATCCTTATTCGGTCTCACTATACCTGAATGGCTAGTTTGCTGTGCCAAATAAAAACCAATCATTTCAATCCGACTGTTTAATCCATAGGCTGCACCAATAGAATGCTTGCGGTTAATCTGCCATTTCATTCCAACTCTTGGCTCAACTGACAATTCTTCATTCAAGCCAAAATAATGCACATGCAATCCCAGATTTAAATCAAATTGATTCTTCAGTTTAATAGTTGATTGCGTAAAAGCCTGAGCAGAAAAAGCATTCCCTTTTTCATCAGTAAAAACAGAAAGTTGTTCTCCAAGATTTTGTGCTTCGCGATTAAACACATCGTAATGATGTTGATTCAAAATGATCCCTGATCGGTTGACATGATTTTTTCCAAACTTATGATTTAGTGTGCTTGACAAAGTGTATTTCCATGTTTTATTCTCCACACTTTCTCTAAACTGTCGATTTAAATCTTCATCCAGTTCATCATATTCAGTTTCAATACCATTTCCAGAAGCCGCCAGTGTAGTATGCAAATAAGTTTTATCACTCAATAAGATTTTGTGAGTCATGCCAAGAGCCCCATTTATCAGATTCAAATCATAACCTTCTTTATCTTGAACAGTTTCCCAATCTGCCATATCCTCAATAGGATCACGATCCTGTGTATCAATAGCTCCAATTCCCCACAATGAAAAGTTACCTAACTCTTTAGTCGGGAAATTTAACTTAAACGATAAATCCTGATAGCCAATACTTCCGGCTTCCTCCGGAATTAAACCTCCTAACAATCCAAAAGTAGAATAGCGATAATTAAAAAGATATGATGAGCCACCTCCTTTTTGAAATGGCCCTTCTGATGAAAAATCGATTCCAACTATTCCTGCCTGAAAAGCATGTTCGTGTTTCTCGTTATTACCGTTACGCAATCGAACATCGAATACTCCCGAAAGCGCATTTCCATATTCAGCAGGAAAGGCACCGGTATAAAAATCAGAATTCGCAAGTACATGACTCGATAATGCTGTAGTTCCTCCAGCTCCAAAAGAGATGACATTTGCAAAGTGTGTGGGATTGGAAATCTCAATTCCCTCCATTCGCCACAACATATTCCTGGGTGAGTTTCCACGAATAACAATTCCGTTATTTCCAATCTCAGAAGCAACACCAGCGAAGGAACCCGCCAAACGTGCCGGATCGTCAAAACCACCTGCATAACGATTGGCTTCCTCAACACTTAACTGCCGAGCACTGATGGTAGCCATCCGGTTAATTGGTTGCTCCTTAGATGTTCGGGCAACCACCTTAACTTCATCCAATTGCTCAGAAACTTCAGCTAAGCTCGCATTAATTATAACTTCCTTTCCTGAGCCTACAAGAATCTCCCGAAACAGAAAACTTTCATAGCCTACAAAACTTACCATAATACTGTACCTGCCCGGCTTTACATTCCACAAACGGAATTGTCCATTCTCGTTAGTAATGGTTCCCAATTGTGGGTTTGTTTCCAAAACCACAACAGTTGCTCCCGGCAATGGAGCTTGGGTAACTGCATCCGAAATTGTTCCTTTAATCACTTGCCCATTCTGAGAAAAAGAACAAAACCAAAGCATTACCAATCCAAATTGAATAACTATTTTTCTGATCATTGTTTAATTGTTTATGATGTATCTAATCTATCTGTTCATTTTTTGAATGAGCAATCCCATTCTCACTTACTGCAAGTCACTATTTTGTTGAATTTCAACCCTATATTATTACTGATAATTTATTGGATCACCTACTCCTGATCAAGCAACCGACAACGAATTTTAATCTAATTATCCAGCCATGCTTTAAAATCATTTACACGTTCACGACTAACAATTACCTCTTCACCTGAATCTGGCTCAAGGCGCAATTTCAATCTACTATTAAAGTAGGTGTGTATTTTTTCTACAGACTCCAGACCAACAATCATCTTCCGATTAATTCTAAAAAAGTGATTAGGATCTAGCATTTTTTCAAGCTGGTCAAGCGAATAATCCATGGGCAATTTCAAGTTCTTTTTACTGTTCGCCCACACCATACCTTCTTCATACTGAAAGTAGGCGATATCTTTACTCTCAATACGCTTTAGCTGCTCTCCAACTTTCACCAAAAACCGATGTTTATATTTTCCTTCACGACTCAATTGCTGATAAATTGATTGAAAGAACTGTGACTGTCCTGGTACAGTTTCATTTCTATATTTCTTAAATTTTTCAAAGGCAGAATTCAACTCCTTAAAATCAATGGGCTTCAAAATATAATCAACACTATTGACTTTAAAAGCCTTAATTGCATACTCATCATATGCGGTTGTGAAAATTATCGGCACATCAATCTTTACATGATCAAAAAGCTCAAAGCAAGATCCATCAGATAAGTGAATATCCATCAGTATCAAATCAGGAACAGCCTGTGTTTTAAACCATTCAATGCCTTGTTTTACTGAACTAAGAATTCCCAATACCGTTAAGTCAAGATCTAATTTATCAAGCAGCTGCACCAGTCTTTCTGCAGTAAGATGCTCATCTTCAAATATCAAAATGGATAGCTTCACTTTTCAATAATTTAGGCAGTTTAACTGCAAATGAATCATTCGTTTCATTAATTAACAACATATAATCGCCAAGTAATCGATAGCGTTTACTGATATTCTCCAAACCTATTCCCGAAGAACCTTCAAGTAAATTCCTTTTATTCTTATTATTAATAACAGTAATGTGATCTTGTTCATTCGTGATAGTCACTACCAAAGGATCATCTTTATCAAAGCGATTATGCTTTATGGCATTCTCAGCCAGCATTTGCAATGAATTTTTTGGAAGATAAACCGTTTCTTTCAATTCTTCAGCAATGTCAATTTCAAAGCATATATAATCATCAAATCTCACGTTGATTAAAAAAATATAGGAGTTCAAAAACTTCAATTCATCTTCAAGTGAAGCAAGAATCTGATCTTTCCCATCAAGAATGTATCGATACATCTTTGACAATTGGGAAATATACTCTTCAGACAGATTTGCATCTTTGTGAACCAGTGAGGACAACACACTTAAACTATTAAAGAAAAAATGTGGATCAATTTGATTTTTCAGTACTTCATACTTCGATTGTATATTTTCTTTTTTGAGCTGCTCAGCTAAAATCTGAGCTTCTTTCCAGTTTCGGAAATAAAATACAAGATTGATAAAACCAACCATGACAAAATAGAAAATGAGAATGATCAATGAAAAATCCGGATCAAAAATCTGATAATCTTTCCACATTATTTCCTGATCTGCTAGTTGATAAAACAGATTATAATACAGAGCACCATATCCAATAGCAACACCTATTCCATATCCTACAATGATCAAAGTTCCCAAAATAATTCGCAGCCATTGTTCCAATTTTTTTAAAACCAATAACTGAAGCTTATAAGCTAACCACTGACCAACTCTCCAAAATACAATTCCCGTTAAAACGAAGAAAATGTGAAAGTAAACTCCCCGACTATTGTAATCCCAAATTCCTTCAAACGAACGATCATAGTTCTTAATCAAATAATGAAGTCCATTAATGAGAATAAAACCCAAAAACAGTACGACAATATTATATATTTTCTTGTCCGAGTTTCTCATGATTCGTTTTCCTAAATTACATTTATTCAGTAAATTCTCCTATGCACAAATGCACCATTCATGTTTAATATGATCGCAAAACAACAACTTTTATTAAAAGCAAGCAAGCAAGTCTTTTTAAACTGAAGAATGTATTAGCTGAATTGTAATAGCATGAGACTGAACTGTAGTAAGCACATCATGACATCAATTTATTAATTCTAAAAAACACCTCTCTCCGCTTATTTAGAGAATTCACATTCAACAAGTTGAAGCCAATTCCATTTTTCATAGTCGGCAGGATCAAGGTAGCTTAAGAATTGCATTGCAACTTTTTAATCCATTCACATGTCATTTATTTTATAAGCACTTATATATTAACGTACCTTTGAATGTGAAATTTTGCAACATTGTTCAGTATTAAGTCAAGTGTACTCTTTCAGAAGAACCACAATAATTCATTTTTGCAAGCGTATATTGAATAACAATGAAGACCGAATAATGCAGATTAATGCTTTGTTCCAAACAGAAAAAAAATGACAGAAAAAAAACTACTTCATACCGTTATTACTGGAGCGAGCAAAGGCTTAGGGAAACAATTTGCAATTGAATGTGCCAAACGTAAGATGAACTTGATCCTGATTGCACTACCCAATGAGAATCTTGATAAACTCTGCAAAGACCTGGAATCCAATTATCCAATCCGTGTTTTTTGTTATGAAATTGATCTAACTGATCGCAAAACAGTTGAACAACTTGCACAGTCCATAAATGAAAAGTATTTGATTGATATGCTTATTAATAATGCAGGTATTGGGGGTACACAAATTTTTACAGATTCCCCAATTGATTATCTGGATAGTATGATTCAATTAAACATCAGAGCAATGACATTGCTAACGCGTTTATTGCTTCCAAATCTACAATCACAAACCAAAGCTTATCTTCTAAACGTTTCCAGTCTGGCAGCCTTTTCTCCAGTTCCATACAAAACTATTTACCCAGCATCAAAGGCATTCATTCATCATTTTACAAGAGGACTAGAAGCTGAATTGGCAGATTCAAATATTACAGTTAGTGTTTTAAACCCCGGCCCGATAATGACGAACTCGGATGTTAGTACGAGAATCAATGGCCAAACCTTCTACATCAAACTTTCAATCATGTCTGCCGAACGAATTGCACAGATTGCGTTGAAAAAACTGATGAAGGGAAAATCCGTCATCATTCCTGGATTTATGAATCAACTCAATGCATTCTTCATCCGATCGGTTCCAGAAAACTTTCGCATCTTTGTTGGCACATCAATTTTTAAACGGGAATCAAAAAGTCTAATAAAATGAGAACACTCATTACCGGATCAAACGGACTATTGGGTAGCAACCTGATCAGAGAATTAGCTCAGCAAAATTATACTCCCAAAGCCATGGTTCGCGAAGGAAGTAATTTACTTTCGATTCAAAATACAAATGTTGAACTATTTAAGGGAAACCTACTGAGCTCGGATGACATCCGCAATGCCTTGAGCGACTGCAAAATAGTCATTCATGCTGCTGCAAATACATCACAATGGCCAAACAATTTTGAGCATTACAAAGAAATCAATATTGAAGCAACTCAATTATTGCTTGAAGAATCACTTAAAGCCGGAATTGAAAAATTCATTTTTGTTAGTTCTGCGAATGCTTTTGCTCCGGGATCAATAGAATCTCCTGGTGATGAAAATTCACCAATCACTGAAGCACAATTAAAATCGGGATACATGCGGAGTAAATACGAAGCTCAAAAGCTGGTTTTGAGTTTCGCAAAGGAGCACCAATTTCCTGCAGTTGTTGTAAACCCAACTTTTATGCTCGGGAAATATGATGCCAAACCAAGTTCGGGACAAATGCTTTTGATGGCTCACAAAAAATGGATGCCTTGTCCTCCCGGTGGAAAAAACTTCATTCATGTTGAAGATGTTGCATCTGGAATTGTTAGCGCAATTGAGAAAGGGGAAAATGGATCTTGCTATTTATTAGCGAATGAAAACTTAAGCTACTATGAATTTTTCTCAAAAATGAAAGCAGTCTGTGGCTTACCAAAACAGTTAATTCGAATCCCCAAAACCTTTGTTTCAGCAGCAGGACGCGCAGGAAATACCTATGAAAAAATTGGGAACTCTCCAGCAAAAATCAATCGGGTAAATGCCAAATTACTTATTGCTGAAAACTATTACTCCAACAAAAAAGCGATTGAGGAACTTCAGCTTCCACAAACGCCAATTGAAACTGCAATAAAAGATGCACTTGATTGGTTCGGAGAAAACGGATATTTATAGACAAAAACTTTCATTCACCTCATAACCCCGCTTCCCCATTTCGACGGTTGCACATTCAGTATAAAAATCATGTTCAAAAAAGAGGATGTAATTCTTTTCAACTACTTCTTTCAAAAAAGCCTCTTTTTCTTCCATAGCCGTCACCGGATATAAATCATACGAAGCCAGCCACACAATTGGAATATTGGCTTTTGTAGGAATAAAATCAGACATGTAAACGTAGGTTTTTCCATCACAATCAATAAAAGGAATCATTTGTCCGGGGGTATGTCCATCGTACATTCTAACGCTCACTCCAGGAAATAACTCACAGCTCTCTTCAACCAATTGCATATTTCCTTCTTCTTTCAAAAAGTTGAGAATTTCCGGATAGTAGGCAGCCTGTTCCCGAACATTGGAAATTTTAGAATGCTCCCACTGTGTTTTACTACACCAATGTGTAGCATTTGGGAAAAGTAATTTTAATTCTCCACCATCATTCAAAACAGCCCCATTGCAATGATCCCAGTGTAGATGTGTAAACAAAACGTCCGTTATATCTTCAGCAGAATATCCATGTTCAGCCAATGATTTTGGAAGTGCTTCCGTTTCACGATGCCCATTATTTTGCCTGATTTTTTCCGGATAATGATTACCCACTCCAGCTTCAATCAATATCTTACGTTCACTCTGATCAATTAAAAGGCAACGCAAGGTTAGCTGTGTAACATTGTTCTTATCGGCTGGATAAACTTTTGACCAAAGCGGTTTTGGAATTACACTAAACAGTGCGCCTCCATCACAGGAAAAATGCCCGGCATGTATCGGAATCAACTTCATATTCAATCGCTTTAATTACTCCAAATAGTGCCTGCGAAGGTGTCATTTTTTAATTAAAACTAAAAATGGCCACACTTCAATCAGAGCAGCCACCTTTAACATCTATATATTTTTCGCTTAAATCACCCAAGGATTCCGACAATCCCTATCAAGCATATTGGTCATTTCTTCTGTTGGATTTATTAGCTCTTCTTTCTGTGCATTCCATTGTAATTTACTTTCCCCTGAACGGATAAAAATATCCGACAGGTGCGAAATGGTATCTGATCTTACCGCAGAATCTATATTACAAATTGGATCCTTGCCTGATTTTACGCATTCCAAAAAGTTCAACTGATGATCATTGCTGGCATATAAACGTTTATCATCTGAAGAAAAAGTATGCTTCAGAATATCTGGATCAGAAGCCTGAACTCCATGTCTCCCAACACTTACCCACGCATCTTTACTAAAAAATGTAGTTCCATGATCTTTAATTTCTGTATAGTCTACATATTTATCTGCATTCTCCACGGAAAAGAAATGCATATCAATTCCATTCTCATATTTGCAATGCAAATCCCAGTCGTTTATATTATCGTAGAAATTCTCTTTCTCAAAGAAGCCTCCAATGCCTGTATATTCAACTGGCCCAGAATTATCAGCCCCAAGTCCCCATTGGGCAATATCTAAAGTATGAGCTCCCCACCCACCCAAATAACCAATGGAATAATCGTAAATATGAAATGAACCTTGAGGAGTCACTCTACTCCCAGAATATGGACTCATTGGTGCTGGGCCAATCCACCTGTCATAGTCAAATCCATCTGGTACAGGCTCTGGTTTAAAATCAGCCGAACGTCCTTTGCCACTTCCACACCAAGCATTAACTCGTTCAATTTTTCCGAAAGTCTCATTTACTGCCAATTCACAAGCAAGCCTAAAGTTTTTATTTGATCGCTGCTGAGTACCATACTGCAGCACTGTATTATTTTCCCGAACAACTTTTCGAAGCTTTTTGCCCCATTCATGAGCTAACGCCAACGGTTTTTCGACATAAATTGCTTTCCCGGCTTTCACAGCCTCAATAGCAATATGGGCATGCCAATGATCACAAGTTGCAATAACAACTGCATCAACATCATCACGCTTCAGAACATCCCTAAAATCAGCAAAAGTCTGACAACCATTATAATCTTTTCGGCCTTCTAAATCAGCATAAAAACGATTAATAACCCCAGCTACTTTCTCACGTCTGTCTCGAAAGGCATCACAAACAGCTACAATTCGAGCATGTTCATTGCGTTGAAGAAAATTGGCTGCAAGCTGTGATCCTCTTCGTCCGACACCAATGTGAGCCACATTTATTTTATCCAGAACAGTTCCACTTTTACATGCATAAAAGAAGGTTGGTAAGGTGACAACTCCTGCCGAAACAAGCAATCCATTTTTTATAAAATCTCTTCTAGTATTCTTCATCCAAAAAACTATTTTTAATGTTCTAAAAATAGAAACAATTACATTCCTACGGAAGTATTTACCTTGCACGGCATAATACTATTTTCACATTTATTGCAACTTTATACTATATCAAGAAGAAAAGCCACAATGAGAAATCAAAGTGGCTTTATTCAATACTAGATTTACTAGTTATACTTTAAAAGGCTCTCGCATTTCTCGAACAAACCACTTGTTGGCATCAGGATCATTCATTACCTCCCCTTTTATAGGGTTCCATGTAATTTTCCTGCCTGTACGAATTGCAATATTTCCCATATGGCTAATGCAGTCTGACATGACAGCTTCATCGTAAGGATTAGTTTCTTCAATTGTTCCTTTAATGACATCAATAAAATATTGTCCAATACGATAAGCATCACTTTTCAAATTACCATTCTTATCCCTCAATTGGTCAAATTGTTTTTGTATCTCTGGAATATTTGATTCAGCGCTTCCCCTTCCAACAGAAATCCAGCCTTTACTTCCAAAGAATGTAGTAGAATTGCCATCTTTAACTTTCCTGTAATGCCAAATATCTTTTTCTTTAGCCACTCCAGTTTCCACAAATCTCATTTTCAATCCAGATTTAAATTCAAATTGAAGATCCCATGAGTTGATGTTATTATACAGTCCTCCAGGTGCGAAGTATGCACCAGTTCCTTCACACGTATATTCACAATTCATTAAATCTTTTACTCCCCAAACCATAATATCAAGTGGGTGTGCACCCCATCCGCCCAAAAATCCAATGCTATAATCCCACTGAAACCAGGAACCTTGATTTGTCACGCGTTCAGGGCAATAAGGATTCATGGGTGCTGGTCCAGACCATCTTTCATAATCAAACCCATCAGGCACGGCGGCTATATTACATTGAGGCGATTTCGTTTCACCCCCACCAGGAGCCCAAACATCCACACGATCAATTTCACCAATCTTTCCTTCTTTTATCAATCCAATTGCTAATTGCATATGACTCAATGCTCGCTGCTGAGTTCCGTAATGGAAACGCAAATCATTCTTCTTCAATTCTTTATCAAGTATTTTGAAATTTGGATAACTCAACCCAAGTGGTTTTGCAAGCATAACATGTTTACCTGCTCTGGCTGCTTTTATTGCCGCTGGCACATGCCAATGATCGGGAGTAGTAATATTAACGGCATCAATATCGCTTCTATCCAAAAGCTCATCCATGTCAAGATATGGTTTACACTCCGGTGCATTAATTCCTTTCTCTTTATAGGTTCTGTTCACATATTGTGATGTGCCCAATCTGCGTTCAAAAAAAGTATCACAAGTTGCCACATTATATGCTCCATCTACATTCATAAACCAACTTTTCAACGCAGCACTACCCATGCTGCCCACTCCAATATGACCTACCAGAATGCGATCATTCGCACCTTTGGCACATGATGGTAAAATAGTGGGAGCAACAATTACACCCCCAGTAATTAATGCAGAATTCCTTAAAAAATTTCTTCTTGATAAATTATTCTTCATCGTTATTTGTTTTTAAAATTTTCCCAATTAAGCTTAATTAATTGCTGATCTACTTGAGTTGGACTTACCAACAACCGATATTTCAAATGTACTTGCTCTCCTTTTCTTAGTGTTAGTTTTGAATCAAAGAGCATTGCCAGACTGAAATAATAGAATGGATGATTTGTTGATGTAGTTATATACCACTTGTTCGGATGATGTAAATTTTGTGGATGATCAAAAATGGTAACAGATACATTTTGACCTTTTAGGTCTTTCATATCATATGTGATCCATTTTGATGCCTTACCGTGCAACTCTCCATTTTCAAAATTATCATTTACAGCTTTTACATCCCATAGGTTTTTATTTAGTCGAGCAGAAAAACCGGCATAACCTCCAAATGATTTACCATTTGGCTCATGTGCCAAAGGAGTTCGGTCAAGAGTTACTTCATCGACTAAGACTGTAAAAACAGATTCCCAATCCATAAAGTAATTGCCATTTTCATCAGGTGAAGATATGTGAATTGACCGTTTCTCTTTTAATAAATCATCCTTCCCAAGAGCATGATAAGCAATCTCTAATTTGAAATCAGCTTCAAAGTCATCATTCACAGAATAATCAACCGACTTAAGTTTGGTAATACCTTCTGATTTACCAGTCTTACGATCTTCCTCCCAATAATTCACTCCATTGATATACTTCCATGAAAACCAAACCGCTCTGTGCCATGGGTGATCTTCAGGTCGCAGCCAAGTCAGCTCAGTACCATCCACAGTTGACAAAGGATGAAAATAAGGTTTACCTTCAACTTTATTAAAATTATATTGCCATACTATCTGATCATTGATTTGCAAAGCCAACGAATTTTTCTTCTTCTCCCACTTCAGTAATTGGCCGTTTTTAGTATCAATTTCTTTAAGTTCTACTGGAATTTCCTGAGTTACTTTTCCTCTTGCAGCCCACTCAGCACCTCTCAAAAGTAAAGTCTGAAATCCAAGATTTTTCATCACCTTCTCATCATGACCCAAAACCAAATAAAACGAACGACCTTTCCCATATTTCCTTTCAAAAATTACGGGTTCCATTTCCTCGCTACCATTATTATCATCAGGAGCAAAAGCTTCAGCCAAAATATTGCAGGTTTTGAAATTATCCATACCTACCCACAATTCATCTCTTATCCAAAAGTTGCTCATCCCTTTTGTAACGGGATGATTTACACCACTTATTTGCACTTCAAAGGGTGCTACTTTCCCATGCTTTGTATTTGCCCCCCAGGTTGCCCCGGCTAACTTCTGATATTCTGGCCAATCATAATTCGCTGCAGATGCTGCGTGCACAAAGACAAAACCACCTCCTTTTTCTACAAATTGAAGCACTGCTTTTTTTGTTGCTTTGCCCCAAGCACAGTTCCCTCCATTTTGTAGATTATTCCAATTACTCAAGATAACCTTAAATCGTTTTAAACTTTTATTATTAAGTGTGTCAGGCTTTTCAGTAACTGTAGTTTTAAACAGACCACTTTCATCCAAAATAGATTTTAATACTGGGGTTGTTTTTTCCCAATTGTGATTGTTATTACCACTAATTAGTAACAGATTGATTTTCTCCTGGGCAAGTACAATATTTACCAGAATCAAAAAGCAAAATAAGAAAGTTGTTACTCGTTTCATCTTAAACATTAAATTATTCTGCACCAAGCTTTTTAAGATATTCAAAGCTTTTCAAGACAGCTTCCTCTCCAGCTATTTCCAATGTTGAATAACCGTCAAAACCTACATTTACCAGAGCTTTATAGATTGCTTCAATATCAATTACGCCATCACCAAGGGCAATAAGCGACATGCCGCATCCAAATTCAGTTCCTCTCTTTTCAATCATTTCTGCAGGAAGATCTTTCCAATGAACATGCTCTATTTTTGAACCAAACTTTTCAATCATCTCTAGAGACTCGCCTCCTCCAAGCCAAAGATTTCCGGTATCTAAATTAATCCCCAATGCATCCGAATTACACTTATCAAGAACTTCACCCATTAAATCTACAGAATCTGAAACATGCCCATGAGGTTCAATTAATATTTTCACACCATAATCTTCTGCAAACTTTAACGGTTCATAAAGTTTCTCTGCAATTGTAAAAACGGCTTCAGCATCAGAAAGCGACTTGCCGAAATCAGTTTTCGGGTCTCCTTCAGAAGTAATAACATGTTTTACTCCAATTGCCCCTGCAAGTTTCACCGCCTTAATTATTTGAGAAGTACCATAACGTGAAGGGGCAGTGGGATCAAGCAAATTGGCATGCGCACAAACGCTGGAAAGCTCAAGCCCCCGCCTTTCAAACATGCGTTTTATATCAAAAGGATTGGCATCCAGACTAGCCAAAGCAGTAAAACCATACTCAGCTCCCAGGCAAGCACCATCCGAATTATCAGTAAGATCACCACAACTAAAGCCCATTTGTTTAATCTGATCTAGCTGAGTTTCGAGTGTACTAAAAGGACTTATTAATGCAAAACATCCAACTTTTATAGCCATCGTTTAAGTTTTATTGATATTAGAAAAATTCACATCACAAAAATAGATTTTAGTTTCTGAAAAATATTTCATTATTTCACACTGTGTAATTTTACAACTCATAAAAACCTACTAATGAGAACCAATATTTCTTATATTGAAAATGATGGCGGAATTCACAATCCCGATTCATGCACTCCTTTAGAGACAGCTTGGCAGGAAAAAGAGATTGAACTACATACGCTTGCCAGAGACACTTATCCGGGAACTCGCCTGGAAGATGATGAATTGAGCAATGTTAAAAGTGTTGGCTACTGGAATGCAAAAACAACACAGAAATGGGGATTAGATTTTCACCGTAATGAAGGAATTGAGATTTGCCTGTTGGAATCTGGCTCATTGGATTTTGATTTGAATAATAAAACATATCAGTTAACTCCAAACACACTTACAATCACTCGTCCCTGGATTCCGCACAGATTAGGAAGTCCACTTATCAGTCCAAGTAAACTTCATTGGTTTATTATTGATGTAGATGTGCGGCAGCCGCATCAGGAATGGAGATGGCCTGATTGGATCATCTTAAAAAAAGAAGACCTGGCCGAACTTACTGACATTTTACGAAGAAATGAACAACCGGTTTGGAAGGTTGGGCAATCAATAAAAGACTGTTTTGTACAAATTGGAAAACTCATAAAGCACAACGACCGAAAATTTCTGGATTCAAAAATTAAGATACTTATTAATGAATTATTTATTCAGCTTCTGGAACTGTTCACGCATGAAAAGCCAGAGCTAAGTGACTCATTAATTCAAAGTAAACGAAGTGTTGAAATTTTTCTTGGTAATCTCGATGAAATGTTGATAGAGCAATGGACGCTTGCTGACATGGCGAATTACTGTGGGCTTGGAACCACGCAGTTTTCAAAGTATTTCCATGAAATCACGAACTCAACACCAGCCAACTACTTAAGTCAACTTCGGATTAAGAAAGCTCAAGAATTAATAATTACTGAAAAGCATAAAACAATAACTGAAATTGCATATGAGTGTGGCTTTTCATCAAATCAATATTTCACCCAGGTTTTTAAAAAGTTTTATAATACTTCACCTCAAAAGTTTAGAGAGAATGAATTTCATAACAAATAGATTTCTAAAAAATGCTTCCTTTATTTGGCTTCTATTCACCGCATTTGGATTAAATGCACAAACCCGAGATTATTCAGATTGGACAGATTATGGAAGTGTTCATGTGAGTAAGTGGCTAATGATTGCCCCCGGCAAACTTGGGGCCAATGCCCTACCCGTTCCACGCATGAACTATGGGACATTGCAAAATCAACATTCATTGGAAATTGGTACTGACATTCATCTGATGACTGGAGATCAGGGATACAATAGCTATTTCAACCTGAAATGGAATATTGCACCTGAAAAAGTGTTAGTTGAAATTTGGGGAAATCCAACAGAAACCTTTAAGATGACCAACAAGGTTAGAGATGAACGACAAATATATTACGATGATGAAGGTTGGATTACTCACCAGGGAGATCTATGGATCAGCACTTATTTGCAACTTTTGAAAGATCACCCAAAATTACCTGACATAGTACTAAACTACAGCATGAGCCTAACGACTGGAATCGTCACTCACGGACGTTACATCGATGCACCAATCAGCTTTATGTATTTATCATCTGGGAAAAGCATTCAACTAAAAAATTTCATTTTTGACGAAATTCGTATCGCTGGAATGTTTGGCTGGTATATTTGGCAAACCAATAAAGTTGAAATGGCTCAGGACGAAGGCCCTCTTACTGAAATAGGCTTAAAACTGAAAAGAAATAAGTTCTCCATAGCACAAGAAGTTGCTGGCTATTTGGGCTATGATGCCTACGAATTTATTGGACAATCTGGCTATAACGATCCAATCATTTACAGGAGCAGAATAGAATATCAAGCTGAAAAAGTACTCTTAAAAGCCGAATACCAAACCGGCATTAAAGATTATTCATACCAAACATTCCGGCTTAGCGGGACTGTATATTTTTAATCACACAATCTTTTCCTATTTTCGGACTAACTACAATAAAAATACCATGCACATACATTTTATAGCAATTGGAGGCAGCGCGATGCACAACCTTGCCATTGCACTACATAAAAAAGGTTTTAAAGTTACAGGAAGTGATGATGAAGTTTTTGAACCTTCACGTAGCAGACTCGATTCTCACAATCTTTTGCCTGAAACAATGGGCTGGCATCCAGAGTTATTGACTACAAACATTGAAGCTGTAATACTTGGGATGCATGCCCGTCCGGATAATCCAGAGTTATTAAAAGCTCAAGAGCTAGGTTTAAAAATCTATTCTTATCCAGAATATCTTTATGAGCAAACCAAAACTAAAAAGCGGGTTGTAATTGGTGGAAGTCATGGAAAAACAACAATCACCTCCATGATTATGCATGTTTTGAAATACCATGAGCTCAACTTTGATTACATGGTAGGAGCAAAAATAGAGGGTTTTGACACCATGGTTTCTTTATCAGAAGAAGCTGAGATTGCTATTTTTGAGGGCGATGAATATTTATCATCCCCCATTGACCGCCGTCCAAAATTTCATTTGTACCATCCACATATAGCCTTGATTAGTGGAATCGCATGGGATCATATTAATGTATTTCCAACCTTTGAGAAATATGTAGATCAATTTCAAATATTTGCAGATAAAATTGAAGAAAATGGCACATTGATTTATTTTGATGAAGACGAGCATTTACAAAAGATCTCAAAACAAGTTAGACCAGACATCAAACAAATAACTTATCACAAACATGATTCGTTAGTTAATGATGGCACTAGCTATTTGAGATTTGAAGATCGGCAAATTAGGTTACAGGTTTTTGGGAAACACAACCTGGAAAATATATCCGGAGCCAAATTGATATGCAATGAAATTGGAATCTCTGATGCGCAATTTTATCAGGCAATGACTCAATTTAAAGGAGCGGCAAGACGACTTGAAACACTTTCGACAAATGAGAAATGCACTGTTTTTTATGACTTTGCCCATTCACCTTCAAAACTTAAAGCAACCACCGAAGCAGTAAAATCACAATTCACAAACCGCGAACTCGTTGCTGTAATGGAATTACACACTTTTAGTTCACTTAAGAAAGATTTCCTTCCTCAATATGAAAGCTGCATGAATGCGGCCGATCAGGCTTTTGTCTTTTTTGATCCAAAAACCATTGAACACAAACAACTTGAACCAATCACCAGAGAAGACGTAAAATCAGCTTTTGGAAATGAAAAATTGGAAGTTTTCACAGACTCCAATCTCTTATTTGAAAAAATAAAAGCAATTAACTGGATCGATAAAAACCTATTAATCATGAGTTCTGGTAACTTTTCGGGGCAAGATTTAAAAAAGATTGCTATTGAAATTACTTGAAATAAAATTCATATCGAAAATTAAAAACAAGTAGTACTCACACTAAAACACACTGAACGAGAACTAAATCCTGACTTTTTTAGAATACTTATAGTACAATAAAACAAAGCCTAAACAAAAGATAAAAGGGAAAGAAAACTCAAAGTAACGATATACATCATGAAATAGATGACTCCTACCTTGAATCTCAAAAAATCGAATGAAACGGGTTAGGAGAATATTAAGTCCCCCTAAAACAATAGCAATCGTTAAAAATACAATTGCAATTATAGGTTTTAACCGCACACCTTCGATAAAAGCAATAATCTTCTTCCCAAAGAAGAAAACATAAATAAAAAATAAACTCAGAATCAATTGAACGATTAAAAGTATGTCATTAATCTTTTCACAAACTGCATAACCATTTAGTTTATGTGCTAACGAATAGAGGAAATATGACATTGTTGAAAATCTTAGGAAATAATAAAGGATATAATAGCCTAATACGCCAGATAGAATTATTAATGATCTTCTCATCTGAATAAATGAATTATTGGCTTCTGAATAATCATCACCCCATTCCGAAGAATCACCTAATCTTTTAGAAGCAATTAAAAAAGCTTCTTCATCATTTAATCCAATCCCTTTTAAATCATCAATTATATCTAACAAATGACTTTTGAGCTCTTCTGTATCTGAATTAATCACCGAAGGTTCAAGCTCTATACTTTCTACCCAACGAGCAACTTCAATCTGCGAATTAAACTCAATATCTTTTTTCATTTAGACCTTCTGCTTCTTAATTTTTATTTGCCAACTCTCTTGTAATATATAGCATATATCGCAACAAAAGCTATGCAAATCAATAATGGAAAACTATACAGAAATATAATTTCAGCATTCCAATATCGAGTCAAACTATATCTATCATGTCTTATGTACCACTTTACTACTGGCAAAAGACTCACATCTAATATTGCAAAGAAAATGGTTGAAAGAAGCATCAACAGTGCATGCTTCGATCTAATTTTTATCTTCTCAATAAAAGAAATCGTTTTATTTTCAAGAAAATATATCCTTACAAAGAATAAAAAAAGTATGAATTGAATTGTAAAAAAATATCGATTATACCAGCCGGTTGCAGCCTCGCCATTGATGTCAAAATACAAGAAAATACACAAGAGACCTCGTGCAGTTGATTTAGTAAAGAAATACAAAAGATAATAAGCTAATATTCCTCCTAATATATTTAATGACCTACCAATTCGTAGTTTCTCTTCTTTCTTTTCAGTTGAATCATTTCGGAAACCATACTTTTCACTCAACCTTCTTGAAGCAATAAAGAAAGCTTCTGGCTCCTCCAATCCAGACTGGATTAAATCACTATACATCTCCTGTAAATGACTTTTTAACTCCCCAGTATTCGATTTTTTCACTGAAGGTTTCAATTCTATTTGGCATACCCAACTCTCAAGCTGTTCATCCAAATTGAATTCAACATACTTTTCCATTGAACAAGCTTTCAGGATTCGAGATTCCAGAGTTTACCAAATAATGAATGTACAAGAGTCCACTCCTGCATGTTTTGTTCAAGCTGCTTCTTGCCATCAGCCAACAATGTGTAATACTTTCTGGGCCTTTGATTTTCTTCAACTTTCCAATACGATTTAATCATTCCATTATTCTCCAATTTCTTTAAAACCGGATAAATGCTAGCTTCTTTCCATTTAATTTTCCCTTCAGTAATCTCTTTTACCTTCTGCACAATCTCATACCCATAATTATCTCCATTTTTTAAAACAGACAAAATGATAGGGATTGCAGATGCTCCAATTAACTCTTTTGAAATATCTTTCATATATCAATTTTTTACAAATATACAGAAGTCAACTATATAGCTCAAATATTATAAATGTAATCTTTGAAACTTATCGAATAATAAAATACAATTGAACTTCACTATTTCTTAAAAATGGAACTCACCCTATTATATAAGAGTTTTTGTATTTTCACGGGCAAATTGTTTTAGTTTGCCAGTGTCCTTTTAAAGGAAAATGATTAAATATCTATCTGAAATGAAAAGAAGCATATTATTAATTACCTGCCTATTGATCTCAACAACAATCTTTTGCCAAAAGAAAGACAAAGCCCTCTGGCAGAAAGCTCAAAACATTCATGAAAAAGCACTAACAGTAGATACACATTGTGATACTCCTTGGGCATTATTAAAAACTGATTTTGATATCAGTAAAAAGCATGAAGCTCCGAAAAGCCGTGTTGATTTGCCGCGCATGAAAGAAGGTGGCTTAGATGCTATGTTTTTTGCTGTATTTACAGGGCAAAAACCACGTATAAAAACCAACTACACAGTGGCGTACAGAGCTGCACATGAAATGATTGACTCTATTCACTCAATGGTGAATCAGAATGCAAATATTGCTGAACTGGCATTAACTGCAGGTGATTTGTCAAAGATTGAGAAAAAAGGAAAGCGAGCCATCTACATTGGAATGGAGAATGGTTTTCCAATTGCGAAAGACCTAAGTCGTATTGAAGAGTTTTACAAGCGTGGTGTTCGCTACATCACCCTTTGTCATTCGTCTCACAACGATATTTGTGATTCTTCCAGCGATACTGAAACTCCGGAGCACAATGGAGTAAGCGAATTTGGCAAGGATGTTATTGCAGAGATGAATCGTCTGGGAATGCTGATTGATGTGTCTCATGCCTCTGATAAATCTTTTTACGACATCGTACAATTTAGCAAAGCCCCAATAATTGCTTCTCATTCGAGTGTTCGCTCAGTATGTAATCATGATCGTAATATGAGCGATGAGATGCTTATCAAGCTGGCTGATAATGGTGGAGTTATCCAAATTTGTTTACTTGATGTGTATGTGAAGGAGCCTGATACAACTAAAATGAGATATCAGATTTACCAGAAAATTGATCGTCAATACAAGAACCGGAATAACCTTAGCAAAGCTGAAATCCAAGAAATGAATGACAATTGGGATTTTCTTCAGAATAATTATCAGGATCAACTTCCAACTGTTGCCGATTTGGTTGATCATATTGATTATGTGGTGAATTTGGTTGGTGTTGACTATGTTGGCATTGGTAGTGATTTTGATGGTGGTGGTGGTTTAGCTGACTGTGCAGATGTCAGCCAGTTCCCAAACATTACATTTGAACTTTTAAAAAGAGGCTATAGTAAGGAAGACATCTTAAAAATATGGGGAGGAAATATTATACGTGTTTTCAATTCAGTTGAAACAATTTCTGAACGGTAATTCTTGATAGATATTGAACTGATATTATACCATCCCCACAATAAAAAAAGACAATTCCAGTCCATTTCTTTTATTGGGGTTCAATAGTTTTGTAACTTCAAGCGGTTTTCTGAGTTTGATGACAATTTGAAACAAAATAAACTGACATACCAACTAATCTGGATCTCAATCCTGCTTTGCATATCTATACCTGTTAAGGCACAGCAAAATTACATTGAGTTATCCGACAGCATTCAATCTACGATACGTCTTAGATCACACTTGCTTGTTCATGCTGAAAACTTATCAGAAAAGTATTTAAACCAAATAGACCCCCAAGTTCCACTCGCTTTTATAGTTAAATCAGAACTTAGTTCAAATCAAATTAAACTACTCAAGCATACATTAACCAAGCAGAAACAAATACCAATCATAGTAGAGAAACAAGCCTCAATTTCGGAAGATGAAATACTCGGACTAGTAACGATTAGCTTTGATGATTTAGACACGTTTAGTATAAATTCTAGTGAAGAAATAGACTCCATTGATCATAGTAGGTTTACAATAAATGAGTTACTACTGCTGAAAAATTTAAATGCTTTTCCCGATTCAATAATTATTAAACTTTGGGAACAAACAGGGAAACTTCCCAATTTTATTGAAGTTCAAAAAGAACAAATACCAGAAACAATTAAATTGATTAAGCTATTAAACTCCAGCAGAAAAATGTTTGGTGTTGTGCATTGTGAAGAACAATTGATTGCAGATGTTTCATGGAAAGAATACCCAGAAAGAAAAACCAATGGTCATTTCTGCTTTCCAATGGTTGTTTCATTAAGTCCATACAAAGCTGGCTACCAGTTTTCTCCCGATATAATTTTCGACTCCCCTACCAATAAAAATAAGCTGAAAGAATTTAAGGCTTTAAAACTCGATACTGATTATAAGCTTAGTGATCACTTCACGTTTGATGGAAAGATTGATAACCTTAAACGTGATAACAAAAATGAAATTCTAAACAATGGCGTTGAGATTGTAGCTGACAAGGAAAGAGGCTCTGTTGCTTATTTTTCAGGAGAAGCATACATTGATGGAGGCATACAAAGTCGTGAAATCTTAAAATCAAATTTTAGTATTACAG
The DNA here is from genome assembly GCA_965372405.1 of uncultured Sunxiuqinia sp. GTDB lineage: Bacteria > Bacteroidota > Bacteroidia > Bacteroidales > Prolixibacteraceae > Sunxiuqinia. The sequence goes on from CBDVCE010000016.1 coordinate 30,004, forward strand.
CTTGGATAAAACCTACAAAACGAAATAACAATAATAGCATTCTTGGTAAAGGAAAAAATCTATTGCTAAAAATCCTTAATGGTCAATTAACCTATACGATGCAGGGCATTATGGATTATACTTCAATAAAAGCTGAAATCCCTATTTCCCAATGGACATTTGTGAGTCTGGTTCATTCTGAATTTGAAAACCGGATGCGTTATTATGTAAATGGCAAACTAGTTGATCAGGTTGATTTGCTTAGTAATTATGCAGAATCAGATTACACCTTGCTAATTGGAAGCAATCTTTGGGAACAATTTTTTGTGGGCTACATAAGTGACATTAAAATATGGGAACGGGAACTTAACAGTGATGAGATTAGAGAAGAATACAACATATCATCAGATTCTTTAAATTCGAAATCGTTGATGCAGAAATTACTCATTTTTGCGATACTTGCATCAGCTGCAATTCTATTCTTTCTTTACTCAAGAAAACTAAAAAACAAACAAAAAAGAGCAACGACAAAAAAGAATAAAAAATCTACTCCCTCAAAAAGTATAATTGAGGCTAATGAAAAGATCTTTTGTTTTGGAGGCCTACAGGTCATTAATCACTCAGGACTCGATGTAGCACGAAAATTCTCACCAAAATTAAAACAGCTCTTCGTACTTATCTTTTTGCACAGTATCAACGACCAAAAAGGTATTAGTTCTGTAAAACTATCAGGGTATCTCTGGCCAGGAATGGATCCTAAAAATGTTAAAAACACAAGAGGAACAAATATTCAGAAATTAAAAGCGGCTCTTGAACCTTGTTCTGATATTAAGCTGGTATTTAAAGATAAATTTTGGGTTATCGAAATTAGTGAATCATGCTACTCTGATTACACAGAGGCTCTAATAAAACTCAATGTTTTAAAAGAATCAAATGACAATGAAACAATCATTAAGGATTTACCAGAATTAATTTCGATCCTTAAAAAAGGAACCCTCTTCCCAAACATGACTGAGTCATGGATTGACCCATACATCAGCAGCATGAGTGATCAGATTATTGAATTAGGCCTTGCACTGTTTAAGGAACTTGATAACGACAAACACGCATCATTGCTTTATGAATTGGCTGAAGTAATCAGCATCAATGACCCGCTTAACGAACCTGCGCTTCAAAAGAAATTACTTCTACTTACCAAACAAGGGAAACTTGGACTCGCCCGTTCTGTTTATGACAATTTCGCTAAGCTCTATTTTGAATTGTACCAAGAGAACTATCTTGTAGATTTTAAAGAAATCACTCTTTCAAATTCTGAAAAGTATTAATATTTATTGCTAGATATTCAGAAAACTGGACTCCCGAATTAATATATACAACAGACAGTCAGCATAATCCTTCTCATATTGTCTAATTTTTTTCAGCAAATCTAAATATCTGAGAATCCAAGAAAACTGCAATTCTAATAACATTTTCTAAAGCGTTACCCCATTTGTTACCCCTGTCTTTATACTGCTGCTCATTTATTTGTATCTTTCTTTTGAAAATCAGACCAACAATAAATATTCAAAATAAATTTGTATGACTAGTAAAACTAACAACAACCGTCGCGATTTCTTGAAGAAATCACTCGTTGCTGCAGCTGGAGTTTCAATCATTCCAAGATATGTATTGGGAGGCAATGGATTCCTTGCACCAAGTGATCAGCTAACCAAAGCAATTATTGGAGTTGGAGGAATGGGGAAAGGACATATTCCTTATGAAGGGACTCGTTTACTTGCAGTTTGTGATGCGGATAAAAACCGCCTAAACGAAACTCTTAAAAAAGTTAAACCTGAAGTTCAAGGTTTCGCTGACTTCCGTGAATTACTACAACGTCCTGAAATAGATATCGTGCATATTGCCACTCCTCCTCATTGGCATGGAATTATGTCGGTTATGGCTGCCCAAGCTGGAAAAGATGTTTGGTGTGAAAAACCAATGACCCGGACTATTGGTGAAGGGAAAAGAGTTGTTGAAGCAATTAATGCTACCGGACGTATGTTTCGACTAAATACATGGTTCCGTTTTAAAGACAATTTTTATGGACTAAATACTCCTGTTAAGCCAATTAAAAAAGCGGTTGAAAGTGGAGTTTTAGGATGGCCACTAAAAGTAACCATTAGTGGAGTTACCGGATTTAACTGGAAATTTTATTGGGTAGGAAAAACAAATCTACAACCACAACAAGTTCCACAAGAGTTAGATTACAATATGTGGTTGGGACCTGCACCTGAGAAACCATACCACAAACACCGTACGCATAGTACTTTCCGTGGATATTGGGATTATGATGGTGGTGGCCTTGGAGACATGGGACAGCATTACATTGACCCTGTTCAGTATTTCTTAGGGAAAGATAATGATAGCCCAGTTAAAGTTGAAGTTGACGCTCCTCAGCAGCATTACGATGCAATTGGAACCTGGAGAAAAATTACATACACTTATGCTGATGGTTGCCAGATTGTTCTTGATGGAGAAAACAAAGATCAGAATGCAGCTTACATCGAAGGTCCAAATGGTAAGATTTACAATGGTTTCAAATCAACCATTCCAAATCTGAAGCAGTTGATTGACACAATGCCAGATCCAGAACCACAAATAACAACATTCAGTGAATCTGTAAGAACCCGCAAGAAATTTGCATTGAATGAAGAAAACGGACATCGCTCAGCTACAATTGTGAACATGGGAGTTATTGCCCTACGCCTTGGTCGTACATTAGAATTTGATCCTGTAAAACAGGAGTTCATTAATGACGACGAAGCAAACAAACTCATTAACCAGCCAATGCGTGCTGAGTGGAAAATCTAATCCCATTATTTTCAAAAACGATAAAGAAAGAAATATGAAAAATCTTTTCAAAAATATATTGACCGTTTTACTAACGGTTATGATTGTTGTCCCAGCTTTTAGTCAGGACAAAAGAACACTGGATACCAGAGTAGCCGACATCTTAATGCAATTTCCAGCTGAAAGCAATGAGAATGCAGATAAGCTCATGAAAGAAATTGTTGGTTTAGGAGCAAACGGAATTGCAAAATTTTGTGACATGATAGTTCCTGCTGGAACCGGTGATGATACGCAAGCGCGTTTTGCAATTGCAAGCCTTGCACAATATGCCGGAGCAGATGATTCAAAAGACCAGAAGCTAGTAGAAAAAACACTATTATCAGCACTTGCTAAAGCTTCAGATAATGAAGAGAAAACATTCTTCATTGACAGGCTAGCATATTGCGGAGCTACTTCAACTGTAGCTGCAATGGAACAATTCTTAAGTAATGAGGATTTGTACTCTCCAGCAATTGGAACTTTATGCATGATTGGCACAGATAAAGCTGCAAAGCTAATTTTTGACAATGCTGCTAATGCCACAGATAAACAATTTGAATTTGTAAAAGCACTTGGAGACTTTCAATACAATGCTGCTGAAGGCTTTTTAATTTCTAAAGCCACTAGCTCAAATGCTGCAATGCTACAGCAAGTGTATGCTGCTCTTGCTAAAATTGGAGGAGAAGCATCTGCTAAAACCATTCAAAATGCCGCAAAAGATGCTGGATATGTAGCCGAAGATACCGAAGCGGTTGTTGCCTATCTTGAGTATGCAAAACAAGTTGGTGCAAAAGGCAACAAAGTTTTAGGTAGTAAGCTTGCCAGTTCATTGCTGAAAAAGTGCAAAAATGATGATCAACTGATTTACCGATCTTCAGCACTAAAAATCCTTCGCCAAAACCAAGGATCAGAAGCTGTTTCTCTACTGCTGAAAGAAATCAAAAATGATGATAAAAAGTATCGTAATGCCGTATTGCAAATTGCAGAAGTAGGAATCAACTCAAATGAAGTTAGCCAGTGGATTAGTTTATTGAAAAAAGTTTCACCTGAAACACAAGCTGAAATCCTTCATTTTCTGGCTTCACGCCAAGAAGCTACTGTATTGACAAATGCAATCCTTCCTTCGCTTTCATCAGATCAAATGGTGGTTCGCAATGAAGCAATGATGGCATTGGCGATCAATCAAAAGAATAAAGCGGTTGAAACACTCGCAAAACAATTGGCAGGAATACAATCTAAAGAAGAATTTGTTGCTGCTGAAAAAGCACTTTTAGCCTCTTGTTCAGTTAAAGACTGTGGCTTGCTCGTTAAGCAACTTGGGACTCAAACCGATGCAGGAAAGAATGTTATTGTGAATGTTCTGGCAGCCCGACGTGCAACTGATTATTTCAAAGAAGTATTCGCACTATGTTCTTCATCAAATAATGAATTAAAAGCTTCAGCATTTAGCGCTTTGCAACGAATGTCAAAAGCAGAACATTTGGAAGAGCTTATAAGCTTACTTGAAAAAAGCTCTGCAAAAACAGAAGTTGAAGCCGTACAACAAGCAATTGCTACTCTTTATTCTGCAAGTGAAAAACCTGAAGTTTCAATCATTCTTAGTAAGATGTCATCTGGTTTAGTACGCGAAAAACTTCTTCCTATTCTCCCATACCTGAATAGTAAAACGGCTTTAAAAACTGTTGTATCCTTGTTAAAAGATGGATCAGCAAGTGAGAAAGAAGCTGCTTTTAGTGCTCTTACAAAATGGAGTAGCTCATCAGCTTTACCAACAATGGTTAAAGTATTTAGCGATAAATCATACAGCGCATTCAAAGAAAAGGCTCTTAACGCATACCTGAAACAGATTCAGCAATCAAAGATCCCTGCCGATCAAAAGTTGTTATGGTTTGATAAGATAATGACAGAATGCACTTCTGTTTCAGAACAGCAGAAAGTCATTGGTGCTGCTGCATCTGCAAAAACATTCCTTTCATTAATGTTTGTTTCAAAATACATTGATAATGAAAAACTAGGAAGTACTGCAGCTAACTCAGCAATGAAAATAGCTCTACCTTCCTCTGGAAAGAAAAATGGTTTAGCAGGTGACGAAGTTCGCCAGATTCTTAAAAAAGTAAAAGGTAAACTTACAGGTCCTGACAGTCAGTATTTCAAGATCGATGTTCAGGAATATTTAGATAAAATGTCATCTGAAACAGGTTATGTTTCAATCTTTAATGGGAAAGATCTAGAAGGCTGGCAAGGTCTTGTGAAAAACCCAATCGCAAGAGCAAAAATGAGCGAGAAAGAATTAGCAAAAGCACAAAAAGAAGCTGATTCTAAAGTTGCTGAAAACTGGTTTGTAAAAGATGGAATGATTGTTTTTGATGGACATGGGAATAACCTTTGCTCCAAAAAGATGTATCGGGACTTTGACATGCTTGTTGATTGGAGGATTAATAAGAATGGTGATAGCGGTATTTATCTTCGCGGAACTCCACAAATTCAGATATGGGATACAGCTAGAGTTGATGTTGGTGCACAAGTTGGTTCAGGAGGATTATACAATAACAATCCACATGAAAAAATCCCACTTGTACTTGCAGATAATGCAATTGGAGATTGGAATACGTTCAGAATTCGCATGATTGATGAACGAGTAACTGTATATTTAAATGGACAACTTGTAGTTGACAATGTTGTAATGGATAACTACTGGGATCGTAGCATTCCTATTTTCAGAGAAGGACCAATCGAATTACAAGCTCATGGAAATGAGTTGGGCTTCCGTAATGTTTATGTTCGTGAAATCAATCCTGACAAATCTGTTCTGTGTGAGAAAGAAAAGCAAGACGGATTTACTTCGTTGTTTAACGGTAAAGACCTGGATAACTGGGTAGGAAATAAAACCGACTATACTGCAAAAGATGATATGATTGTCGTAGACCCTAAAAAAGGTAGTCGTGCAAGCGGGAACCTTTTTACGGATAAAGATTATTCAAATTTCAATTTTAGGTTTGAATTTCAACTTACCCCTGGAGCAAACAATGGTCTTGGAATCCATGCTCCTCTTGAAGGAGATGCCGCATATGCTGGTAAAGAATTGCAGATTTTGGACAATACTGCTTCCATTTATGCCAACCTAAAACCATACCAGTACCATGGTTCTGTTTACGGCATTATTGCATCAAAGCGTGGGGCTTTAAAGCCAGTTGGAGAATGGAACTCTGAAGAAGTGATTGTGAATGGTGATGATATTAAAATCATACTTAACGGCGTAGTGATTGTAGATGGTAACATGAAAGAAGCCTCTAAAAATGGCACAGCCGACAAAAAGAATCATCCAGGCTTAAAACGTAACACTGGACGAATTGGATTCCTTGGACATGGTTCTCAATTAAAATTCAGAAATATCCGTATTAAAGAATTATAATCAATCAAGCTAAATTATTAATTGGTATTCAAAGCTCTGGCAGAAATGTCGGGGCTTTTTTATGGGATTATAATTTCAATGAATAACCTTCTTTAAAAAAATAAGTATGCATAACTAATAAAGCCTATTGTCGGTTAAATCCTTCATTCATCACCAGGCCATAAGTTTACTTAGTACAGAACTAACTAAAAGCATACAGAATGAAACCAAGAGAATTATCGTTGTACACCCTGGTTATTTTATTTGGATTGTTCATTTTTAGTTGCACCAGCAAAGTTGAGAATAAAGCCGTTTCATCCGATGGAGTCCAGATCGTCTTCAACCAGCAGGGAAAAGGCAACCCAACAATTATTTTTATTCACGGATGGACCAATCCCAAAGAGATATGGAACAATCAGTCTGAACATTTTTCACAAAAATACAGAGCTATCGCCATCGATCTTGCCGGCACAGGTAAGTCGGGCAATAACCGGGATGAATGGACCATTAAAGCATTTGCTGATGACGTCATATCGGTTATTGACAAGTTGAAATTTAAAAAGGTCATCCTGGTAGGTTTCTCCATGGGAGGTGCCGTAGCTATTGAAACGGCCAACCAATTATCGGATAAAACGATTGGTGTCGTCTTGGTGGATAACCTCCATGATCCCGATTTTATATATCCGCCACAGATGATTCCTGTAATGGATAGTGTCATGATGGACCTTGTTAGTAACATGAGTCCAGAAAAACTTATCGCAATGGGATTCTACAAAAAGAATCATGAAGCCAACTTCAAGAGGTTACAAGAATTATACCCTGAAGATGTCTCGAAAGTAGGCTGGCAAGAATCATTGCGAGCTTATATGCATTGGGTGAATAACAACTGCACAGAATCTCTGAAACTTCTGAAGGTTCCACTTGCAGCCATTAATTCTGATATGCAAGCAACAAAAGTTGAGGCATTCAGAAATTATGTCCCCTCTTTCCAAGCCAATATAATGACAGATGTCGGGCATCTCGTATTCTGGGACAACCCAGAAGAGTTTAACCGCCTCCTGGAAGAGTGCATACAGAATTTCCTGAATGAATAATACTCCCCTTGTTGGAGTTAGAAAAGCTAAAATGATGTTTTCAAAAACAGTGCAGCATACCAAAGAAGAATAAATTTTTGCTTTACACCTATTGTTTTAACTAATTCCAAATAAGGCCTTTTAATCAAATTTAATCATGCCATCTACTTGATTTTTTAATAGATAATTAGAAAATTTGCTTACTGATTAATCGTTTAATCATTTAAGCCAAAAATAAAATGTTACGAAAAGAACGATTTCTTGCAGCCCTTGCACATGAACCAACAGACCGGCTCCCCATGTTCGATTTTCTTTTTCAACAGCCGTTGTATGAAAAGTTGATTGGAAAGAAACCCGAATCGTACAATGCATCTGATGCTGTAAAATGTGCACTTGCTCTCGATCATGATGGGGTCTGGATTCCATTTGGCGGATTCTCAGGCCTGCAGCCCAATTTCCTTGAAGAAAACGTTTACAAAGATGAATGGGGAACAACATATAAAAAAAATGAAGCTTCATGGCCCATTGATGCCCCCATTGATTATCCAATAAAAAACAGGGTTGACCTGAGAAATTATAAAGCTCCTGATCCAACCCTTCCCGGAAGAGATAGCGAAATAATAAAAGCTGTTGAAATGGATAATGATAACATGGCTATTTTAGGCGGTGTTGGTGGCCCTTTTGCTACAGCATGGTTGCTTTTAGGTTTTGAAAAAATATGCTTCTCACTTTATGAAGACCCGGGATTAATACACGAAGTCATGAAGATTTCAAACGATTATTACAAAGAAGCAGCACGAAGATCAGTAGAGGCAGGATGCGTTGGCATTTGGATTAGTGAAGATTTGGGAGATAGTACTAGCGCATTTTTCAGCAATGAAGACTTTCAGGAACATTTTTTACCATACCTCGATGAATTGGTTAACTATATTGACGGATTGGGAGTACCAGTACTATTGCATTCATGTGGAAACATTAATGCATACCTCGATGATTTAGCGAAAACAAAGATTGCATCTATCCATCCACTTCAGCGAACCGCAGGAATGAACTTAAAAACGGTTAAAGAAAAGTATGGAGATCGTTTTTGTATCATTGGAAACATTGATTCATCCCGAACCCTGCCATTTGGAACAGTTGACCATGTAATTTCTGAAGTTAAAGAAGCCATTGACATAGCAGTGCCTGGCGGTGGTTATATTTTGGCCTCAGACCATTCTCTACACGATGGAATTTCAATTGAAAATATACAAGCAATGTTCAGAAGTGGACAGGAGTACAGTAAGAAATTCTACAACAAAGAATAAACACAATGAATAAACGACTTATATTTTATGCATTTGTAGCTGCCCTTGGAGGACTTCTGTTTGGATTTGACACAGCAGTCGTGAATGGTGCTCTCGAATTTTTTCGAGAATATTTACAATTGGAAGCTAACAGTTTTATGGAAGGTTGGGTGGTAAGTTCAGCTCTTCTGGGTTGTGCTGTTGGCGCTATTTCTATTGGTAAGTTTGGCGACAAATACGGACGAAGATACATGCTAAGGATAATGGCTCTTCTAATCCTAATTTCAGCAGTTGGTACTGGCCTAGCATTTAATCTGAATAGCTTCATTGCAATGCGACTTGTTGGTGGCCTTGGAGTTGGGGGTGCCTCTGTCCTTTCACCCATGTACATTTCTGAAATAGCTCCTCCAAATGTTCGTGGCAGATTAACTGTGACATTCCAACTAGCAATAGTAATTGGCATTTTGATTGCCTTCTTTTCTGATTATCTCTTAATAAATATTGGTGAGAATAATTGGCGATGGATGTTTATTGTTGAAGGAATTCCTGCAGCAATTTTCTTTGTTTCATTATTCACAGTAAGCCGAAGCCCTCGATGGCTAGTTAAAACTGGAAAAATTGAAGAAGCCCGAAGAGTAATTTCCAGCCTAAATACTAAGTCTGATCCTGATAAAACAATTCGTGAAATAAAGAACTCTCTCGATGAAAACGTAATAAAACACATTAAGTATTTATTTCGAAAACCATATATGCGTCTGGTAATAATTGGAATAATAATGGGAATGTTCAACCAGTTTACCGGAATAAACATGATCATGTATTATTCGTCAAAAATATTTCTGTCTGCTGGATTCTCAAACGAAAGTGCCATTTTACAAACAGTAATTATTGGAGCAACTAATTTAGCCTTCACAATTATTGCAATGAATGTAATTGACAAATTAGGACGTAAAAACATGTTATTAATTGGATCAATTTCAATGACAATTTTCCTGGGACTATTTGCATTCTTCTATATTGTAAATACAGAAGGAGCCCTATTATTAATTATGCTTATTATGTTTGTGGGCTCATTTTGTTTCTCGCAAGGCGCAGTTATTTGGGTTATATTATCTGAAATGTTTCCCAATAACATCAGAGCAAGAGCAACATCAATAGGATCATTCTCTTTGTGGATATTTTGTTTTCTTACCACCTTATTTTTTCCTGTTGTCGTTGGATTTTTTGATAATGGAAGTTCAAACGGCAAAGGTGTTGGCTACATCTTTGGATTTTATGCTGTTATGACCCTAATTTCATTTTTCTTCTTTAAAAAGTATTTGGTTGAAACAAAAGGAAAGTCGTTAGAGGAAATCGAGAATGAAACGTTAAAATAACGGCTATGGAAAAGAAAAAGATATCTCTAAAATACATTGCAAGCCGATTAAATATTTCAGCTGCGGTAGTATCCGTAGTATTGAATAATCGTACTGGAAATATTAGGGTTAGCGAAGATGTGAAAAAGAAGGTTATTGATCTTGCCAACAAATTAAATTATCGCCCTAACTCGCTGGCACGAAGTCTGAAAACAGGAAAAACTCACACGATTGGATTATTGGTATCTGACATTTCTAATCATTATTATTCAAAGCTAGCCCGTGGTGTTGAGGATGCAGCAAATAAAGCAGGTTATAATGTCGTTTTTTGTAGTTCAGATGAGAATGTAGAAAAAGAGGAAACTCTGGTTCATCTTTTCATGGATCGGAAAGTTGATGGAATTCTTTTATCAGGAACTCAGCATAATAGTGAACTAGTTCAGTTGCTTGAAAAAGAAAAATATCCTTTGGTTCTACTAGACCGTGATTACAAATTATCAAAAGTTCCTTTTGTAGGAATGGAATATCAAAATAAAACTGGTGCATACAAACTGGTTAAACATTTAATTGAAAACAGCTATAAAAAAATTGCTCTGATTACTGCCCACCCCCATCTTCAACCAATGTATTTAAGGGAGGAAGGATATGCTCAGGCACTAGAGGATAGCGGGATCAAATTTGATCCAAAACTCCGCATTGAGATCGACTATTCAGATATTCATAGTTCATTGCACACTAGCTTAGAGAAGCTATTTGAATCTGAAAATATACCTGATGCCATCTTCACACTCAATAACAAGCTGGCACTCCATTGCTTACAAGTACTCAATGATTTGGGAAAAGAAATTCCAAACGATATAGGATTTGCCTGCTTTGATGATCATGAATTATTTGGGTTCAATAAACCAAAAATTACTGCAGTTAGCCATTCCCCTGCCAAAGTTGGAGAAAAAGCAGTACAGCTACTTTTAGAAGAAATGAAAAGCACTTCGGATAAAAAAGTGAAGGAAATTATTCCTGCTACTCTAATCGTGAGAGAATCATCGTTAAGAAGAAAACCTAAAACCAAAATATTATGAAAGTAACGAAATTGACACCAATACTATTCTTGGCTTTATTGCTAAGTTTTCCTGTTTTCTCACAAGAAAAGCTCAAGCCAAATCCTAAGCTCGAAGAAGTGATTGTGGTTTTCAAAACCCACTTCGATATTGGCTATACTGATTTTGCAGAATCGGTTGTACGGAAATACGGTTCTTCAATGATAGAAGGAGCACTTGACAACCTTGATGCCAGCATGGAATTACCCCCGGAAGAACGATTTGTATGGACACTCCCAGGCTGGCCGATGCAACAAGTCCTGGATCGGAGTAATCCAACCAATAAGGCGAGGGTAGAAACGGCGCTAAGAAATGGGAACTTCGCTATTCATGCACTTCCTATCACTTTTGAAACTGAAGCCAGTGATCTGGAAAACTTAGCCCGTAGTTTTAAATACTCATCTGATATCTCAAAAAAATATGGCCTTGAACTACCACGAGATGCAAAAATGACTGATGTCCCAAGCCACTCATGGGCACTGCCAACAATATTAAAAAATGCAGGAATTGATTTTCTGCATCTTGGGTGCAATCCGGCCTCAAAATCACCGGAAGTTCCATTACTTTTCTGGTGGGAAGGCCCCGATGGTTCGCAATTATTAACCATGTATAATAAAAGGTATTATGGAACTGAACTTGTGTCTCCTAAAGGCTGGCCTTATAAAACATGGCTGGCAATCATTCCAACAAATGACAATCAGGGAGCTCCACCAGCAGCTGAAGTTAAAAAAACCCTTCAACAAATTCGGGAACTTGCCCCAAATGCCAAAATCAAAATTGGTCGTATTTCCGATTTTTATGATTCGTTGATAAAGGAAAATCCTGAGTTTCCAATTGTAAAAGGAGACATGCCCGACACATGGATTCATGGGTACATGTCAATGCCAAAGGAAGTAAAAACCTCACGACAAATAAGAAAAGACATTTTTGCTTTAGAAGCACTAAACACTCAACTTAATTTATGGACAGAATCGTCAAATGATATTTCAGAACTGATTGAAGAAGCTGCTGAGAACAGTCTCCTATTTGACGAACACACTTTTGGATTAGCAATGAGTCACGGGCAGGCTGGCGAATGGGCTTATGGCGATGAATTTAAGCTTCTAAGAAGTCAGGGGATATACGATCCAATTGAGAAATCGTGGGCTGAAAAAGGTGACCGTATATATGAGGCTGAGAAAAAGATCATGCCAAACTATAAGGATGAATTGGACAGACTTGCCAGTGCAATTAATATTAAAGAACCACACTTAACAGTCTACAACCCTCTGCCATGGCAACGGGCAGGTATCGTTAAATTTCAGATTCACCAAAATTACATTAAAGGAAATGCACTTAAAGATTTGTCTTCAGGAAAAATTATCCCGTTAACAAGCAAAAACAATGTCATACACTTTGTTGCTACAGAAGTTCCAGCAATGGGTTACAAGACTTATCTCCCTGTAAATATTGATCAAAAAGAAGAATCAGAGTTAATTGTAAACAAATCCGAAAACATTGTCGAGAATGAATTTTTCAGAATTCAGCTAGATGCATCAAAAGGAAGGATAAAATCGATTATAGATAAAAAAACTAATCGCGAGATAGTGGATCAATCCAGCGAATATGGCTTTGGAAATTACATGTATGAACGATTCAGTAAAAAGCAAACCGATGCCTACGCATATTCATACATCAAAGCTGGATGGAACTGGGCAATGGCAGAACTTGGTCGCCCAGGCTTAAGTGACGAACCTTATCAGCTGATTAAAGAATCAAAAGCCAGAATAAGCTTTCAAAAGGATGAACTCAAGATTAGCGCTATTATGCACTTTGATAAGAATGCAAGCAATCCGCATGATTATAGCATAATCGTGAGCCTATATAAAAAACAACCATATGTTGAACTAAACTGGGCAATACATAGCAAAGAGGCGGAACCCTGGCCCGAAGCTGGATGGATTCCTTTTTCGCTCAATATCGATAATCCAACATTTAAAGTAGGTCGTTTAGGAGCTGTAGTTGACCCTACCAAAGATTTCATTAAAGGTTCAAACTTCGATCACTATTTTCTGAATACAGGAGTCGCTATTCTTGACAAGAATGGAAATGGCTGTGGTATTTCATCACCAGATGCACCGGGAATCAGTTTAGATCGGCCAGGCTTATGGAAATACTCAGGCGAGTTTATTCCTGTGAAACCAAATGTATTCTTCAACCTATACAATAACCAATGGAGTACCAATTTCACCGAGTGGATTGAAGGATCATGGAATACCAAATTTTATATTTGGAGCATCACTGACTACAAAAATGAGAAAGACCTTATCACTCCTTCAGAAGAATTAAGATCGCCTCTAAAAGCGTCCTATTCTTCGGGAAATAATGGCAGCCTTCCTACCGAGAATCAAGGCATTGTTCTTTCCCAAAAAGGAGTTTTACTAACTGCTTTTGGATCAAACCCGGATGGAGATGGTGCCTTGTTACGCCTATGGGAACAAGCAGGGAATTCAGGCGAATGTACGATTTCATTGCCCAAGAATATGAATGTAAAGAATGCATATCCTGTTAACTTCAGAGGTGAGAGTTCAGGTAAAAAAATAGAAATCCAAAACGATCAGTTTATAATAAATATTGATCCTTACAAACCTTATTCATTTATATTGAAATAAGACATATGAGAAAATTCGATTTTCAACCAGACTACAATAACCTTTTGGATGTTTTGCATAACCGGAAACCCAAAAGGCTGCCACTATACGAACATATAATTGACATTCCTTTTGTATCAAAAGTAATTGGCAAGGATTTAGTTCCTCAAGGAAACGCTGTAAATGACATGGAGACTTTCTATACTGAACTCATTGGTTTTTGGAAAGATATGACCTATGATGGATTTGCTTACGAAGCTGCAATTTGCGAAATACTTCCCGGGCATGGAGCCATAAAAGGTGGCATGAAAGGTCCTATTCAAAACCGGGAGGATTTTGAAAAATATCCGTTTGATGATATTCCTCGAATTTTTTGGGAAACCTACACTCCACACCTAGAAGCCATCCGAAAAGTAATGCCTCCAGGAATGAAAGCTTACGGGGGTTGCGGTTATGGAATTTTTGAAACAAGTGAAGATTTGGTTGGTTACGAACACCTTTGCGTAATGCAGTATTTAGATCCAGACCTTTTTACAGACTTATACAAAAAAATAGGTGATTTGTATGTTACACTTTGGTCTGAGATGATCAGAAGGTACGATGACATATTTGTTTTCTATAGAATGGGAGATGACCTTGGATTTAAATCATCAACCTTACTCGAACCCGAAACAATAAAAGGGCACATAATTCCACAGTATAAACGTGTAATTGATCTGGTTCATGGGTCTGGAAAAAAGTTTCTACTACACAGTTGTGGGAACATTTTCAATGTAATGGATGAGTTAATAGGAGTCGGAATTGATGCCAAACATTCAAATGAAGACCAAATTGCCACCTTCGATAAATGGATTGAATTGTATTCAGACAAAATTGGACTTTTTGGTGGAATTGATGTAAATACCTTATGCCTCAACTCATATGAAGATGTTTATAAAAGGGTACTAAAAGACGCTACAGAATATAGGTCTACAGCAAATGGCTGGGGATTAGGTTCAGGCAATTCTATTGCTGAATATGTCCCAGTTGAAGGTTTTATGGCAATGATTGATGCTGTGAATCAGCTTAGAAAAAATGAGAAATAAAAGGATGCTATAATTAATTGAAAATCTTATAAAGCTGATATGTCAGCAACAATTAAGCAGCTGCATTGTGTAGTTGCTTTTTTCATATTAGAAAAAATAGGATTAAGGTTACCCCATTTGTTACCCCGTATTTTATACGACCTGGATTTTCTTTACATTTTCATATCTGAACAATCATTAAATAGACTAAATTTAGTCAACCAATAAAAACTTACACAATGAAAACCTACAGTCTACTATTAGTTGTTTTGATAAGTTATCTTTTTGCAGGATGTTCTCATGAAGAAAAGATTATTGAACGACCAAACATCTTGTTTATAATGACTGATGACCATTCCTATCAAACCCTTAGCGCTTATAATGATAAATTGATTGAAACACCTAACCTTGATCGGATAGCGAAAGATGGTGTTATTTTCAGAAATAGTTTTGTTGGAAATTCAATTTGCGCTCCTAGTAGGGCAACCATGCTTACAGGAAAGCATACCCATAAAAATGGACAGATAAATAATATGGTCACATTTGATGGATCTCAAACAACCTTTCCTAAGCTTCTTCAGGAAGCTGGTTATCAAACCGCTTTAATTGGCAAATGGCATTTGCGAAGTGACCCAACAGGTTTTGACTATTGGAATATCTTACCCGGACAAGGACAGTATTACAATCCTGATTTTATTGAGATGGGTGAGAAAAAACAATATGAAGGCTATTGCACAACTATAACAACTGATTTTGCCCTAAACTGGCTAAACAAAAGAGAAAAAGAAAAACCTTTCTGCTTGTTGTTACATCACAAAGCTCCACATAGAACCTGGCAACCCGACACGATTCATTTTGCTGAATTTGAAAATGAAGTTTATCCTGTTCCTGATAATTTCTTCGATGAATATAAAGGTAGAAAAGCTGCTGCTGAGCAAAAGTTAAGCATCCGGACAATTGACATGGATGTTCAATATGACCTGAAAATGGAAGATGAAAATGGTCAAATTGAATCACGTTTCCCAAAGTTTGAACACACTGTCAGGATGAACAAGAATCAAAAAAGAGTATGGGATAATCATTATCAACCAATCACTAAAGATTTTATTGAAAAGAAACTTGAAGGCAAGGAGTTGCACCTCTGGAAATACCAACGATATATGCGTGATTACCTGGCTTGCATTCGTTCGGTTGATGAAAATGTTGGACGTGTTTTAGACTATCTAAAAGAAAATGGACTAGATAAAAACACACTCGTTGTTTATACTTCTGATCAGGGATTTTATATGGGCGAACATGGCTGGTTTGACAAACGTTTTATGTATGAACAATCATTCCGCACACCTTTACTAATTCACGCTCCTGAAGGTTACAACCGAAAGGGCGAGATCACCGAACTCGTTCAAAATATCGATTATGCACCTACTTTCCTTGATTTTGCAGGAGTAGATATTCCACAAGAAATGCAAGGTGTTTCAATTAAGCCACTACTTAAAGGAGAGCAAAAAGAATGGCGTGATGCTATTTACTACCACTACTATGAATTTCCAAACGAACATGCAGTAAAGCGTCACTATGGAGTTCGAACTGACCGCTATAAACTAATTCATTTCTATAACGATATTGATGAATGGGAATTGTACGATCTTCAAAACGACCCAGAAGAAATGAATAACATTTATAACGACCCTAAAAATGAAAAATTGATTCTTAGATTAAAAAATAGATTAAAAGAATTGCAGGAAGAATACGATGATATGGATAAAT
The DNA here is from genome assembly GCA_965372405.1 of uncultured Sunxiuqinia sp. Taxonomy (GTDB): domain Bacteria; phylum Bacteroidota; class Bacteroidia; order Bacteroidales; family Prolixibacteraceae; genus Sunxiuqinia. The sequence goes on from CBDVCE010000016.1 coordinate 46,514, forward strand.
CAAGCTATTAAGCTTATACAGCATTAAAAGAAAAGGGATAAACTTCTTAATGAAGCTTATCCCTTTCTTTTGTGGGCCCACCTGTCCCGAACGATCGGGATGAACCAGGAACCATGAGTCAAATATTATGTTGCAGCCATTTGATCCTATTGGGATCATCTTTCAATGATTCAGTAAATTGTTTACTTTTCATTTTTTTAATGTATTTTTCAATCCTTCTTGCTTGAGTTATATTTGAACATTCTATTGCAATATAAATCTCCCAATCATCGACTTTTGCTGTATACTTTCGATTTCCATAATATTGTTTTAAATGAAACGCAAGCCTTTCTTTTGGGGCTAGTTCTGTTGATCCGTAATAAAAACGGCTTAAGCTTAAACTATATAATATGTATGCAAATGCTTTCATAAGGAGGTGAAATGAAAAAAGGAGATGAAACTAATCCATCTCCTTCATACTTGCTGTGGGCCCACCTGGGCTTGAACCAGGGACCACCTGATTATGAGTCAGGTGCTCTAACCAACTGAGCTATAGGCCCGAAATATTTTTTACGATTGCTCGTTTAAAAATTCGTTATTAAGAACGTGATTGCCAAAATTTCGGTTTGCAAGTTTACAACATTGCGTTTAAAATATCAAGCAAAAAATTAACTTTCAACAGTTGTTTCTGCTTCTTCTGTATTAATAGAACTATTGTCATCATTCAGGTCAGCAGAATCATCATCTTTTTTATCTAATTTACTGAACAATCTCCAGTAAAAAATAATAATTGAGAGAATACCCATAGTTATTGCAGAGTCAGCAACATTAAATACTGGCCTGAAAAACAAGAACTGATTTCCACCCACAAATGGAAGCCATTGAGGATACCTCCCAGAGAATAATGGGAAATAAAACATGTCGACTACCTTACCATGTAATAAAGAAGCATAACCCCCTCCATCAGGGAATAGTTCTGCAACTCTTCCATAGCTGTCACTAAAAATTAATCCATAAAAAGCACTATCAATTATATTTCCAATTGCTCCGGCAAAAATTAGGGAAATACAAACGATGAAACCCATTGGGACATCATCACGCTTCACTAATTTCACCATGTACCATCCAATCCCGATCACTGCAAAAATCCTAAAAATGCTCAGGAAAACTTTACCATATTCTCCGGCAAACTCAATTCCAAAAGCCATTCCATTATTTTCAACAAAATGAATTAAGAACCAATCTCCAAGCACCGAGAATTCCTCACCTAAAAACATGTTCGTTTTAATCAGAAATTTTAATATCTGATCAATTAACAGAACAATAAACACAATTAAAAATGACTTTTGTAATTTGGACATGGTCTAAAAAATTCATAAAAAAATGATTGGAAGTTGATTCTCCCAATCATCAGTGTTTATATGAGATTAACTCTTTATTGTTGCTTTTTTGCCTCAATACTAAGTGTCGCATGAGGTACCGCACGCAAACGTTCTTTAGAAATCAGTTTCCCGGTTTCACGACAAATACCATACGTTTTATTTTCTATACGAACAATGGCAGCCTGAAGGTGCTGAATAAACTTTAACTGACGTTGGGCAAGCTTACCTGCCTCTTCTTTAGAAAGAGTTGCTGCTCCCTCTTCCAAGACCTTAAATGTGGGCGAAGTGTCCTGTGTATCATTACCATCGCCGAGAGTAATTGAATTTCTATACATTTCATAATCCTTTTGAGCTTTCTCAAGCTTGCCCATGATTAAATCTCTGAAATCCTCTAACTCAGCATCTGTATATCTATTTTTTTCTGCCATAGCTCAAAATTTTTAGTTTTTTCCCAAGCGGAATACATCTCTTAGCAAAATACATTCCGACTCTAAATTATAAAAATATTTTGAATTGAAACAGATCAAAGAACATACCTTCACCTACTTTATTCAGCTTATTTTTTCAAGCTGAATTCTTGCCTCAACATCCTGATCAATTTCAACAATTGCACCGTCACTATCTCCAAGATTATCCACTAAGGTTAAATCCTCTGCAAGAGTTTGATTACTAATGTAATCTTTAAATTTTTCAACTGCGATATTAAAGAAATCATGACGTTGGATTTTCAAATTAATACGATCCGTTACTTCAAAATTACTTTCCTTCCGCAGATTCTGAATTTTGTTAATAAATTCTCTGGCAATACCTTCCTGCTTTAATTCTTTTGAAAGATTAATATCAAGAGCAATGGTAAGGACACCTTCCGATGCAACCAACCATCCTGGTATATCCTCAGTCAATATTTCCACATCACTCATTGCCAATTTAACGGTTTGATCGGCAACCTGAAGGCTAAAGACACCCTCTTTCTCAAGCTGACCTATATCTTCCTGACTGAACTGAGCAACAGCTCCGGCTATCTGTTTCATGATCTTCCCATACTTTGGACCTAAAGACTTGAAGTTTGGTTTGATCTTCTTTTTAATGATCCCGGTGGCATCTGTAATGTACTCCACTTCCTTAACGTTCACTTCGGTCAAAATAATACTTTCAACAGCGGAAAATTGCTCTTTGAAATGATTGTTAAGAACTGGAACCATAATTTTAGCCAATGGCTGACGTACCTTCAACTTCTCTTTACGACGAAGTCCTAAAATCATAGACGAAGCTTTTTGAGCAATCGCCATTTTCGCTTCAAGATCTTTGTCGATAAAACTTACGTTAGCAACAGGAAACTCAGCTAAATGCACACTTTGATCTGTTTCTTTACCTGTGATTTTATTCAGATCAGAGAATAACTGATCAGCATAAAATGGTGCAATTGGAGCAGCAAGTTTAGCCACAGTAACCAAACAGGTATATAAAGTCTGATAAGCAGAAATTTTATCTTTATCATATTCCCCACCCCAGAAGCGTTTACGACTTAAGCGAACAAACCAGTTACTCAAGTTTTCAGTAACAAATTCAGAAATTGCTCGTCCAGCACGAGTTGGCTCATATGTTTCAAGGCTTTCACCAACTTCTTTCACCAATGAGTTTAACAACGAGATTACCCATCGATCTAACTCCGGACGCTCTTCAATTGGTATTTCATCCTCTTTATAGTTGAATTCATCAACATTCGCATAAAGTGAGAAGAAACCGTAAGTATTATAAAGTGTTCCGAAGAATTTACGACGTACCTCATCAATCCCTCCAACATCAAACTTCAGGTTATCCCATGGCTGTGAATTAGTAAGCATGTACCAACGCAACGGGTCTGAGCCATACTTCTCAATAGTTTCAAATGGGTCAGCAGCATTGCCTAAGCGTTTCGACATTTTATTGCCTTTCTTATCCAACACTAAACCATTAGAAATAATATTCTTGAAAGAAACTGACTCATCGATCATTGTTGAGATGGCATGTAGCGTAAAGAACCAACCACGAGTCTGATCAACTCCTTCAGCAATAAAATCAGCAGGGAAAACACCCTTACCTTCTGCCGGATTGTATTTTTCTTTATTCTCAAAAGGATAGTGATTCTGCGCATAAGGCATTGCTCCTGAGTCAAACCAAACATCAATCAGGTCAGGCTCACGAAACATTTTCTCGCCACTGTCACTTACCAAAAAGATGTCATCAACATAGGGTCTGTGCAGATCGATGATATCGTAATTTTCTTTTGAAAAGTCACCGTTCTTAAAGCCTTCGAAGATATTTTTATCCATCACTCCAGCCTCAACGGCTTTTTCAATCTCGGTCATCAAATCTTCCACAGATCCAATACATTTTGTTACTGAACCGTCCTCGGTTCTCCAAATTGGAAGCGGTGTTCCCCAGAAACGTGAGCGGCTTAAGTTCCAGTCAACCAAATTCTCTAACCAATTTCCAAAACGACCAGTTCCTGTTGATTGTGGTTTCCAATTGATGGTTTTATTTAAGGCAAGTAACTTATCTTTTACAGCAGTTGTTTTCACAAACCAGCTATCCAATGGATAATAAAGAACAGGTTTGTCTGTGCGCCAGCAATGCGGATAACTATGAACATGCTTCTCAACCTTGAAAGCTTTGTTCTCTTTTTTAAGCATCACCGCAATATCAATATCAATTGTAGTATCTTTTTCTGTCAGTGAGTCGTCGTATTCATTCTTTACATAGCGACCAACAAAATCAGCGTAAGTTTCCTGATTTACGTTGCTAGCCACAAAGTCAGTATCCATTTTCTCAATTCTGAAAAAACGACCAGCCTTATCAACCAATGGCTGTGGCTTTCCTTCATTATCAGTCACCAACAATGGAACAATTCCATTTTGTTTCGCTACACGGTCATCGTCAGCACCAAAAGTAGGTGCAATATGAACAATACCTGTACCATCCGCAGTGGTTACAAAATCTCCAGTAATTACACGAAAAGCATCTCCATCAGGCTTCACCCAATTGATTAGCTGTTCATAATTCACACCAGCCAATTCTGCTCCGGTATATTCTTTAGTTACCTCGAAAGGAATCTTTTTGTCACCTGCTTTGTATTCATCCAAAGAAAGCTCAGCATTTTTAGGATTGAAATGCGTATTCAATAAATCTTTTGCCAGAATTACTGTTGCGGGATCACCAGTATATGGATTAAATGTGCGAACCTTTACGTATTTAATTTTTGGTCCAACACAAAGTGCTGTGTTTGATGGTAATGTCCATGGAGTAGTTGTCCAGGCCATGAAATATAAAGGAGAATCAACACCTTCATACAAAAAATCAGATTTCTTATCACGGATAACGGAGAACTGGGCAATTGCAGTGGTGTCTTTCACATCACGGTAACAACCAGGCTGATTCAACTCATGTGAGCTCAAACCGGTTCCAGCAGCAGGTGAATAGGGCTGAATCGTGTATCCTTTATAAAGTAAATTTTTATCGAAAAGTTGCTTTAATAACCACCAAACCGTTTCAATATAACGATTATCAAAAGTGACATATGGATCATCCATATTCACCCAATAACCCATTTGGCGAGTTAGCTCTTCCCACTCTTTCGTATATTTCATCACCTCTCGGCGACAAGCAGAATTGTATTCTTCAACGGTGATTTTAGAGCCAATATCTTCTTTGGTAATTCCAAGCGATTTCTCAACACTCAATTCAACCGGAAGCCCATGAGTATCCCATCCAGCCTTACGGTGAACACGAAAACCCTTCATGGTTTTGTATCGGCAGAAAGTATCTTTGATGGCACGTGCCATTACGTGGTGAATACCAGGCATACCGTTAGCCGAAGGTGGTCCTTCATAAAAAACAAAGGTTGGATTACCTTCACGAGTTGAGATGCTTTTGTGAAAAGTATCATCATCTTCCCATTTCTTCAACACTTCCTTATTGATCTGCGAAAGATCTAATTGCTTGTATTCGCGGAATTTAGCGCTCATTAAAATCCTCTTTTGACGTATTTTCTAAAAAGCTACAAATATAGAAATTTTTTAGGTTGAATTTGAAAGGATTTCAGAATAGGAAAAAGCTTCCTGAAATTATTTTTTTATCACCTGAAAATTGCAAGTACAGTTCAAGTAATTGACCCCTAAATCCCCTTTCTGAAGGGGACTTTAAGTCTTCCGGCAGCTGCCGGAGAGGTTTGGAGGGGTAAAGCAAGCTTGAGCTTTCAAATTGAAAGTCAAATTCTATGAAAATGTAATATAGTTTGTTGTTTGTATAGACGTTAATTCTAGCCTTTTACTTTACCTGCATCGGCAGCTTCACCAGCAATAGGCACAGTTGCTTTATCAACTATACCAACATCACCCATAACGTAAGTATCAGGCCCTAGTTTTATATCTGAGTTCATCATTTCATCCCAGGTAACTTCTTTCCCAGTGTATGCTGAAATACGTCCCATAATTGCACACATGTTACTCGTTGCAATTTGTTCAGCTTCATTTACATGAATATTCTGGCGAATACAAGTAACCAAATCAATATGCTCTTGCACATAAGGACTAATTTTCACATTACGCTCTGGCTGTCCATTTTCATCCAATGGATAAGGATATTTGAATTTCTCAACACCTGCAGCATCCCAAATGGTATTTTTACAGTTTGTTGAGCCATTTGATCCCATTACAAATTCAGAAACATTGTTTACACAACCATTAATCTGACGACACATACTATGCGTGTGCATCTTATCCTCATACATAAAGTCAATACTGAAGTTATCGAACTGATCACCGGTTACACGACGTTGACGAGAACCAAACCCAACCGCTTTCACAGGATGTTTCCCTGAGAACCAGTTGATCACATCGATATTGTGTACATGCTGCTCAACGATATGGTCACCTGAAAGCCATGTCCAGTTTACCCAGTCGCGGATCATGTACTCCATTTCACTCCACTCAGCATTTGGATTACGATGCCAAAGCTTACCACCGTTCCAATAGCAGTTTGCACTTACAACATCACCAATTGATCCGTTGGCAACTTGTTTGTAAACTTCAATATAATCGCGCTGATGACGACGTTGTGTTCCAGCAACGATTTTCAATCCAAGGCTATCTGCTTTTTTAGCTGAAGCCATTACCTGACGAAGACCAACTGGGTCAACAGCAACAGGCTTTTCCATGAAAACATGCTTGCGAGCTTGAACTGCAGCTTCAAAATGTATAGGGCGAAAATGAGGAGGAGTAGCTAAAATAACAACATCCACTCCAGAGTCTAGTACTTTTTCGTAAGCATCAAAACCTACAAATACATTTTCATCAGGTACTTCTTGTCCTGCCTGTTTTTTTATTTTTTTAACACAATCATCAATACGATCTTGGAATACGTCACCCAACGCATGAATTACCAGATTGGGACCGGCAGCTAAATGATTAAGTGCAGCACCTGAACCACGTCCACCACAACCAATAACACCTAATTTCAAAGGTTTACCATCAGGAGCCTGATCGAGTAATGGAGGAAGATTTAATTCTACAGCTTGTTTCTTTTCAGAGCAAGATACTAACGCATTAGCTCCAATAATACCTACTGCACTAACAGCAGCAGCATTCGAAAGAAAGCGTCTTCTTGAAAAATTTTGTTCACTCATGTTTATAGATTTAGTTAATTAGTTATTGTTTTCCAGTTTTTTCATCAAACTCACATACCACACGGAAGCCAACCATGTTGACATCTGAATACCACCAAATACTTTTTGGCATTTGAGGGTCAGTTTTCATCCATGCTTTTGTTTTTGTAGGTTCACGAAATGCACTTCGCACATCTTCAGGAATACTTTTAAATGAACCTCCACGAACAACATGCTCCGTACCACTTGCAGGCCCTTTCGGATCTACAACACCATCATTCAGATTTTTATATGCATCAGCCGCATACCAGTCCAGGCAGAACTCAGCAGCATTTCCAAGCATATTTTTCAACCCAAATGCATTTGCACGAACAGCATCCGGAGTTTGTGTTTTCGCCATACTGTTTGACTCATAAACAACGAAGGAATTGATATTTGTTGTATCAGCGCCAAATAGTTTATTCCAGAATCTATCTTGTGAATAATCTTTAGGTTCACCTTCAAAAAAGTAAGGGGTTTCAGAACCTGCACGACAAGCATATTCCCACTCTGCCTCGGTTGGAAGGCGATAGGTTTTGCCTGTTACCTGCGACAACCAACGGCAATAGGTTTCAGCAGCATTGTAGCTCATTGTAATTGCCGGACGTTTGCCCAATCCCCAGTTTTGGTCTGGCTGACCATATGGAGGTGTTGGCCCTGAAATAGCATCAACCTCATCTTCCGTTCTACTTCCTTCGGTATCTGTACTTCTTCCTTCAGCTCCTGTTTGCCCATAAAACGCAAGAAATTCATCCCAGGTAACTTCAACCTGGCTCATAAAGAAAGCACTAAGCTTCACTTCTTTTTGTGGCCCTTCATTTTCTTTACGGGACGATTCCGTTTCAGGACTTCCGATTTTGAATGATCCACCAGGTACAGCAATCATCTCAAATGAAACAGTTGTATGAGGAATTTTTTCAGTAAAATTATCGTGATTAGCAACAATAGTTGGCTCAGCGTAAACTTCCAGATTCTCATCATCACCTTTTCCAAAATCCATATTGCTCTCATGAGAAGCGTTCGGATCAAAGTGCCCAACATGCAAGTGACAATTGATGCAACGAAGCTCTTCTTCATTTTGGGAATAGTACAAGTGTGCATCCTGTCCTTCAGGAGACAAAGTCAACGGAAATAAATTTACATGACACTTAACACAAGAAGCTTTAAAAGTATGATGGTGAGCCTGCTCAAGTGTAGATTTGGCTTCCCAATTAAAACTTTCGTGATCTTTAAATAAATAGCCATAAGCATCTCTTGTTCCGGTTTTAATTTTTTCAATTAAATAACCTTCACCCTTTGGAGGCAAGTGACAATCAACGCAATTCACATGAATTCCATGTCGGTTATCGTGATGTGGAGATAATTTCCATGAATCAAAAACATGAGGATGTACGTGACACGACTCACAAAATTCATTTGTAGAAGTATATTCAACCGATTTGTTGAATCCAATCAGAACAAGCACTCCAAAAGTAAAGCCAATAAATAACACAAGTAAAATTCGCTTTTGGAGAAACTTCATCAATTTGTTAGGCATAATAGAGTTAAGTTGGTTTAGTTATTTTTCAAGCGATTACAAATGTAATAATTTCAATGTAGAATGATAAATTAGAGATTAGAAAAATGAAAAAAGACCGATGGGAAGGCAACCATTTGGGAATAAAATCATTACATGGAAAAGGGAAAATAGAATCATCCGAAATATTGAAAAACTAACTTAAATAGAACTTGACTGCCTCAATTAATCATTGTTTGAACTAATTACATCACAAGCCTACTCAACAAATATTAATTGTAAATTATCTAGCCATTACAAGGCTGTTAATTTTTGGTTAAGTATAGATTACTATCTGCCAGGATAATTCAGTCTAAAACAAGCGTCGGATTAGTTTCCCATTTTCAGTCCGTTTCAATTTCTCCTGAAAAACAATCTTTCTGGGACATTCGTATCTCAATAAGATTTTTTGACAAACATGTTCTAATTGCTCAAGCATGATGAAACTTTCAGTCCCCTCAATCATCAGAATAATTTGTTCCCCAAGGGTTTCATCTGGCAATGAGGAGATATAAAAGGGAAGTTTTATGTGTGGTTCCAATTTCTTTTCAATTTCTTCAGGTGAATACTTTATCCCTCCTGAAATAATGACATGATCTGACCTGCCTCGAATTCGAAAAGTATGTTCATCCTTTAACTCTGCAATATCTGTTGTTTGAAGAAATGATTGATCCAGCCCGGGCATATAAATTTGCAAACAATCATTCTCAGATTTGTCAACCTTAATATTTTCAAGACAGTGATAAAACTTATCAGCATCGTCGCCATTGATTTTTCGAAGAGCAATGTGGGTGGCAGTTTCAGTCATTCCGTAACTGGAGTAACATTGCGTTGGAATAGATTGAAGTTTTTGTTCGAGTGCGTGTGGAATTGCTGAGCCTCCAATTAGAATAAGTTTCGGGTTGCGAGTTTCGGGTTGCGAGCTAATCAATTTCATCATCTGAGTTGGAACCAAAGCTGCAAATTCGAACTTTTCATTTTTCAGGAATGAAAAGTCGGAGGCAGGATCAACAACTTTCACATCAAGTTTACCAATAAGAGCTCGAACGGTCATTAATTTTCCAGCAATAAATCTGGAAGGAAGACAGTGCAGCACGCGATCATCTTCTTCTAAATTGAAAAAATCTAAGGTTCGCTTGGCACTTGCTGCAACAAATTCTTTTTTCAACTTAATGGTTTGAGGAGTACCCGTACTACCAGAAGTTTTTGTTTCAACAAAGCCTGACTGGCTGTACCATTCTCTTAAAAAATCAAACCACTCCCTCTCCCATTCAAATTCAAAATCAGTTTTCTTAAGCAATTCTTGAACATCAGTTAATTGACCATTTAGCTTGATATGTTTTGGGAATAGTTCCATCTAAAAAATCTCGTTTAATTGAAATTTATTTGTCGGATCAAACCACAATTTTTCTCTTTTAATCTCCAGCGGAGAATCAATGTTATTAGTAAAAAGCTGTCCAGTTCCAAGCCCCTGATGCATCTTCACATCTTTTGTAAAAGTCCATTGAGCAATGGCATTCAATCCAATATTCGATTCCAGATACGAAGTTATCCACCAAGCAATTTTCCTTTCTTCGGCTAATTCAATCCATTCTTCACAACCTGATATTCCACCATGAAGACTTGGTTTTAAAACTATGAATTGAGGTTGAATAACATCCAGAAGTTCAATTTTCTCTTCTTGTTTATTTACTCCTATTAACTCCTCATCCAAGGCTATCGGAATTAGCGATTGCAGACAAAGTTTAGCAAGCTCTTTATATTGTCCAGCTGCAATTGGCTGCTCGATAGAATGGATATCCAATTCCGCAAGTTTCTCTAATTTTGAAAAAGCTTCATCGAGTTTAAATGCTCCGTTTGCATCAACACGCAAAATGACATCCTCTTTTGAAAATCGTTGACGAATTAATCTCAATAAGTCCAGTTCCATTTCAAAATCAATTGCACCAATCTTCAGTTTTATACAACGATATCCGGCTTCGAGCTTTTCTTCAATTTGTTTTTGCATAAAATCGGGCTCACCCATCCAAACCAAGCCATTAATTGGAATTCCTTTTTTGCCCTTGGTAAATTCAGAAGGAAAAAGTATTTGCCTACCTCCATTTTTCAAATCAAGCAAAGCTGTTTCAAATGCAAATCGCACAGAAGGTATTTCAATTAACAAATCCGAATTTTTAAGGAACCGTTTTGAGCTTGTACTAATCTGGTTTAAAATATCCTCTACCTGTTCAGGTGTTTCTTTGCTAAGGCCAGCAAGTGGAGCACATTCTCCAATTCCTGTGATCCCATTTTCTTTCAAAATCAGAAACCATACAGGGCGGCTTTCATAAACTCCTCGCGAAGTTCCGGCGGGACGATTGAATTGCAACTCATATTTTTTAAACTGAGCTTTCATATCGCAGATAATATCAATCCAGAATAAAAAAGAAGGGTAAAAGCAAGTGTAGACAAAGCCAGTCTTTTTAGAAAAGGATCAAGGCTTGATGCTTCTTCAACTCGGAATATTTTTATTAAATCGATCAAAAACATAGGCATACTTATAAGAAACAACCATTGCCATGGTGATGCCATTTGATGCATCGTGAAAAAGACAGCCGCAATCCAGCCCCAGAAAATAATGGACGTATGATAAATTCGGCTGTTCCGCGCTCCCATTCTAACAGCCAAAGTAATTTTACCTGACTGCTCGTCATTCTCAATATCTCGCATATTGTTGAGATTTAGTACACCGGCACTAAAAAATCCCATTGTAATAGCAGGAAGCAAAACTGCGGTTTCAAAATAAGCTGTATTTAAATAGAACGCTCCGAGCACAGGAAGCAATCCAAAAAATAAAAAGACAGCCAAATCTCCCAAGCCAATATAGCCATAAGATTTTCTTCCGGCAGTATAAAAATAGGCAGCAATTAAAGACAGAATCCCTAACCCAATAAAACTAAAAAAAGCAACTTTTGATACATCCCGTGTTCCAACATATACCAGCCACAAACCAAAACACAGACTCAAAATTCCAACAACAAACATTCCCAGCTTCATCTCCTTCCTGGAAATTTCACCACTTTGTATAGTTCGGGTTGGTCCAATCCGAAACTCATTATCAGTTCCTTTTTGACTATCGCCATAATCATTTGCAAAGTTGGAAAATACCTGAATTAATATTGCTGTTATTACAGCCAATAAACTCACTAACCAATTAACTGCCCCATAAAACCATGCTAATCCGCAGCCCATAATAATTCCGGACAATGCCAACGGCAAGGTTCTTAAACGGGCTGCTTTTATCCAACTTTTTACTGAGTCCATTTTTGATATTCGAATTATTATTGTTGATTGCTGAATTATGGGAACTTTGGATATTTGCCAAAGTCAGGCTTACGCTTTTCAAGGAATGCATGCTTACCTTCCTGAGCTTCTTCAGTTAAATAGTATAGCAAAGTTGCATTTCCTGCAAATTCCTGAATTCCAACCTGCCCATCCAATTCTGCGTTAAGACCAAGCTTTAGCATACGCAAAGCCAGCGGACTATGTTCCTGCATTTTTTCTGCCCAGGCTACAACTTCATCTTCAAGCTGGTCAAATGGCACAACCTTATTAACCAAACCCATCTCTAAGGCTTCTGCGGCTGAATACTGACGGCACATAAACCAGATCTCACGGGCTTTCTTCTGCCCCACTATACTTGCTAAATATGAAGAACCTAGCCCTGCATCGAAACTTCCAACTTTAGGACCTGTTTGACCAAAAATTGCATTCTCACTTGCAATACTGATATCGCAAATCACATGCAATACATGACCTCCACCAATTGCAAAGCCATTTACCATGGCAATTACGGGTTTAGGCATGCTGCGAATTTGCTTTTGAACCTCTAAAATATTTAGTCGTGGAATCCCATTTTCATCAATATATCCACCTTTACCTTTTACAGTTTGGTCTCCACCAGCACAAAAGGCCTTGTCTCCTGCACCTGTCAGCACAACCACATTAATGCGTTGATCTTCGCGACAAATACGCAAAGCTTCACTTATTTCATTTACAGTAGTAGGACGAAAAGCATTACGATAACGTTCGCGATTGATGGTAATTTTTCCAATTCCTTCAAAATAGTCGAAGAAAATATCTTCATATTCTTTAATGGTTTCCCATTGCCTTTTTATCGTCATTATATGATGTCTTTAATTATTATCTTCTATCTCTTTCCCACAATGTGGGCATGCTTTTATCTCACTCTCTTTCTTCCCGATCTTTTCCATGAAACCAGCACCAATAATTCCTGTGGGCAAAGCTACTAAACCAATACCTAGTATTGCAACAAATCCACTTATCACTTTTCCTATTCCTGTAATGGGATAAACATCTCCATAACCAACTGTTGTTAATGTTGCAATCGCCCACCAAAAACCTGCTAAAATATTTGGAAACTTATCAGGTTGAACCTCTCCTTCAACATAATACATTAAAAACGATGCAATCAAAAGTGCTAAAAAAGTTACAAATCCTGTAATCGCTAACTCTGGCCTTTTCTCCTTTATAACAGACCAAATAAGATTAAGAGAACTATGGTATCTGTTTATCTTCAAGATTTGAAAGAATCTCATCAATCTTAAAATCCGCAGAAATCTCAAATCTACTTTTATTAAAAATGGCAAATAGAATGGAATAATTGCAAATAAATCAATTAATCCATAAGCTGAAAAGATAAACTTAAATGCTGATCTAGTTTTACTTGAGGAAGGATGACTCAAGTCAGAAACATATAATCTCAACAAATACTCAATCGAAAAGATGATGACAGAAACTAATTCAAATTGCCGGAGAAATCCTCTTAAAGAATCATTAACTTCAGGAATAGTCTCTAGAATAATTGCAATTACATTTAAAAGAATTAAGATCGTTATGGTATAATCAAAAATCAAATTCTGTTTTGAGCCATGAGAACCCTTCTCAATAATTTGATATATCCTATTCTTGATCATTTTATATACTTAAACAACTCCCGAAATTGCTTCGTATTTATTTCGGCATCGGTGAAAATCTCAAGCAAAGCTGCCTTATTTTGATTGGGAGAAAACAAATCATTTAATGCAGAATTAAGTTCGTCCTCATTTTCAGCCTTGAAATAATCGAGCTCAAATGTGCGGGCTATTCCTTCAGCCTTAAATTTATTTTCGGTGAAAAAGTGTTCCTGAAATGCAGGAGATTCAGAAGGACCTTTAATCATACTGAAAATATTTCCACCACGATTATTGATGACAATCACACGAAGATTGCTGCCAATGTATTTATTCCACAAAGCATTTGAATCGTAGAAAAACGACAAATCGCCAAGAATAATGGTATTTAGCTTTTCAGACTCAGAAGCGAATCCAACTGCAGTTGATAGTGGCCCATCAATCCCTGCAGTTCCCCGATTTCCAAAGTAATGAGTATTTGTAATTTGATCATTTATCAATGCATACCGAACTGGCGAACTATTCCCCAAATGCAAAACTGAGTTTTCAGGAATAAACTTTCTAATTTGATCGAAAACCTTTAGATCGCAGAAATCAATTTGCTGAATGAATTCATTGCGCAAACGAATAACTTCTGCTTCCTTATTTTTCCAATTCTGCTGATACTCTTTTTCTTTATGATTGACACTTTTCAATAACTGCTCAAAAAAGTCAGCAGCATCCAAATTAATTATCTTTGTAAGTGATTGATAAGTATCAAAATGCTCATTGGACAAACTCAAATGCCAATGATTATCTGGTTTGTATTTTCGCAAAAACTGCTTGATTGATTTTGAAACAACCTGACCGCCAAAACTTATTAAAAGATCCGGCTGGAAATCTTCAATTTCATCATTCAATAATGAAGGCATCAAAAGATCAACAGCATTGCAAAAAGAGGAATGATTCAAATTTGAGAGGTGTTCTCCCAAAAGGACAGCTCCGGTATTTTCAACAAAATCAATAAGTAAATTCTCCAATCCAGGATTTGGGATTTGCTGACACGCCAAGATCAATACCTTTTTAGCTTGATTAAATTCATTCGTTAAATTACCCAATTCCTTCTCAGAGATCTCTTTACTAATTTCTGTAGAACTTATTATTTTAACCGTTGGTAAATGTTCATCTACTATAACATGCAATGGTTCTTCCAATGGGATGTTAATATGAATTGGTCCCGGAGTTCCACTAACGTTCACATTCAAACATTCGTTGATCAAACGTTCGGCAAACCAAAGTTCCTTTTCTGATTCACCCAAAGGAAGGCTGACTTCTTTCTTAGTGAAATCCTGATATATATTTTTCTGATTGATGCATTGACTCTCCCCCTGATTTGTCCAATAATCAGGACGATCAGCTGTAAGTACAATTAAGGGAATGTTCATGTAAAAAGCTTCAGCAACTCCAGGGGCATAATTAAGAGACGCGGTTCCAGAACTGCAAACCAACACCACCGGTTTTTGCTTTGCTTGTGCAAGCCCAATAGCAAAGTAGGCAGCACTCCGCTCGTCTACAATATTGCGGCAATTGAATTTTCCACTTCCAGCAAAAGTGTGAGTGAGTGGCCCGTTCCGTGAGCCTGGAGAAATGATTATATCGTCAATTTCTTTAGCAAGTAGAATGCTCGCCAATTGCTGAATATGTTTTTTGTTTGATATCATTTATTTTGAACGGCTTCGATTGCCGACAACAATGTTTTTGCTTTGTAATTGGTTTCTTCCCATTCTTCTTGCGGAACCGATTTTGATGTGATACCGCCTCCTGAATACAAAATATATTTTTCAGGAATAATCTCCATGCATCGCAAATTTACAAATAATCTGACGGAATCATTTAAACGCCAGGGTCCCAAATATCCGGTATAATATCGTCTATTGTGTTTTTCAGTTTTAGTAATAAACTTATCAGCATTCAATTTTGGCAAACCGCATACTGCCGGCGTTGGATGCAAATCAGCAATAAAATCACCGAGCTTATTGGCAATCTTCTTTGTAGGAAACATAAAGCTGGTCTTCAAGTGAGCTACTTTGCCACTCTCCATCGTATCTGGCCCTTGCGTTGTGTATGGATGCACATCGAATCGATAAAAAATATCTAGCATGTATCGCGATACAAAAGCCTGCTCTTCAATCTCTTTGGTATGCCAGGAATAATCCAGATCTTCTCGCCTCGATTGTGTTCCAGCCAGCGATACAGTCTCCATTGTGCTTCCGTGAGATTTTAAAAGAACCTCTGGAGTAGCCCCCATCCAGGTTCCTACCTGTGGAAGATTCACCAAATACACATAGGCGTTTGGAGTTTGTTTTTGAAGTTCAAGAAACAACTTCCCAATTGATTCTTCTTTGCGTTGCACATCAATTAAACGTGAAAGAATCACCTTAGCCAGCTTGGTCGATTTTATTTCCTTAATGGCAAGTTCTACATCCGTTAAATAGCTTTTATGATCGACAAAATAAAGATCGCGCGAAGCTGTCTCCTCACTAATAATTTCAAGTGAATCTGCATCAAATGAAAGAATTGAATCATAACCTTTAAGTAGATTTCCAGGTTTTAACAATACAATTGGTGCATCTTTAGTAACCCTGAATGGTGCAAATACAAATCCTTCCTGACCGTTTAGTTTATTAAATTCTTTGAGATAAGTCACATCATTTAGATCCCCGATCAGAATCTCAGGAACATCCCTATTCGGGAAAAACCATGCAGCAAATGGTCTGTTCTTATCTATTAATTCATCCAACAAATGGCTGTATGTGTTCTTCTTATCCATTCCTCTTTACAATCATGTTTGTAACCCGTGCGCTTGAAATAAGCTTCCCCTCACTATTTGTAACATCAACATTCCAAACATGTGTCTGGTTTCCCTGATGGATAATTTTAGCAATTGCTTTAACTATACCATCTTTAACAGATCCGGTATGATTGCCATTTACCTGAATACCCAAAACATCAAATTCTTTTAAATTGACAAGCAACATACTCCCTAATCCAGCAATAGTTTCAGCCATTGCAAGGTTTGCTCCCCCATGCAACATTCCTCCCGGGCGACTTGTTTTCTCACAAACTTTCATTTCTGCCTCTACTTCTCCTTTCGCAATCCTGCATATTTTAATACCAAGATTTCCTATCAAACTTTGATGAATTGCCTGATTGATGAATTCGACAGGTGTATCTATCTTTAAGGCACTAATGTCCATTTTTAATGATTTTAGTATTTAAACGCTCTAAAATAGCGCTAAGTTTTCATTAACAAAAAGACTTCTACCCATTTTATGAGCAGAAGTCTTTCAAAAAGTTTGAGTTTTGTTTATTTCTCGCGTAAAAACTTTTTATAGAATTTTTTTAGTGACACTCCACTAATTGCTAAATCATCAGGAGGATTTGAGTTATTGTCGCTCAAGTAAAGCAGCTTCGACTCATGCTTTTGCAAAGTGACCGTAATTTGATTCAATTTGCCCAAACCACTGCTCTTGTTTGATCCCCAAAGATATACCCATGCATTTCGATGTCCAATAAGATCTTCAATTGTATAGGTCTCCTGCATCGTTTCTTCCTTGTCATTCAAAATCAACAAGCCCCATCCCCTTTGATCTTTGTATCGACGAAGAGCCAATTTGAACTTTTTATTCTGGCCCCAAAATGGAAGTGTTGCACTTTGTGGTCGTTCCTGAGGTTGAAGGAAACGCCACGTACTCAATTGATCTTCATTCCAGGTTGAAAATCTATCTGAAGTACAAACAACTCCTCCAAGTATTCCATTCCACAAAGCAAGACTACTTTTCTGAGTCTCATTCAAATTATTATTAACATCTCTCAGATAAACCACATCAGGATCATTTTGCCAAAAGACATTATTAAAATACTGAGTATAATAGGTTTCATTAAACATGTTTCCAATACCATTCTCTGTCCATTCACTTTCAACATCATTCCCAACACGCATTGCATCAGCAAATCCAACCATTGGAGCAAAAGGAGAAATACTAGACTGCCAGAAACTACCAGCCCCAATCTCTTCACGAATAATTTTTAAAATATCTGTGAAAATCTGAATCGAAGTTTTCCCTTCTTCATAACGTTTAATGTTACTACTCTCTTTAATACCCCAATCCATGAAATCTGTTTTGTAAAATGTGTATCCCATTTTACGGAAAGCCCTGAAAACCCGCTCAATATATCGCTTAACATCTGGATGGCTGCCATCTAGTACAAAATGTTTCCCATCTGGATGGCTTTCATCCCATTCTGGAATTGGATTCCCTTCAATATCCTGAATTAACCAATTTTTATGCCTACGGAAGATTTTACTTTTTTCATCAACCATAAAAGGTGCAATCCATATTCCAGCACGATATCCACGTTGGAAAATTTCACGTGCTGCAACTTCCATTCCCTTTGGCCATTTATCATTTGGATCAAGCCAATCTCCATGAATACAATAACCATCATCAATTTGAATAGTATGTAGAGGAACTTTGGGATCAGTCGCATCCAGAGTCTCCAGATGCTCAACGAGATTTTCAAAGGTAAACTCCTTTTTTGATTCAGACCAGGAGCACCAATGATAACTTGTTTTAGAATCTTTTCTAGCTCCAATATTCTCTGAAATATTCCAGGCCAAATGCCGAAGAGTTTCAAATGGCTGATTTCCGTAAAATATAAAGATATCCGGCAATTTTATAAAATCATCTTTTAGCGGAATATTCTCTGTAACAAATCCTGTTTCAAAAAAATATGATTCTTTATCAGGATGCCTGTCTAGCAAACCACTCCGGTACGGTCTGTTGAAGACAGTACTTTTTTGAATAAAATCATGCTGCTCATAACATCCTACTGCTATTGTGTCTTGATTTTTTGCAACCAAGGCTGAAGTTAGATAAGAATCATATGACCATGCTTGCTCTCCAAGTTTGTTGTTCCAATCCTGACTGGAAGCTTTAGGGAACTCAAACATTCCAGTTTGACCTCCAAACCCAAAGCCTTGCTTAAAGAATTTCTCTGCTCCTTGAATCTTAGCCTCTCCCAGTGGGCAAAACCAGTATGGAGCCTCAGGCATACCACTTAATTCAGCACCAATTGAAACCGATCCTGAATTCACTTTTAGATCAAGCATCACAAATCCCTGATCAAGTTGATAAATAATTCGCTTGCCTTTGGGAGAATCTCCCATGTAGGTATTCCGAACAAAAATACTTTGCCCATCTATTGTTGGACGGCAATTCATCAAACGTACATCTCCGGCAACAAGGTCAAATGTTCCATCACCATGTAAGATCCACTCTGGTTTCCCAAGTCTGAATTTTAGTAAACTCAAACTTGTCTCTGCATTTATAGCCTGCGAAAAAAAAGGCATTGAAACATATCCTGCTCCAACTCCTGCGGCCATTAATTTTATAAAGTTCCTCCGCTCAATGGGTTTCGAAGTCATATATTACGTAGTAGTTAAGTTAGATCAAGATGTAAAATTAACAACTTTTAACATATCAAAGGCTAAGATTTCAAAAAAGATTACCCTCTCGGAAACCCCTAGGGCATAACCCAATAAGGTCTTTTATGTTGTACAAAACATTCGCATTTCTGAAAAAAACTCATTTTGATCAAATAATACACATCAGTTCTTACTTGTTTAAATCCCTTAATTTAAAACTCATTCTAGAAATTTTCATGTTCAGTTCTATTGATTATTTCGTTTTGTAAATCTTCACCAAGGTCATTAAAATAGTCGCTGTACCCAGCCACCCTGACAATTAAATCTTTATAGTTCTCCGGATGTTTTTGTGCATCCCGAAGTGTTTTTGCATTCACCACATTAAACTGAATATGGTGACCATCCATCCTAAAATAACTTCTTACCAAACTTGATACTTTTTGAATGGCTGTATCATCTTCAAAGAAATCAGGTGAGAACTTCTGATTCAGTAATGTTCCTCCGGTTCGCAGATGATCAATCTTTGCAGCTGACTTCACCACAGAAGTTGGCCCTTGCCTGTCAGCGCCCTGAACAGGAGAAATCCCTTCCGAAACCGGAGCTCCTGCAATACGTCCGTCTGCACTTGCTTGCATTACACTACCAAAATAAACATGACAGGTTGTTGGCAATAGATTAATCCTGTAATCTGCTCCTCTTGAGCTTTTTCTACCATCAACGGCATTGAAGTAAATCTCAAAAACATCCTTTAAATGCACATCAGCATAATCATCATCATTGCCATACTTAGGTGTTTTATAAACCAATTGATAACGCAGCTCTTCATCAGTCTCAAAATTATTCTGAAGAGCATTCATAAACTGCTCCATCGTTCGGGTTTTATCTTCAAAGACATGTTTTCTCAAAGCAGTCAGGCTATCTGTAATGGTTCCCACTCCAACTCCCTGAATATAGCTGGTATTATACCTTGCACCTCCATTTATGTAGTCTATTCCCCGGGCAACGCAATCATCAATGATTAAGGAAAGAAATGGTGTTGGCATATGATTAATAAAAGTCTTTTCAATAATATTGCTCCCTTTAATTTTGGTATCCACAAAATGCTTCACTTGCTTTTCAAAAGCCGAAAGCAAATCACCCATTGAATTAAACTCACCCGGATCACCAGTTTGCAAACCAATATATTTTTTGGTTCTTGGATCAAAACCATTATGCATCGTTAACTCCAGAATTTTTGGCAAGTTGAAATATCCGGTCAGAATATAACTCTCTACTCCAAAAGCTCCTGTCTCCACACAACCACTTGCTCCACCATTTCTGGCATCCACAATGTCTTTACCCATTCGGGTCATTTCCTGAATAATGGCATCGGTATTAAATATTGAGGGCTGACCAAAACCAGTTTTTGTAATTTTTACAGCACGATTAATAAAGCTTTCCGGATTCTTTTTACTTAACTGAACCATTGTACTTGGCTGAAGTAAGCGCATTTCCTCAATCACATCAAGCAGAATAAACGACATTTCATTGACTGCATCCGATCCATCTGGCTTAACACCCCCAAGGTTGATTAGTGCAAAATCAGTGTATGTATTACTTTCCAATGCAGTAATACCAACCTTTGGCGGTGCGGGGTGATTATTAAATTTAATCCAGAATGAATGCAGAATCTCAACTGCCTCTTTTTTAGTTAAAGTTCTAGCCTCTATCTCCCTCTTATAAAATGGATACAGATGCTGATCCAATCGGCCCGGATTAAAAGAGTCCCATGGATTAAGCTCAGTAACCACACCTAAATGCACAAACCAGTAATACTGCAGTGCCTCATGGAAGGTTTTTGGAGCATTGGCCGGAACATTCAAACATATCTGAGCCATCTTTTCAAGCTCCAATCTTCTAGCTTCATTCTGTTCTTGCTGTCCAAGTTCATGTAATTTATCAGCATGACGGCTAGCAAACACAATCAGCGTTTCAGCAGCAATCTTCATTGCCTTCAGCTCTTCATGCTTATCGTAGGCTTGAGCATCATTATAAAAATCTAGCGTTGAAATGCTTTCTTCTACATCTTGAATAATATCAAGCATTCCTTTCTTATAGATTTTATCACCCGCAACAGTATGCCCAGGTGCCCTCTGCTCCATAAATTCCGTAAAAATACCGGCAGCATAAGCATCTTTCCATCCCTGACTCACACTGTTCATGATCCGATCCCTATTTGATCTGCCTTTCCAAAATGGGATAATGGTATCTTCAAATGCCTTTCGGGTTTCATCATCTACACGAAACCAAACCTTTTCACGTGTATTCAAAATGTCCAAATCCAGCAATGAATGCACATTAATTTCCGGATAAGTTGGTGTTGATTTAGGCGCAGAACCACGCTCTCCAACAATAAGCTCATCATCATTAATGCATACAAACTTATTCTCCATGATGTAGCGAAAAGCTTTTGCACGCTGCACTGGAACTGAATCTCCAAAAGCCATATGATTCTTGTAAAATTCGGTAATTAGAAGTCCACGCTCAGCAGAAATCCGATTGACTGCATTTAAACTTTGTTCTCTAAGTTTTTTTATCCTTGGTGTCATGATTTTCTTTTTTAAGTTCATCCGTACATGAGTTCATAAGTACTAAGTTTCCTGTGATTGAACCTTAGTCATTTGTACTGACACTCATCCTCCAATTCTTACATTGAAACCAGCTTTTTCAAACTGTTCTTTAATAGCACGTAGTTGATCTTTATTCAGATTCTCACTATTCCCCATGCGATTTTCTAAGCCAAATCGCTTATATTTTTGAGCAGCAATTTTATGATAGGGCAGCAGATCAACTCCATCGATTTCCCGTTCCAAATCCTTTAGAAAATCAATGCTTTCTTTAATATTTTCACCACCATCAGTAATCGAAGGAATTACAGGAATTCGAATCCGAACTTTATTCCCAGCACTTAATAAATGCTGAATATTTTCAAGAATAAGCCTGTTACTAACCCTGGTATATTTCTGATGAGATGCATCATTCATCAATTTCAGATCAACCAGAAATAAATCCGTAAAATCAGCCACTTGAGATAAAATATCCCAGGATGAAAAAGCTGAAGTATCGACTGTGGTATGAATCCCAACAGACTGACATCTTCTTAATGCATCAATCAAAAACTGATGTTGCAACAAAGGCTCTCCTCCCGAAAAAGTAACTCCCCCGCCTGACTCTTCCATAAAAACCCGTTCCTTTTCAATCTCACTCATCAACTGATTCACAGTTATTTCAAATCCAACCATTTCTTCATCAGTATGTGTTTTCCCATTTAACTGAACCGATCTGGAAACACACACTGGCTTAATATCAATGCTTTCCGGATTATGGCACCACCAGCATTCCAGCGGACAACCTTTCATAAAGACTGTAGTTCGGATGCCCGGCCCATCATGCACCGCAAAACGTTTGATATCGAAAATGATACCTTTCATATGAGTTATGATTGATTATTTAATATTGATTATTGATGAGAAAAATTGCCACGGGAAAAAAAGGGAAGAAAGAAGTATTCAATTGATCCAGCATTCGTACAAACCTTTGCCGAAATTGTGATACAAATTTGAATAGTATTTGATTTTGAACCTCATTTGCTGCAAATTAGAACTTTTTCACAATTTAAAGAAACTATTAAATCATGCATTTGTTATTTAGAATAGTTACAAACAATAGCGAATAAAGGATAGATTTGTCTACTACAGGACAAACAAGATGGACTGATAACTCTACTTTTGAGTAGAAACAATAAAGATTAATACGATGAAGAATTTATTTTGCCCAATATCAGACGAACGAATAAATGAGCAGGTCACCAGACTAAATGCTCTATTCACAATCTTAACGATAGTTTTAGCCTTTGCATTAGGCTCAACAATATTCCTTGTTTTTCTGGTTGCTGACTTTTACATCCGTGCTTTTACCAGACTAAAGCACAGCCCAATCAGCTATTTGAGTTCGAGCTTAAGCAACGCTTTGAATTTACCATTGAAACAAATTGACAAAGCTCCAAAAATATTTGCAGCAAGAATGGGATTTGTAATGTCAACAATTATAGCTGTGCTATTTATACTTAATTACACATTCTCGTCGATGGTACTTGCAGGTATTCTTGTGTTTTTTGCAGGACTGGAATTTGCTTTTGCAATTTGCGTTGGATGTACCATCTACACCTATTTAGTACTTCCTTTTAATAAAGATTAGTTTTCTCAAAACCAACATTTCTCAACCGGCCTCGTGCCGGTTTTTTTGTGCTTTCAAATACATAAATCTCATAAAACTGACGTTTTTAAAAGAATCTATCTATTCATTTTTAGCATTCATTAACATTGGTTGCAGCTTGTTAACGCTTTTGCTACCTATCTTTGTACTATAAGATTTACAAATAAGAGACACAATTTTTTTCATAAATAAGTTTGGTTAAGAAAGAGAAAAGGATGGACCGACATCCTTTTTTTTTGTGCTCAAAAACTAAAGGCAAATATTACTTAATTCAAGTCGCAGAAATAGATCATCTTACGGCCCGGAAACATTATCTTGCATCAGCGAACGCCTATCTGACAGGGTAGGATCTTCATCTTCAATCCAAAAACAAAAACTTTCATGATTCCCGAAAATCATCAATAAGAATTACAGTTAAATGTAACGAACCTGAGTGAAGCGAATTTTATTCGCAGGTTTAATAATGCGGATAGAATCCGCATCACCCTATGATTTCAAAATATTGAATTGATAAATAAACAATGGAGTGGGGTAATTTGAGTTTTCAATAGTGGATGAGGCTATGTGCTGCAAGTAGTTAGAAAGAGATCCTAAGCTAAATCTCATTAGAATGTTTGGCGTGGTCTCTTGTTCATCTCGATTTAAAAGATTATTTTAAACAAACTGTTCATAGCTCCCAAATGAAAATACATGCAGCAAATAGAATTAAACATATAACATACAGATATACTATTATTTTATTGTTCCTGCTTTTTACTCCAGGGATTCTTCAATCACAAAACGATTATCTAAGAACAAAATATTTTACATTAGAAGACGGTCTTTCGCAAGTATCTTGCAATAGTCTTCAACTCGATAAATCAGGTTTTTTATGGATTGCCACAGAAAATGGATTAAACCGGTTCGATGGGAAAGAGTTTAGACAGTTTAAATATAGTGAGTCAGATTCTTTAAGTATTTCCGGTAACTACATAACGGAATTATTAGTTGATGAAAAAGGAGAGATTTGGATTGGTACTGTTGGAAATGGATTAAATTATTACATCCAGGAACAGGAAATTTTTCAAAGAATTAAATTGAAATTTTCAAAAACTAAAAATGAAACTATTACTGCATTAACAAGCGATGAGCAAGATAATATTTGGGTAGCATCTCAAATTTCGGGCTTACATAAATTACAACCTCAGGAAGATGGTTCTTATAAGCAAGACAGTTTTTTGTCAAATCAGTCATTAAGTGCTTTAATGCTTGACAATAACAATATGTTATGGATAGGCAGATCCGATGGTGAGATTTTTAGAATGAACCTAAATGATGAGATTTTGTCTAAAACTTCTCTTAATCAAAAAACTGAAGGACAGATAAGTGCTTTTCACCAAACCGATAAAAATCTGTTAATTGGAAGCGAATCGGGATTTTATATTTATGATGTTCTATCTGAAAAAATAGAATTATTTGAGCTTAATAAAGATGGTAAATTTCAAACAAAACATGTTACTTGTTTTTTAAAGGCTGGCAATTCAAGCGTTTGGATTGGTACGGGAAATGGACTTTTCTTGTTTGATTGGGCGAAGAAAAGTGTTATTCAGGAGATAAAATATGCTGAAAATAACAACAACGGATTAAGTAACAATACTGTTTTATCATTACAGAAGCTGGACAATAATCAAGTTTTTGTAGGCACAGCCAACAATTTAGATTTGCTGGATTTTAATGAGCCATACTTTAAAAATATCTCAAGAAATAAAAGAGGCAAACACTTGTTAAATGATAATGTTGTTTTTTCAGTATTAAAAGATGAAAAAGATTTGTGGGTTGGGACATCGGATGGTGGTCTAAATTTAATTAGAGATAATAAAGTATCTGGTATAGGCGCTTAGGTCGCGATTAACTAATTTTGCCGTATGGCAAAACAA
>CBDVCE010000017.1:0-69314 GCA_965372405.1 uncultured Sunxiuqinia sp.
AAAAATCGAAAGTTCGATATTCAAAAACTATACGTTATCGCAGAGACGCATACAACTCAGCCTCCATCGTAACATATGTCATTATTCGAGAAAAAAACTGAATCTTGATTTTTGATGTGAATTGATTATATTTATAATGAAAGGATTTCACGCTAAAAAGCTACAGGATTTTGAGTAAAAAACTACTGATACTAGTCGCCATTGTTACCAGCTTGCTTATTGCTAGTTTAGGGTATTTCTATTATCACAATCTTGAAAAAAACATTCATTCTGATAAAGTAATTGATCTTACGGCAATTGCTCAGCTAAAAATTGACCAATTAGAGCAGTGGCGAAATGAAAGAACTGCAGATATCATTGTTTTTGGGCAATATGAAGCATTCTCAAATAGTATGGAATTCTTACTGAACAATCCGGAACAAGAGCAACTATCTAAATATATTGATGAGCGTCTTTTAATTTGTAAAAAAGAATATGGTTATAAATCAATTTTCATCATCTCTCCTGAAAACAAAATTCTATTTTCAACAAATTCAGCCACCCTTCCTTTTGAAGAAACATTATTTGAGAAAATCTTAAAATTAAACCAGAATGACCAAATTGCTTATTCAGACTTCTATTTTGATAAAAGGCATGAAGAAATACTCTATGATTTTGCCTCTCCAATTTTTAATGATGAGAATGAATTAATTGCGTCATTAATTTTTCGTGTTGATCCTGCTGATTATCTATATCCTCTCATTCAATCATGGCCTACTCCCAGTAAAACTTCTGAAACATTATTAATCCGAAAAGATAAGGATAATGTTTTATTCTTAAATGAATTGCGTCATCAAAAGGGAACTGCCTTAAAATTAACCATTCCCTTAACACAGAAAACCCTGCCAGCAGTAATGGCTGTCGAAGGTTTTTCAGGGATAGTAGAAGGTAAAGATTATACAAGCACTGACGTTGTTGCCTATATTGCACCCGTGCCTGGAACCAATTGGTTTATGGTATCAAAAATTGATAAAAAAGAATTGTTTCACGAATTAGTTTCGCAGGGTTTACTCGTATTCCTTACAACTATCCTTATTATTATTACACTAGCTTTTGGCTTTGGTTTAATTTACAATTTAAAGCAAAAGAAAATCTATGCATCTCTTTGGAAAACACAGGAAGAATTTAAAACAACTTTATACAGTATTGGCGATGCAGTAATCACAACTGACAAAGACGGTAAAGTAAAACAAATCAACACCATAGCAGAAAAACTAACCGGATGGACTGAAAAGAAAGCAAAAAGCAAACCTTTGAATGAGGTATTCCAAATTAGAAATGAATTTACAAGAGAAAAAGTTGAAAACCCGGTTGAGAAAGTTTTAATGAGTGGTGAAATTGTTGGACTTGCCAATAGCACCATTCTTATTGCTAAAGATGGTAAAGAAACTCCTATTGCAGATAGCGCTGCTCCAATTAGGGATAACGAAGAAAATATCATTGGAGTCGTTCTTGTTTTTAGAGATCAAACTGATGAAAAAAGGCATCTAAATGAAATTGAATCGGCTCGGGATTTTGCTGAAAGCATCATAGGAACTTTACATGAATCCCTATTGGTTTTAGATTCCAAATTTCAGGTTATTTCGGCCAATCAAACATTTTATGATTCTTTTAACACAAATAGTAAAAAAGTTCTAAAGCAATCATTCTTTGAAATTGAAAAGGGAGTTTGGGGCAATAAAGACCTTCGTAAACAACTTGAAAATATTTTACCTCAGAACACAAATTTTGATGATCTGGAGATCAATTTTCAATTCAAAAACATAGGAAGAAGAGTACTAAACATGAATGCCCGAACAATTAATTCTTCGGATAATAAAACTAAAAATATTTTACTCGCCATTAACGATATCACCGACAAGCAAAAGCTCATTGAAGAATTGATTATTGCTAAAGAAAAAGCCGAAGAAAGCAATCAGCTAAAAACAGCGTTCTTAGCAAATATGAGTCATGAAATTAGAACTCCACTTAATGGGATTCTTGGTTTTTCGGGTATGATAGCTGAAGATGAATTATCGAAAGATGAAAGACAAAAATACCAAGATATTATTGAAAATAGTGGCCAACGTTTATTAAGTATTGTAAATGATATACTTGACATCTCGATGATTCAGTCAAACCAAATCAAAATTAAGAAACAAGAATTTCTCCTGACTGAGTTTCTCAATGAGATATATACATTATACAATACGCTTAATGGTGATAAAATCGATAAAATTGATTTCTCGATTAAGAATGAATTAAAAGATCAAAACCTTGTAATTAGTTCAGACAAAGACAGACTCTTCCAGATATTTAAAAACTTGCTTGACAATGCATTTAAGTTTACACAATCCGGACTTATTCATTTTGGTACAACTGTATCAAATGGACATTTAACCTGTTTTGTAAAAGACTCAGGGAAAGGAATCCCTGCAGATAAGGTTGAATTAATTTTTGAAAAATTCCAGCAAATTAATTACGAACAATCCATGAAAGTTGAAGGGACAGGTCTGGGACTTTCAATTGCTAAAGGATTGGTTGAACGATTAGGCGGTAAGATTTGGGTAGAAACTGAACCTGAAAAAGGAACAACATTTTTCTTTGAGTTACCACTCAACTAGTGCAGAAACTCCCTGATTATTTCCTCATCTGTTAACTGTTCATCAGAGATAGTTATTGCAGTCTCAATCAACGCCAAATGCGAATAAGCCTGAGGAAAATTACCCAGCATTCGTTTTGTTTCAAAATCAAGATCTTCACTAAATAATCCTAAATGGTTAGAATAACTTAATAGTGCCTTGTATTTCTTTATGGCTTCCTTCTTTCGACCAATTTTATATAACGCATTAATTAACCAGAATGAACAAATTGTAAATGCCGACTTTGGTGTTCCAAAATCATCTTGATTTTTATACCTGAACATGAGCCCGTTGTATTCAAGATCATTTTGAATTGCTGTTACTGTACTTACATATTGTTTATCGTTAGCTTCAATAAAGCCATAAGACTCCATCAACAAAACAGAAGCATCCAAGTCATCTGAACCATATGCCTGTGCAAAAGAATTCTTCTTCTCGGACCAGGCATTCTCATAAATATCATTTTTGATTTTATCGCGCAATTTCTCCCATGGGCCAATATACATTTCACGTTTAAGGAGTTCTGCGATCTTTAAAGCACGATCAACAGCAACCCAACAAAGCACCTTACTAAAAGTAAAATGTTTATTCTCATTACGAATCTCCCAAATCCCACGATCAGGTTCTTCCCAATTTGTTTCAACAACCTTAATAACATTACGTACGATTGTCCATAACTCTTCGCTGTGCCCAAGACTCACCGAGTAAATTTCAAAATGCTGATAAATTACATCCAGTAAAATTCCGTAAATATCGTTTTGTTTTTGTTTGTAGGCAGCATTCCCAATCCGAACAGGAGCTGAACCTTCGTAGCCACTTAGGTGATCGAGTGTTTTTTCTGTTAGCTCCTTTTGTCCATCAATACCATACATAATCTGCATCTTTTCATCCTTGTCAGGCATGATGTCGATAATAAATCGCAAATAACGTTGAGCCATTTTAAAATGCCCAAGCGAGGTCATAATTTTTACAACCATCGAAGCATCCCTGATCCAGCAAAAACGATAATCCCAATTGCGCTCCTCTCCAATTGTTTCTGGAAGTGAAGTTGTTAACGCTGCCAAAATTGCACCGCTCTTATCAAAACTCAACATTTTTAGAGTAAGTGAACTTCGAATGATTTCATCTTCAAAAAAACGATACGAAGTTGTGCGTTCCGACCAATTTAACCAATAAACCTTCGTTCTTTCCAATTTTAGTTTGGCTCGACGCACACTTTGAGGAAGCAGCTTTTGATTATAACTCACCAGACAATATTCGTCCTTTTCTAAAGTAATCAGCTTTTGCTTCAGAATATCACTTCTATCAAAACTGGTATAAAGATAAAGTGAATCATATGGACCTTCTAAGGTTGATGATTTGATATAAGTATCCTCCAATTCATTCTCCGAAGCGTACTTAGCATACTCTAAACGCGGATCATATTTAATAGAAAAAGACGGATGACCGGTAATATGTCTGAAATATCGGATTACATCTGGCGGAGTATAGTATCCCCCATTATCCTGATCTTTATATCGAGGCATAAAATCGTGAACTTCAAATATCCCATCCATACAATTAAAGCGTGTTACCAAAATGTTTGTTCTTGGAATATAGAACTGCTTCATTTTGCGAAGACTCTGAGGAACAATCTCAAAGCTACCACCCTTTTCATCATCTAAAAGACTGCAAAAGACTGAAGAGGAATCAAAATGCGGAAGACACAACCATTCCATCGATCCTTTGTCAGACACCAAAGCTGCTGTACGACAATTTCCAATTATTCCGTAGTTTAAATTCTTCATAAACAAATATTAAGCTTCAATTATCAATTTTAAAACAAACAAGGCATTTTGACAACAACAAAAATTCCATTACCTTGACATTGTTGTGCAGACTATGGTCTACATGCAATTTCTAAATGAGTTCTCAAAAGTAAAAATATTCTGAAATAATTTATTACAATCAAATCTTTTCTATTCTATTTAAACACACCCAACACCTATCGGAACAAGAAGTTGAGTGTTATTTAAGAAAAGATTGATAATACTCTTCTTAATAAATAGTTAAAACTGAAAAAATATAGCATGAGCAAAATACATATTGTTTCCAATCGACTTCCCTTTAGTATCAATAAGGAAGATTCAGGATTTAAGCTTACACCAAGTGTTGGTGGTTTAGCTACAGGAATGCGATCTATTTACCGGGAATATGGAGGACAATGGATTGGGTGGCCAGGCATAGCTGCTGATGAACTGTCTTCAGAAGATATGTCAGAAATTGACGAAAGTCTGGTCGATGAGGCTTGTCTTGCCGTTCATCTGGATCAGGAAGAGATCAACCTGTACTACGAAGGATTTAGCAACAATGTGATCTGGCCTCTTTTTCATTATTTTGCTCAATTCATCGAATACAATCCTGAATACTGGGAAGCTTATAAAAGGGTGAACCAGAAGTTTGCGGATAAAGCTCTCGAAACCCTTGAAGATGGTGATACAATTTGGATTCACGATTATCAGCTACTGCTTTTACCAGAAATAATCAAGTCTGCCAAACCTGGGGTTACAGTTGGTTTCTTTCTACATATTCCGTTCCCTTCTTTTGAGGTCTTCAGGACACTTCCATGGCGTAAAGAATTAATCAAAGGAATGCTTGGTGCAGACCTGATAGGATTCCACACTTATGATTACGAAAGACACTTTTTTAGTTCTGTAAGACGTCTACTTGGCTACGAAATATCATTTAATCAAATACATACTGAAGATAGAATCGTAATGGCTGATGCTTTTCCAATGGGAATTGATTATGAAAAATTCGCAGCCAAAGCACAAGAAATCGTACAGAAACCACCACAGGAAAAGTCTGATCTGCACAAAGAACTGGAAAAATACTTCCTGCTTTCTCCGAATCGCAAATTGATCCTTTCGATTGACCGTCTTGATTATACGAAAGGCATCCCAAATAGAATTAAAGCTTTTGAGTCATTTTTGGAGAAATACCCTCAGTTCCAGAATGAAGTAACACTAGTCATGTTAGTAGTTCCATCACGTGATTCGGTAGAACAATACAAACTATTAAAAAGTGAAGTTGACGAATTGGTTGGTCGCATTAATGGCCGATTTGGTGGTGTAAACTACAACCCAATCTGGTATTTCTATCGCTCACTTCCTTTTGAGAATCTTATTGAGTTGTACAGCACTTCAGATGTAGCACTTATAACTCCTGTTCGCGATGGAATGAATCTGGTTGCAAAAGAATATATCGCCTCCAGAGTCAATAAGAGTGGAGTACTAATCATTAGTGAAATGGCCGGTGTTGCTCAGGAAATGGGCGAGGCGATTATTATTAATCCAAATAATGAGGATGAAATTGCCGAAAGCATCTTACAAGCGCTAAACATGCCTATCGATGAGCAGCGTTCAAGAATGAACTTTCTGCAAAAACGAATTAAACGATACGATATTTTCAAATGGTCAAGTGAATTTGTGAAGGCATTGAGAAAAATTGAAGGTATTCAGCACACTTTCCTTGCTAAACGTATCAGCCAATCAGTTCAGGATGGATTGGTTGAAAAATTCTCAAATGCTAAAAAACGAGCCATCTTCCTTGATTACGATGGCACATTAGTAAACTTTAAAAATGACCCACAAGCTGCAAAACCCGATGCTGAACTTCATAAATTAATTGCAGACTTAGCAAATGATGAGCAAAATACAGTAACTATCATTAGTGGTCGTGACCGTGAAACGCTACAAGGATGGCTTGGACAACACAATGTCAATTTCATTGTAGAGCACGGTGTATGGCTCAAAAAGATAGGCGGAGACTGGCAAATGCTGGATAATATCAGCAGTAGTTGGAAGCCCGAGATTCGCCCACTTATGGAAAACTTTGTCGACCGTACACCCGGAACATTCATTGAAGAAAAGAATTACTCATTGGTATGGCACTATCGTAAATCAGAACCTGAACAAGGCGAACTCCGTGCCAACGAATTGAAAGACGAACTTCGAAATATGATCGCCAATCACAACCTTGAAATCATGGAAGGAAATAAAGTGATAGAATTAAAAGCGGGAGGTATTAATAAGGGCATGGCAGCTACTCGTTTTCTTAAAGAAATGGAACACGATTGCATCGTAGCGATTGGTGATGATTGGACTGATGAATATATGTTCCGTGAATTACCTGAAGACTCAATAACCATTAAAGTTGGCCTGAAAAAAACAGCTGCCAATTATAAGCTTGAGTCAGTATCCGCAGTTCGGAAATTATTGAAGGCTTTTGGAGAAAAAGAAACAGCCAAATCATAATCTGCCAAAATATTATTTATAGTTTTGAGTTTTCAATAAAAAACAATGAAGCAGATCGTATTTATATGCATTTTAATATGCACTGGTTTAATTTCTTTCTCTCAAGACAATTTAAACAGGACTGATGAGCAAGGCAAAAAACATGGTATTTGGAAAAAATACCTTGACAATGGCAAACTCATTTACGAGGGAACTTTTATGAATGACAAGCCTGTTGGCTTATTTAGAAGATACCACTCGAGTGGAGCATTAAAGGCTATTTTAAAATACGATGTATATTCCGACTCAACTGACGCTCAACTTTTTGATACCCGATCAAAGTTAATTGCCAAGGGTAAATATAGTGGAAAGATAAAAATAGGAAATTGGCAGTATTATAAATCTGGTCTTTTGATTTCAAAGGAGCATTTTGTTAATGGGAAAAAGGATGGCCTAAGTAAGACATATTATCCTGATGGAAGACTTTTTGAAGAAGTGGAATGGAAATTCGGATTGAAAAATGGAATTTACCGTGCTTATTTTAAAAGTGGAAAACCTTATATGGAGTGCAAAATGGTTAATAACCTACGCGATGGATTTTGTCTGATTTATTATCCTAATAATGAACTGGAGCTTGAAGCTTTTTACAATAAAAACCTTCGCCACAACCAATGGAAGTACTTTTCTAAAAGCGGAGAACTTTCGCACGTCCTTGAATATGACATGGGCATATTGCTAAATCCTGAAGTATCGGATAGCATTCAGAACATCAATATGAAACAGATGGAATTAAACAAAGGGAAATTACTTGATCCAGAGAAGTTTATGCAAGATCCATCGGAATACATGATGAAGAACAATATGTTTGGAAGATAATCTGTAAAAACTTTATGGTACTTTGGATGTACTATAAGAA
Source organism: uncultured Sunxiuqinia sp. (assembly GCA_965372405.1). Lineage (GTDB taxonomy): Bacteria > Bacteroidota > Bacteroidia > Bacteroidales > Prolixibacteraceae > Sunxiuqinia. The sequence continues at coordinate 7,851 of CBDVCE010000017.1, forward strand.
AATAAACAGATTTATGTTCTGCAGAATAGCAATCATATTTACTTTACTTTTTGTACAATCTTATTCTTACGCACAAATTGATATTGAGAATTACTACTGGATAAAATTCTCTGATAAAAACGGATCCGTATACACTATAAATCATCCTGAAGATTTTTTATCAGCTCGTGCCATTCAACGCCGCTCAGCTCAGGGGATTTCAATTAATGAACAGGATTTACCTGTATCTCAAACATACATTGACAGTATTTCAAAAAGGGACATTCAAATTATTCACGCCTCAAAGTGGCTGAATGGTGCAACAGTAAAAACAACACAACCCAAGGTCGATCAACTGCTTCTCGACTTCAATTTTATAACAAATATAGAACTTACTAAACCTGGGATTCAGCTTAAATCTATTCAAGACAAATTTTCAGTTGAGAAATTGCAGACCGATATCGACACTGCATTTTATGGTTTATCTGTTTATCAGGTTGGACAACTAAATGGACAATATCTGCACAATAATGATTTTTTAGGACAAGGAATGCATATTGCTGTTTTAGATGCCGGGTTTCTAAAAGTTGATGAACTATCTTCATTTTCAACACTGATTTCGGAGAACCGTATTCTTGAAACACGTGATTTTGTTGAACCGGGATCTAATGTTTTTGAGAAAGATGATCATGGCATGAGCGTTCTTTCTACTATGGCTGGCGAACTTCCTGGTACTTTTATTGGCAGCGCACCAAAAGCCTATTATTATTTAATTCGTTCTGAAGATGTCCGTTCAGAATACCTAATTGAAGAAGATAATTGGGTAGTTGCTGCCGAATATGCAGATAGCATCGGTGTCGACATTATCAACTCATCGCTTGGTTATTCTGAATTTGACGATCCTTCAATGAATCACTCTTATTCTGAATTGGATGGAAATACTACACGAGTAACGAGAGCAGCAAATATTGCAGTTAAAAAAGGCATGTTGGTATTTTCTAGTGTTGGCAATGAAGGAAACAATTCCTGGCAGTTTTTGGTTGCACCGTCAGATGGGGAATATGTGATTGGAGTTGGTGCAGTAAACAGTGATGGAGAGTGGGCTCCTTTCAGCTCATATGGTCCAAATGCTTCTGGAGATATCAAACCAAATGTTTCCGCTGTTGGTTGGGGAGCTTTTATTCAACGTGAGAATGATAATATTTCCTCCGCAAATGGCACTTCGTTTTCATCACCAATTATGGCTGGCATGGCTGCTTGTTTATGGCAAGCATTCCCCAAAGCAACAAATCTTCAGATTAAAGATGCTATTGAAAAAAGTGCTTCTCAATACAACTTTCCAGATTTCCAATTAGGCTATGGCATTCCTAATTTTGAGCTTGCTGCTGAAATTCTTGACGATTTAAGACTGGACAACATCAATTCAGACAAATACTGGACTGTCTCTTCAAATCCTTTTACAGACGAAATTCAATTTATTCCGCAAAAGAAACAAATAGAAAATGATACCCGAATTATGCTTTTCTCTATAAATGGGCATAAAGTTTTTGACATTTTTTTTGCCATGGGCAGCCCATTAGTGTTCAGGAATCTTAGTAACTTGCCAAATGGAGTTTATGTTGCATTCATCGAATCTGCTGAAAAAAAAGAGGCACATAAACTAGTGAAAATTAGCTCAAATTAATTATTAGAATGGGTAACAACCAACTCTCACTTGCCGAATTAAATACGCTGATTGGGGAAACTATTGATGATACTTTCTCACAAATGCACTGGATAAGGGCTGAAATTAGTGAGTTTACGGTGAACCGTAATGGTCACTGCTATTTGGAATTGGTAGAGATTGATGAAGCGAGTAAGGAAATCATTGCAAGAGGGCGTGCCACCATTTGGTCATACTCTTTTCGTATGTTAAAACCCTATTTTGAAACAACTACCGGACAATCTTTTACTGAAGGAATTAAAGTTTTGGTTCAGGCAAAAGTGGAGTATCATCCTGTTTACGGATTGAGCCTCAACATTCGGGATATTGACCCAACTTTCACTATGGGCGACATGGTCCGGAAACGTAGGGAGATCATTCTGCAATTAGAAGAAGATGGAATTTTAACAATGAACCAGGAATTGGAACTTCCATTGGTCCCTCAACGAATAGCGATTATCTCATCTCCAACGGCAGCAGGGCTTCAGGACTTTCTTGATCAGTTGGAAAACAATTCAAATCAGATTAAATTCTACACCCAATTATTTCCAGCAGTTATGCAGGGGAACGACTCTCCAGACTCAATTATGCAAGCCCTGGAGCGAGTCTTTCAATACGAAGATTTTTTCGATGTCGTTGTTATCATTCGTGGTGGTGGTGCTCAAATTGACCTGGCAAGTTTCGATCATTACGAATTGGCTTATCACATTACGCAATTCCCTATTCCAATACTTACAGGAATTGGACACGATAAAGATGAAACAGTTATTGATTTGGTTGCCCACACGAAATTAAAGACACCTACAGCCGTTGCTGAATTCCTGATTAGTGGTGCTTTGGCTTTTGAGCAGGAATTACTTCAATTTGAAAATCGATTTATCGACCTGGTACAAGAACGATTGAATAAAGAAAAATCATTCTTGCAAAATGCAGGTCAACAGTTATCAAACGGGGTTCGGCAGCTAATCCTTACTGAAGAAGGAGGATTTAATTTACGTAAACTGAGACTGGAGAAATCAATTCCTTCATTTATCAACCAAAAAGGAAACGAGTTTAAACGATTTCAACAACAATTGGAAAGAGGTGGATTAAACTATTTGAAAGAACAATCATTCATTCTAAATCAAAAAATATCAAGTTTAGACTTTTATACTCAGCGCCAATTCAGGATAATGAGAACAAAGCTTTTGCAAACAAAGCAAGAATTGAAGACCAGTTTAAAAAATGAATTCAAAATCAAAGAAAATAAACTTCAGAGTTATGAGGAGAAAGCTCGGCTGGTTGATCCGATGCAGGTCTTAAAACGGGGTTATAGTTTGACCTATAAAAATGGCAAGCTTATTAAATCAATTATCAAATTAAAAGAAGGCGATCAATTACAAACACAGCTCGCCGATGGAAAAATTGAAAGTAAAATCATTAAAAAATAAATATGGCAGCAAAAAAATTAACCTATCAGGAAGCAGTTAATGAGATTGATGAAATCCTAAATAAAATTGAAAACGACGAACTAGATGTTGATGAACTTTCAACAAAAGTTAAAAGGGTATCAAGTCTTATTAAAATTTGCAAAGAAAAGCTTCATAAAACTGAATCTGAAGTTGAAAATATTTTAAAAGAAATGGAAAATTAATCATCATTTATTCATCGCTATTTTTGACACACCAATTAACCTACATCATGAAGAAATTTGTATTAATAGCATTGGCAATTCTATTGGCAACATCATCATTTTCACAAATGAAAAACAAAAAGTTTGTATCTAAAAAGGAACTTTCCTACTTAATTTATACTCCCGAGAAATACTCAAAAAGCGGAGAAGCCAGCCCCTTACTATTATTCTTACATGGTGCCGGTGAAAGAGGAAATGATTTAAATATGGTAAAAGCATGGGGGCCACCAAAAATTATTGAGAATGGAGGAAAACTTCCTTTTGTAGTTATTGCCCCTCAATGTCCTCAAAATCAGTTTTGGGATATATATCTCTTAAAGAACCTGCTGGACGAGATCATTACAAAATACAACATTGACAACTCACGGGTTTATCTTACCGGGCTGAGCATGGGTGGTTTTGGCTCTTGGGCATTGGGCTCAATGTTTCCAGATTACTTTGCAGCAGTTGCTCCAATTTGTGGTGGTGGAGACCAATTTCTTGTTGCACGTTCTCTAAATAGCATGCCGCTCTGGGTTTTTCATGGTAAAAAAGATATGGCTGTTCCTGAAGAAGCTTCAGCCATTCTGGTAAAAGCTCTAAAAGATCAAGGAAGCTCTGTAAAATACACCGTACTCCCTGAAGGGGATCATGTTGCATCATGGGTTTATGCATACAATGAAGCAAACCTTTGGGATTGGTTTCTACAGCATAAAAAAGAAAAACGATAGTACATATTACATCTAATTTCACAATAAGTGTTAAAACAAGGGCCTGCAATACAGCCAGATGAGTAGAATCCAAAAATCTATTCTTACATTTGCAGGTAATCCAAAAAGAAATAGAAATGAGAATTGAATACGACATTAAGTTGGGATTCAAGGACGTCATGTTCAGACCCAAACGTTCTAATCTGAAAAGCAGGTCACAGGTTAATTTAGAGCGTACATTTAAATTTATGCATACCGACATTGAGTGGACAGGCATACCAATTATGGCGGCAAACATGGACACTGTTGGAACTTTTGAGATGGCTATAAAATTATCTGAGAAGAAAATATTTACGGCCATTCACAAACACTATACACTTGAGGAGTGGAATGATTTTCTGGCAAAGGCTCCGGAAGGAACTGAAAACTATATTTCGGTAAGCACCGGAACAGGTGAAAAAGATTTGGTAAAAGTCAAGGCGATATTCCAATCTAACCCTCGATTAAAGTTTATTTGTATTGATGTTGCTAATGGCTACTCCGAGCATTTTGTAACATTTGTAAAAAAGGCACGACAAATGTTTCCTGATAAAGTTATTCTTGCAGGAAATGTTGTTACTGGCGAAATGGTTGAAGAATTGCTGCTGGCTGGTGCTGATGTTATTAAAGTTGGAATTGGTCCTGGCTCGGTTTGTACCACCCGTGTGAAAACGGGTGTTGGTTACCCTCAGCTTTCTGCAATTATTGAGTGTGCCGATGCAGCACATGGTTTAGGTGGACAAATTATTAGTGATGGTGGTTGTGCAATACCTGGCGATGTATCTAAAGCTTTTGGCGCAGGAGCTGACTTTGTTATGCTTGGAGGCATGCTAGCCGGTCATGATGAAAGTGGCGGCAAACTCATTGAGCGTGATGGGAAAAAATACAAGCAATTTTACGGAATGAGCTCATCAACAGCAATGGATAAACATGTTGGAGGTGTTGCTGAATATCGTGCCAGCGAAGGAAAAACTGTTGAAGTAGAATATCGTGGATCTGTTGAATCTACACTTAAAAATATCTTAGGCGGTGTAAGAAGTACTTGCACCTATGTTGGTGCTCAAAAGCTTAAAGAACTGTCAAAACGAACAACCTTTATCCGGGTTGCGGAGCAAGAAAACAGAGTTTATACGAAATAAGCAAATATAATCTATTCAGAGTTTCACGTCTTGTGGAGCTCTGATCATCTATACAAAACTCTAACCTCCAGATCGCTTAGCTTTGTAACCTTCTTTCTGAAGAAGCTGCATGACTTTATCTCTAAAATCTCCCTGTATCAGAATTTCACCATCTTTTGATGATCCTCCAACCCCACATTTACTCTTCAATAATTTAGCAAGCTCTTTCAAGTCATCATTTGAACCAACAAAACCAGTAATTAGAGTAACAGCCTTACCTCTCCTATTCTTTTTATCCAGCATTACGCGCAAATCCTGCTGCTGTGAAGGAAGCGTTTCAGCCTTATCATTTGCATCATTCTCATATTGAAAATCGGATTTGGTTGAATACACAACCCCAAGTCGATCTTTCCAGTCTTGTGCCATTTAAATTGTATTTAGATCCCAAAGTTAATTGAAAAAGATTCTATTCATCAACTTAAAAAAATTAGATTATTTTTGGCTGAACTTTTTTTGGAAAAACAGGTTTGCATAATAGACGAAAAGGAACGCACTATGAAGAGTTTGATTGAAGTAAATTCAAAAGAGGACATTTTACCTGAGTATCGGAATACGCCGATTGGCTTATTATTAGAATATCATAATTTAAATCGTACATTTTGCCAATATGAAACCCCTCAAATGCTTATTGGCATGTGTATGGACAATCGTAAAAACTTATGGATTCCTGAAAATTTTGCCTTTATCATTCGATCTGGTGGAGCCAATCTTTTCTATCATGAGTTTCAGGTTTCATACGCAATTTCAGTGGGTGATATCAATTACATTGCATTAATGGGTCACAACAAATGTGGCATGGTAGATATTGAAAGCCGTAAGGATGAATTCATTGAAGGACTTGTCAGAAATGCGGGATGGGAAAAGGATACGGCTAAAATGCACTTTGAAAACCTCTCACCATTTTTTGAGATTGGTGATGAAAATGAATTTGTTGTATCAGAAGTTAAAAGACTTCAGAAACGATATCCAGAAGTTACAATTGCCCCTTTGCATTTCAATGTTGACACTGGGAAAATTTTGCAAATTGAAATGAAATAGCCCTTGGACATTTCTATCGCAAGGGCTATCTCTATTTTATTATTTCTTCTAAAATGAAAGGGTAATTCCTGTCATTAGATTTGCTCCTGCCTGAGGATAGTAATAAGCCCAGGTGTAATCTACTCCACCATCATACCAGTGCCCGCCGTATGCGTTATTGCTATATTTCTTATCCAGAATATTATTGATTTGTACAAACAAAGAGATATTATCAAATACCAATCCCTTGAATTGATAGTCAAATCGCATATTATTTACAAAATAGGAATCAATTTTACGGTCTTCACTGGAGGTATTATCGAAATGCTGATCGCCAACATACTTACTAATAATTTTAACACTAAATTTCTCACAAGGAGAAACAGTTAAGATGCTACTCGCAATTACGTTTGGAGAATAGGAGATATCGGTATCTCCCATGTTACCATCATCACCTGCACCTGGAGTATTATCTACATAGTCTAAAATCTTATTTCTACTCAAGGTCAAATTCGCGTCCCAGTTTAAACACTTCAAAATTTGCAAACCGCCAACGAACTCAATACCTAAACGATAACTTTTATCAACATTGGTCATGATGCTACTTCCAACATTGTTCTTCTCCCCTGTTGCAACAAGTTGATCGCGGTAATACATGTAATAAATATTTGCTCCAAAAGCAGCTTTTGTTGATGAATATTTATAGCCAAGTTCATAATCGTACAAAGATTCTGATTGTGGTGTTGATGAAGGATCACCCTTTGCTTCTTTAAAGTTTGTGCGAGTTGGCTCACGATGCCCCACTCCTAATGAAAAGTAAGTTTTGTGATTAGCATCAACATCATAGAAGAAACCAAACTTTGGATTAAAGAAATCGAACTGATGTGACTGCTCCAGAGAAATCAAATCATCATCAATACCTGTCATATCATAATTGATTCGTCGGTATTGCAAATCTCCGTATGCATTTAACTTTTCAGTAAGCTGATAGTTCAATTTCCCAAATACATTGAAATCAATTTTCTCTCCAACATTAAAATACCACTCGTATCCATTCTGAATACCCCCATTTTGATTCCAAATAATCCGTCCGAAATGATCACCATCATACTTGTTCCATGCTCCACCAAAACTAGCATCCACTTTATCTTTGGTGTAATTCATTGAGAAAGTAAATCCATAAAAATCATTACTTAACCACTTTCTACGAATTAAATCTGTAGATGAAATAGTTTCACTTCCAATTGTAAAATTGCTCAACCCATATTCAGTAAAATCTTCATCTTCTTTATATTGTTCATAATATCCCTCTCCATCAGTATAATGAAGTGCTGCATTCAGGTTAAGAAAAGAGTTTATCTGGGTTGAATAAAACAACTGATAATGATCCTGAAAATAGTTATCTGTTTGGTCTTTATAATATTGCTTATTGCCTAACTCATCGGTATATTCTCCTGCAGGATTGTATCTCCGATCATCATCAGGAATTGGATTTCCCCACCAGCTAATTCCAGTATGCTGATCTCCACTAATGATGTTTGCTTTAATGATACTCTTCTCAGTATAATAAGCAGCACTCATAAAAAACGACTGATGATCAACAAAAGCATAATCCACATATCCATCTGAATTTAGCTTTGAATAACGAGCATCAACAGTAAATTTTCCATCAATCAGACCAGTTCCTGCTTTAATGCTGTTTTTAAGAGTTCCAAACGAACCAATTAGACTCTGCACTTCAGCATATGGCTCAGCGTTAAATGTCTCAGTTTGAAAGTTAATGGTTGCCCCAAATGCAGCTGCTCCATTAGTGGAACTTCCCACCCCTCGTTGAATCTGAACATTATCTACTGAATTCGCAAAATCAGGCATATTTACCCAGAACGTACCTTGTGACTCGGAGTCATTTAATGGAACCCCATTGATTGTCACATTAATCCGTGAAGGATCTGTTCCTCGAATGCGTAAGCCAGAATACCCAATTCCTGTTCCTGATTCAGATGATTGAACAACAGAAGGAGTTAATCCCAGCAGGTATGGAATATCCTGCCCAGCTGCCTGAGCCACAATATCCTCCCTGCTCAAATTTGAGATAGCCATCGGGGTTTTTGCTCCTGCACGTGTTGCCGAAACAATCACTTCATCTGCTAAAATATTAGAAGATTGCAAAACAAGATCAACTGTTTCATCCGAACTTAGCGATAACTCAATACGAGTAGTTTTAAAGCCAATAAATGAAGCGACAAGCGTATAATCACCAGCTTTCAGCCTGGAAAATTTATATGCTCCATCTCCACCAGCACAAACCCCCTGGTAACTTCTGGCAATAACAACATTTGCACCACTTAACAATTCTCCAGATTCACTTTTTACGATTCCCTGAATTGAAAACTGAGCAAAACTAAACACAACTGCGCTCTGCAGAAGCATTAATAAAAACAACTTTTTCATTTTTTTGAAAATTTGGTTAATAAATAACCAATGAGGTAGGGAAAATCCTTTCGCGCTCCCTACGCCGGTACTAACCGGATCAGGTTCTTTGAGTATATTCTCAGTCCCATTTTTCAGAGACACCCCATTGCGTAAATGTTGCTACAAAGGTAATAGAAAAAATTCGACATTCTCAAAGCCAACATCACAGCCACCAATCCACAATACTCTCTTACTGGACGTTACGACCAATAAATTCACAAATAAGTAACATATGAGAAAGAAAATAATAGTTTATTCAGAAAGAATTGAGAAGTTCACATCACTTAGGGAAGCTTTCAGATTGTTTAAATTTCTATTGCTTTTAACCCCAATTACTCCATTGATTTCTTCTCCTGGCTTAAGAACTTTGTTGGCTAATTGAAAATCCAGTAGCTCCTGCCGCAGATCAAAGTTTGCTCCTTTTCTGTATTGCTCGATCTTTCCAGCTACTTCTCCAGTAATAAATAGATCTGTATCACCGGAATATTCATCATCATCTTTACTCCATAATGCAGATTCAATAAGGAAGGCTGGAAGAAAAAGTATCATCAGCGGGGAAATTCGTTGCCTTACCTTTTTTGCTATCCAATTGTTATGCATTATCTCGATTTGTTCTCCATCATTTGTGAAAATAACTTGTGACCCATGAATTGTACGATTAGTATTATTGACTAATTTAATCCCAATTACATGAATATTCTTTCTCTTCGCCCATCGTGCTCCTGCTTTATTGTCAGTTTTCTCAAGCAAATGATCTACATAACTAAAGCTAAAAATCTTATCAAACTGATTTTGAGGAAATGACCAATCCTTAATGTTCGAAAGACTATTATGATGAACGGCACAAGAATTAAACAGGAATAAAATCAATAACAGGGCGGCAAATTGTCGATGCATTTTATAATAATATTAAATTTAACAATATGATTGAAGACAAAACAAAAAGAATGCCAACAACAACATTGTATCGAATTTAATTTGATTTTACTTCACTATATGTTTTTTGCTTCTTAATGTAGAAATGCCAAATAATACTTCGACATAAGATTTCATCATGCCAACCAGGAGTAGCCACCTTTTTCAAGTTGACTCTCTTTTCTTTTAGGACTCTGAAATTTCTGTAAAACGAAAGATGAGCCCTAGGCACACTCGCAAAACCTTTGAAATTCAATTCGCTTAAAAGTTTAAATGCGGCAATCCCGTCCATAATCATGCGCAGGATGAGCACTTTATAAAACTTTCTTCGTGGTAAATTTTTATATAGCAACCATATACTATTTCTGAAATTTAGATATAACTTTTTCGGATTATCATAGGAAAGTGTTCCACCCCCAAGATGAAAAACTTTGCTAAAAGGAGTGAACTGAACTTTATACCCCATATTTTTTAAACGCCAGCAAAGATCGATTTCTTCCATGTGCGCCCAAAAGTCTGCATCAAAACCTCCAGCCTTGTGAAACAAACTTGATTTTATAGCCATGCAAGCTCCACTTGCCCAAAAAGTGTTGGCAACATCATCGTATTGCCCATTATCTTTTTCCAAAACATTCAATATTCGTCCACGACAAAATGGGAATCCTAATTTGTCGATGAATCCACCAGCAGCTCCGGCATATTCAAAAGAATCCTTTTCGTGCCAGCTCATGATTTTGGGTTGCACAATTGCAACATCTTCATTTTCATCTAAATGATCAATTATTGGATCAAGCCAGCCAGTAGTTACCTCAACATCTGAGTTTAAGAGGATGTAATATTCCGCCTTAATTTGCTTTAGCGCTTCATTATAACCTTTTGCAAAACCAAAGTTCTCACTTAAATGAAGAATCTTAACATCAGGGAAATTTGCCTCCAAATATGGAATTGAATTATCTGTTGAAGCATTATCTGCAACAATAATTTCGATATCATTCCCTTTTGAGTGTTCAACCACCGAAGGCAAAAAACGGGAAAGCAATTCTGCCCCATTCCAATTAAGAATAACAATGGCTGTTTTTGGAAAATTCATGCCCGCAAAGATAATCAGGAATTTAACAAGCGCGCTAGAATCTTGACTAGGTTTTCTTTTTCTAATGCACTCAATACACTGGTTATCTTTTCAAGCTTATTTTCATCACTTGAATCAAGGATGGATTTAATTTCTTTAAGTTGCTTTCCCGTTAATTCTTCTTCCAGATATTCCCAAAGTTGATCTGTGGACTTAGCCCTTTCAGGCAACCCCAGAGTCTCAAGTTCCAATATAGCAGCTTCTAAAATCTCTTTGGCTTGCATTTTTACAGGATCATCCGTTTTTTCATTTCCAGTTGCATCTCGCAAATTCCAACTGGAATAATCATATTTCAAATCATTAATCAGGCTCACGATTATATGTTGCTGCCCAAAAATTCGAGTCAGAAATAACAGTGTCTGCTTTTTCCAAGCCTCCAGATCAAAACTTTTATCTTCAAGTTTATGAAGAAGTTTATTTAAAAGTAGAATTTCTTTTTGAGCCATATCAGATGATTTTACTACAAGTTAATGATTTAGCAGCTTGCAGCAAAATCTGACGACTATTTTCTGTTAACCAAGAAGGCTGTTAACTTTCTGAAAGAATGGATCGAAATAAATGTTGTTACTAGCCACAATCTCCTTCCCATAAAGGAAATTGCTTCCTCCCTTAAAATCACAAACCTTTCCTCCTGCTTCCTGAATCAGTAAAATACCGGCTGCCACATCCCAAGCATGAAGTGCATGCTCAAAGAATCCGTCAAAACGTCCACACGCAACATAAGCAAGATCAACTGCTGCAGAACCCATCCTACGCATTCCTCGAGTTTCAATCATAAAAAATTCAAGCAATTTGAGATATTCGGATAATCGTTCAAAATTATAATATGGAAATCCGGTTGCCAACAAAACATCCTCATGAGTCGCATTTCTGGAGACAGCAATTGGGTGATCATTTAGAAAAGCTCCTCCATCTTTCCATGCATAAAACATCTCTCTAAGTCCAACCTCATAAACGACACCAATAATTGGTTGCTCACCATCAATCAATGCAATAGAAACAGAATGAGGAGTTATTCCATGGATGAAATTTGTTGTACCATCTAAAGGGTCAATCACCCACTTCAGCTTTTCCCCATTTTCGACAGCCGTTCCTTCTTCTGTAATATATCCAGCTTCTGGCAAAATTTTCTTTAGATCATCAACAATCATCTTTTCAGCTGTCTTGTCAACGTAAGTAACCAGGCTTGCCTTGCCTTTTAGTTCAATATCTTCAGATGTGATCTTTTGTCTTTCTTCTCGAATAAACTGTCCAGCCTTTAATGCTATTTCCTGAACTTGTTTGCAAATATCTTGTAAATCCATGATTCAATCTTTTGGGTGAAATTCAACTAAAGAAGCTCAACTTCAAAATTTCCTGAGTTATTTATTCCTGAAAGTTTCACTGGCACCACTTGATTCACCAGCTCCGGTTTAAAGTCGGTTTCCACTCGAATATAATTTTCAGTAAAGCCTGAAAGTCGTTCCTGCCTACTTTCATTTTCAAAAAGAACTTTTGCGGACTTTCCAATTGCTTCCTCATAAAATGCCCGAAGCTTTTTTTCTGAAAGTTGAATCAATCTTCGGGTTCGTTCTTTGCGTTCGCCTACTTCCACTATTGGTTTAATGTCCAGTGCCTTTGTTCCAGGCCGTTCTGAATATGGGAAAGCATGTAATTGTGAAATATCAAGATCTCTGACGAATTCATAACTTTCTCGGAAAAAATCTGCAGTTTCGCCATTTGTCCCAGCAATAATATCTACACCAATAAATGCATTTGGTAAAACTGACTTTATTTTTGCTACCCGCTCAGCAAACAACTCCCGTTTATATTTTCGTTTCATCAGTTCAAGCACATCATTTGAACCCGACTGAAGAGGTAAATGAAAATGTGGAGCGATTCGTTTGGCTTGTGCTACAAACTCAATAATCTCATCGGTTAATAAATTGGGTTCGACTGAAGAAATACGGATTCGTTCCAGTCCTTCTACTTCATCCAACTGATGAAGCAAATCAATAAACTTTTCGTTCGTACTTTTCCCAAAATCACCAATATTCACTCCGGTAAGAATAACTTCCTTAATCCCAGCCTGAACAGTTTCTTTTGCTTTTACGATGGTATTTGAGATGGTATCATTTCTGCTTCTTCCACGTGCAAACGGAATGGTGCAGTAGGTACAATAGTAATCACAGCCGTCCTGTACTTTCAAAAAGCTTCGGGTTCGGTCACCCCAGGAAGCAGCATGGAAATAATCTTTGTTTTTATTCTGAGACTGAAGCAAAACAAATGTTTTTTCCTTCTTTTTCAGATCACCAAGAAAATCTGTCATCCGAAACTTAGCATTGGTTCCAAGAATATAATCGACTCCATCAATCTTTTGGATAACCTCAGCCTGCAATTGGGCATAACAACCTGTTACCACAACAACTGCTTCAGGATTTCTTCGAATAGCCTGCCGAATAATATTCCGACTTTTCTTGTCACTTTCAGCAGTTACCGAACATGAATTTACCACATACACATCAGACTGTTCGTTGTAATCAACACGGCTAAATCCCATCACTTCAAAATGCCTGGCAATAGTCGATGTCTCTGAAAAGTTCAGTTTGCATCCCAACGTAAAAAAGGCAGCTTTCTTTCCCTTATAATTCATGAATCAATAAAATTAGAGCTGGCAAAATTATAAAAAATTAGCCAGCTCTAATATATCTTTCAATTCACAATAATGATTTGGTAATCAACATATATAAATGACACTATAACAAGTCACTCGCAAGTTCCGCCAAATAGCTTCGTTCACCTTTTACAAGATTAACGTGAGAGAACAAATCCTGATGACGCATCTTATCCGTCATATATGCCAATCCATTAGATTTCATATCCAAATAAGGAGAATCAATCTGCATGATATCTCCGGTGAATACCATCTTTGTTCCTTCACCCGCACGAGTAATAATCGTTTTTATTTCGTGTGGAGTAAGGTTCTGTGCTTCATCAACAATGAAATATGAATTGGACAAACTACGCCCTCGAATATAGGCAAGAGGGGTAATAATTAATCGCTCTTCTTTAAGTAATTCCTCAATTTTCTGATACTCCTGACTCCGAGGGTTAAACGCTCGCTTAATTACAGTAAGGTTATCAAATAGTGGCTGCATGTATGGGCTGATTTTTTCAGCAGCATCACCCGGAAGAAATCCTAAATCGCGATTACTGAGTGCCACAATTGGACGAGCCAGCAAAATCTGATCAAACTGCTTATGCTGTTCTAAAGCCGCAGCTAAAGCCAACAAGGTTTTTCCAGTTCCGGCTTTTCCAGTTAACGAAACAAGTTTTAGTTCTGGATTTAATAAGGCATTTAGGCTAAAAGTTTGCTCAGCATTTCGAGGTTTGATTCCGTATGCAGTTTTCTTTTCAACACGTACTACTCGTTTTGAAACATTATCATAACGAGCAAGAACACTCGATTTGTTTCCTTTAATAATGAAATATTCGTTGGGAACAGGAAGAACTTCAAATTTCGCTTCAGCAACGGGAAAAGAACCGCTTTCATAAAGAAGATCAATCAATTGGTCATTAAAAGCTTCAAGCTCAATGATACTCTTCTCAAAAACCTGTGGATCTTTAATTTTATCATTCTCATAATCACCGGCCAATATCCCAAGTGATTTCGCCTTCATGCGCAAATTAACATCCTTACTAACCAGAATTGTTGGTCTTTTGGGGTTTTCTCTTGTGTAATGATCGGCAGTTGCCAGAATTCTATGATCAGGAATGTCTTCAGTAAACGATTGATTGATCTCCTCACTGAATGGTTTACCTGTAGCGATAATTAGCTTTCCTAAGCCGTTTCCGAGATTGATTCCCCCATTAAATAGGTTCTCACCAACAATATCATCAAGAATTCGCACAAACTCTCTGGCTTGAAAATTAATCGGATCATTTCCCCGTTTAAACTTATCAAGTTCTTCCAAAACAGTTATTGGAATAACAATATCGTTATCTTTAAACTGATAGATGCATGAATGATCATGCAGAATTACATTTGTGTCTAAAACAAATATCTTCTTATTCTTTTTTTCTACCATAATTATAGTTTTAGAGTTCTTTAAATGTAGGAAAAAATGGATGAAACAGATATGATTATTTGTTAAAATATCCCGTAAATTAGCCGTTTGAAATCATACTAAATGTTAAATATCTGATAACGAATGAGTAGCTATAAAGAAATATTGGATTATTTATACAGCCAGTTACCCATGTTCCAACGAACCGGTCCGGCAGCATATAAAAATACACTTGGCAATACACTTGTTCTCGATGAACTTTTTGATCATCCTCATCTTAGTTTTAAGAGTATCCATATTGGAGGCACAAATGGGAAAGGCTCTTGTTCTCACATGCTTGCATCTGTATTACAAGAAGCTGGGTATAAAACAGGACTTTATACTTCTCCTCACTTAATAGATTTCAGGGAACGCATCCGGGTGAATGGTGATATGATTTCGGAAACTGATGTTGTTTATTTTGTAGAGAAATTCAGAGAGTTTAATGAGTCTCAACAGCTGGAACCATCCTTCTTTGAGATAACCGTGGCCATGGCCTTTGATCATTTTCGAAACCAAAAGGTTGATGTTGCTATAGTTGAAGTTGGACTTGGAGGAAGACTGGATTCAACAAACATCATCCACCCCGAAGTTTCATTAATTACGAATATCAGTCTTGACCACACCAATCTCCTGGGTGACAGCATTCAGCAAATTGCTGGAGAAAAAGCAGGTATCATTAAATCAGATGTCCCAATTATTATTTCTGAAAGCAATCCTGAATACAATTCAGTTTTCATAGAAAAAGCCAAAGAAATGGAAACCTCAATTCATTTTGCAGATCAGGAATACCATGCTGCCTACTCCATGTTTCTTTCAGAAGGAAAGCAGTTGTTTAATTTCAATAAGAATGATGAATTGCTTTTTCCAAATCTGAAGCTTGACTTATTGGGAAATTATCAATTAAAGAATACTGGTGGAGTTTTAAAAGTAATTGAGCTTTTAAAAACTGAAAATTGGAAAATCAAAGAACGTGATATTTATAACGGACTTGAGAAAGCTTCGAAAAATACAGGTTTGCGTGGAAGATGGGAAATAGTTGGAAATAATCCGTTAGTTGTTTGTGATACTGCCCACAACATTGCAGGCATAAAAGCTATAATTAAACAAATCGAATCAACTCCATTTAAAAAACTTCACATTGTTTTAGGAATGGTAAGCGACAAAAGTATTGAACATATTCTGGGCATTTTTCCAAAAAATGCCAATTATTATTTCACTCAGGCAAAAATTCCTCGAGCACTTCCAGCAAATGATTTAGCAAAACTCGCAGCCAAACAAAACTTGAAAGGAATGATTATTCCATCTGTAAAACAAGCATTTGACGAAGCAAAAAAAGCAGCCGGTTTAAATGATTTAATCTTTATTGGAGGAAGCACTTTTGTAGTAGCTGATTATTTTTCCAGAAATTTTTAATATTTGTTTTGCACAAGAAAAAAAAGGATCTATATTTGCATCGCCTTTCTGAAAAGAAGGTACGTTCAGAAAACATTAGGGCGATTAGCTCAGTTGGTTCAGAGCACTTGGTTTACACCCAAGGGGTCGGGGGTTCGACTCCCTCATCGCCCACGAAAAAAGTCATTTGTTTTTATAACAAATGGCTTTTTTTGTATTTGAGTGTATGCATTTCTGATCCATCCTTCCCCTTCAATAATTAACTAGAAATCTTACTTTAATAGCAAAATCTCAAAGTGCCCCAACTACAAAATCTTGACATTTTATATATATCATAAAAAAAATAGAAGACTAAATTGTATTATTTCCCCTTTAAATCCTTAATTTTGATTATACACTAACATGAATTCAGTGAATCAGAATAAAAAAAATACTGTTGGATTTAATCAAAAGGATGAATCTGTGGGTATGAAAAAAGGCTATTCACCAGGAGTTCCTTCTGACAAAAATGCGCCTGAAATCATTATCAGGTTCAATATCAAAGGGGAACACATATTTTATACCGACAACCTATTTCCATTTTTCAAGTTCAAGAAAAGAAGTCTAATTGGCATTTCCATTTCAGAAGCTGGGTACTTAAATGAACTTTCTACTGAAGTTGAAAGCAGTATTATAAAGGTGCTAAAATCAGGAAAGCATCAATACAAGGAACTCTCTTTTTTTAAGGGGGACATGCTATTTTGGATTAGCCTAAGCCTAACTCCAGAACTAGATGAAAATAAGCAGGCGAATAGTGTTATTTGTATTATTAGAGATGTTAATTATAAAAAAGAACTAGAAAGCCAGCTTGAAGAAAATATTGAAAAATACCACTTGCTTACAAATGCCACAGACAATGGAATCTGGGATTGGATCGTAACCAGCGAGCATGTTTATTATTCCAGAAAGTGGAAATCTCAATTGGGCTATTATCCCGATGAACTGGAAGATCTATTTTCCACATGGATGAATTTAATTCACTCTGAAGATTTCAACAGGGTAAAACGAGAACTCGATAATTTTCTCAAAAGCACCTCCTTTGTATTTGAATCTGAATATAGAATGCGCCACAAAGATGGGACTTATCGCTGGTTTAAAAATCGTTCTACAATTGTTCGCAACAATGATGGAGTTGCTGTTCGCATGTTCGGTACAACACGTGATATTAGTGAAGAGAAACAACACATCGAGAAGTTATCCATGCTTAAGCAAGCTTTTATTCAAAGCCCATCACCAATTGTCATTACTGATCTTGAAGGATACATTGACTTTTTAAACCCTGCATTCTGCAAGGTCACTGGATATTCTGCTGATGAAATCATTGGGAAAAAACTCAGTATATTAAAGTCAGGATACCATTCAAAAACATTTTACAGAAACCTATGGGACACCATTCTTGCAGGCAACCAATGGCGGGGTGAATTCAAAAACAAAAGAAAAAACGGAAAAATATATTGGGAGTTTGCCTCCATCTCCGGCCTGCGAAATGAAAAAGGAATCATTACTAACTACTTAAAAGTTGGTGAGGACATTACCCCAATAAAAAAGATTCAGGACGATCTTCGAAAATCTAAACGCATTTCGGAAACTGCCAAGCTATATAAAAATAACTTTTTGGCGAATATGAGTCACGAAATACGGACTCCCATTAATGGAATTATTGGATTTTCTGAGCTATTAAAATATGCTGATCTTACTGAAAATCAACAAATTCATTACATCGATATCATTGAAGAGAATAGCAGATCGCTACTAAGCTTAATCGATGATATTATTGATGTCTCAAAACTGGAAGCAAAGGAACTAAAGATAAGGAAAGAGGCATGCTCTCTTACTTCAATTTTCAGTGAATTAAAAGAACTCTTCAACTCATTATTACTAAATCAAAATAAAGAAAAGTTAGAATTACGTTTTCATGTTCCAAGGGTTGAACATCATGATTTTATTTTTACTGATCCCTTCCGTTTAAAACAAGTAATTAGCAATCTTTTCCTGAATGCTCTCAAATTTACGAGTTCAGGAAGTATTGAGATTGGATACCAGATTTCTTCTGATCGAAAACTTCAATTTTATGTGGAAGATACTGGCGTTGGAATTCCTGCAAAAAACCAACAAAGCATATTTAAAAGATTTATCCAAAATGACCATAGTAAAAAATCAAAAGATACTGGTGCAGGTCTGGGACTATACATTGCTCAAGGCTTAGTGGAAATGCTTGGTGGAGCAATTGGAGTTAAGTCTCAACCAACTAAAGGCTCATTATTTTTCTTCACTATTCCTTACGATAAAATACGAAAACCCATAAGCAGTAAGCCTGAAGCAAAACCCGTGAAATATGATTTTAGCAAATACACTATTCTAATTGCAGAAGATATTGATTATAATTTCGAATACCTGAAAGAAATTCTAATTAAAACGAACGCTGAAGTATTGTGGGCAAAAGATGGCATTGACACCATTAATATTTTCAATAACAACAAAATAGACCTTATACTCATGGACATCCAACTTCCTGAGATTAATGGTTATGATGCTACCAAAACGATAAGAAAAACGAATAAAGAAATCCCAATCATTGCCCAAACAGCTTATTCAATGACCGAAGAACGTAAAAAATGTTTACAGGCTGGGTGCAATGATGTGTTAATAAAACCACTTAAAATTGACGAAGTACTAAGCACGCTGGCTACATACCTAAAATAAAAAGTCATTGCTTGAATAGTTTTCTCTTGTCTTTATTAAATTTGAACTTTCATAAAGATCAAATGCATGATAAACGAGAAGTTTCCTTCCAGATTGTTGGAAAATGCTGTGAATGAATTTTCAAAACTACCGGGTATCGGTAGAAAAACTGCGCTTCGTCTTGTACTACACCTATTACGGCAAGATAAAGACGAGGTCAATTTTTTCGGGAACAGTGTCATCCAGCTTCGAAGCGATATTAAACATTGCAAAATCTGTCACAATATTTCCGATACTGAAGTTTGTAATATATGTAGCCACCCATCACGCGTCCCCGAAATAATATGCGTTGTTGAAAATATTAAAGATGTAATGTCCATTGAAAACACACAACAATTCAATGGCTTATACCACGTACTTGGTGGTATAATTTCACCCATGGATGGAATCGGGCCATCTAACCTGGAAATCAACTCATTAATTGAACGTGTAAAAGAAAATGATTCGGCGGAGGTAATCCTTGCACTAAGCACAACAATGGAAGGAGATACAACAAATTTTTTTATTTATAAGAAACTGAAGGACTTGAACGTTAAGATATCAACTCTTGCACGAGGTGTTTCTATTGGAGATGAACTGGAATATGCCGATGAGATAACTCTGGGGCGTTCAATTAAAAACCGGATGAACTTCGAAGATTCATTGTCTCAATAAAACAGTTAATCCATGAAGCTATCAGTAATAATTGTCAACTATAATGTAAAATTCTTTCTCGAGCAGTGCCTCTATTCTGTTCAAAAAGCATGTTCGAAAATTGAGGCAGAAGTTTTTGTTGTTGATAATGACTCCGTTGACGGCTCATGCCAAATGGTTAAAGAAAAGTTCTCGGAGGTTATTTTAATTGAAAATCACGACAATAAGGGTTTTTCAAAAGCGAATAATCAAGCCATAAGAAAATCAAAAGGCGAGTATGTGTTACTCCTAAACCCTGACACTATTATTGAAGAAGACAGTTTTACAAAGTGTATTAATTTCATGGACAATCATCCAGAAGCTGGCGCACTTGGGGTAAAGATGATTGATGGGAAAGGTCGTTTCCTACCCGAATCAAAAAGAGGCTTACCAACACCCGCAGTCGCTTTTTATAAAATTTTTGGGTTCTCAAAAGTATTCAGTAAGTCTAAACGTTTTGGACGTTATCACCTAGGTCATCTTGACAAAGATGAAGTTAATGAAATTGATGTTCTTGCTGGTGCATACATGTTTATGAGAAAGTCAACCCTGGATAAGGTTGGCTTATTAGATGAAGAATACTTCATGTATGGCGAAGATATTGATCTTTCATACCGGATTACCAAAGGAGGATATAAAAACTTCTATTTCCCAGATACGACTATCATTCATTACAAAGGAGAAAGCACAAAGAAAGGCAGCATCAATTACGTAAAAGTGTTTTATAAAGCAATGGCCATTTTTGCCAGCAAACACTTTTCGAAAGGACGGGCAAGCATGTTCTCTCTACTTATAAATATAGCAATTTACTTCCGTGCTTTACTTGCCGTAGTCAGCCGAATTACTAAAACCATTACCCTTCCACTGCTTGACGGATTATTTATTTATGCCGGTTTCTTATGGCTACTACCCTATTGGGAAAAACTAAAATTTAACTCCGGTTATTATCCTGATGAATTTCTCAATTTTGCTGCTCCAGCTTATATTATCATATGGCTAATGAGCATCTGGTTTTCAGGAGGATATCAAAAACAAATTAAGATTATTAAACTTTTACGTGGTTTATTTTGGGGAAGTATTACTATTCTTGTTTTCTACTCTCTAATAGATGAGAGTCTTCGATTCTCCAGAGCTTTGATCCTTCTGGGGTCTGCATGGGCAATGACCGTTCTTCTAGCATATCGTTTCCTGCTAAATTGGATCAAACCAACTTCATTTCGATTTGACCTAAAGCGAATGAAGAAAGTTGTATTGATTGCTGTAAACGAAGAAGCTGATCGAATCAAGATGCTCATTAAACAATCAAACCTTAAAATTGACGTTATCGGATTGGTTAATCCGAAACGAGATCAACATATTGCTCCATTCTTAGGCAATCTGGATCAGCTTCGGGAAATCATTCGCATTCATAAAATTGAAGAATTGATTTTCAGCGCAAGTGATCTGACCTCACAACAGATCATCAACGTTATGCTTGAGCTTACTGATCTTAATATTGAATACAAAATTGCACCTCCTGAGAGTTTGTCCATTATCGGTAGCAACTCAATTGATACAGCTGGAGAACTTTACGTGGTTCATGTTAATGCAATCTCAAAAGAAAGCAATAAGCGAAACAAGAGACTGCTTGATTTGTTTTTTGCAGTTTCTATCTTGATTAGTTCTCCAATCTTATGCTGGACAGTAAAAAACCATGCTGGCCTTTTTCGAAATATATTTGCTGTAATATTTGCTAAAAGAAGCTGGGTCGGATACTCATCATCAGATAAAAATGCAATACACCTTCCCATAATAAAAAGAGGAGTACTTTCTCCTACTGATAAACAAAACCTAACTCTCACTGAGCCAAAAAAGCTTGAAATCGATATGGTTTATGCCAAAGATTATCGAATATTGAATGACCTGGAAATCATCCTTGCCGGATGGAAAAAACTTGGACAATGAATCTGGAAAAATTAGAATTTGGGAATGTTCGTCTTCGTCCACTTGAGCCTGAAGATTTGGAACTACTTTATGAATGGGAAAACGACTTACCAACCTGGAAGGTAAGTAACACGCTTGTTCCATTCTCAAAATATATTTTGAAACAATACATTGAGGAATCTCACCGCGATATCTTTGACACCAAACAACTTCGTTTAGTCATTGAAGATTTATCGGGGAAAGCCGTTGGAGCCATTGATCTTTTTGATTTTGATCCTTACCACCAGCGTGCCGGCATCGGAATTCTAATTCATGCCACTGAAGATCGAAGAAAAGGTCTGGCACTCGACGCAATTAAGATCATGGCAAGATATTCATTAAAAGTACTCGGACTTCATCAGATTTACGCAAATATCACCATTGACAATTTAGCCAGTATTAATTTGTTTGAAAAAGCAGGTTTTAAAAAAGCAGGCATAAAAAAGGATTGGAGAAAAATATCAACGGGCTGGTTAGATGAAGCGATTTATCAGTTGATTCTTTGATTTAACTCAACATATCTCCGAAAACTCCGGAATATCTTTTAAGTAAGAATAGCTCTCACTTTCAAAATCAACCTGACAACAGAAGTGATTTAATCCATTTGACACAATTAGATATGGAACCTTAAATTCCATATTATACCTTGCAATTTGATCAAAAGTATCTTGCGATATTTTCACATGCGGAGCTTTAAATTCAACAACAAGTAATGGTTTTCCCTCCCTGTTATATATAAGCAGATCAGCACGAAACTGATTTTTATTTATTTTCAATCCCGTTTCAATCGCCATCAACGATGCTGAAAAACCTTTTGTTTCAATCAAAAACCGAATAAAATTCTGACGTACCCATTCTTCTGGAGTTAGTACTAAAAATTTCTTTCTAATATCATCAAAAATCAGCTGCTTTTCCTGTTCATCCTTTATTCTGAAAGAATATGTTGGTAAATTTAATCTTGTAAACATCCTATGACAATTCAAAGTTGTACTTTTGTAAAATTATTTCCGAAGAAAAATTTTCGCAAAATAAGGGTATCCAAAAGTGCAAAAAAAAGATTAAACCTATAGGGGGTATTAAAAAATATCAAAACCAAGACAAATCTCTGTCTATGAAAACCAAAAAAGAAATCGTTGACAATTGGCTTCCCAGGTATACGGGTAGAGCTCTTGACAAATTTGGCAAGTATATTCTTCTTACCAACTTTCAATTGTATGTAGATATTTTTGCCGAGCAGTTTAATGTTGAAATTGATGGTGCTGATAAAAATATGCCTACAGCTACATCAAATGACATTACAATTATCAACTTTGGGATGGGGAGCCCCAATGCTGCAACCATCATGGATTTGCTAAGTGCTGTTCATCCAAAAGCGGTACTTTTCTTAGGGAAATGCGGTGGACTAAAGCGAATCAATAAACTTGGAGATCTTATCTTGCCCATTGCTGCCATTCGAAGTGATGGTACATCAAACGACTATTTACCACCAGAAATTCCTGCACTTCCTGCTTTTAATTTACAACGAGCAGTTTCAACAGCAATCAGAGAAAATAAAGAAGACTATTGGACTGGTGTAGTTTACACTACCAACAAACGGGTTTGGGAATATGACGAACGCTTTAAAAAATACCTTAACAGAACCAGAGCTATTGCTATTGATATGGAAACAGCCACAATCTTCACCGTTGGTTTCGCCAACCATATACCATCTGGTGCATTGCTTTTAGTTTCTGATCAACCAATGATTTCTACAGGAATTAAAACTGCTGCAAGCGATGAAAAAGTAACTACCGATTTTGTGCAAAGGCATGTAAAAATTGGCATAGATGCACTCTTGGAAATTAAAAATGATGGACGCTCTGTAAGACACCTCAAATTTTAAACAAAAGACGAACAATGAATTACGAAGATATTCTGGTTAACCTGCGAAATAAAATCTACCATCCCATTTATTTTTTGATGGGGGAAGAAAGCTATTTTATTGACCAAATCACCGACTACATTGCAAAAAATATATTAACCGAAGCAGAAAAAGGTTTCAACCAACATGTTTTGTATGGGAAAGACACTGACATTGAGACGATTATCACACATGCAAGACGTTTCCCAATGATGGCCAATCACCAGGTTATCATTTTAAAAGAAGCACAAAATATTAAAAAAATTGAGGAGCTTGAACACTACATAAAAGCTCCACTTGAAAGTACCATTCTTGTAATTAACTACAAGTACAAAACAATTGATAAACGGAAGAGCTTCGCGAAGCAACTGGGGAAAAAAGGAGTTCTTTTTGAGTCAAAGAAAATATATGACAACAAGCTTCCCGCTTGGATTAACAGCTATTTATCAAACCAAAAATATAGTATTGAGCCGCAAGCTTCGGCAATGCTCGCTGAGTACCTAGGAACTGATCTTGGTAAAGTGTCCAACGAACTGGACAAGTTGATCATCTCATTGCCTGAAAACACCAAAATATCACCCGACCATATTGAAAAGAACATAGGGATCAGTAAAGATTTCAACATTTTTGAATTGCAAAATGCCTTGGGAGAAAAAAACATTCTAAAAACAAACCAAATCATTAATTATTTCGCTGCAAATCCATCTTCAAATCCAATACCAAGAACCATTGCCAGTTTGTATTTTTTCTTTATGAAAATTTTAACTTTCCATTTCTTGGAAGACAAATCGCAAAATGCAGTGGCATCAAGCCTGCAGATCAATCCATTCTTTGTTCGCTCTTACATGTCTGCTGCTAAAAAATATCCCATTAAAAAAGTTGTTGCGATAATGGCGATTCTACGAGAATACGACATGAAGTCAAAGGGAATGGGAAATGTATCTGCTTCGGCTGGAGACCTTCAACGAGAAATGATTTACAAAATTTTACATTAATCGCATGACTATAATTATTATTGCCATAACAGCTCTTGTTTCTATTGCAGCCTTTAACAAGCCAGACTTGATGGAAAGGTTGCAATTTAATGCAAGTAAAGTGGTTCACAAACAAGAATATCTACGCTTAATCAGCCATGGCTTTATACATGCCAATTGGGAGCACCTAATTGTAAACATGTTTGTTCTGTATTCTTTTGGAAGTGCAATTGAAAGCTATTTTGAATATGGTTTTGGCAGGCTTCACAACGCCTACTTCCTTATTTTATATTTTGGAGGTATGGTTTTTGCCAATGCCTATGCACTTTTTAAACACCGAAATAACTTTTATTACAATGCAGTTGGTGCATCGGGTGCAGTTTCTGCAGTACTTTTTGCTGCAATATTTTTTGAACCGTGGAGCAAAATTTATTTTTTTGGTATTCTGCCAGTTCCCGGAATTGTATTTGCCATACTTTATCTGGGCTACTCATATTACATGAGCAGAAAACAAAATGACAATGTTGCACACGATGCTCACTTTCTGGGTGCTGTTTTTGGATTTGTATTTCCAATTTTGCTAAACACCCGCTTGCTTGAACGATTTCTTGATAAACTATTTATGCTGATATAAAATGAAAGCCATTTTCCTTGACCGTGACGGCGTAATTATTAACAATTCTTCTCATTACTACATTTTTAAAACTGAAGATGTAGAATTTATTGATGGAATTTTTGACAACCTCAAACAGTTGAAAGGAAAAGGGTATGCATTTTTTGTAGTTACTAATCAAGGAGGAATTTCTAAAAATAAATATGAGAAAAAGGATGTAGATCAAGTTCATCGCTTTATTCATGATGAGTTCAAAAAGCATGATATTGAAATTCTAGATTTTGCTTACTGTCCACATCATGAATCCAATGAGAAGTGTTTTTGCAGAAAACCTTCTTCGTTAATGATAGAGAAGTTAATCGCCAAGTATAAAATCGACCGTACAACATCATTTTTGATTGGTGATAGCATTCGCGACATTGAAGCAGCAAATGGCGCAGGAATCAGAGGAATTTTAATTCCTTCAAACCAGAACTTACACCCTATTATTGCTGAAATAATACCTTAACAATGGCTCAATTCATACTGTACAATGGAGATTTCTTTTTGGAAAAAGAAAAGCTTTTCGACCAGCAATCTCTTGCAAACAAGCTGTTCTCTGAAGAAATTAGATCCATCAAAAGCATTATGCCATTTTGGGAGGAACACCTTCAGCTTCTTATTTTCAAATTTAAACTGCGAAACATTGGACTACCTGCTTTTTTGCAGAATGAAGGAAATGAACTAAAACGACAAATAGAACGGTCGCTTACAAAAAACAAACTTTTTAAGAGTGCTGTAGTTTCAATCACATTTTTTCACAATCAAAATAAAATCTCGTACCTGATATCTGTTGTTGGTAGTGATTCAAATAAATTTCTTCTGAATAAAGATGGATTGATTGTTGAAATTTATGACAAAGTAACCAAAGCAATATCGCCACTCTCGTCACTATCAGAAGGTTCTGAGCCTTTTTGGAAATTACTTCGATCACATCAGGCACAACAACCTGGTATTGAATTTTTACTCACAAACACCGAAGGGAGTATTATTGAAGCATGGAAAAAGAATATATTTATCATTAAAGATAAACAGATAATAACCCCTGCAATTTCGACAGGTGCCTACGTAGATATTAGCCTGAGGATAGTAAAAAGAATAAGCAAAATCCTTGGGCTTGATTTTATTGAAGTGAATCAAGTATTAAGATCTGATCTTTTAAGTGCACATGAAGTTTTTCTTTGCAACTGTGTAAAAGGAATTGAATGGGTAAAAGGATTCGAGAATAAAAGATACTTCAGTAAAACAACTCGGCTGATAAATGACGAATTTAATAGACAGCTAATTCAGTGATGGATTTTCAGGAAAGTTTTCCCAAATAGTATACTTACCACCAACATCACGAATGGCATCAACCCAAGTAGTTTGACTAGGTTTTTTATCCAATACACTATTCTCCTTTATTTCAGAAACAAGCCATGAATTTTCATTTAATTCCTCTTCCAGCTGACCTTCATCCCACCCGGAATAACCCAGGAAAAAACGTATCTGGTCATTTCTCACCGCCCCTAAACTTATTTTCTTTTTAAGAACTTCAAAATCTCCACCCCAATATATATTATCTTTTACATGAATACTTCCGGGGATCTCATCACCAAGTGAGTGAATAAAATAGATGGAGTCGGTACTTACCGGCCCACCTAAAGAAACTTCAGCATTAAAATCAGGAAAATCGCTCATGATCTCATCAATCGGATAGTCAATTTTTTTATTAATAATAAAGCCAACCGCCCCTTTTTCGCTATGCGACACAATCAAAATTACAGCACGATTAAAATAGCTACCTGGCAAAAAAGGTTCAGCAATTAAAATCCTCCCTTTTTCAGGTGCCACATGGTTTGTCTCTATTTTAAACATATTGATATCCAAGGCTGTAATCTTAATAAATCTATTCCAATTTAAAAAAAATGTATTATTTATCAAACAGTTAAACGCAATAACTTTAAAATAAATCTAAATAAGCTTTTTTCTCTTCAAAAAAACTACAAGAATTATCAAAATATTAAAGCAACTAGATTTTATTCCTCTTCAATAATTACGAACACATCTTCGTTCGATTTTTTCATCAAGAATTGTTCACGGGCAAACTTTTCGAGGTTTTTCTGATTGGTTTGGAGTTCTTGGATTTTTCGCTGATCAGACTCAATTTTAGTTTCCAGAAAGTCTTTTTGCTCCACCAAAAGGGAAAGTTTTTGCTTGTTCTGAAAGTGCTGTAGCAGGTTGTGTTCGTCAAAAAAGAAAATCCATATCAAAAAGAAAAAGACAGCAAAACTGTACTTATTTCGAATGTATTTCCAAATGACATGTAGGATCGTCTTCATTTCAAAAATTATTTACAGCAAAAGTAAGTCATCTGTGCTGAAAAAAAAAGGAGGTGAAAAAAATCACCTCCTTAATGTATCATTTAAGTAAAAAGTTTATTCGTTATCCGGAGCAAAGTTCGGATAGGTATAATCATGTGCAGGCACAAATGTTTCCTTAATTGTACGAATGGAGGTCCAACGAAGGAAATTAAATATTGACCCTGCTTTATCATCGGTACCAGAGCCACGAGCTCCACCAAATGGTTGTTGACCAACTACAGCTCCTGTTGGTTTATCATTGATGTAGAAATTACCTGCGGCATTTTCCAATCGCTTTGTAATTTTCTCAATGTTATAACGGTTCTGAGAAAGCACAGCACCAGTTAATGCATAAATTGAAGTGTTATCAAGAATAGTCAGGGTCTCATCCATCTTTTCATCTTCATAAACATATACAGTTAGAACTGGCCCAAATAATTCTTCTTCCATAGTTACGTAATCAGGCTTTTTCGCCAGAATAACTGTTGGTTCAATAAAATATCCAACCGACTTATCATGATTTCCACCAAAAATCACATCAGCATCAGCATCCTCTTTTGCCCTATCAATGAAACCAGCTAACTTATCAAATGTTGTTTCATCAATTACTGCATTAACAAAGTTGGTAAAGTCTTCAGGAGGCCCCATTTTAACTGTTGCCAATTCTTTTCCCAAGCGTTCACGAACATCATCCCAAATACTTTCGGGAATGTAAACTCTGGATGCAGCAGAACATTTTTGACCCTGATATTCAAATGCACCACGAACCATAGCAATCGCCAATGTTTGCTTGTCGGCAGTAGAATCTGCAAAGATGAAATCTTTACCTCCTGTTTCTCCTACAATACGTGGGTAAGATTTGTACTTGAAAATATTTTCACCAATTGTTTTCCAAATGCTTTGAAATACTCCAGTTGAACCGGTGAAGTGGATGCCTGCAAATTCAGGATGAGTCAGTACCACATCAGCGGCAACCGGTCCGGAAACATATACCAGATTGATTACCCCATCAGGAACACCCGCTTCTTTAAATATATCCATAATTACTGCGGCAGAATAAACAGCAGTTTTTGAAGGTTTCCAAACAGCAACATTCCCCATCATCGCAGGCGCTGCTGGAAGGTTACCTGCTATAGATGTAAAATTGAAAGGGGTTAATGCAAATACGAACCCTTCCAACGGGCGGAATTCATTGTAATTCCATATTCCAGGAGCAGATTCTGGTTGCATTTTATAAATATCGGTCATGCATTTTACTCCAAATCTGAAAAAATCAGCCAATTCACAAGCTGCATCGATTTCGGCTTGCAGCGCATTTTTTGATTGCCCTAACATTGTTGCAGCATTAATTTTATCTCGATAAGGACCTGCTAAAAGATCCGCAGCTTTAAGAAAAATTGAAGCTCTATGCTGCCATCCCATGTTAGCCCATTTTTCTTTAGCCTCAAGAGCCGCATCAATTGCCATCTCTACATGAGATGCATCTCCCTGGGAATAATATCCTAAAGTATGATTAATATCGTGTGGAGGAGCCATCCTCACCCTGCGATCTGTTGTAACCTCGCGACCACCTATAATCATTGGCAATTCAACTTCCTTTGATCTCAACTTTTCAATCTCAGCCTTCAAACTGGCTCTTTCCTGCGAACCTGGAGCATACGCTTTTACGGGTTCGTTTTTTGCTATTGGTACGTTAAAAAATCCTTTTGCCATAATGTTGTACTTTATCTGTTAATTATATTTTCTTCCACAACAAAGCTATTGAATACAAAAATTTTAATCCCTAATAAAAATCAGCTTTCAAAAAAGTTGCATTTATACAATATGATAAGCTAATACCAACTAAAATTTACTATATTTAGTCCGTTTTTAATTGCAGTCGATTTCGATATTCATGCTAAAATCTATATATCATTTTATAGCCAAACCATTCCTTCTAGAAACGGATGAAGAAAAACGAAAAATCATTGCTCTGCATATGGTTATTGCAGTCGGTATTATTTATGCGTTGACTGATTTCATTGTTGCTATTTTTGGAAGACCTGCTAATGCGTGTATACCTGGAGACATTTCACTGTTGGCTATTGGTGTATTCGCATTTTTTTGCTTACGCAACGGTAGGGCAAGTTGCTCTATAAATGCGGTCTTTCTATTACCTTTTGCATTCTACTTCTTCTTTATTTCAAAACCATATTCTATTCTACCTGTTCATCAGGCTATTCCTTATACTTTATGGATATTAAGTCCAGGCTTTCTTTTCCTTTTATTTTTTGACGGGAAGCTCAAAAAACTCTCAATTTATTATGGATGGGCAGTTTTTGTACTGGCTTTTCACATTTATAAAGCAGGGAGATTTGAAGACCTTGTTTTTTTATACTGGCCTGGAGATAACATGCTGCTTAATCCTTTTGTTATTTTGAGTGCATTCTATGGAATTTCATTCATATTTAGCTGGAATTTTTCCCTTAGCCTTACCGAAATAAAAGAACATGCCGAAGAAGTTGAGAGCAAAATAAACCTGACTATAAAAAGTTTTCATCAGGGAGTATTGCATCTTGAAATTCTCAAGGATGAAATGGAAAACCCTATTGGTTTAAAAATCTTAAAAACCAATCCTTCTTTTGAAAGCATGTTTCGGGTTTCTGCAAGAGAATTGCGTGATGCTGAGGCTGAAGTTATCTTTCCAAAAGTCTTTCGAAATTCTTTTCAATGGAATGACTTTTATTTGCAAACAAAAAAGAAGAAAACTGAGATTTACGTTGAGCATCTAAATAAATGGGTTGAGATTTTTGTAATTAAACCTGCTCCGAATCAGATTATCAGTATTTTTTATGATGTTTCGCTAAAACAAAAACGAATTGAATCCCTTCTGGAAAGTCGGAAACGCTATAAAGTTTTACTGGAAGCAATTCCAGATATCTTCTTTGTAATTGACAAAGATGGAGTCTATATGGATTTTGTCATTAAAGATTCTGAACAAATAAAAATTTCGCCTGACGACATCATTGGAAACACTATTTTCGAAGTTGGTTTTTCAGAGAAAATGTCTCGGAAAATCTTCCAATGTGTACAAGATGCGATTCAGTTTGGAACTATTGAGACCATTGAGTACGCACTTGAGGTTGAAAAAGGAACTGCAATGTTTGAAATGCGTATTGCCAAACTCGATGACAATTCTGTAATATCAATTGCCCGTGATATCACAAAACGAAAGGTTGCTGAAATCAGACTCGAAGAAGCAAAAATAAAAGCTGAAGAAGCCGACAACTTAAAATCGGCTTTCCTTGCCAATATCTCCCATGAAATCCGCACCCCGATGAATGCCATAATTGGATTTTCGAAAATGGTTGGATCCCCTGAGTTTGACATGGAAGAAAAGAACCGTTTCATTGACATTATTCTCAGCAACGGTAAATTGCTAATGGAAATGATAAACGACATGATTAGCCTTTCAAAAATTGAAAGCAACCAAGTGGTTGTGAGCAATACATTCTGCCAAATTAACGACCTGATGCTGGAACTGTATCGCGAATATAGCTATGATGTTAGCAATCGTCCTATCCGACTAAAAATCAACAATGAGAATGCAAATCCAAAATTTGGAGTTTCTACAGACAAAGCTATTCTTACTGAAATTATGCAAAAGCTTCTGGATAATGCTGTGAAGTTTACGAATGAAGGCGAGGTTGAATTTGGATACAAATTGGCAAGTCGCGAACAATTACAATTCTTTGTGCGAGATACGGGGATTGGTATTGATGAAAATCAAGTACATCGGGTTTTTGAACGCTTCCACCAACTGGATAATAAAACAACCCGCGAATATGAAGGAACTGGTCTTGGCCTTTCAATTGCTCAACATTACACCAATCTGTTAGGAGGAACACTCGAACTAAAATCGAAGCTAGGAGAAGGCACAACTTTCTTCTTTTCAATTCCATTCACAGGTGGAGATGGAACACTATCAGTTGTCAGATAGTAAGCTAAACAACATCTATAGAAAATGATTGCCGCTTGTTCCCAACCGCAAATACACACTTCTTAGTAAACGATTATTTTCCAGATCTCAATACCTGATACCCAACTAGCTTATCATACCGTCCTGAAATACCTTTGTGATAAACCAGAATTTGGTATTCGTTTTCAGTTTCAACATGCGTTCCTTCAAGTACAGCTTCTTCTGCCACAATAGCTGCCTCTGGGACATATACATATTGAAAATTGTAGTATCCTTGCTTCAATAAAAGGGTTAATTCATAGGCTGCAGTTTTATAATTCCAGGTCATTTCATTGCTTTTGTTTGCATTCCAATCTGTTAGTGCACCAAAAACATTTACACTCCCCCCAACTAGCTGAGCTTCCATATCCAACGTAAAATGAACAAAAATATAATCGCACTGAATATCAAAATCATCAACCCGATCCTGACTTTCAACCACAAAGTTTCCATTCATCTCTTCATAATTGAAATATTTCTTATTTGAACGGATTTCATCAGTTGCTAATGTTGTATGGAAATAGGGTCGATGAAAAGTTGTTGCAAAAACATTCTCTCCATTATATCTAGTTGTTCGAATGTCAAAATAACGATATTCATTTCCACCTTTAAAAATATTCTCTTTATCGTAGTCATAAATCAATTCCTTATCTCTTATGAAAAGTGGTTTCAAATTGCGGATAGTATTGTCCCAGCGCCTGTTTTTCATTACAACCACCTTGAGATCATCTCTTGGATTATCAATTCTCAGATTCTGATGATAAATTGTAAAATCAACCTCCTGATTATCTCCCTTAAATGGATCGAAGGTTGCTTTTTTGACCAAGCCCTGAACTTCTACTTTCGGCTGGAGTACATGAAAACGACGAGTCAGAACCAACTTTTCCATATCCTGATCTTCATACACAACAAGCACATAATTGCCCGAGTATTTTAGGTCAACTTGTTCATTAGGGATACGAAGCTGATAATTCACGTAAGTCATGGTCGTATTATAACTCATCGCATAATCATCCAACGGATTTTCAGTAAAACCTTTTATATATTCATCTTGCATGATATACGATTCATTCCAATAGGCATCGCAATGAAGAATTGTATAATAATAATTACTGACTTCTCCGGAAAGATCATCAAATTTTAGAATCAGATTTGCTCCGGAGCCCAATTCATAAATTGGAAAACTTTGCTCAAATCCATCGCCAAAAAGCTGAACGGTTTTGATGTCTTCTTTAAGTGTAGCATTCTGATAATAAAATTCGTTTTCTTGCTGCGCAAAAGAATTTAATGAAAAAATAACGCTTAGAAATATGAAGAAGATGAGAGTGAAATGACTGTTTTTATGACTTTTATCCATTGAATCTTGCTATTTGTCTACGATTGAATATTCTGAATCAAAAATTGATCCAAATCAAATAACGTCTTGATGTATTTAAATATTTCAATTTCTAGAAGTTTCTATAGCAAAGATTGTAAAAAGTTTTTTAAATATGTACTTTTGCCACCCTAAAATTATAACTACAACAAGGGATTACAATGTCAAAGCATTTTAAACTAAAACGTGGATTGGACATCCGTTTAAAAGGAACTGCAGAAACTGTTCTTGAAGATGCAACCGCAGCAACAACCGTAGCCCTTAAGCCGACTGATTTCCCAGGCTTAACTCCCAAATTGAAAGTTAAAGCTGAAACTCCAGTTAAAGCTGGTGATGCTTTATTTTTCGACAAATACAACCCCGAGATTTTATTTACGTCACCAGTTAGTGGAACAGTAAAAGCTGTTAACCGCGGTGAACGTCGTAAAATTTTGGAAGTAGTTGTTGAAGCTGATGGCAAAAACGAAAGTCTTGATTTTACAAAGGCTGACGTGTTATCACTTTCACGAGAGGAAGTTAGGGAACAATTGCTTAAGAGTGGACTTTGGCCATTTATTACACAACGTCCTTACGGCGTTTTGGCTAAGCCAAACGATGTACCTGCAAACATCTTCATTTCAGGATTCGACAGTGCACCTTTAGCACCGGATTATGAGTTTGTTTTTGAGAGTGAGAAATCTGCATTGCAAAGTGGCATCAACACTTTGACAAAGCTAACCGATGGAAAAGTTTTCCTTGGTCTTTCTTCAGAACAGGAAAATGGAGTTTTCTCTGCATTGAAAAATGTTGAAACGAATACATTCAAAGGATCTCATCCTGTTGGAAATGTTGGTATTCAAATTCATCATGTTTCACCAATTAATAAAGGTGACTTGATTTGGACTGTTTCGATTCAGGCACTGATATACATTGGCCGTTTATTTGAAACCGGAAAACTTGACTTCTCCAAAACAGTTGCACTAACTGGATCTGAAGTTAAAAGTCCGAAGTATTTCAAAACAGTTCATGGAGCTAATTTGGCTGAACTTCTTTCGGGTAAAACCAAAGAAGAAACCAATGAGCGTTTCATCAGTGGTAATGTTCTTACAGGTTCTAAAATTGCCAATGATGATTACCTCGGGTTCTTTGATCAGCAGTTAACTGTAATTCCGGAGGGAGATGAATATGAATTTGTTGGCTGGGCAATGCCTGGAATCAATAAATTTTCAGCTGGAAAAACCTTCTTCTCAAGCCTCTTCCCAAAGAAAGGATATACGCTTGACGCAAACATGCACGGTGGTGAAAGAGCATTTGTTCTGACCGGCCAATATGAAAAAGTACTTCCTATGGATATTCTTCCTGTATTCTTATTGAAATCGATTTTGGTAAACGACATCGACAAAATGGAACAACTGGGGATCTATGAAGTGATCGAAGAAGATTTAGCCCTTTGTGAATATGCTTGTACTTCAAAAATCAAAGTACAGGATATTTTGCGTGAAGGAATCAACTCAATGATTAAAGAATTGGGCTAAGCCCTAAATAAGATATTCAATGAAAGCGATAAAAAACTTTTTTGAAAAAACGAAACCTCATGTACAGAAGGGTGGCAAGTTTCACTGGCTACATTCAACACATGATTCTTTCTTTACACTATTCTTCGTTCAGAAGGATACCTCAAAAAGCGGAACTCATATCCACGATTTTTCAGACCTAAAAAGAACAATGGGAATTGTTGTACTTGCAGTAGTTCCAGCTCTTTTATTCGGAATGTACAATGTGGGATACCAACATTTTGGGGCACTTGGACAACTTGCAGATACGACTTTCTTCCAACTATTTTTATTTGGATTTTTGAAAGTACTACCTGTAATTCTAGTATCGTATATAGTAGGTTTGGGTATTGAATTCATTTTTGCCCAGTTCCGAGGACACGATGTTAATGAAGGATTTTTGGTTTCCGGAATTTTAATTCCAATGGTCATGCCAATCAACACGCCACTATGGATGATTGCTGTTGCTACTGCCTTTGCTGTTATTTTTGGCAAAGAAGTATTTGGTGGTACTGGAATGAACATCTGGAATCCTGCTCTTGTAGCACGTGCATTCCTGTTCTTTGCTTATCCAGCACAAATGTCTGGTGACTCTGTTTGGATTTCAGCGTCAGGTGTTGATACACTTGCTGATGGTTTTACAGGAGCAACTCCAATGGCGGAAGCTGTTCTTGGAAACACGGACTTCAGTGCTTGGGATGCGTTTATCGGTTTAATCCCCGGGTCGATTGGGGAAACATCAACCTTAGCGATTTTACTTGGTGCACTCATTTTGATTGTTACCGGTATCGGAAGCTGGAGAATAATGCTCTCGACAATTGCAGGTGGTGCATTCATGGGAATTCTATTGAATCTGTTCGCTGTAAATACTTACATGGAGCTTGAATTCTGGAAGCACTTGATTATTGGTGGTTTTGCTTTTGGTGCAATTTTCATGGCTACTGATCCTGTTTCTGCATCACAAACTGTTCGCGGAAAATGGATTTATGGTTTCTTGATTGGTGTATTGGCAATTTTAATCCGAGTTCTCAACCCGGCTTTCCCAGAAGGAATGATGCTTGCCATTCTACTAATGAATACGTTTGCTCCTCTCATTGACCATTACGTGGTTGAAGGCAGCATTAAACGGCGCTTGAAACGAGCAACAGTGAAAGCTTAATCTTTAAAAGAAAAAGAAATGGATAGGAACAGTAATGTTTACACATTCTTATATGCTTCGATCATGGTTATATTGGTTGCAGCCATTCTTTCGGTTGCCGCTTTTAACCTAAAGCCTATGCAGGATAAGAATATTGAAATTGAGAAAAAGCAAGATATACTGGCTTCAGTAAATATAGATACCAATGCATCAAACGCCGAAGGAATTTACGCTGAAAAGATC
Organism: uncultured Sunxiuqinia sp.; assembly: GCA_965372405.1. Lineage (GTDB taxonomy): Bacteria > Bacteroidota > Bacteroidia > Bacteroidales > Prolixibacteraceae > Sunxiuqinia. Next base: position 43,691 of record CBDVCE010000017.1, read on the forward strand.
GTGAACTCTTACATTGTAAATGCTGAGGCTAAAGTAATGGATGGTGATGCTTTTGATATTGATCTAAAGAGAGAACGGGCAAAACCTGTTGCAGAACAAAACCTACCGGTTTTTGAATGTGAAATTGATGGAACAGTAAAATACATCCTTCCTTTACGAGGTGCCGGACTATGGGGTCCGGTATGGGGCTATGTTTCACTGGAAAATGATATGAACACCATTTTTGGTGCAAGTTTTGACCACCAGGGGGAAACTCCTGGGCTTGGTGCAGAAATCTCTACCGATGCTTTTGAAGCTCCGTTTAAGGGTAAAAAGATTTTTGATAATGCTGGGAAATTCATTTCCATCCTTATTGCTAAATCAAATGAAATCGCACCTGAAGAACACAAGGTTGATGCTATTTCTGGTGGCACAATTACATCCAAAGGATTGGAAAAAATGTTGATGGATGACCTTAGTGCTTACAAAGCATTTTTCAACTCGAAAAAATAAAAGAAAATGAGCGATAGAGAACCTTTATTTTCAAAGAAAAATTTAAAGCTGCTAAGTGATCCTATGGACAACAGCAACCCAATTACCGTTCAGGTTTTGGGAATTTGTTCTGCACTGGCAGTAACCGCGCAGTTAAAACCTTCGGTTGTAATGTCTATTTCAGTAATGGCCGTTTTGGGTTTTGCGAATGTAATTATCTCATTAATGAGAAACGGTATCCCTAACCGGATCCGGATTATTGTACAACTTGTCGTTATTGCAGCACTGGTAATATTGGTTGACCAGGTTCTGAAAGCATTCGTTTATGATGTAAGTAAACAGCTTTCGGTTTTTGTTGGACTAATTATCACGAACTGTATCATCATGGGTCGTCTCGAGGCTTTTGCTCTTGGGAATAAACCTTGGCCAGCCTTTTTAGACGGTATTGGGAATGCCGCGGGATATGGTGTAATTCTTGTTATCGTAGGTTTCCTTCGTGAACTGTTCGGTTCAGGAAGTGTCTGGGGTTTCAAAGTAATTCCAGCAAGCTGGTACATTGAAAATGGTGGCTTTTACGCCAACAACGGCATGATGATTCTTCCTCCAATGGCTCTGATTACTGTAGGGCTTATCATTTGGGTTCAACGTAGCCGTAATCGCAAAATAATTGAAGACTAACTGCAAAAGATTGAATTATGGAAAATCTGATTAATTTATTTATCAAGTCCATCTTTATAGAGAATATGGTATTTGCCTATTTCCTGGGCATGTGTTCTTACCTGGCTGTTTCCAAGTCGGTAAAAACAGCAACAGGATTAGGATTGGCAGTTATTTTTGTATTAGGAATTACACTCCCTGTAGATTACCTGCTAGAGAATTACGTACTGAAAGAAGGTGCACTAACATGGTTAAGTCCTACTTTTGCAGAGGTTGATCTAAGCTTCCTTAGCTTTATCATGTTTATTGCTGTGATTGCTTCCATGGTACAGTTGGTTGAAATGATCGTTGAGAAATTTGCACCTGTACTTTATACACAACTAGGGATTTTTCTTCCTCTGATTGCTGTAAACTGTGCGATTTTAGGAGGCTCGTTATTCATGCAACAAAAAGCTTTCCTTAATGTAGGTGAAGCTTCAGTATATGGATTAGGCTCAGGCGTTGGCTGGTTCCTTGCGATTGTAGGTATTGCTGCTATTCGTGAAAAGATTCAATATTCACAAATTCCTGCACCTCTCCGCGGATTAGGGATCACGTTTATCGTGACCGGACTTATGGGATTGGCGTTCATGGGTTTCATGGGAATAAAACTATAATCGACTAAAAAATTTAACAATGATATTTTTAGCAACTCAGTCTACAGTAGTAATCGCCAGTATTGCCGTTTTCCTTTTGGTAATCATTTTACTGGTTTCGATCCTGCTGTTTGCGAAAAAGAAATTGACTCCTTCCGGAGTTGTGACAGTAGATATTAATGATGGCACTCTTGAACTGGAAACCAACCCCGGTGATACCTTGCTAACTACTTTGGGGAATAATAAAGTATTCCTTCCATCTGCTTGTGGTGGTGGTGGTACTTGTGCCATGTGCCGTTGTCAGGTTGAAGATGGAGGTGGCTCTATTCTCCCTACAGAAACTGGTTTCTTTACCCGTAAAGAGCAAGCCGACAATTGGCGTTTAGCTTGTCAGGTGAAAGTGAAAGAGGATATGAAAGTTCAAATTCACAAAGAAATTCTGGGTATTAAGAAGTGGGAATGCGAAGTGGTTTCAAACAACAACGTGGCAACTTACATCAAGGAATTTGTTGTAAGGCTTCCAGAAGGCGAAACGCTTGATTTCAAATCCGGTGGTTATATCCAGATTGATGTTCCGAAAATTGATGTCGACTTTAAAGACATGGTTATCGATGACGAATATCGCCCGGAATGGGAACAGTATGGTATGTTTGATCTGAAGATGAAAAATCCGGAGCCAACTTATCGTGCCTACTCTATGGCTAACCATCCTGCAGAAGGTAATATTGTGATGCTGAATATCCGCATTGCAACTCCTCCTTTTGATCGTGTAAATGGTGGATTTCAGAAAGTTAATCCGGGAATCTGTTCATCTTACATCTTCAACCTAAAACCAGGAGATAAAGTGACTGTTTCAGGGCCTTACGGTGAATTCTTCTTGAAAGACAACGATAGTGAAATGATGTTTATTGGTGGTGGTGCCGGTATGGCTCCAATGCGTTCACATCTTTTCCACTTGTTCCATACCGTAAAAGAAACGAACAAAAATGTGACTTTCTGGTATGGTGCTCGTTCATGGAGAGAAGTTTTCTACTACGATCAATTTAAAGCAATTGAGAAGGAGTTCCCTAACTTTAAGTTTAACCTGGCATTGTCTGATCCTCAACCTGAGGATAAGTGGGAAGGGCCTGTTGGTTTTATTCATCAGGTAATTCACGATATGTACTTAGGAAAACATGATGAACCCGAAGATATTGATTACTATCTCTGTGGACCTCCAATGATGAATGATGCTATTCAGAAAATGCTTTACGATTTGGGCGTACCAGATGAAAACGTCCTCTTCGATGACTTTGGAAGTTAATGCACAAGCAAGATATTTTAAAAGAGCTGTTCGAAATTCGAGCAGCTCTTTTTCATTAAATGGCTATTAATACTTAAGTGTAAAATCGTGTTATAGAACACTTTCACCTAAGATTACTTTCAGCCGTCCCGTTATCTATATTCAAAATTACTATTTTGCTAATGAAATGATTCGATTTTTTAGTGTCAAGGGGTAAAAGAGAATAGTGGTTGTCTTATTAAATTTAGACATTTCGATATATGATACGGCATAAAAAAAGAATTTCATTGCAATATATTAAGGTTCTATTGCAACAACTCTCCTGGAGACGCTACCTTTTATGCCTAATTTTTTCCTCAATTTTTATTTCATCATTTTCAAACGATAAGAATATTCTTGTTATTCACTCCTATCATCAAGGTCTTGAATGGACTGATTCTATATCCTCAGGTATTCTCTCTATTTTTAAAAATCAACCTGAGTTCAATATCTATTTTAATTATATTGACACTAAACGAAACAATACTCCAGATTACTTTAAGTCTCTTGTCGAATTATATCGGTCTCATTCGAGTAAAATTAAATACGAAGCTATTATTGCCTCCGATAATGCAGCTTATAATTTCATGATAAAATACAGGGATGAATTTTTCCCAAATGTTCCAGTGTTCTATTGCGGTGTAAACTTTCTCGATCGTTCTGAGCTTATTAAACATGACAACTTTTTTGGCTTTGAAGAAATTGCAAACCATTCAGAAACTATTGATATTATTCAGAAACTATTTCCAGAACGAAATAAGGTTCTAATCGTAAATGACTACACGCTAACGGGTACTTCAATTAGAAAAGAGCTTGAAAAAGTACTTCCTCAATACAATCACGATCTAGAGTTTGAAATCATTGATACATTTAGCCTTGATGAACTTAAGCAAAGAGTGGCTTCTCTAACAAATGATTACACCATCTATTTATTAGTGGTAAATATGGACCGTTTAGGTAACTACATTTCTTACAGCAATGGAATTCGAATTATTCGGGAAAATACGTCTGTCCCCATTTTTGGCTCCTGGGATTTCTATTTGGGGAAAGGCATCATCGGAGGATCAATAACAAGAGGGTTTGAACAAGGAGAAAATGTTGCTCAACTAGCATTAGATTATCTGACAGGAATAAATAAAAATCCAAAAGTATATCAATATGGATCAACTTCAATATGCCTTGACTACAACCTTCTAGAACAATTTGATATTAGCAATCGATCGTTACCAAAGGACGTTAAGATTATTAACAATCCGACTTTATCTGAATGGCAAGTTTTAGGGTTAAAAATTGCAATTATAGTTCTTTCAATTCTACTTTTTGGATCCACAATATATTTGTATTTCAGAAAGAAACAGGCTCGTATGCTTAAAGATTTAGTTAACAAAAGGACTAAGGAACTAAGGAAGGCAAACATGAAGCTTGAGAAAATAAATCAAAGTAAAAATGAAATTTTGAGTATCGTTGCTCATGATTTACGAAATCCTATTGGAAACGTCAATGGCTTTGCGCAATTGGTTATTGAAAAAGATGAAGAGAATAAATTCATGGACGAGGAATCACGAACCAACCTCAATCACATTCTTGATCTGAGCAACTATATGATCAGACTGGTTAACAACTTACTTGACATTTCAATTATTGAATCAGGGGCAATAAAACTTGATTGCACAATTGATAATTATGTCGATTTTATTTCAGATGAGGTTGTGAAGAACAGAGCCTTGGCCGACTTGCTTCAAGTCGATATTGAATTTGAAAGCAAAGTTGAAAATGTGGATGTTTTATTTGATAAGATTAAGATCCAGCAAGCTTTCAATAATTTGGTTTCGAATGCAATCAAATTCTCAAAGCCAAAAGATTCAATTCAGGTTTTAATTACAACTAAAAATAATAAAGTAATTACAAAAATAAAAGACTCAGGCCCGGGTATCCCTAATGACAAATTCGAATTAATTTTCAAGAAATACGCAATGGTAAAATCTGACTCTCCTGAGAAAGTAAAGGGAACCGGACTAGGGCTTTCGATTGTCAAAGGCATCATAGATGCACATAATGGTAAAATCTATCTGAAAAGTAAGCTAAAAAAGGGAACTGAATTCATTTACGAATTGCCAATAGCAAAATCATAATCCCTTACTTTTTGTATCTTAAACAGATAAAATTGCATGATATGGAAAAGCTGATTAACTATCTTCAGGATGCAACTGGTTTAAGTTCTCATAGCCTCGACAAATTATTTATATCGATTGTCGTCATTCTTTTTCTCTGGCTTTTCAGGATAGTTGTCTTACGCATAGTCTGGAAGAATACCAAAAACATAAAAACACGCTACCAATGGAAACGTTCATTTTCGTTTATCCTGCCCTTGGTTGGAACAATATTAATAGAGCTGTATGGATACGGGCATTTGAACAGTTTGGAGCATTCCTGGGACTATTTACTGCAGGCTTAGCAATTGCTTTAAAGGATCCGCTAACAAACCTTGCTGGCTGGTTTTTCATTGTCTTTCGTAAACCATTTGTAGTGGGCGACCGAGTACAGATTGGTGAAAATGCCGGAGACATCATTGACATCCGCTTATTTCAATTCACCCTGTTAGAAATTGGGAACTGGGTGGATGCGGACCAAAGTACAGGCCGTATTATTCATATGCCAAACGGAAAGGTTTTTCTTGACGCTCAGGCCAATTATAGCACAGGGTTTCAATATATTTGGAATGAGATCCCAGTACAAGTAACCTTTGAAAGTGATTGGGAGAAAGCCAAATCGATATTAGAGAACATTATCAATGAGCATGCCCAACACTTCAGTAAAGATGCTGAAAAGGAAATCCTTGAAGCCAGCAAAAATTACCTGGTTTTTTACAAACACCTCTCTCCCATTGTATACACCAAGGTAACCCAACAATCAGGTGTTACTCTGAGCGTTCGATTTTTATGCAATCCAAGAAAAAGACGTTCTCTGGAACACAAAATATGGGAAGACATTTTAAAGGCTTTCAATGCTGAAGTAAATATTGATTTTGCCTACCCAACGCAACGTTTTTATAACTATCAAAAAGAAAAGAATACAAATCCTGAATAAAACGAAACAACTTGAAAACCACACTGATCCTTTTGTCCGCTATGTTCATTTTTTCATCATGCAAAAAAGAAGAGAACATCTACCTGACTAAGACACAACAAAGCATTGAAGTTTTACAAAACTGGTACAATAACGAAACAGGATTGTATGAAACCACAAGTTGGTGGAATGCTGCTAATGCAATTACTGCTATCTGTGACTATTCTCGCATAACCGGAGACATGAGCTACATGCCAATCGTTGATAACACCTTTGAAATCTGCAAACAATTTGAAGTGCAGATGCCTGACACTTCGGAGAACTGGACTTGCACCAATTTCATCAATGATTATTACGATGATGAAGGCTGGTGGCTATTGGCCTGGATTGAAGCCTATGACATTACAGGGGATGAAAAGTATTTAACGATGAGCCAAATCATTTTTGATGATCTTATTATAGGCTGGGACAGTGTTTGTGGTGGTGGCATTTATTGGAAAAAACCAAACATTGCCAAATCAGCAGTTCAAAACGAACTGTTTATGCTTTCAGCATTGCGTTTACATCAGCGTTCACCAGAGAACCTAGCCGGAGAGTTGACATATTTACAATGGGCAGACAAATGCTGGGAATGGTTTCAACAATCTGGAATGATTTCCAAAAACTACCTGATAGAAAATGGACTGGACAAGAATTGTCAGTCATCAAGTGGAAGATACTACACATACAATCAAGGAATGATTTTAAGTGCAATGGTTGAATATTATTCCATTACAAAAGACAAATCCTATCTGGATATTGCCGAAAAGATTGCCGACTCAACCATGAAGCATCTGGTTTATGAAAGCGGTGTACTAAAAGACCCGACCGAACCTACTCCCAATGGCGATGCGGTTCAGTTTAAAGGAATTTTCATGCGCCACCTCTCCTACTTATACAGTCAGACTAATAATCCTGAGATCAAGCAATTTATATTTCATCAGGTAGATGCCATATGGAAAAGAGCCCGTAATTCTGAGACTGATGAGATTGGCGCTATCTGGGATGGCCCGTTTGACAAAGGGGATGCTGGAAGACAAAGCTCCGCAATTGATGCATTAAATGCTGCAATGAATATGGAATAGATCGAATCAAGATACCCGAACCTTGTCTGGGTACTTTACTCTTGATTCCTGATTCTGAAATTTTGCTTCTTGCCTCATATTTTTGTTCTTTTGTGCTTTTAAATTCTTATAATGAGACGAATATTATCATACATACTCACCCCCATATATTTAATTTGGTTTGGATTTTTAATCCTGCTTTTTCATCCCATTCAAATGATCTGTCGCAAAATCGGAGGTTATCCACTTCGAAAGAAAGTAGTAGACGTAATGAATTTCTTTATGGTCTATGGATTTTTAGTGTTGGGATCAAGAATTCGTTTCAAGGGTTTTGAAAAACTTCCGGAAGGACGATCTTTAATAATTGTCTCCAATCACCAAAGCACCTTTGACATCCCCCCAATCGTTTGGGCATTCCGCAAACATCACCCTAGATTTATTTCAAAAATTGAGTTGGCCAAAGGCATCCCAAGTATTTCATATAATCTGCGTCATGCGGGTTCTGCATTAATTGACCGTAAAAACAAAGGACAATCGGTAAAAGAAATTATTCGTGTTGGTCGAATGATTGAAAAAGAACAACACGCCATCAGTATTTTCCCGGAGGGGACGCGAAGCAAAACTGGAAAGGTGAAAACATTTCAGGAAGGTGGTATTCACACTTTAATGAAAGTTGCTCCATCAGCGATCATCGTACCACTATCCATTGATGGTAACAGCCTTTTGAATCCGAAAGGTTATTTCCCTATGCGATTTGGGACCAAGATTACATTTACCGTTCATGAGCCGATTGAGCCTAAAGAATTCTCGGCTAAAGAAATTGCGGAGAAGTGTGAAACCTTAATAAAAGCTGAGCTTGGAGTTTAAGCGCTTTACAAAGCTATTGACTCCAACACACGTTTAATTCAGAAAAAGTTCATCCACAAATATCCATGCCGTTTGACCCTTGGCAGGATGCCAGTCTGGTATTTTCTTTTGGTTTCGAACTATAAACTTATAGTATTTAAATGAAGTTGATTCGGGAAAATTACAACTATATGTATTTGCACCCAAAGGGTCATTTTCATTGGCTTTGGGAAAGCTGATCTTTGCAATATTTAAAAATTGTTGATTATCATTACTTCCCAAAACATCAATGGAGTTGATCGGAAAAATATGAGCATCAAGATGAACGAGTGCGTTAAAATGAACTGATTCCAACGCTTGTTGCTGTTTGAATCCAACAATAAATTCCATATCAGAATCTTTATAAGCTAACCATTCGCCATTCAAGGTATTGTTTCTCCCTAAATCAAAATTTATGAGCGTTTTAGCGCCTTCATTTTTATATCTCTCGTGAGGTTTATTCAACAAGTAAATCGTATCGGGCTGTATTGCTGATTTATAAAATATTCGCTTCACCAAATTGCTGCTTAGCCATCCGGATTTAAAGGCTTTAGTTTTTACTACAGCATTCTTCGAAAGACGAATTGGTTTTGTGTACTCAGTGCTACTTAAGCTATCAGGTTCACTTCCGTCGGTGGTGTATCGAATAAGCACGCCTTTTAACAAGTGCTTTATCTTTACGTTTATATGATTTGAAAAGATTGATGAGTCCTGAACAATAGTAGGATTACTGATCTTCATAATCTCATCTTTCAAATTATCACCAACAACAATTTTGATGTCTGCGTATTTTTCAATTAGTTTCGACAGGTGCTCTTCATCCGTATTTTGTGTCCAAACGTGCAAGGATGAGAATGTTGCCTGATCAAGAAATTTATCCAACTCAGCTTCACTAAATTCAATTCCACAAATGGATAAAGCTTTCAGTTTGCTTAGTGATTTCATATCCTCAATCAAAGCAAGCTCAAGTCCGGTATTGTTTAAGTTTACTTTTCGTAGGTTTTTAAACTGTATTATTACATTCAGGTCCTCATTAGATAATGGCATCCCCTGCATATTCAGACTTACAACCTGATCTTTTATTTTTCCCAACTTCCTCAGATTTTGCTGCTCATACTTTGAGCCCTGAAAGAAGTTAACTTCCACCTCATCCGATCCATTAAAGAGATAATTGACCGTGCAGTAGTTCGAATTAAATTCGTCTAAGTCAGGAAGATCAAAATTCAATGCTGCTTTTTGACTGGCTGCAGTTCTGTAATTATTCACCAGCAGGAATAAGCTATCGTTTGGAGCCAGTTCTTTTAGTTTTATGTCGAAACTGCCACCTGATTTTACCCATTTCCTTAAGATTGATAGTTCATCTGAAGTGAGCTGTAATTTTCCTTCAGGAGGCATATGCTCTTCATCGTCTAATGGCAAATGAAGGCGTTCCAGAAACAAACCATCGGAATTCAATGTCAATAAATCACCATTTTTGCCACCTTTCAAAATATTCTCAGGTGTGTTTAATCTTAAATCACCTTTCGATTTATCCATGCCATGACAACTAATACACTTTCGGTTTAAAATGGGCTTAACGGCTACCGTATATACTGTAGCTGTTTCTTCATTTACAATTTCATTTTCAGCTAAGGAAGACTCAGCTTGCGGAAAGCTTAAGGCATTTACTCCATGAGTTAATTGTGCCCCTTTATGGGTTGACCCGATGAGAATAAATACAAATAACAAAGCCAATATCTTTTTAAATCCACCTTTTAAATGAAGAACATAAATGAACAGCCAACTAAACATTGCCACAACAATTCCTGCCCATTTATGGAAGTCAAGATTTTTGCCATCGTAACCATTTTGTACAGAAAGTAATATCCCAAACAGAACAACTACACTGGCAAGTATCGCATTTATTGCCAAAAGCAATTTCTCGGTTGTAACGAGTAATCTACGAGTTTGAAAGAATAGAAAGTAGATCGCAATTAAAATGCCAAACACAATGGGAAAGTGCAAAGCTAAAGGATGAAATTTACCCATCCATTGAAAAAGCAGTCCGGCCTGAATCTGTTGATCAAATATAGCAAGGACTATCAACAGCGGATTTAAAATCCACAAACACCAATCCAACAGTTGAAAGATTTTCTTTTCACTCATACGTTAACTAATTATATCGGGAATAACTTTGCCTGCTACATCAGTTAATCGATATCGCCTCCCTTGATTCTTAAAGGTAAATTTTTCATGGTCAATACCCATTAGGTGCATAACTGTTGCATGAAAATCATGTACGTGTACCGGCATCTTTGTGATGTTGTATCCAAAATCATCAGTCTCACCGAATACGCCTGGCTTAACACCACCACCTGCCATCAATATGGTAAAGCATCGGGGATGATGATCTCGTCCATAATTATCTTTGGTCAATTTCCCCTGGCAATAATTTGTCCGCCCAAATTCACCTCCCCAAATCACCAGTGTTTCATCAAGCAAACCACGTTGTTTCAAATCTTTAATTAAAGCGGCTGATGACTGATCAACATCCAAACATTGCCCCTCAATTTCCTTGGGCAAATTCCCGTGCGTATCCCATCCCTGATGATAGAGTTGAACAAAGCGAACACCATTCTCCGATAACTTACGAGCCAATAAACAATTGGCAGCATAAGTCCCGGGCTGCAGGCAGTCTGCACCATACATCTTTATAATTGATTCCGGCTCGTTTTCCAAAGAAGTAATTTCAGGAACAGCCATCTGCATTCGATACGCCAGTTCGTATTGTTGAATTTTGGTCACAATTTCCGGATCACCAATATTTTTATACGATTCGTTATTTAAAACCGAAATTTCATCAAGCATTGCCCGTTTATCGCTACGGTTAATAAATTCAGGATCGCTTAAATACTTAACTGGTTCTTCACCACTGCTAAATTGAACTCCCTGGTGTATTGAATCCAGAAATCCGTTGTTCCACAGTTTCGAATAAACACCCTGACCGTTTCCTTTTCCCTTACTCAGTAACACACAAAAGGCTGGCAAATTCTTATTCTCACTTCCTAATCCATAACTTAACCATGAGCCCATGCTGGGTCTGTTACCAACCTGTGCACCTGTTTGAAAAAAGGTGAGTGCCGGATCATGATTAATTGCTTCGGTAAACAGGGAGCGTACCACGCATAAATCATCGCTCATGCTGGCCATATGGGGAAGAGTTTCACTGAACCAGGCGCCACTCTCTCCATGTTGCGAAAATTTATATTTACTTCCAGCCAATGGAAACTTATCTTGATTGGCAGTCATTCCTGTTAAGCGTTGCCCCATTCGAATGCTGGCCGGCAAATCCTGTCCATGCATTTTTTGTAGCAGTGGCTTGTAATCAAATAAATCCAACTGCGAAGGAGCACCATTCTGAAAAAGGTAGATTACCCGTTTGGCCTTCGGTGCAAAATGAGGCAGCACATTCGTAAATAGCTCCTCTTCATCCTTGCCCTTAAACAAACCCGGCACCATTAATGATCCCAGTGCTAATCCACCAATCCCCAAGCTTAACTTTGATAAAAACTTCCGCCTGTTTTGGTTCAACATATGTTCCTGAAATTCTTTCATAGCTATCGATTAAGATCTTGTGATTGCTTCTTCTAAATTATACAAGACTAAAATGGTCTTCATTAAAGCGCCTGTCTCTATAGTATTTTCATTATTTTTCAGTCGAGGGTATTCTCCAACATTTAGGGTGGATTTCAATAAATCGGGATTCTCCCGGAAATAGTCTTGTTGAGCCATGCAATAATTCAACAATTTGTCTGCCTCAAATTTCGATGGTTTGCGAACAAGAATCATTTCAAATGCCTGTTCTATTTTCTCGTCAAGCTCTTTTTCTGTAACGGATATATTCTCAGCCAATACGCGTGATGCTTCCAATACCGTTGGGTCATTGAGCATGGTTAAGGCTTGCAAAGGTGTGTTTGTACTGGTGCGCCTTGCTTCGCACTGGTCTCTGTTACTGGCATCAAATATCATTAAACTGGGAGGTGGAGCTGTCAATTTAAAAATTGTGTATAAACCCCTCCGATATAAATCAGGTCCATGATCTTGTTTGTAGCTTGCCAGCATCCCTCTGCCCGAGGTTGTGCTTTCCCAAACACCTTTAGGTTGATAGGGCTTCACACTTGGCCCACCAATTTCCGGATTCAACAAACCACTGCTGCTTAGCACCCAATCGCGAATAATCTCGGCCTTAAATCGCAATCGTTCAGCCCTGGAGTAATAAAGATTATCAGAATCCTGCTCCAACTGTTTTTTGCTGACTTTGCTTGACTGACAATAGGTATTGCTCGTTAGTATTTTTTTGATCAAGTATTTAATATCCCAGTCGTTTTCCATAAAATCCACCGCCAACCAATCCAATAGTTCTGGATGTGTGGGTAAATCTCCCTGCAAACCATAGTCCCCTGATGTGCCAACGATGCCCCTTCCAAAAATATCCTGCCAAATAAAATTCACAAATACTCGGGCGGTTAAAGGATTCTTTTTATTGATAGTCCATTGTGCCAGCCCCAATCGGTTAGGTGGATACTGAAGTGTGTCATATGGCATAATGGATTCAAGAGCCATTGGTTTTACTTCAATATCAGTTGGCGCATCATAACTGCCTCTGCTTAAAATGTAGGTGGGCTTTTTTGCAATGCTGTCGCCCATTACCGAAACCTGCAGGGTATCCGTATTAACAGCATTAATATAAGGCATCAAGGTTTTTCTATCCTTTTCGCTGATAAACAATTTTGGATTTTTTGCCAAGGTCGACTGTCCAACATCTCCTTCATAACCTTTCTCATAGCTCTGATTAAAAAATGCATACAGTTGGTAATAGTCTTTTTGTGAAAACGGATCGTATTTATGATCGTGGCATTGTGAGCATTCAATGGTGACTCCCATAATGGCAGTCCCGAAAGTCCTTGTTTTATCAATGTTATAGGAAACACGATACTCTTCATCAATTACGCCACCTTCTTCAGTATACTTGTGATTTCTGAAAAAAGCCGTAGCTAAAATGGTTTCTTTTGTTGCATCAGGAAGCAAATCACCCGCAATTTGCTGAGTTAAGAATTCATCGTAAGGAATATTTCTATTGAATACATCGATCACCCAATCGCGCCATGGCCATTGCGATCGTATATTATCATCCTGAAAACCATAAGAGTCGGCATAACGTGCCAGGTCCATCCATAAGATGGCCATTTTTTCACCATAAGCAGGTTTTTGCAAAAGCGTATCCAATAACTGACTGTACCAATCGTCACTCGAATTTTCACGCCATTGCTGAATCTCATCATAGCTCGGAGCCAGACCTGTAAGATCAGAAAATGCTCTTTTTATCAATATCTCCTTCGAGGCCTCATCATTAGGTTCAAACCCTTTTTGTTCCATTTTGTGAAGGATGAAATGATCAAGCTCATTCTTCACCCACCCCTCGTCATCCACTTCAGGAAGCGGTGATTTTTCGGGCACTTCAAAAGCCCAGTGCTTTTCATACTTAGCACCCTGTTTAATCCATCGTTTAAAAAGATCAATCTCGTCTGAAGTCAATTGGGGAAGATTACTTTCGGGCAAAGGCATCAACACTCCCGGATCAACAGACTCAATGCGGCGAATCAATTCACTTTCTTCCGGAGCACCCCGAACGATGGCAAATTGCCCTTTGCTTACGGTCAGTTCATTAAATGCTTCTGTTGGCAAATCCAACCTCAATCCGGCTCTTCTTGTCATGGCATCTGGTCCATGACATAGAAAACACTTATCGGAAAGGATTGGACGAATATCCCGGTTATAGGATATCTCCTTGTTTTGATTCTTCTTACCCGAGGGGAAATAAACAACTGCCAGAGTTAAGCCTCCAGCGAGTAAAACGACAATTGATAATATGATGTATTTCTTCATAAGCAAAAAAGAGATTACTAGATGGGTGTTCGTTTCTTATTCTCTGGTGAACTTATAGGGATACACTTTCCCCGATGCCCACTGGGCAACATAAATACTTCCTTCATCATCTACACACACATCGTGCGGATGTGTAAATATCTTTTCGGTTTGACTAAGTGGTTTTAATTCATCGTTTTCATATACAGGCTCCGAGCCACCTATGTTTGAAACCACCTTGTTTTCTTTATTCAGAATGGTCACAAATCCTGAATCAACATTGCTCAAGTCGGGCGATCTTAATACCGCAGCATACAGGTAATCACCTTTAATAACAGGCCTGCAAACACAAGCTCCCGGCAGCTGGATAATTTCCAACAACTTCCCATCCAATGAAAATCGCTTAAATGCCGTCCGCGTTCTGTCGGTAATTAGCAGTGTAGGCGTGGTATTCCGGTAATCAATACAAATGCCATGTGCATTATCAAAATACTCATCTCCTTCTCCCCTTCCGCCAAACGAATTCTTTAATCGACCATTTTCATCGTAGTGCAAAATATGCTGTGCCCCATAGCCATCGGCAATATAAAATTCGCCATTCTCAAGCACCGCTGTTTCGGTGGGCACAAATGCTTCCTTGTTTTTATAGTCATCAATATCAGCGGGAGCATCAATGGTAAACAGGATTTTCCCCTCATTGGTGGTTTTGTACACCTGGTGTTTTTTGGTGTCGGTAATAAACAGGAAATCTTCCTTTCCGTTCTGCTGAATGGTGAGTCCGTGTGCCCCCGGAAATTCAGTTCCCCAGGAATCCATCAGCCGTCCACTTTTATTATAGATAATCATGTTATTCCGGGTTTCATTGGTTAGCAGAAGAATCCTGCCTTTTGAATCCTGAACCATTTCATGACAATCATTCACCGGTGTTTTTTCAGGGTTAAGTTCTCCCCAGTTTCTATCCATCCTGTAGGTCATCTCATTATGACCAACTACCGATTCTTTATTTTTACTAAACAGACCTTTGGCAATGAATAAACCAGTAACAGATACGCTTGAATGCTTTAAAAAGGACCTTCTTTTCATACGAATAGGTTTAATTAGAAAACTATTTAAGAACAGTTAGTCAGTTGATTTTGGTTCTCCTATCACTGATTAAAAAAGGATTAAGAAGATAAATGCATTCTTCTTAAAACCACAAACCAATGATAATGAGTTAAGAGATTAACACGGAAAGACAAAGGATGGTTTAAATAAATTGTCTTTCCCGTTTATTTAGAATTGAGGGTAAAGGAAGCTTCATCGGAAAGGCAGCATCAAAAGAGTTCATCGACATTTAAGAGCCGAGGTACGAAAAGATCTATACACTTATATCAATCCCCTCTGGGGAAAGCTATCATTCGTACTATTCTTCTATTGAAATTTATTCCCTCCGGGAAAAAATTGCTTGCAATGCTTGTTTCTGTAGTCCGTGAAATAAGTTGAAGTCCTAATGTCACTGCTAGTTCTCCGTCAGGAGATCAATCTCAATAGCCAACCATATCACCATGCCTGAGATTTCCCCTTAGGGGATACATATTTCAGCACCAAAGGTGCTAAGTTCCAAAGCATAGTCCGAAGGGCTATGCAAAATTATAGCAAGCAATTATAAGCGCCAAGGGTGCGGAAAACTTCCACACCAGCGCGGAGAATGATGTCGTTCAACTTTTACTCCAGCCAAACTTTGCCATCCCATCGAATAAAAGCGGTCTTGCTATTGAAACCTTTGTGTTTTGCTTCCCATCTGCCATTCATAATCGATAGCTCAGGATTAAATGCCATTCCTTCAAGCTTAACATCTTCCAACTTTAGCTGATTGGCGCTATGTGCGTACATTCCATGTTCCTTTTCAAATGCACGTTGACGGTAATAGACCTGCCGGAGAGCCCACTTGAACTCATCATTTTTGTCATCTATAAAAGTGTCTGTTCCCGGTTTCTTATCCGAGAACTGCACAAAACTCCACAATTCGGGGGCATGGCATCCCGATCTTCCGGACACTGTCCAAATCCAGTTGTAGCATCCAAATGGCTTATTGGTTTCAGGATTTATCTTGCGCTTGTATTTGCCATCTTCAATGTCAATCTGATGGTTAACGCGCAAGAAATTCACACGCCATTGCTCCCCATTTCTGGGTGCTCCACCATGGCTTCCCAATTCTTCCATTACCTGCCAGGGAATGGCAATCTCAACAGTCCATTTATCATCAATATCACTTGGGTCATTCAATGTTCCAAATACCTTCACGGCCTTTTTCATTCCATAAATATGCCACGAGTCAATTACCCTAGGCTTGTCGCGATATGGTCGAGTTAGAATTAAATCCCACACCGTAGTAAGGGCATTCATTTCAATTTCGCAATAATCATGCGTATCACCATCCGGGTCCATAAATATTTCGAAGTCATTATCCCGTAAAATAATATCGTCGTGCTTTGTTAATGTTGCCCATATATGAGGTTCAATCAATTCTGCTGCAAAATAAAAGTAAGCATCGTCCCACTGCATTTTTACCTTGGTGGGGAAAAGTGGCTTCGGTCTTTTATCGCCGTGTAAATCATCAAATTCATTGGTCCACTCCAACTTACCCCATTCAGCATCCGATAAATCACCATCTATTTCTATTGATGATTCTGATTTATAGGCCACATACTTTTCAGGAATAAATGTAATATCCAGAGCCGGCACCTCCGTTAATATTGGAGAATGAGTTTCGGTAGATTGTTTTTTGTCGTTGCACGAAACACTAGAGATAAATAAAAATAGGATGATTAGCGGTTTGGCATAGTTCATAGTTGTATAGGTTTAAAATAGAAGTTTAGACATTAAAAGTAACTATTTCAGCGAGATAAGTCCTGTACTTTGATTTCGTTTTTAAAAGTAAGTATTCACTGCAAATTCAAACTGATTAATAAAAATCTCTTTGAAATTTGATATGTTATTCTGCTCATAAAATAAAAGCATTGCCTTTTTATAGTCAATGGAATCAACTGTCCTAAATGAAAGCGGGCAATGTTTTTCATTCATTAATATTGCATTACTAACAATTCTGGCTGTTCTCTTATTTCCATCCATAAATGGCTGAATATATGAGATAAGAACCAATGACAATAAAGCTTTTTCAAATACACTTTTTTTATCATTAATAACTTCGCATGAATTTTGGAGTGCTTCTGAAATTTGAAATTCATTGTCTAGTGGACGATAATTTGTTCCGGAAATACCAACACGTCGTTTCCTTAAATTTCTTTCTACAGCCAGTTCTTTTGTTAAGATGCTATGAATATCTTCAATTTTTGAAACAGCCAAAGGATTAAGGTAATCTGGATTTTCAATAATAAAATCAAGAGCATCTTTGTGATTTAAAAGCATTATAGCCTCTTCCTTTGTTTTCCCAGCTGCAGTTTCTTTTTCCCTTAAAAGACGCTCTGTTTCTAAAAGAGAATAAGTGTTACCCTCAATCTGAGATGATTTCCAGCTTAAGTCAATAGCTAGTCTTTCAAATTCTTTTTTATACTCATTGTCAGATAGCTGAGAAATATTTTGTTGAAAATCCTTTTGAAGCTCATTTAGTTTAGACAATTCATTGTCAGTAAAAACACTATGCTTAGCCAATACATTTGTTATAATCCCAAAATTGAAACTTTCTTTAATTTCTCGTTCATCAATTTCTTGCTCATAATATTTTTCAATATCAATTGGCTGAATAACTTCATAACTAGGCGAAATAATATATTTTGTTCCTTTTCCTTGTCCTTTTGATGAGAGGTAATTTTCAGATATTAGTTTAGTGATAAGTCTTTTTAGAGTTGCATAACTCACTGATAGACTTACTCCGTCAAAGATCGCTTTAGAGGAGCATTCTCCTGTTTTTTTAACAAAGTCAATAATTTGCTGTTCTCTAATACCAATCATTTATAACATTATTTAGCTCATAAAGATAGCACTTATAGCTCAAATTGCTTCATTTTTGAGCTATAATCTTTTCCGAAATGAGCCGCAACGGATAAATTATGTATGATAATCCATTTTTTCTTTCCAACGATGGTATGTTTCAATCCACATCCAAGAGAGTTGATTCTATAAGCCATATATTGAGTGCACTCCAATAATAGCTGGCCGAAACTCAAAGAGAAATTTCATCTCCAACTGCCATTCATGGTTTAGCGTCTAAAAATAAACAATGCAGTCATTATCTGCCAAATGAAATTGATTTTTTAATTCGTGGCGGTTTTTTCGTCCCTCTCAGTTTATAGAGTCCAAATGCGGATCCAACTATCAAAACCACCCCAAAACAGATAACAGGCAAACAATAGATTAATATTTCATCAGCTTTGTCCAGATTATAAATCAGGTAAAGGAAAGTTGAGATTAGACTCACTCCCCCAATAATCAAAACAAAATTCAATGCAAGAAACAATATTCTATTTTTCTTCTCTGACAAGTTCGGAGTCGACCTAGTTCTCTTAAATTCTATTTTTTTCATGTTCTTGTATTTTATTTTTTCTTGCCAATAATCGTTTTCCTTACTCCACTTCCACGAGCTCTGGTTCTATAGAAAATACGTATTGACCAACTACGCTACTGCACGATTATATCGTGTAGTACTTTTAGCTAAGTTCTAAAAAATTAGATTAGAACTATGGTCTTACTTTCACTACTCCACGAGATACCCTCAAATTTTATCAATTAACTTTTAACACTACAGTACCTGCAATATAATCATGTAATGCGCGTCGTTTCTTATCAAATAGCATTGTTCCAATTTCCAGTAATGCCCAGGACATCATTATCCATGACATTAGAATTGTCAGGTAAATCCAAAAATTCCATTCTTCAAGATTACCAAAAAGTGAGAATAGTTGCAAAAGACCCAATATACTTAATGGAACAAGCTCTCTCATAAAGGCCTGCTTATAGGAAATTAGCTTCTTCTCTGATTTATCAAATATCTTAACACCCATGGCCATCTTTCCAAAGGTTTGTCCACAATAGCCATGCAACAGAATGCTATAAACATAAGGAATGATAAAACTTAGAAAAGCAATTAGTCCAATCCAAGCTGTAGATTCCAAACCTTCATAGAATTTCAGAAACCAGTTAACAATACCTAAAAAGATCCCATCGATAAACAATGCAGCAAGTCGGTCGCCTCCGGTATGATACCTTACATCCCGATTCCCTGAACGTATTCCAAAATTACGATCTGCACCAAGATCTTGCTCTATACTGATTAATTCATCCGTTAAAATATCTCGCTCTTTTAGAATTGCGATGGCACAAATCTTTGAATCATCTGTATAGCTATCACCTTTGACGATTGCTATTAGCTCATTATCATTCTTTTTGCGGTAGATTTTGTGATAGAAGTTAGTTGTACTCATAGCCTTCTATTCTACAACTAGGTTTCTATGTTTTGGATATTTGACTGAATACCTTAAATCAAACTCTTTTTTGTCCAGTGGTTCTAATTTAAACTCCCACTTAATCTCACCCGTATCTTTATCTTGTTTGGCACCTGAAATATTTTGAACGTTTACTTCAATCTCGTCAACGGTAGATACAGGAATCTGATCAAGTAAAATCATATGAATCTCCTGATTCTTATTATTCTTAACCGTTGTTTTCCAGGCTCTGGTTTCTTCCTTCTTTTTGCCAATAAACTGCTTATCTGTGAAATCTTTCATCTTTTCCCGATTAACAGAAACCTTCTTATCCCTACCCAGAGATATCGCCAGCGTATCCGAAACAAAGGTCACATCCAATAGCGTTTTACCAACATAAGTATCTTCAAAAAACACATTGGCTTCCCCTTCCAACAAGTTGTATTTTTCCCAATCAACAACGTTGGCAATCAAGAATGCATCCTTATCAACTTTTGGAACACAGTAGTATTGATAGAAAGCTGGTAAATCATAAAACTCCATATCAACAGCATAATTCTTATTGTCCGACTTTATTGTATAAGGTGTTTTAATCTCAAAATCTACTGTTGTTTGGTTTTCAACCTGTGCTGTTGGAATAGCTAAACTACTTGTTCCTCTAATTTTAAGTTTCGCGCTTCCTACTCTTACTCCGGAAGCTCTGCCTTGAAGTGCATTACCTACTCTACTGGTGCTTCCGTATCCAACAACCACAACCTCATCCAGTTCCAACGCATCTTCAACTAATGAAACATTCATCACCTTTCCTCTAATGGGGAGTGTTTTATTTTCAAAACCAATAAACGAATAGCTTAGCTGGCTAGCATGATTCGGAACTGTTATTGAATAATGACCATCATAATCAGTTACAGTACCAATTGTAGTGCCCTTAACCACAACAGTTGTTCCCGGCAATGGCATTCCCTCACTATCAAACACTTTCCCACTCACACTATTTGGAGTTAAATCATATCGGGGAGGCAAGCTATTGTAGTTTAGAATATACGTTTTTAGCTCGGGGGCAACTCCCGACACATTGGGCTCGGCCGATGAAAACTTCAGCTTTACATTCTTCCAATCTATTTTCGTATCCTGTTTTACGTTGGCCTTGTAAATTAACTGAACAGGCTCAGTTATATTTTTCACTCGTATATCGTATGAAGGAAACCAACCGGCATTATCCACCATATAAGATATCTCCAGTGAGAATTTCGAGGCTATTTTCGCATCAACCTTAACCAATATTTCGCCAGCAGGATATTCTTTTTTACCTGTTAAGGTATTAATTTGGTTTTGGAGGTCTTTCTTTTCCTTGTTCAGGTCTTTCAGTGTTTTCCCTCTTTCAATTTCCTTCAATTTTAGGGCAGTCAATTTAGTACTATAAAAATCCGAAGCCTGCTGAAGGTTGGTAACACTCACTTGCTCATTCTTGCCCCCAATATCTCTGTTGTCATTTAAAAAAGCCAACTCCTCTTCAATAATCGACAAATAGGTATTCTCCATTTTAATCTTATCCTCAACTAAATCACGCGACTTTTGTAAGCCAGTTAACTCATCCGATTTTTCCAATTCATCCAAATAGTTTTTCTGATGATTAACCGACAGAACAGTTAAAGCACCTTCTGCCTTTACCTGAATACTCTTTGCTTTAATAAATGGCGATAGGTTCACAAACTTCAGTACCGTCTTGCCTTTTAATAAATTAACCGACTGTTCACGACTTACCTGAGCACCATCAAGAAATACGGTAACCTCATTTACTTCCGTTTTAATTTCCTTCTCAGCAATCTCTTGCGAAAATGTATTGCTAAAAATCAGACTTAGAATTAAAATGCTTATTGTTCTCATATTTTTGGTTTTCTATTTATTCACCTCTTCTATTTAAAGGTATTATAACGTCATAGTTGAGATTGTGTAAAATGAGCGAATCAGTAGTTAACTTTAAAATTAAAAGCTTTTCAATGTAATTGTCACTGTCGCTCGTAATAATGGTGTCTTTCTTTAATTCAAACTTTATCCAAATATCCGGGTCAGGGTAATAAATCTTTTCATCATAAATCCCAAAATATGCATTCTCAGTTTCTTCGTCACCTCCATACGCTCCTTTTAAGTTCTCTATTGTAATTTTTAATTTTTCCTCTTTGATTTGAGAAAACGAACAAAGAATCAACATAAAAAGTAGCAAAGAAATGAGGATTTTAGTTTGTGGTTTTGTCATGATGATTATGTTTTAATTGTTGTTTCCGAAATGCACCCAACGCTACTGCACGATTATATCGTGTAGTACTTTTAGCTAAGTTCTAAAAAATTAGATTAGAACTATGGTCTTACTTTCATTTATCAATGCGATACAATCGCGCTGAAGCGGGGGCTGACCGCTCATAGTACTATTTATTGTAGCCAGTTTTTCATCCTTCATATTGTGTCACTTTAACAACAATACCATTCTTAAATTTTATCCCTAGAAAGTCTGGGTCGATATTAAATAATCCAGGAACGAGTCCTAATTCATATGTTATTGTACTTTCATTGTTGTAAATAAAATCGTTTCCCAGCATCTCAATTACTTGGTCTTTTGATTTACCTATTAGAATTTTACTTTCAATAATGTCTTTCGACATTTCAAATCGTTCCTCAGTATTTGATTGCCATTCTTTTTTGTTAAAATCTTTAGTTGGAAAGTAGGAAACGGAAAAAATCCAAATCATTATTATTCCAACATACAAAAGAGGACTTAGAATGATTGTTGGAATAATGGCTAAAAACTTTCTATTCTTAGCATTTCCAAATTTCAACCTCTTTAAAGTCCATTTTGATAAAAAATAAACTGGAATTGCAAGAATCAATATAATTATAGAAACTTCTGGACTCATTTTAATATTTGATTAATAGTTTTTTTGTCAACTCGAATAGCTTCTGAAATTATCCTTGCTAATTCTTTGTCCTTCTTTTTGGCTTTATCAAATGCAACGCTACTGCACGATTATATCGTTTTGTACTTTTAGCTAAGTCCTAAAAAATTAGATTAGAACTATGGTCTTACTTTCACTTCTCCACGCAATAAAATCGCGCGGCAGCGGGGTGCAAACCTTTCATGCTGCACCGAGCCAATTCGTTTATTCATAATTTCAAATTTTCCGTCAATCGTCAAAGACGACTTGGCGGTGTTGCAACAACGAGCCGAAGCCCAAATATACACTG
Organism: uncultured Sunxiuqinia sp.; assembly: GCA_965372405.1. Lineage (GTDB taxonomy): Bacteria > Bacteroidota > Bacteroidia > Bacteroidales > Prolixibacteraceae > Sunxiuqinia. The sequence goes on from CBDVCE010000017.1 coordinate 66,393, forward strand.
AAAGCTACATTGCATATACAATTAGTTAGCGTTAGTTATTTGTCAATTAATTTCAATAAGTCAGCACTCATACAATCTTTGTATTTTACATGCGAGATTAAATCATATCCACTTTTTACCTTTAATTTCAAATTCAAGACTTTATCGATTAACTCTTTGTCTTCGTCAGATAATTGATATGCCTTTTCTTTAGCCAATTGAAGAAGTGCCGCTGTACCATACATTCGTCCTGGCAAAGAATATCCCCTGATTATATTTTTTATGCAATCAATTCTATTTTCGTTTATGAGTTTATTTATAGCGTTAAAAGGTGGATAGTCATTACTTTCTCTAAAATAGGACTCAAATTGATATCTACCTGTCGGTTTATTAAGTAGATTGTATTCAAATTCACATTGAGACAAATCCACATTCTTTTGTTTCCCTAAATACTCAGCAATATGCATTTTATACTTATGGAAAATGGAATGATTTGTGGACGAATAAATATAAATGCTATCGTTAAAATTGTGCCGATTAACTTGTAATTTAAAATACTTGAAAAAATTATCTTTAATTACCTTATCTCTTTCAAAGACACGATTAAGTTTCTTGATATAATCTTGTGAAATTATCGTTTCAATCATTGCAATTTCTCCATGGCAAATAACTATATGCGAATTTATTGTCATTGTACCTCCGGGTAATATCCACCAATACAAAATTCCATCAAATCCTATAGAATCATGAGATGCAGATTCAAATCTGTCAAGTTTTGTTATTACGCAATTTTCAGTCATTTCTGAATCAAGCGGAAAATTGTCAAAAAAATGTTTGAAGATTGCAACATCCTTTTCTATCCATTCGGACTTTATTTTGTTTTGTGTCGAAGCGATGAATGGAATAAAGAATACTAATATAAATGTTCCAAATTTCATTTTTTTCATAATTAACGCCAACGTTTTGTGCATGTTGTCTTTATGGATTTCGGTGAGCGGCAGTCCCGATTCTCGTGATGACGTTCGTGCGAGAATCTGCGGCTCGTATACTACCAAACCCCGCTCTGAAATATGTACTTTGTTACCACTCGTTTATTTTTAAAACATTAGGTGTAATATTATTCTCATCTTTAGAATCTATTGTCTTTTCTACAGAAAGAAATGAAGGGATTATAAATCTTTCCATTTCTTTCCATATGATGCTGTGATTGCCAACAATGTCAGTTGGATTATGGTGAAGTACCAACACAACCAAATCTAGTTTGGGAATTATCCATAAAAATTGTACTCCATAGCCTGAGGCATAAATTGTATTGTATTTAGTTTGGTTAACCTCAAATACTCCTCTCCACCACTGATAACCATACCCCGCTCGTTTGTTTGCCCCATTTATGGATAAATGAAATGCTGTTGATTCTTTAACCCAGTTTTGTGAAACGACTTGCTGTCCATTCCATTTTCCATCGTTAAGTACTAATTGTCCAATTTTTAAAATATCTCTGGGTTGCAAATACAATCCACCTCCTGTATGAACTTGGTCATTACTTGAACTCCAGATGTAGTGTTTTATTCCCAGTTTCCTGAACAAGGTTTGTTCAGCATACTCATCAATCGGTATCCCTGTTGCGTCTAGAACCACACCACCAAGTAGAACGGAAAGTCCGCTGTTGTATTCGAACTTCTCACCCGGTTGTTCACCCTGTCTAATATCACGGGATAGGACATAATTGTACATATCTCCGCTATTATTCATAACCACAGCATCATTGCGTGGATCAGTATATGGAATTCTCTCTTGCCAGTCTAAACCTCCAGACATCATTAGTGCATGCTTAAGACTAACAGGCCAAGAATTTTGATTAAAGGAATCGATATACTTTGGGAAAAAGTCCTGTAATGGTTGGTCTAGGTCACTTATAAAACCATTATCATATGCGGTACCAACCAAGAGAGAAGTTACACTTTTCGTTGCCGATTGAATACTGTGAACCCTATTCCTTCTGCCTAGATGGAAATACTCTTCAAGTACCAATTTACCATTTTGTGCTACAAGTATTGCGTCTAATCCTTGATATTTACCATCAAGGATCTTCTGAGAAAGTTCTTCTAATGGTTGGCGATTGTTATTGGAATCACATAGTGATCCTATTGACCAATCATCATTAATTAAATCAGGTGCGGTATAATTCCATGATTTTACTTTCTGGCCTTCATTATCAACCCTTGCAGGCATTTTAGATGTCCAATTATCAACCTTATGGTATTTTATTGTATCACTTTCCTGAGTGGGTGAATAACGTATTACGTTCATCGATTTTTGATTCTCTAATAAAATACCTTTAAAAGTCCAGCCGGATTCCAAATCAACTTCAATATAGGAACTAGTTGCTTTTACATCTTCATACACTCCAAAACTCATTAACTCTGGAATTTCCCATTTTGCACTCCATGTTTTATCAATGGAATCTTGATGTAATTCAAATTCACTGGCCACTGTGAATCCCGGGTAAAACTCAATATTAGTTTGCCAGACACCCTCCCATATATTTTTTTCTTTCGAACATGCTAATGAAATCAGAAGAACTACAAAAATAACAGCAGCATTACTTATTGTTTTAAGTTTCATAATTTTTAGATTAATTCTCTTCATATCGATCTTGTGATTGTAGTAATTTCTAATATAATTTAATGAACCCGTCTAATTAAATGAGTGGTAACGGTCTTGCTAAGTTGCGTGGGCGATTAAAACAGTTGTCTTATCAAACCGCTAAAAAAGCAAGCCGCATAAATTTGTTTATATTTTTTGCAAACCAAATCTAGGAGGCTTGCTGGTGTTTCTTAATTGAGCCAAACTTTCAAACTACGCATCAGCGCCCATGAAATTTAGCTTTTGTGTGTGCCCAGCATGAGCATCACTCTGTGCACTTACCCGGAAGCTGTATAA
>CBDVCE010000018.1:0-68639 GCA_965372405.1 uncultured Sunxiuqinia sp.
GTCAACTGACTCTTTTTTGATACCTCGTGGGCTCTGCCCCGGGGTAGTTCATTACCATGAATAACCTGTATGCGTTGTCACTTGATCAGTCTGTGAAAACTTCAGAAGGAATTGCTAAGATATCTGAATTGCTGAGTATTATTTTGTATGAATGCAATGAACAATTTATCAAGCTGGATAAAGAAGTTTGCTTATTGCAGAATTACATTGATTTAGAAAAGTTAAGGTATGATAAACGACTGAAAATCTCATTTGATATTGAAGGAGAGTTAGTTGGGAGAGAAGTAGCACCAATGTTGTTTATAACATTTTTGGAAAATTGTTTTAAGCATGGGAGTTCTTCAGATCCGGATTCACCTTGGATTAAAATCAATTTGATTACAAAGAAGAATATGGTTATTTTTCGGGCAGAGAACAGTGTTTCAAAAGTTTCAGGAAAAGGTAATCTGGAAAAAGGGGAGGGTATTGGATTACAAAACGTGAAACGAAGGCTGGATCTTTTATATAAGGATTCATATAATTTGGATATTCAGCATTTCGATGATCGATTCCTGATAGAATTAAAATTGCGTACTGCATAATAAATGGGGAAATTTCTTTTTGATAACAATCTCCTTTACAGGAGCATAAGGCATTCTATTTTTTTTATTCTCATTGTGTCTTTATTTACACTGATTATCTTCTTAAGATCAGGAAAGGAAGATTTTGCCAATGCTTTTTTTATTACACTCACCAATGCTTTTTTCTTTTTTACATACGGATATGTGACAATCTTTATCTTAGTTCCTCAAATTCTTTTTAGACGTTATTTTCTCGTATTTATACTGACCTTTGTAATTACAGGGTTTCTGTTGTCTTATTTGAAGTTTTCCATCTCTGGATACGTTTTTGCTTCAAGCATTGCCAGTAGTAATGCTGCTGAGATTTCTGGTTTTACTTTGCGAACAATGCTAATAAATACGAAGGATATGTCTTTTATAGTTGCTGTATTTGCAGTAGCTAAATTCAGAAAAGACTGGTTATATTCAGAACATCAAAAAACATTGGTTGAATCACGCAATGCAGAAGCACACTTAAAGGTTTTACAATCGCAATTCGATCCCCATTTTTTATTTAATACACTTAATAACCTATATGCCCTTTCTCTAAAGAACAATGACCAAACCATTGAGATTATTCGCAAGCTAAAAAAAGTTTTAAGATATCTTTTAGTTGATTATCAGGGTGATTGGGTGGTTATAACTGATGAGATCGATTTAATTAAGAATTACATTTATATTGAAAAGATTCGTTATGGAAAAAGGTTAAAAACGGATTTTAAAATTGAAACACATAATTGTAGTTCCCGAATTGCGCCAATGCTTTTTTTTCCAATTATTGAGAACTGTTTTAAACATGGGAGTGCAATTGATGCCGAATCACCATGGATTGAATTAGCGTTAAGTTGTGACAATGAGTTGCTGAAGTTTTCAGCTCGAAACAGTAAACCTGTGCAGCCTTCTTCATCATCGAAATCAAGCCCTGGAGATGATTTGAAAAATTTAGAAAAACGGCTGGAACTCTTGTATCCCAAACGCTATGAGTTTAAATACGAAGATCTTAAAAATGAATTTGTTGTGAATCTTGAGATAAAACTGAAATGAGCGCTGTGTTTGAAAATATCAAGCTTTCAAGAAGGAACCAACACATCCTTTTTTGGTTGGTGTGGGTTATTTCATTCACTTACATTAAAAGTATTGGTTTTGAAATGTTAGTCTATTTGGATTGGCTATTTTATTACCTTATTACTCTGCCTGTTTTTATTATCCACACATATATAATTGCATATTGGCTTGTTCCCCGGTTTTTTCTTAAAAAAAGATATATCCTTTCTATTATTATATTCATTGGCTTGTTATATATTTTTTCTGTTGTAGAGCTCTTGCTTGCGAATGAGATTATTTTTAAGCATTTGAGCTTTAGGGTAATTCCTGAAGCTAATTATCTTGAACTCAAAAACATTATTATTAGCGGAATTGGAAATCATTATATCATTATACTTTTCCTTTCAGTGAAAGTATTGAAAAGTTGGTATAAGACTGAGAACAAAAAAAACGAATTGCAGCTACAAACAATTGAATCTGAAATTCAGCTTTTAAAGAATCAGTTACAACCTAAATTCCTGTTGAATGTGATGGATGTGTTGGAATCAATGGCTGTTGAGAAGTCGGAGAATACACCTGAAATGATAATCCGTATTTCTAATCTGATGAATAATATCTTATTGGATAATACCAATGAAAAGATAAGTTTGAGAAAAGAACTAAACCTGATTGAAAGCTATATTGATATTCGGAAAATGGTTCAAACACCAAATATAAAAACTCAGGTTGTTCGTTCTGGAGATTTGGATTCTAGAAAAATACCAATTCTGTTCTTCTTTCCTGTTGTTGAGAAAATTATGAAACTTTTTAAATATTCAGATGTTGGAAATGATTTTAAAATCTTTGCAAAGTCTGAAGAGCACTATTTGTTATTTCTAGTGTCTTTTTATCATTACAGGATTGATCCATATTCTAAATTGGAGACTGAGATAGAAAAATTAAAAAAAAGACTAGAGTACTATTACACCGATTATTTTAGCTTAAATTATTCCTACAGTAACGGGTTTGCCGAATTGACAATTGAAATTTTAAAACAATGATTAACCTGCCAAGTTTCAGATATCGGAAGATTAAATTCCTGATGCATATGCTTTTTTGGGCCAGCTTTGTATTGGTAGGTTCTTTTATTTCCGCTTATGAAGAGAATTTCCCATACCGATTTTTCCTGATTAATTTTCTTGTAAATCTACCGGTATATATACTGTATACATATATTAGTGTGTACGTTTTGATTTATTGGTTTTTATGGGAGAAAAAATATATTTCACTTCTGTTATTATTTCCTCTAACAATTTTTGCTTTTTCATTTTTAAAATTAATTGTCACTAAAATAATTTTTTACAGGTTCTTTATTCCGAGCTTCCTTCATCCAGAGCAATGGATTTCCCCCGATTTGCTTTTCATTAACATGGTTTGGTTACTTGCACCGATGGTCGTTTTTGTAGCAATTAAGTTTTATAAGGATTGGGTGAATAGTTTGGCTGAAAAAAGTGAGATTGAAAAAAGAAAGCTTGAGTCTGAGTTGCAGTTACTAAAGGCACAATTAAATCCTCATTTTCTTTTTAATACGCTAAACAATTTATATGTTCTTGCACTTCAGAAAAGTGATAAAACACCTGAGATAATTGCTAAAATTAGTGAGTTGTTTCATTATATATTATATGAATGTAATGCAACAAAAGTTCCTTTAGATAAAGAGATAAAGTTAATTGAGAATTATATCGAGCTAGAACAAATCCGATATAGCGATAGATTAGATCTTCAGTTAAGCAAAGATATCATGAATCAAAGTTACATGATACCTCCTATGATGCTTTTTACATTTGTAGAAAACTGTTTTAAGCATGGAAGCAGCAGAGATCCTGGTGATTCGTGGATTAGACTGAAAATAAACCAAAAGGGTAATTCTCTTGAATTTGAAGCTGATAATAGTATTCCTGATAAAAGCATAAAACGAAAATCTGAAAATAAAGGCGTTGGGTTGGCAAATATCAATAGGCGTCTTGAATTAATGTATCCAGGGAATTATAAATTGAATATAAAAGAAGGGCAGAGAAAATTCCTGATACAGTTGCATCTTAATAATGGTCATGAAAAATAAATACATCGTATCTATAATAATAATGATTATCGTGCTAGCCTGCATGAATGAGCAGGAAAGTGCCGAGCATATTCTTCGCAGTTATATCGAGAAAAAGGAGAATCAATTTCGTCATCACGAAAAGAAAGAGGCACTTTTATTCTGGCAAGCAACCTTATCTGGTAGTCGATCTGATTTTGAAAAATTAGCAGATTTGGCTGTTGATTTCCAAAATGATGGAGAAATTAAGAACCAATCTTTTCAAATAGATAAGTTTAAGAAATTGGATCAGAAAGTGTTCTCAGAAAAGAAAGATCTTGATTTCTTATTGAAAATGAAAAAATCCAACATCATTTCTGACTCAATATTATCACGTCAATTAGACATTATTTATTTGAAAATTTTAAGTGGTGAATTTGATCAGGATAAGTATAAAAAACTGGTTGATCTTAAGATGGATATCTTGCACTATGTGCAAAATTATAAATTAGAGATTGATGATATTGAATATTCGGATTATGAAATAGATTCAATGAGGAAGAATTCCTCCGATCCAGTTTTCTTTAAGAAAGTTTTTGATTCAAAAAGAGTATTAGTATCCGAGATGTATGAGAAGTGCATTGATCTAATTAAAATGAGGAATGATTTTGCACATGATTGTGGGTTTGATAATTATTATGATTTTCTACTTGCAGCGCATGAGATTGACAGAGAAGATGTTGATAAGATTATTATTGAACTTGATACAATATCTATTGAGGGATATCAATCAGCAAAAAAAGTTCTTGACAAGTTTGTCACAAAGCGTTTTAATATAGGTAAAGAGCAAATAAGACCATGGCACTACAGTAATGAAAGATATATATTCTTTCCAGTAAAATTTACTAAAATTCTAGACGATCTTTTTGCTGAAAAAGATGTTGTAGACATAGCATCTGTTTTCTTTAAGAAATGCAATCTAAGTATTCAGGATGTTATTGAACAAAGTATGATTAACTCAACTGAAGTTGAATCTCAGGTTAATTATTTTATCAATATTGACCCAGGTAAGGATATGCGAATACTTGCTAACGTTAATAATAATTTGCAAGGTCTAAAAGTGATGATGTTTCTTTGCTCACAGGCTGCAACATTTAAGAATGTGCCTGTCGATACTCCTTACTCTTTATTATATCCGAGTCCAATTATTTCAGAAGGTGTTGGAGCTTTTTTTACGAATGATATTGTGCATTACGGTTGGTTAAAGGAATTTGTTGGTATTTCGCAGAAAGATACTGCTCTTATGAAAATGATAAGCAGGCATGCTTATCAAATAGAAAAATTGACAAAGAGTAGGAAGATGCTGTCTCTTGCCGTTTTTGAGCAAAAACTTTATGAGAATCCTGAAAAAAATTTAGGAGAATTATGGTGGGATGTTAATTCAAAATATTTGGAATACAAAAAGCCTGACGATATTCGGGAATACGACTGGGCTATGAATGATTACTTTTTACTAATGGCAGGAGCATCACAAACAAATCTTTTTGCAGAATTATTTGCAGCACAGCTTAGCAACTCGATTAAAAAATCTTATGAAGAATCAGAAAATGACTCTTTGAAAATATCTAAAAGTCAATTTGTTGGAGATTACATGAAAAAAAATATTTTTAAATATGGTAATGTTTTGCCTTGGAATGAACTAATAGAAAAAGCAACTGGGGAAAAACTTACAGCCAAGCACTATTTTGAAAGCATAGTTAATTTATAAATAAGCCAATCAATGAAAACAAAGTGCATTATTGTGGATGATGAGCCTTTAGCCAGGGACTTAATCCGCGGACATGTCGAGAAACTAGAAAATTTCGAAATCGTTGCAGAATGCAGCGATGCAATGAAAGCCCTTAAAGTATTACGTGAAAAGAACGTAGACTTGATTTTTATGGATATTCAAATGCCACAAATTACAGGAATTGAATTTCTAAAAACCCTAAAGAACCCTCCAAAAGTAATTTTCACAACAGCGTACCGTGAATATGCATTGGAAGGTTTTGAATTGGATGTGGTTGATTATCTGCTAAAACCGATCACTTTTGAGCGTTTCTTAAAATCGGTTAATAAGTACTACCAGCTTAATCAGGATGAAGTTCAGGTTGTAAATGCTGGAGCAAGCGATTCTTCTAAAGATGATGCTTTTATTTATGTGAAAGAAAATAAGAAAGTAGTTAAGGTTCACCTTTGTGAAATCTTGTTTATTGAAGGTTTGAGCGAATATGTTCAGATTCATACTGAAAAGCGTAAAATCATTACTAAAACCAGTATGATTCACATGGAAGACAAATTGCCAACCAATCATTTTTTACGCATTCATAAGTCCTATATTGTTTCAATGCCTAAGATTGAAGCATTTACTGCCAATACGGTTGAAGTGCCTAAGAAGGAGCTTCCGATAGGTCGTAGTTATAAGAATGCAGTATTAAAAGCATTAAATTTTACAGGAAATGTAAGTGGAATCTAGGAGCAATCCAGATTCTGATTAAATTTGCCATTGTTAGGTTTAAAACTCTCGCAATGGCAATTTTTTTTCGTGGAAATACACTTTTAAAGAACAGCGAATTTGTCAGTTCTGAAATGCTTCCTGAGAATCAGGACAAGGCTCTGTATGAAGTTTTACGGGTAATTGATCATGTTCCGGTTTTTTGGAGGGAACATTTTGAGCGATTAATACAAACAGCCGAAATAGCAGATGTTTCATTAAAATTGGATCAATTTCAGTTTTCTTCAAGCTTAAAAAAACTGATTAAAAAAATAGGCTATAAAACTGGTAATATAAGAGTATTAATTACCGGTGAGCAAGAAAAAGGACAAAGCTATTTTTATTTTGTTCCGCATGGATACCCCAGTGTAGATGATTATTCACATGGAGTAAAGCTGGGTCTCTTAAAAGCTGAGCGCATTCAGCCACAAGCAAAAGTGATTCAACAAGAGCTACGGAAAAAAGCAAACCAGCTTATTTTGAATAAAGAGTTTCATGAAGTATTGTTGATGAATAACCAAGAACAAATTACAGAAGGAAGTCGTTCTAATGTGTTTTTTGTAAAAGGAAGTACTTTTATTACTCCACCAGCTAATCAGGTATTAAAAGGAATTACACGAACAAAAGTAATTGAATGTATTCGTCAAATGGATTATGATGTAGTGGAAGATGTAATTGCAATTAATGAATTAAAAAAGTTTGATTCTATATTTATTACCGGGACTTCTCCAAAGGTTCTGCCTGTTTCTCAGGTTGATAACTTGTTATTCAATACAAGCAATCAGCATGTGAATAAACTAATGATTCAATTTGATGAAATGATTCAAACGGAAATTGAAGAAAACCGCAGTTTGTTTTGTTCGTAAACCAATTGTGAAGAATTCAATTCTGAGTTAAAATTATAAGGATTTTCATTATCCAAATGTTTGATTATATCTATATTTGTTTGCCTTTCAAAAAAGGCTTATTTACTAACCAAAGTTTTGAAATAAGATAAGTTATGTCTGAATTTAAGTATCAAAAACCATTTCCAATTCTAAAGGATACCACATCTTATAAGTTGCTAACAACCGATTATGTTTCTACAGTGGAAGTAGATGGCAGAAAAATTCTAAAAGTTGATCCCGAAGGACTAAAGCTTTTGGCAAAAGAAGCAATTAGTGATGTTTCATTCTATTTGCGTCCGGCGCATCTTGCAAAGCTCAAAAGCATATTGAAAGACTCTGAGTCATCAGATAATGATCGGTTTGTTGCCCATACCATGTTGATGAACCAAGTTGTTTCTGCAGAAGGGGAGTTGCCAACATGTCAGGACACAGGAACTGCAATTGTGATGGGCAAAAAGGGGGAGAATGTTTATACTGGTGCTGTTGATGCCGAGTATCTTTCACAAGGAATTTATGATACCTATCAGAATCGTAACCTAAGATATTCTCAGGTTGTTCCTTTCAATATGTTTGAAGAAAAAAATACAGGTACAAACCTTCCTGCTCAAATTGATATTTATTCGGAACAAGGAAACAAATATGAATTTCTCTTCATTACTAAAGGTGGTGGTTCTGGAAACAAAACTTTTTTGTACCAACAAACCAAGTCTTTGTTAACTGAAGAAAATCTGACCCAATTTGTTAAAGATAAAATTAAAGACCTGGGAACTTCAGCATGCCCTCCTTACCATTTAGCATTGGTAATTGGTGGAACTTCAGCCGAAGCAACTTTGGCTACAGTGAAAAAAGCATCAGCAGGTTATTACGATCATTTACCAACTGAAGGAAATGAAGGTGGACAAGCTTTCCGTGATTTGGAATGGGAAGCAAAAATTGAGAAAATTTGTCAGGAAAGTGAAGTAGGTGCTCAGTTTGGTGGAAAGTATTTTGTACATGATGTACGCGTTATTCGTTTGCCTCGTCATGCTGCATCTTGTCCTGTTGGTTTGGGTGTAAGCTGTAGTGCTGACCGTAATATAAAAGGTAAAATTACAGAAGAAGGTATTTTTCTTGAAGAGCTAGAAAAAAATCCAGCTAAATATATGCCGGAACAAGCTCCTGAAATGATTCCTGCTGTTGATATTGACTTGGATAGGCCAATGGAAGAAGTATTGGCAGAGTTGACTAAATACCCAATTAAAACCCGATTGAAATTGAAGGGAACTTTAATTGTTGCCCGCGACATGGCACATGCTAAACTAAAGGAAATGCTTGATGCCGGACAAGAAATGCCTGAGTACTTCAAAAACCATCCGGTATATTATGCGGGCCCTGCGAAGACTCCAAAAGGCATGGCTTCCGGAAGTTTTGGCCCGACAACAGCAGGACGTATGGATCCATATGTTGGCTTGTTCCAAAGCAAAGGCGGATCAATGATTATGCTTGCAAAAGGAAACCGTTCGCAGCAAGTAACTGATGCTTGTAAAAAGCATGGTGGTTTTTATCTTGGTTCAATTGGTGGACCAGCTGCAATACTTGCAAAAAGCAGTATTAAATCTGTTGAAGTTGTTGATATGGCAGAATTAGGAATGGAAGCAGTTCGAAAAATTGAAGTGGAAAATTTCCCTGCATTCATTATTGTTGATGATAAAGGAAATAATTTCTTTGCTTAGATTTTAAAAATTCAAAATTATATTGAAGGTGTTTCAGGTTTCTGAAGCACCTTTTTGTTCAATTACTTTTTTTTAAAAGAACACTTGTACAAATAAAAGAAGGATGCCCAATGGGCACCCTTCAAAAGTGAAATAAAGCTTTCTATGCCAAAGTAGCCACCATTACAGCTTTGATAGTATGCATCCGATTCTCGGCTTCATCAAAGACAATTGAGGCAGGGCTTTCAAAAACTTCCTCCTTCACTTCCATAGATTCAATTCCAAATTTAATATAAATTTCTTTACCGACTGTTGTTTCTGTGTTGTGAAATGCAGGAAGGCAATGCATGAATTTAACATTTTCATTGCCTGTTCGCTTCATTACATCATTATTGATCTGATAAGGAAGTAAAAGTTTAATTCGTTCTTCCCATACTTCTTCAGGTTCTCCCATTGATACCCAAACATCCGTATAAAGAAAGTCGCAATCTTTTACGGCTTCTGCAACATCATCCGTAATTGTGATTTTTGCTCCAGTCTCTTTTGCAATGTCATTACAGGTGTTAACCAGTTCTTCTGAAGGCTGACAACTTACTGGTGCTGCAGCACGAAAATCCATTCCTAATTTGGCAGCTCCAACCATTAATGAATTTCCCATATTGTTACGGGCATCACCCAAATAGCAAAATTTCACTTCAGAAAGAGGTTTACTTGAATGCTCTTTCATGGTAAGAAAATCAGCAAGAATTTGAGTAGGGTGGTACTCATTAGTTAAACCATTCCAAACAGGAACTCCTGCATATCTTGCAAGTTCTTCAACAACTTCCTGACCAAAACCACGGTATTCAATACCATCGTACATTCTTCCCAAAACACGGGCGGTATCCTTCATCGACTCTTTGTGTCCTATTTGTGATCCGCTAGGCCCAAGATAAGTTACATGTGCTCCCTGATCAAATGCTGCAACTTCAAAGGCACAACGAGTTCGGGTTGATGCTTTTTCAAAAATGAGAGCTATATTTTTTCCTTTAAGCAATTGCTGTTCAGTACCAGAATATTTTGCTTTTTTTAGATCTGCAGATAAATCAATTAGAAAGTTTATTTCTTTAGGACTGAAATCAAGTAATTTCAGAAAGTGTCTGTTTTTCAAGTTAAATGCCATATTCGTTCGTTTTATTTTAGTAATTCATTGTTATTTTAGACCCGTATGAACGGTCATCCAATTTTTTAGCATCGGTAATTATACTTTTTTCACCACCTTTTTCAATAAACTTTAAACATGCTTTTATTTTTGGAGCCATATTGCCTTCTCCAAAAGTACCATCATTTAAATATTTAGTGGTGTCTTTGAAATCAAGAAATTCCAGTTTTTCTTGTGTCGGTTGTCCAAAATCTTTATAAATAAAAGACACATCAGTTAAAATGTAAAATTCATCGGCTTCAATTTCAGAAGCCAGTAATGAGGATGACATATCTTTATCAATCACAGCATCAACAGTTCTAACGTCATTGTTTTCATCAAAATAAACTGGAATTCCACCACCGCCCGCAGCAATGACAATATTACCCGCTTTAACCAAATCAGAAATAACCTGTTTATTGAAAATATCGATAGGTACAGGAGACGGCACAACCCTTCGCCATCCACCATTTGCTTTTGGAGTATACTTAAATATCCATCCTTTATCATCGCTTAAAACGTCAGCTTCTTCCTTGGTATAGGTTTTTCCAATTCGTTTTGATGGATTTTTAAATGCAGGATCATCTGGATTAACAGTAACCATACTAATCATTGAAATGATGTTTTTTTGAATGCCATGTTTATTTAAAACATTACGCAACATACGCTCTATCATAAATCCAATTCCACCCTGAGAATCAGCAACACAAACATTTAGTGGCATTTGAGCAATGTTATACATTTGCTCTCCAGCATCATTTCGCATTAAAATATTACCCACCTGCGGTCCATTGCCATGGGTGATAACTAAATCATAGCCTTCTTCAATTAAATAAATCAGGCTCTCAAGTGTCTCAGTTGTATTATTTTCCTGTTGTACAATTGTTCCAATCTCGTTGCCACGTAGCAGGGCATTACCTCCTAAAGCAATAACAGCTAGCTTTTTCATTTTATCAAAATTTGAGCAATGTAATATATTAACTCAACCATTGCAGGTGATCAACAAACTTAAAAAAACAATGTATAAAATATCATGATCAATTTAAATTTTGACGCTCCATTAAGATGCTATAAAACAGCACTCTTAGCCACTTTTGTTGAATTGATAATAATTTCAAACACCTGCTGATAGAAATCAACTTTTTAGGTGTTTTATAGTAATGATTTATAACTAAAAGAATACTTTTTGTTAGCTAGTAGGTTAGATGCTGCCTTTTATATGCGAAATGTCAGGATTCACTTTTGAAAAGAAATTATCTTTTAGAACTGCTTTTGCACACCATATCCTATCCAAAAATCGTTAACTTTGCAATCGCAATCAGAAAACCCTATGGCAAAAAAGACCAAAAGCAGGAAATCATCAAAGAAACCAGGCCTTTTCAAAGGAATTAAATCTTTATTATCAAGTGATAAATTCAAGTATACACTGGGTTTGTTCCTATTTGTACTTGGACTATATCTATTAATTGCATTTGTTTCATTTCTATTTTATGGACATGCAGATCATAGCAAGCTTGATATTTCATGGCGTAAACTAATTGCTGATGCCAATATCCGAGTTGAAAATAAGGCTGGAAAAACAGGAGCTTTTTTAAGCGAAATGTTCATTAACAAAGGTTTTGGCATTTCTTCCTTTTTAATGATCTATATGATTGTTGTTACTTCTTTTCAACTTTTTGGCAGACCATTAGTTCGATATGGCAGGGCAATCCTTTTTTCATTGGTTCTAATGTTTTGGGGCTCTCTAATGTTTGGCTGGTTGTTGTTGAGTTTTAATAATGAAGGATTTGTATACTTGGGTGGTGAAAACGGATATTATTTGTCAGTTTGGCTTAGTTCCTTAATTGGAAGAGTTGGCACGTTCTTCTTCCTGGTTTTTTCTCTATTCGTTATTGTTTTGCTAGGAATTGAAAATTTCATTCCATGGCTTCAGTCCATTTTTAATTATAAAAGAAAAACAAGTCAGCTTGATACAGAGCAAGAGAGTCAGGAATTATCTGAAGAGCCAATTGTTGAAGAAGATAGTATCTCAAAGGTTATTAATGAAGATGATTTGATAGAAACAATTTTTGATCCGGATCAGGATGCTGAAATAGAGGTGAAAAGTGAGCAAGTACAGGAAAGTATCGATACACAGCAAGTTGAAGAAACTTCGGAAGGAGATAGTGAGTTGGAAATGACTATTGATAAGCACGAAGAAGAAACCAATGAAAATTATTCTCCAGAAGCTTTAGGTGATTATGATCCTACGCTTGATTTGTCAAATTACAAGTTTCCACCGATTGATTTGTTAGATGATCATGTTTCAGGTAATGCTGACGTTAGTAATGAGGAGCTTCTTGCAAATAAAAATAAGATTGTTGAAACCCTACGTCAATATAAAATTGAAATTACAAAGATACGGGCGACTATTGGACCAACCATTACACTTTATGAGATTGTGCCAGCTCCAGGTGTGCGTATCGCAAAAATCAAAAATCTTGAAGATGATATCGCGCTAAGTTTAGCGGCATTAGGTATTCGTATTATTGCCCCAATTCCCGGACGTGGCACAATTGGTATTGAAGTTCCAAACCAACATCCTGAGATAGTTTCGATGCGTTCTATCATTGCTTCTAAGAAATTCCAGGAAAGTAATGCCGAATTGCCTGTCGTTATTGGTAAAACAATTTCTAATGAAACGTTTCTAATTGATTTGGTGAAGATGCCCCATATTTTGGTTGCTGGAGCAACGGGGCAGGGTAAATCAGTAGGGCTGAATGCAATTATTAGTTCTTTGTTATACAAAAAACACCCTTCACAGTTGAAATTTGTTTTAATTGACCCCAAGAAGGTTGAGTTAAATTTATTTTCAACAATAGAGAAACACTTTTTGGCCAAGTTGCCCGATGAAGAGGAGCCCATAATTACTGATATTCAAAAGGTAAAAAACACATTGAATTCACTAAATGTGGAAATGGATATGCGCTATGACTTATTGAAAAAAGCATTGGCACGTAACATTAAGGAATACAATAAGAAATTTATTAGTCGACGACTGAACCCTGAAAAAGGGCATAGATATCTACCATACATTGTTGTAATTATTGATGAGTTCGCAGATCTAATTATGACTGCCGGGAAAGAGATTGAATTGCCGATTGCCCGTATCGCTCAGCTTGCGCGAGCAGTAGGAATTCACATGATTATTGCGACACAGCGTCCTTCAACCAATATTATTACTGGTGTTATTAAAGCAAACTTCCCAACCCGAATTGCCTTTAAGGTTGCATCAATGATTGACTCGCGAACCATTTTGGACACTCCAGGTGCGAATCAGTTAATAGGGAAAGGAGATATGTTAATTTCATCGGGAAGCAGCATGACACGATTGCAGTGTGCATTTGTTGATACACCTGAAGTTGAGAAAATATGTGAACATATTGCTAATCAACAAGGTTATCCAACTGCTTTTATGCTGCCTGAGTATGGAAGCGAAGATGAGAGTAGTGCTTTGGGAACTGATCTGAATAACCGTGATGAATTGTTTGATGACGCTGCCCGAATTGTGGTGATGAACCAAATGGGGTCTACATCAATGATTCAACGTAAATTTTCTATTGGATATAATCGAGCGGGACGAATCATGGATCAGTTAGAGGCAGCTGGCATTGTTGGCCAAAGTGAAGGGAGCAAGGCTCGTCAGGTATTAATTCAGGATGAATATAGTTTGGAACAATTATTGAATAGCTTGTAAAAAGTATTATAATGAAGAGATTATTATTATTTGTATTTGTTGTTTTTTGTGTAAGCCTGCTTTCTGCTCAGGAAGATGCGAAAGCAAAATCAATTCTCGAAAAAGTTAGTGAAACAACTCAGTCTTTTGAAAGTATAAAGGCTTCGTTTACTTATGTCATGGAGAATAAGGAAGAAGAAATAAAAGATGGTTATAAAGGTGATTTATTATTGAAAGGAAAAAAATACCAATTAATATTGCCTGCACTTGGCTTTGAAGTATACAGCAATGGCGCAACAGTATGGACATATATGAAAGACGCCAATGAAGTAAGTATCGCTGAGTTTGATGATGAAATGAGTGAAATGATGGATCCATCAAAGATATTTACGATTTATGAAGAAGGATTCGATTATAAATTTATCGAAGAAAAAACATCCAATGGTAAAGCCATATATGTTATTGATCTTTTGCCAGAAGATGAAGAAATGGAGTACAGCAAAATGCGTATTGAAATTGAAAAAAGCCGAATGATTGTTGGTAAAGCAACAATGTTTGGAAGGGAAGGGAGTAATTATATTGTTGATGTAGATGAATTTACTACAAACATGACAATGAATGACGATGTGTTCAATTTTAATCCTGAAAAGTATCCGGACATTGAGGTTATTGATTTACGATAAAAAAAAGAAAAGGAGTGCTTAACACTCCTTTTTTGTTTCTGTATCTTTTTTCTCTTTGTAGGTCAGTTTTTCTACCGTTTCAATTTCCATGAATGTGGAGCCACCTCCAATTCCAAAACTTCCTCCAATATAAGTGACTAAGTCTTCGCCTTTCAATCTTCCTTTCGCTTCTAAATCCATCAAGGCTGAACGAATCATTTTATACTTATTCTTTTTGTGTTCAAGTTTGCTCGCTCTTACTCCGTACGATAGTGAAAGTTCCCTTGCAACACCTGCTTCGTAGCATTTAGCAAATACCGGATTTACACCACGGAAAGCAGCCAAATAACGAGCTGTTCGTCCTGTTTGGGTATTGGTTACAATTGCTGTTGTATTTAGCTCTTCTGAAGCTTGAATAGCCGCTTCGGCAAGGTAAGCAACGATTTCATTTTCGACAGCCGGAATGGTGATGTCATTTCTTTTATCCTTACTTTGTTCAACCTCCATTGCAATTCTGCTCATGCATTCAACTGCTTCAATAGGATACTGACCATATGCAGACTCCCCGCTAAGCATAATCGCATCAGCTCTGGAATAGATTGCATTTGCAATGTCACTCACTTCAGCACGTGTAGGGCGCGGGTTGTCGATCATGCTATGAAGCATTTGTGTTGCAATAATTACAGGCTTTTTGCGCTGAACAGCCTTTTTAATCAATAGACGTTGAATGCCAGGAATTTTTTCTGCTGCGATTTCAATTCCCAAATCACCACGTGCAACCATAATGCCATAAGCGTAATCCAGAATTTCATCGATATTATTTACCCCATCAAGATTTTCAATCTTGGCAATAATCTTAATTGGGCTATTGCATTCATCAAGTAATTCTTGAACACTTAGAACATCTTCTTTATTTCGCACGAATGAATGTGCAATAAAATCAAGCTTTTGCTCTGCAGCAAATCGAATGAAGTCTTTATCTCTTTCAGTAATAGATGGAAGGTTTACGCTAAACCCTGGAGTATTTACACTTTTTTTATTTTTAAGCTCTCCACTATTTTCAACTTTGCAGAGAACGAAATCTTTTTCTTTATTAATAACTGAAAGTTCAAGTTCTCCATCATCAATCAGAATTTTCCCATCTGCAGGAATTTCAACATGAAATTTGTCATACGAGACTTGCATGGTAACTAGTTCATTTGAACTTTCTCTTTTTATCCCCGAAACTTCAACCATTTGATTTTCTTCAACCACGATAGGGGAGTCAATATTGACAGTCCGAACCTCAGGTCCTTTTGTGTCAATTAAAATACCAATAGATTTTGATACAGTACGGATATTGTCGATCATCATCTTTGCACTTTCCTGAGTAATGTGAGCAGTGTTTAAACGTGTCACATTCATACCCGATTTGTACAAGGATCCAACAAAGTCAGTATCGCATCTTTTGTCAGAAATAGTAGCTACAATTTTTGTATGCTTCATAAATTAAATAATAGATTTAAATATTTACGGGCGGCAAAATTAGACTTTTTTATTTCACAGATGACAAACTTAGCTTTCCTTTCCGTTAAATGATTCTAAAGTTAACTTTGGAGAAAACTTTCAATGCCCAAACGATAAGAGTCCAGGCCAAATCCCATAATACTTCCCACGCATACTGGTCCAATAATAGATTCATGCCTAAATTCTTCACGTGTTAAAATATTCGAGATATGAACTTCAACTACTGGAGCTGTTATGCCAGCAATTGCATCACGGATTGCAACAGAAGTATGTGTGTAAGCTCCTGCATTGATTATAATTCCATCAAAATTAAAACCTACCTCATGTATCTTATTAATCAATTCACCTTCAATGTTTGATTGATAGTACTCTAAATCAATACTATTGTAATTCGTTTTAAGTGATGAGAAATACTCTTCAAACGATGAATTTCCGTAAATATTCTTCTCTCGTTTCCCTAGTAAATTTAGATTTGGACCATTAATTAACAATATTCTCATTTTTCTGTAATTTTTTTATGAAAAATTAGTATCTTTAGCGGGTCTGGCACGTATTGATAATTATGTAATCTTGGGGAAGAAGCTTCTTATCAATATGAAAACACTATTTCCAGACGTATACTAACTATTATTTAAAAATTTGTTTAACAACAAAATTAACTTTTTTAAATTATGAAATGGGAAGATAGTAAAAAGGGATTTGAATCTTTCTTAAGATTAGAAAAATCTTTATCGCAAAACTCAATTGCGGCGTACATCAACGACATCAATAAGTTGATGGGATTTCTCGATGGCAGCTTTAAACGGTTGGCTCCTGAGAAAGTTAAACTTAATCATTTGAGGAGTTTTGTTGAGCATCTCAACGACAGGGGAGTATCTCCTCGTACTCAAGCTAGAACAATTTCCGGCATCAAGTCATTTTTCAAGTATTTGCTGATGGAAGGTAAAATTCAAGGTGATCCTACAACACTTTTAGAATCACCAAAAATTGGACGTAAACTGCCTGATGTATTATCAATGGAAGAAATTGATACGGTTATTGATGCAGTAGACATGAACAAAGCTGAAGGTCAAAGAAACAAAGCAATGCTTGAAACTCTTTACAGTTGTGGGTTGCGTGTTTCTGAGTTGGTTAATTTGAAAGTAACTAACTTATTCTTTGAGCAAGGCTTTATAAAGGTAGAAGGGAAGAATGAAAAAGAACGCCTTGTACCAGTAAGTGAAAAGGCGGTTGAAGAAATTAGCAAGTATTTAAGTGGTTACCGCAGGACATTAAAAATTAGTCCTGAGAGTGAAAACGTACTTTTCTTAAACCGAAGAGGAAAAAAACTAAGTAGGGTAATGATTTTTACAATTATCAAGAACCTTGCACAAAAAATAGGTATGACTAAAAAGATTAGTCCGCATACTTTCCGTCATTCATTTGCGACACATTTAATTTCGGGTGGTGCTGATTTACGTGCAGTTCAAGAAATGCTTGGTCACGAGTCAATTCTAACAACTGAGATTTACACGCATCTCGACCGGGATTATTTGAAAACTACAATTACACAGTTTCATCCACGTTCTTAATTAAGAGCTAGTTTGAGATTAATAATTTCTTAACATGATAAATTGAACTAAATTTATTAGATATCGTTCTGAAAGACAGTGTGTTTTATTACATGCTGTCTTTTTTTTGTGCGAGACTTTCAAAAATATTTGCAAATTGAAAATAGCACTCAAACCAAACGTCGAAAAAGTTATATTTTTGTCTGCCGAGAGAAATTGGTTTTGTTGAAAATATTAATATTTAATTGTTGACTATGAAAAATTTAGATTTAAGCAAGTACGGAATTGTAGACGTACAAGAGATCGTACATAACCCTTCTTACGAACAACTTTTCGAAGAAGAAATGAATCCTGCGTTAGAAGGATTTGAAAAAGCACAACTAACAGAATTAGATACTGTGAACGTAATGACCGGTGAATTTACTGGTCGTTCTCCTAAGGATAAATTCGTAGTTGAAAATGAAGCTTCTGAAGATATCTGGTGGACTTCTCCAGAATCTCCAAATGACAATAAAAAAGTTTCGGAAGAGGCTTGGTCACATTTAAAAGAAATTACAACAAAACAACTTTCTGGACAGAAATTGTTTGTTGTTGATACTTTCTTAGGTGCTAACGAAAACTCTCGTTTGAAAATTCGTTTCATTATGGAAGTTGCATGGCAAGCACACTTTGTAACCAACATGTTCATCCGTCCATCTGCTGAAGAATTGGAAGCATATGGTGAGCCTGATTTTGTTGCAATGAACGGTTCAAAAACATCTAACAAACGTTGGGAAGAATTCGGCATGAACTCTGAAGTTTATACTGTATTTAACCTTAAAGAAAAAATGCAAGTTATCGGTGGTAGCTGGTATGGTGGTGAGATGAAAAAAGGTATGTTCGCAATGATGAACTACTACTTACCAAAAGCAGGTATGGCTTCAATGCACTGTTCTGCTAACGTTGGCAAAGATGGCGATACTGCTATTTTCTTCGGTCTTTCAGGTACAGGTAAAACTACACTTTCAACGGACCCAAATCGCCAGTTAATTGGTGACGATGAGCACGGTTGGGATGATGACGGTATCTTCAACTTCGAAGGTGGATGTTATGCTAAAACTATCAACCTTGATAAAGAAGCTGAGCCAGAAATTTTTGGAGCTATCAAACGTAACGCTCTTTTAGAGAACGTAACTGTTGATGCTGATGGTAAAATTGACTTTAATTCGGGTCCTGCAAACACACGTGTTTCTTACCCAATTGACCACATCGAAAACATTGTTAAGCCAGTTTCAAAAGCAGGTCACGCAAACAAAGTTATTTTCTTAACTGCTGATGCATTTGGTGTATTGCCTCCGGTAGCTAAATTAACTCCAGAGCAAACTCAATACCACTTCTTAAGTGGATTTACTGCAAAATTAGCTGGTACTGAGCGTGGTATTACTTCTCCACAGCCTACTTTCTCAGCTTGTTTTGGTGCAGCTTTCCTTTCACTTCACCCAACAAAATATGGTCAGGAATTAGTGAAAAAAATGGAACAGCATGGAGCTGAAGCTTACTTGGTAAACACAGGTTGGAATGGAACAGGAAAACGTATTTCTATTCAAGATACTCGCGGTATTATTACTGCTATCCTTGACGGTTCAATCGAGAATGCACCAACTAAAAACCTTCCAGTATTCAACTTGGAAATTCCAACTGAATTGAAAGGTGTAGCTACTGAAGTTCTAGATCCACGTGATACTTATGCTGATGTAGCTGAGTGGAATACTAAATCTCAAGATCTTGGTGGTCGTTTCATCAAAAACTTTGTGAAATACACTGATAACGTAGAAGGAAAAGCATTAGTTGCTGCTGGTCCTCAGATTGACTAATTATTTAGCTCAATATAAATTAAAACCTCGTCTATGGACGGGGTTTTTTTATGCAATAATGTTTTGAAGAGTTTCTTTTATTGTAGGATATTTATAGTTGAATCCAGATTGAGAAAGTCGTTTTGGAATTACGATTGGGCTTTTAAGTAAAATTTGTGATGCTTCTCCAAATATCGTTTTCAAAGCAAAGGAGGGAACTTTTAAAAATGCGGGCTTCTTCAATAATACAGCTAAACTTTTAGAAAACTCCCGGTTACTAATTTGTTCAGGAGCAACAAGATTAAAAATTCCTTTATAATTGACATTGTAAACAGCATCTCGAAATGCCTTTATAACATCGTCAATATGAATGAAAGGAAACGCCTGAGAACCTGAGCCAATTGAACCACCTAAACCTAACTTAAATATTGGCAGCATATTTTTCATCGTTTGAGAATCTTTACCCAACACAATACCTAATCTGAAAATTACACGGCGAATATGCTTGTCTAAGCCAAGTGAAGCATCTTCCCAATCCATTACAAGCTTTCCTTGAAAGCTGGACGAAAGAGACCGGCTGTCTTCTTCATGTGGAAATCCTGAGTTGTAAATTGAAATTGCTGAAGCAGAAATAAATGATTTTGGCTGATTCTTTTTGGGAATGCTATTGATAGCATCACACAGTTTTTTTGTTGTTAATACTCTGCTATTATAAATTGCAATTTTATTATGCTCTGTCCATCTCTGTAAAATTGGTGCTCCCGCAAGGTTTATTATTACATCAGAATCAAAAATCTGATCAGCAAGTTCTTCAGGTGAAGCATAAAGATATTTACGCGCGATGGTTTTGACATTGTTTCCCTCTGAGCTAAGTAGTTGAAGTAATTTATTGCCGATGTATCCATTCGCTCCTGTTATTTTAATATTCATGATTAAAATTTTATAGAAAGTACTCCACTGTACTTTTCTAAATAAGAAACAGGCTAACTATAGTCTTTTAAGTGTAGTTTATGAGATTGATAATTAAACAATTATTGATGTTGAAAAGTTTTTGGTCATTCATGAAATCAATTGCTTATTTTTGCGTTTGGTTAATTTATAGAGTTAAAAAGTATGCCTGCACCCAAGAAGAAAAAAACAACAAATAGAAAATCCAAGAAGAAGCAATCGTTTAGAAAGAAATTATCCAGCCTTTTATTAAAGTTATTTCTTGCCGGATCAATTCTTCTAGTATTGTTCTTCTTAGCCGTTTATCTAGGATTAACTGGGCATGTTCCTACTTCTTCACAATTGCACAGAATTAAAAACCCTCAAGCTTCGGAAGTGTTGTCTGCTGAAGGGAAATTACTTGGGCGTTACTATGTTGAAAATCGCAGCAATGTTCGTTTCGAGGAAATATCGCCAAATGTAGTAAGCGCACTAATTGCGACAGAAGATGCCCGCTTTTATGAACATCGGGGGATTGATGAGATCGCTCTCATGCGTGTGCTTTTTAAAACAATATTACTTCAAAATCGAAATGCAGGGGGTGGAAGTACTCTAAGTCAGCAAATAGCTAAAAACCTTTTTCCACGTAATAATTTAGGGGTTTTCTCAATGCCAGTTAATAAGCTTCGTGAAGCCATAATTGCGTATAGGCTTGAACGAATATATACGAAAAATGAGATACTTACTCTTTATTTGAATACTGTTCCGTTTGGAGAGAATATTTTTGGGATTGAAGTAGCTTCTGAACGTTTCTTCAGTAAAAAACCAAAAAACTTAACTGTTGATGAAGCTGCGGTTTTAGTTGGAATGCTAAAAGCTAACTATACCTATAATCCGAGAATTAATCCTGAAAAATCAAAAGCAAGGAGAAATATTGTCATTAATCAGATGGTAGCCAATAGTTTTCTGGATACGAATGAAGGTGAAATATTTAAAGCAAAACCACTAAAAATTAGATACCGTAAAATCTCTTATAATCAAGGACCCGCTCCATATTTCTTAGAAAAATTAAAACCGGAATTGCTAGATTGGTGTGCCTCTCATAACAAAGAGAGTGGAGATCCTTATAATCTATATACGGATGGCTTGAAGATTGAAACAACTCTGAATTATGATTTTCAATACTACGCACAGCAGTCGGTGAAAGAGTATATGAAAAACTTACAAAAGGTTTTCAATACACATTGGGGGAAACAAAATCCATGGAAAGGCAATAAAGGCATACTTAATCGGGCTATCCGCAAAACAGAACGATATAAGTCAATGCAAGGAAAAGGTATTCCTCATGACAAAATCATGATTGCATTTAATAAGAAGATTGAGACAAACTTGTTCTTCTGGAATGGAATCAAACATGTTGAAACGACCCCTTTAGATTCATTGAAGCATTATCTTCGAATGTTGAATGTTGGTTTTGTTGCTATTGAGCCATCTTCCGGAGAATTAAAAGCATGGGTTGGAGGAACTGATTTTCGATTTTTCAAATACGATCATGTGGAAGCATCACGGCAATCTGGATCAACATTTAAGCCTTTTGTATATTTGTCTGCTATTGAAAATGGATTAAGTCCTTTTGATTATTATCCAAACGAGCAGAAGGTATATTCGAAATATCAGGATTGGTCACCACGAAATTCACACGATAATTATACTGGCTTTTATTCAATGGAAGGAGCTCTTTCTGAATCATTAAATACAGTTGCTGTTGATGTGATGATGAAAAATGGGATTGACGAAACCATTGAAACCGTTAGGAGTTTAGGAATTGAAGCTGATTTACCCAAATATCCATCTTTAGCTCTTGGGGTGGCTTCAGTTAGTTTAAAAGAAATGGTTTTTGCCTATGCAAACATTCTCAATGGAGGCTTGAAAGTACAGCCTCACTATCTGGTGGCCATTAAGAATAGCGAAGGTGAATTATTGAGCCAGTTTTTTCGTCAGCCTGTAGAGCCTACAAA
Source organism: uncultured Sunxiuqinia sp. (assembly GCA_965372405.1). Lineage (GTDB taxonomy): Bacteria > Bacteroidota > Bacteroidia > Bacteroidales > Prolixibacteraceae > Sunxiuqinia. The sequence goes on from CBDVCE010000018.1 coordinate 22,204, forward strand.
TATAAATGAAGAGAATTGCAGGATTGTTACTCACATGCTCAAGTCTGTTGTAGAAGAGGGTACTGGAAAGGCGATTCGTACAGTTTATAAAATCCCAGGTGATTTTGCTGGAAAAACTGGTACAACACAGAATCAGTCAGACGGTTGGTTTATTGGAATGTCTCCCGATATTGTTGCTGGATGCTGGGTTGGGGCTGATGATCCTGGAATTCATTTTAGAACAATAACCTATGGGCAGGGTGGTTATATGGCACTGCCAATTGTTGGGAAATTCTTCCATAAAGTTTATGTCGACCCGCGCTATCGAAAGCTAAAGCTTTCAAAATTTGAAAAGCCTTCATCTGAAGTTCTGGCAAAGTTGAATATTCCACATTACAGGGAACTATTTGAAATAGAACGTGAAAAGAACTTTTTCGACCGACTATTTACAAAAAAGAAAACCTCCGATCCTTTAAAGGATAAACCTGGAAGAACCTCTTCGAAGAAAAAGAAAAAGGTTTGGGAAACAATTAAGTCCATTTTCAAAAAGAAAAAATAATTTCTTAAGTCTTTAGTGGCTGCTTTTATTAATTTTGCGGCTTAATGGCGAACAAAGCATCTTTTATTGTACGATTTCACCGTTGGCGCTTGCGTAAGCTATCAGAACGCCAGTTTATTATGATCTTGAGCATTGCTATAGGCATCGTGTCGGGTGTGGTTGCTACTGTTATTAAAAATGCAGTTTGGTTAACACAACGGCTACTCAATCAGGTCGTATCAAACGAAGTACACCATTATATCTATTTTGGTCTGCCAATTATTGGAATATTAATTACTTTCTTAATTGTAAAGTATTTAATTAAAAGTCCTGTTCGACATGGAATTCCTAATGTGCTACACAGTATATCTAAAAGGCAAGGGGAGCTTAGTAAGCACAACATGTTTTCTTCCATTATAACCAGTGCTTTCACTGTTGGATTTGGTGGTTCTGTAGGACTTGAGGGACCAACTGTTGCCACTGGAGCTTCATATGGATCCTGGATATCAAAAGTGTTTCGTTTAAGCTACCGAAACACCATTTTAATGCTAGCTTGTGCCTGTTCGGCAGCAATGGCCGCCATTTTTAAAGCGCCAATTGCTGCGATTGTTTTTGCTATAGAAGTGATTATGATCGACCTGACTACTTTTTCGTTGGTACCTTTGTTATTAGCCTCTGCTTCAGCTGTAGTAACATCATATCTCTTTATGGGACAAGATGTTTTATACCCGTTTGAAGTAAAAAGTAAATTTTTAATTGGAGACCTTCCATTTTATATCTTATTAGGAGTTTTTACAGGATTGCTATCAGCCTACTTTACAAAAATGTATATATATATCGAACGCATTTTTGATAATTTTAAAAGTAGTAGAAAGAGACTACTCGTTGGAGGACTAGGGCTCGGGATATTGGTATTCTTTTTCCCCGCATTGTTTGGCGAGGGATATGAAGCCATTAATTCATGTTTGGAAGGAAATACGGACTATCTTTTTGAGAATCAGATCTTCTCGAATTTGAAAGATGAGTTTTGGGTTGTATTGATTTTGCTCCTGTCTATTATTCTTTTAAAAATTATTGCCACTGCTTTCACATTTGGAGCAGGTGGTATTGGTGGTATATTTGCTCCAACATTGTTTATGGGTGTTAATGCAGGAATGCTCTTTGCTCAATTTGTAAACATGTTTGGAATACGACAATTAAACACACAGAACTTTGCTTTAATTGGCATGTCTGGATTGATTGCTGGTGTGCTGCATGCTCCGCTTACGGGTATTTTTCTAATTGCTGATATTTCGGGAGGATACAAGCTATTTGTGCCGTTGATGATTACCGCAACTTTTGCTTACCTAACAGTTAAAATCTTTACTCCAAATTCAGTATATCATTTCCAGCTTGCAAAACGTAAAGAGTTAATGACACATGATAAGGATAAAAATGTGCTTCAAATGATGGAGGTACGTAAGTTGATTGAGACTGATTTTGAAATTTTACACATGGAATCAACTCTTGGTGATCTTACTAAAGCGATTTCAAAAGCTCATCGTAACTTATTTCCTATTGTTGATAACGAAGGCTACCTGAAAGGAATGGTGAAAATGGATGATGTGCGACATCTTATTTTTCAGAAAGAGCTCTATGATAAAGTTCTGGTGAGTGAACTGATGTACCATCCTGAACACTTTATTTCAACAGAAGATACGATGGATGTGGTTGTTGAAAAATTTGAATATACCGGGCGATATAACCTCGCTGTAATAGATCATGGGAAATATGTTGGATTTATTTCCCGGGCAAAAGTATTCTCAATTTACCGAAAAACTGTTCGACATTTCTCTCACGATTAAATAAAATAATGCCAGATATTAAACAAATAGTTATGCCAATTGCCAAACAGCTTATAGGTAAAAATAAGGTGTATTGGCTTAGTTTCATTGTTGGTATAGTTAGTGGTGCAGCTGCTCTTATACTAAAAAATCTTATTCATTTTATTGGAGAAACGCTGGTTGGGCATTTTAGAGAAGCTGATGAAAACTACTTGTTTTTAGCTTTACCTTTAGTTGGAATAATAATAACAATACTGATTTTAAAATATTTTATAAAGGACGACGTAAGCCATGGTGTTGCGAAAATTCTTTATTCTATTTCAAGAAAAAAAGGAAAGATCAAATCACACAATACCTTTTCATCCATGATTACCAGTAGTTTCACTATTGGTTTTGGGGGTTCGGTAGGTGCAGAGGCTCCAGTTGTTTTAACGGGAGCATCAATTGGTTCAAGTCTGGCTCGCTTCTTCAAAATGGATCAGGCAGATGTAATGTTAATGATTGGTTGTGGTGCTACCGGAGCTATTGCTGGTATTTTTAAAGCTCCAATTGCCGGAATTGTATTTACCCTTGAAGTTCTAATGCTTGACTTAACAATGGCTTCATTAATGCCATTACTAATCTCTGGGATTACAGCTGCAGTAATGGCTTTCTTTTTTATGGGTGATGCCGTATTGTTTAAATTCAATATTGTACATCATTTTCAGGCTGAGAATATCCCGTTTTATATACTATTGGGCATTTTTGCTGGTTTGGTATCCTTGTACTTTACACGTGTTGCAATGTATGTTGAAGGGGTATTTAAACGGATGAAAACCCCCTTCCATAAGCTAATTATTGGAGGATTTGTATTGGGCCTGTTGATATTTATTTTCCCTCCACTATGGGGAGAGGGGTACATGTCAATTAATAAAGTTTTTAACGGAATGGGAGCAGACTTGCTTGATAACTCGTTCTTTTATGATTATAAAACCAACCCTTGGTTTATTGTGATTTTTCTTTTGATGCTGGTAATCTTTAAGGTGTTTGCCATGTCGGTGACTACTGCAAGTGGTGGAGTTGGTGGGATATTCGCACCTACTTTGTTTGTTGGTGCAATTGGTGGCTACTTTTTGGCTTTAATGCTAAATGAAACGTTTGGCCTTAGCTTACCAATTGACAATTTTGCTTTGGCAGGAATGGGTGCAATGATGGCTGGTGTTATGCATGCTCCACTTTTAGGGATTTTTCTTACAGCTGAAATTACTGGTGGGTATGAATTATTCTTTCCACTAATTATATCATCAACAGTCTCGTATTTGACAATCATGCGTTTTGAACCTCATTCAATGTATACCAAAAGGTTAGCTCAGAAAGGGGATTTAATAACGCACCATAAGGATAAAGCGGTGCTACATTATATGGAAGTGGCTGAATTGATTGAAACTGATTTTGAAGTTCTTTCTCCAAAAGCAACTTTAGGGGACTTAACAAAGGCAATATCACGCTCAAAACGAGATTTGTTCCCGGTTGTTTCTGAAGATGGATCATTAGCAGGAATGGTGAAGATGAATGATATACGTGAGATCATTTTCAAAAAGGAACTCTACGAAAGCACGCTTGTTAAAGACTTGATGTACATGCCACTGCATTATATTTCACCTGAAGATACAATGCATGTTGTTGCCGAAAAGTTTGAAAGCTGTGCCCGTTACAATCTGGCAGTTATCGATAAGGATGGCAAATACATCGGTTTCATCTCACGTGCGAATGTCTTTTCAATCTACCGGAAAAACGTCCGCCATTCTTCTCACGATTAGTTTCAATCACTACCGACACTGATCTATCTTCATTTTATCTGTAAATAAACTGGTTTTATCGAATAAGCTTGTTTTGCTTTCCATCTTATTCTGAAGTTTGTACTATTCAAATTTAAAGTCATGGAAACAAAACAACACATCTGTCCTGTTAAGCGAGCTGGAGGTTTAGATAGCTCTTTTCGTAGCTTATTGCAAAATCCAAAAAAGATTCTGAAACCATATATTGAAGCTGGTGACATTGCCATTGATATGGGTTGTGGACCAGGCTTTTTTACTTTGCCGTTGGCAAATCTTGTTGGTGATTCCGGAAAAGTAATTGCAGTTGATCTTCAAAAAGAAATGCTGAATATACTGCATAATAAGCATGCAAATACAAGTTTTGAAGAGCGAATTGAACTTCATCAATGTGAAGAAGACAAAGTTGGAGTAACACAAAAAGTTGATTTTATTCTGGCATTTTACATGGTACATGAAGTGCCTGATCCGGAAAAGCTTTTAAAAGAACTAAAATCAATACTAAATCCAAAAGGCAAAATTCTGATTGCAGAGCCCAGGTTTCATGTAACCAAGACAGACTTTAGAAGGATGTTATCAATTGCTGAAAAGCTGAACTTTAAGATTGTTGATCACCCTAAAGTATTTTTCTCCAGAGCCGTAGTTTTACAGAACGATTAAAATTGCAGATATGCTTACGCTAATTTTGGTCATCGTTTCATTCTTTTATAAAAAGAAAGATAAATCAGAATAAACAGCACTGTGAAAATGGTGTTGGTCATTGAGAATGAATTTTTACCGAGCCACATGATTGGTGTGAGTAATATAGCCAACTGAGCAATTAAATAAACCCAGAATCCGCATTTTCGTAATTGATACATTCTAAATACCCCCAGGAGCGATAAAGCATACAAAACCCCAAAAGCTGCAAAATAGAGTGGGGAAGTACCATCGGTGCTTGTGATGTTGGTAATGCTTTGGATTTTCTCTACAGCTTGCTCATAGAACAGTGCTGCTCCAAAGTAGATAATAATTGCAATACAGCCAGCAATAGCACTTAGCAGCAAGGCTGCATTAAATAATAGTGGTTTGGTATTTTGAGTCATGTTGTGTATTTCTATCGCAAATATAGAATAGTTTGAGGAATGTGCTGGACGGGATTCCGAAGTGCGAACCTTTCAAGCTGTACTAAGCCAATTCGTTTATCCAGTATTTCAAATTTTCCTTCAATCGTCAAAGATGAATTGGCGTTGTTGCAACAACGAGCCACAGCCCAATTAACTGCTTAATCCCGTATGGCATTATGTTTTTTTGCCAGTAGTTTGTTTGATTAATTCAGATAAAACATTTTTCCATTCATCAAGCAGGAACATATGCCCTCTATTTTTTAATAAATAAAAGTTGTTATTAGGAAGTAATTCAGCTTGATATTTCCCCTGATTAACAGGAACATTTTTATCCAAATCACCTTGCCAGATATCAAACCTTGTCTGAATTTCCTTTATATCAAATTTCCATGGAAAATTTATAATTATATCATCACGAGCTGGACCGTCTCCTCCTTGCTTATAACCTTCCTTAATGTTAGCAATTAACATTTCTTTTACTTCTAGTTTCCCGAATGGTTTCTGATCGACTTCTGGTAGAGATTGGACAAATTTATCTCCTATTTTTCCTGAGGGTTTATTTATTTGTTTGGCGGTCATTCTGCGAAAAATATATACAAGTTTTGGGTATTTTCTACCCAGAATCATCAGAAGTTTTAAAAATCCCTTGTATCCTTCGTATGGGTTTGGTCTATTTGGTGGCGCTAATCCACTCACAATTGCTCCTGAAATCACTCTCTCTGGCATTTTATAGGCGCAAACTAAGGCGTGAGATCCACCAGCTGACCAACCAAGAACATGAAATTTATCAATACCTAAATGGTCAGCAATACTTGCTACATCTTTAGGCCAATCTAATAGTTCTCTGTTTTGTTTAGGAGATGAATTTCCGTGTCCGGGTCTATCTGTAGAAATATACCTTATACCAAGGTCTGTTAGAATACTCAGATCGGCTGGGCGTTCTAATCGTGACCCTCCTGATCCATTAAAGTGAAAAACTGGTTTTCCATTGGGTTCTCCATACTCAGCAAACCCCAGTTTTCTTCCATCTTTCAATTCCAGTATCTGATTCGTTTTATTCATAATTGCCAATATTTCATAGACTTAGTCTGTTTTCTATTTCAAATTGCGCGAGTCAAGAAGATTCGAGCCAGAAGGAGGGGCAGTCTACTCGACTGTGTGCTGTATTTTATTCATTTAAGATTAATTCTCTTATCTTTTTTACAAAATTAGGATGGTTTAAAACCCAATTTTCAAAATCATCTTGACCAATGTTGATGATGTAAGGTTGTCCTCCTCCGTGATATTCACTAAATGGATTGAATCTAATCCAATTATCTTTTTTATTCGTGTAGTAAATTCTCCAATTTATAGAATCAACCTTGATTTCAATTAGCTCATTTTGTTTTATCAAATTCTCGGAAAAATCGAATACGTCATATGATTCATATTTCTTTTTCATGGTCGCATTTCTATTGGGGATTATTTATAACTGGGAAAAATGTAATAATTTTCTCATTCTCGTCTATAATGAACTTAACTTGAACACCACTTGGAGTAGATGCCAAATAAATATTACCAGTGTCGTGAGTTTTATTTTCATAAGCATAAGCACATTCATGAAATAATTGATGCATAGACCAACTGTCTGGGAAAAAAGTTGTTATTTCATCTTTCTCAATCCATTGCTCCGTATTTTCATTTAACTTCTCAATTTTAGCGGAGTAAATACCTGTAGTTTCTTCAATACTTATTTTTTTAATAATTCTTATTCTATCCGGATGGTAGAAATGGACACCTTTCACTTTCTGTCTTGAAATTTTCCCTACTGTCATGTGGTGTAATGAATCAATAAATGTTTTTTCATATGAGGAGTCTGGTTTTGTAAAAATAAGGTCTTTAATTTCTTTTATGTTTTTACTTTTTGAAACTCTGTCTTTGAGCTTTTGGCTTTTAATGGAACTGAAAATAAATGACCTCTTTATAAGTTCGTAAAGAGAGCTAAATGGTCCTTCTCCTTGATTTTTATCTGTCCAGTTAATTTCAAGTGGGAAAAGATTCTTTTTCATTTTAGTAATGACAGGTATATCACTGCTTTTCTTAGTCAGGTTGTCATAAGGAGCTTTGGCGATATAGTAGTAAAAATCATTTTCCATTTATTGTCATCGGTCTGTTTAATATTGCACACAACATATGTGCAACCCAAGTATTTGGGTTATCATCCCTATTTGAGTGTGCAACCCAAGTTTTGATCAACTAAATTAATCATTTTACATATTTAATGGGGTGGTTTGTTGAGAATATGTTTATAAAAGAGTTCAGGATGACATCTTCTTTTTTAATCTTCGATTTCAAATAATGCTTTATCTCCAAATAATGGGTTGTACAATATAGCCTGCTGCAAATTGTCATATTTATGTGGGAGAACTCCCAAACCCGAGAAAATGAAAAAGGAAGTCGTGGAGAAACTCCCAAGCATTGCCCTGGTGTTTGGGGAAGGCTTGGCACAAGTCCCAAAGGCCATCCAAACAATAAAGTATGCTATGGGAGAACTCCCAAAGGTCGTCCAAATGAAAAGTGAAGCCTTGGGACTACTCCCAAACGTTGCCCCAGCATTTAGGGAAGCTTTGGGACAAGTCCCACGCCTTCCCCAGCCAAAAGTGAAGTTTTGGGAGTTGTCCCATGGCAATTCAGGTTAATAGTACGGCCAACAATAGCACCTAACAGCAATGTTGCATACAATAATCGTGGTTTGTTGAAAATATGTTTATAAAACCAAATTAATAGGACTTTGGGTTAAAACCCTTTTTTTGATGCGTTAACTAACCCCGGCATTAATGCCGGGGTTAATGAAATCCAGATACGACAGGGGCTTCAGCCCCAAATAACAAAGAATTAAATCAGGCACTAATGAAACAATCCCGATAATTATCGGGACAGGATGACTTCTTATTGTGTAGCTTTAATTACACCAGTTTTATTCCTTTTTAAAATAAACCCAATATTCTTCATCGGCTTTTTTATCTAGCCAATGCAAATAATCTAAGCTTAATGATTTGTCGATAAGTGGAGCAGGAATAAATGGAGCCACTACCTTTAATATTTGCTCGGTATTTAGTTTTTTAATGGCAGCCATAACTTCGTGTACCGGTTGTTCTCCTGCATTCAGCATTTCCCGAATATCAATTGTTTCAGTAACTTTTGATTCATTAAACCAGCCAGGTTGAACCGAATTATATTTTTTGCTTTCAAACTCTAAATTATCGATAGTTGATTGTCCAACTTCGGAACGCAGCTTATTAATTAAGTCTTCCACTTTTAAGCCACCTATTACAGCAGCCTGACTTAAACTGGTAATTTTAGTAATGGTTTTTCGCAATACCGGATTTCTAAGCTTTTTAAACTGAGGTGCGGAGCCAATTAAAGTTTCCTCTAATTCAGGGTATGACTCTAATAAATCATATATTTTAGTTTTGGGAGTAATAATTAATTTTTCCATCCTTTTATTCTTTTTGATCATTGTATGATAATATACGTCTTTCGCCTTCTAAAGCCCTGTTTTCTGATAAATCCTGAGATACCTCCAGTGTTCCTAAGTATTCACCATCTTCATCTCTCAGGGCAAAATATTCTATTTTTATAAACTTACCCTTCATCTGAATCCAGAAGGGTGCATGTGAAGCTTTGCCTGATTTGAAGTCTTCTAATATTTTCTCAACAATATGGCTACTCCCCGGAGGATGGCACAAACGCACATCACGGTTTATTATTGAACGGCTACGGGCAAAAATCCGCTCTTTTCCTTGTGTGAAATACTTCACTTTGTCGTTTTTATCCACAAAGGTCATGTCGGCAGGGATACTATTAAGGATAGCCATAATTTCTCTGGCCGTAAAGCTACCAGAGGGTAATTGTATGCTTCCATCGGTTGTTACTCCGGCTTCTTCTTTTAAATCAGCTAATCCTTCGGGTTTCCATTCTACCTGTGGATCATATAATGTAAAACCAAATTCAAGAGTTTGATTATGAATGCTCCACCAATCTTCGGTAGTTAGAATATCCATACTCATTGGAAAAAGAATTTCCTCTTCCTTTGTCACCATTTCAACTAATGTTTTTAAAGTAGGGAAGAATAATAAGTCGAGAGCATCGGCCAAATCTTCTTTGGTAAGTTCCGTAGATTTTAACAATTCGGCACAACCATTTAATTGCTCTCTAATTTCATCATGCTTACCCCACATCACTTTGGGAGGTCCGGTAATTTCATTTTTCTCTAAATAAGGGAAAACCAAATACTCTTTGCGCTGATAGTGCTTATCTACATCCATCAATTCATTGAAACTGCCTTGCAGTGCAAAAATGTATTTCTCAAATTCATTACTCTTAACCAGATTAAGGTTTTTCAATAAGTTTTCTGTCTTTTCAGCAACCTTCTTTAATTCGATATTTTCTTTTTGAAATACATCAACCGGATGGCCTTCAGGAATAGCTTTTGCATTGCTTAAATCAACATTCCCTTCCAATACAGAACCATGGATATCGCAAAGTTTAAGTACCGCCGATTCTGGTAGTCCTTCCTGAATCAATTCTTGTTCAACTTCAACAACTTCACCGTAGGGAATACTTCTTAAAGATTCAACGAGCTCTTGACGTACAGTCTCGGCAGATTCACCTTCATGTAACTTTAAAATGAGTTCTTTTAATCGCTCTTTACGATATTTTGAGTTATTTAATAATTCACTCATATAATGATTGGATATGGTTAATAATTCGTATTGTTTGCTTTTCAAGATTAACAACAAAAGTTTGTTGCAGATGTTTGTCTTGAATCTTTATCAGGTTAACAGTTATTTGCTTCGTCATTATTTAATGAAGGCTTCCCCAGCTCTAAAGTGAGCCGAAAAATCAAAATTCCCTTTAGGGTTAGGGTGATTTTTGATTTTCAATCCTTTTTTTTGATTGTTAATCGAACTCAGTTAATAGTGTAGTATAACTCGCATGTTAAATGTTTAAAAATATTGGGTATTTGTGATAAATACTGCTTTTTAGCACTTTTAAAAAGTTGTACATTTGAGCTTTGTTTCAAAAACGTAAAATTACTGCAATGAAGAGAGATCAAATTGTATTCGACATTATTGAAAAAGAACGCAATCGTCAGGTTAGTGGAATCGAGCTAATTGCTTCTGAAAACTTTGTTAGCGAACAGGTTATGGAAGCTATGGGTTCTGTAATGACTAATAAATACGCTGAAGGTTATCCTGGAAAAAGATATTATGGAGGTTGTCAGTTTGTTGACATGACCGAACAATTGGCTATTGACCGTATTAAAGAGCTTTTCGGAGCTGCTTATGCCAATGTTCAGGCACACTCTGGAGCACAGGCAAATGCCGCTGTTTTAAGTGTAATTTTAAAGCCGGGTGATACTTTCCTTGGTTTAGATCTTTCTCATGGTGGTCACCTTTCTCACGGATCTCCGGTAAACTCATCGGGCATTTTGTATAAGCCGGTTGCTTATCATGTATCGGAAGATACTGGTCTTGTTGATTATGATGAGATGGAAGCTTTGGCATTAGAGCACAAACCTAAATTAATTATTGGTGGTGCTTCTGCTTATTCCCGCGAATGGGATTATGCACGCATGAGAGCAATTGCTGATAAGGTAGGTGCAATGTTTATGGTGGATATGGCTCACCCTGCAGGATTGATTGCTGCGGGTTTACTCGAAAATCCAGTTCCTCATGCTCATATTGTAACATCTACAACTCACAAAACATTACGCGGCCCTCGTGGTGGTATTATTTTGATGGGCGAAGATTTTGAAAATCCTTTTGGCTTTAAAACTCCTAAAGGTGTTACCAAAATGATGTCTGCAGTACTTGATTTCTCTGTGTTCCCAGGACAACAAGGAGGACCACTACAGCATGTGATTGCATCTAAAGCAATTGCTTTTGGTGAAGCACTTGATCCTTCATATAAAGTATATCAGGCACAGGTTCAGAAGAATGCAGCTGTAATGGCTCAGGCTTTTGTTGATAAAGGATACAAAGTTATTTCGAATGGTACTGATAACCACAGTATGTTGATTGATCTTCGTACTAAATTCCCTGAATTGACTGGTAAAGTAGCTGAAAACACATTGGTAAAGGCTGATATTACGATCAATAAAAACATGGTTCCTTTTGATAGCCGTTCTCCATTCACAACTTCAGGAATGCGTGTTGGAACAGCAGCAATTACAACCCGTGGTTTAAAAGAAGATCAAATGCCGGCAATTGTTGAGTATATTGACATTGTATTGAGCAATGTTGAAGATGAAGCAGTTATTAAAAAGGTTTGCGGACAAGTAAATGACATGATGCAAGACTTACCATTATTTGCATGGTAGTTAAATTATAAGGTATATTTGAAAGGCATCTTAACAGGTGCCTTTTTTTTGTAACTTTTTTTGAAATAATTGGGTGATGCGGATTTTATCCGCAATATTAATTCAGCGAATAGAACTTCGTTGCACCCGGATAAGATGTATTCATTTTAACAATCTCGAAGATTCTTAAGCACATATTATGGAGTGGTATTTATATCTGGCTTTAGTGGGCGTTGGCATTCTTGCAGGTTTTATTAATACAGTAGCTGGTGGCGGTTCTACCTTGTCATTGCCATTGCTCATGTTTCTTGGCTTACCGGCTAATGTAGCCAATGGTACTAACCGGATTGCTATTTTACTCCAAAATATAATTGGCGTAAGCACCTTCAAACAAAAGAAGGTTTTAAATCTAAAAACGGATTACAGACTCGCCATCCCAGCTGTTGTTGGAGCAATTGCCGGGGCTTTTATTGCAGTAGAAATAAATGAGGAATTGCTAGAGAAAATTATTGGTGGCTTAATGGTTTTTATGCTTCTAATTGTTGTTCTAAAACCGGATGCATGGGTGAAGGACCAGATTGGCAAAACTAGCTCTAAGCCTACAATTTTTCAGTATTTTCTTTTCCTCTTAATTGGCTTCTATGGTGGTTTCATTCAAATGGGAGTGGGGTTCTTTCTTTTGGCTGGATTGGTAATGGGCTGTGGCTATGATCTGGTTAAAGCAAACGCAATCAAAGTATTAATCGTTTTAATTTACACCGTTTTTGCTCTTGCCATATTTGTATGGAATGATCAGGTTGACTGGTTAAGTGGATTGCTACTGGCCTCAGGAAATATGCTTGGAGCATGGATTGGGGTTCATTTTACCGTAAAAGGAGGGGCAAAATATGTACGCTATGTATTAATATTCGCCTTAATATTAGTCACCTTAAAACTTCTTGGGCTGTTTTAAATGAAAAGGGATTCCTTTCATTTGAAAAGAATCCCCAGACAATAATTCGTTTCTTCTATTCCAATCCCAGATGTTTGATGAAAAGTTCAGCAATATGTTTTGCCGGGAATTCATAATTTTCATCCTGAATATTTGTACATGCAGTGATTACCAGTTTTTCTTTGGGATAAACAGTTATAATTGAACTTCCACCAATTATTGACCCTAACTGCACATAAGCTGTTCGCTCTTCTTCTTCCATTACCCACCAACAAAAACCTCTGTTTGTCGGAGTTCCGTCTTTAAGTGTATCTGGAGTAAAAAACAGGTCGATGCTTTCTTGTGTGAAAAAGCCCGGCTTAAGCAACGTTTGGGCAGCTCTGTTTAAATCATCTGCTGTAGATAAAAAACCATTGGCAGGAGACATAAAACGTAAATCAACATATGGTGCATTTACCTGACGAGCCATATAATCATTAAAATAATATTCAGTTCGATTATCAATTATCCAAAACGGAATATCAATCTTAGTGTCGTTAAGTTTTAATGTGTCTAAAATAGTAGTCTTAACGAGTTTGTCATAGAAAGTGCCACTTACTTCTTCAGCAAGAACTCCTAGTAATGAAGTACTGTAAGCAGACTCATAAATTCGAGTACCAGGTTTATAAGCCAATGGATTATCCTCATAAAACGAAATGTAATCTTTTAAGTTTTTGAAATTATTTTTATTCAACGTTATTGTCGGATCATCCGCCCCAAATCCTGCAGAATTAACACCTAGCTGCTTCAAAGTAAATTCTTCTTGCTTTTTAGGAAAATTTGGAACGTACTTATAAAACGAATCATTTATGTCAAGCTTACCCTCTTCCTGAAGTTTAGCTATCGCAAAAGCAGTGAACATTTGGGATGTACTTCCAATTCTATATTTCGTATCGCGACTTGCTGGAACTTTAAGTTCTTTACTGGCAAGTCCATAACCTTCCGACCATATAATTTCATTATTGTATGATACAGAGACAGAAAGCCCTGGGGTGAAAGTTGTTATTAAATAATCTCGAATAATTTCTCGTCCTTCCAGAATGGGTTCTTTATACGTTTTGTTAAGAATTCGTGACGTATCTTGTGTTTTTCGTTGACATGAAGAATAAGTAAAGAAAATGCCAGCGAAAAAAATAATTTTGATAAATGATTGTACATTTCTAATTATTAATCTCAAATTCATGATTAAAAGTTTTAATGTTTTACTTGTTATGTGAAGAAAACTTCTTAATTTCTCGCTGAAAATAATAAAATCAAATCAATTCTTTAACATGATCCTACGCGAACAGTACATGATATTGTTATTGATATTTATTTTCTCGTTTTCAAATATTAGGGCGATGGAGGCATCACCAACGTATTTGAAAACTGAGTCTTTAATTTCTTATGTTGCAGATTCTCTTGAACTATCATCTTTTAATAAACTCGCTCAACCTGAGAAACAATATTGGCCCTATGTAATGGCCAGATTGGAAAAATATGGGAATGATGATGTTGAAGCGAATCGATTAGTTCGACTTCTGAAGTTTAATGATCCATTACATTACAGTGTACCCGGCACTATTCGGTTGATATATCGATATCATGATTGTCCCGCAGTTAGAGGCAACACACAAGTTCTTATCAAAAAAGCATTTGAGAGAGATGATAGCTATAATGTGTGGACTGGCGAGGGGAATGAAAGTCAAATTTCGATGTTGCGCACCAGTGGATATCTTTTTGCTCAAAAGGCCTTTTTGTATGGAGATTATTTCGAAAATGCAACTGGCAGGCTTGCTGAAATGAAAAGCTGGATACTTGATTGGTCTTCTCGAATTTATGAAGTTGGTACTGCAGAATTTAATTCTACTGCAAATGAAGTTAACAGTTTAATTGGGTGGCTGAATTTATATGATTTTGCTGAAGATGAAGAGGTTCGTTTGGCTGCAAGAGCAGTGCTTGATTATTATGCTGCAGAAATGGCTTTACACCACAATTCAGGATATGTTGGTGGGGCTGAAATGAGAGGAACTTTGATTACGAACCATGAAAAAACCGCATCCTACTTTTTAAATTGGTTTTGGTTTAAATATGCTGATGAAATCTCCTCTTTCACCGGGGATAATTTTATGCAATTGATATATGCTGCAACAAGTGAATATAGGCCACCTGCCTTACTTATTGAATACGCTCAAAGCACTTCGTATGAGCCTGAGTTTTATCTTAACAGTAAACCTTCCTATTTGCTCGATAAGCAGTCATTCATTAAAGAATTGTATTATCGTGCTCCGAATTACACACTAGGTAGTTTATACTCAAACTATGGCGGTTGGACACAAAATTGCAGTCGTATTGTAAACTGGAAGTTGCTGGTAAATAGTAATGATAAATTCTCGGAGATAAGGGGAAATGGTGTTTATTGGAATAATTACTCCGGCTTAGGAAGAGATCCATGGACTCAATGGGGTCAGCATGAAAATATTTTGATTCAATTAACTAAGGTTCCGGAAAATGCCGAAATAAAGTATGACGAAATTGATGACTTGTGCAAAGCCTGGAATAATAGCTGGAAAAAAGATTTCAAAAAACGCTTTAGAACGGATAACGTTAAAAAGAACATCTATTCAACGAAAAAGAATCACCGATTTGAAAACGAATCTTATATTTCGTTTCCAAACAATGTTGAATTCTCAGATACTGATGGTGCTTGCTTTGTAAACTTTGGTAATGTATATATGGCAATTTTAGGGGTTCCTGCATATCAACCAACTTATCTTCATAGTCATAACGATAAAAATATTCTTATCGTTAAAAATGATCCTGGAAAAGTATGTGGATTTGTCATTGAACTTTTTGATGCTGGAAACTATCCTACTTATGACGATTTTAAAGACGATTTTATCCGTCAACATATTATGTACCTCGATACTGAAGTTGACCTGTTGACATATGAGTCACCAAATGATAAGCATGTTGAAATGTTATTTATGGATGATGGATTATTTCAGGAACCAATTATTGATTGGGGCTTCGGATTAAATGAACCTCGCGTTAATCAGCATTTATCTGATTTCAAACAACCAGATTGGTCGGGAGCATCTAATTCAGGAAGAACTCCTTTATTGCTTGCTGAAAATTTCAATTATCAATTTGAAGAAGTATGGCCTGTTTTTTCAGGGCCATCTATCAATTTAGATAAGTCAATTCTGAAAGTTGACTTTGATGGAAAAACATACCTTGTTGACTATAGCCAAAGGATTCCTGTCTTTTCTGAATAACTCAAGATTACTAAAAGTAAAAGGCCGCATAAGCGGCCTTCATATTTATAACGGGATATTTCCATGTTTTCGGGGAAGGTTCGATTTCCTTTTATTATGCGTCATTTCAAGAGCGTTAATAATCTTAATACGCGTGTCCTGAGGATAAATAATTTCATCGATATAACCTAAGGCTGCAGCTCTATATGGATTAGCAAAAGTGTCACGATATTCATCAACTGCTTTGGCTTTTTCATCATCATCTGTAATATCACGACGTAATATGTTAATTGCACCTTCAGGTCCCATCACTGCAATTTCAGCTGTTGGATATGCATAATTAATATCTCCACCAATGTGCTTGCTCGACATCACATCATAAGCACCACCATAAGCTTTTCGAGTGATAAGTGTAATTTTTGGCACTGTAGCTTCAGCATAAGCGTAAAGCAACTTTGCACCATGCTTAATGATTCCACCAAACTCTTGCTGAGTTCCGGGAAGAAAGCCGGGTACATCAACTAAGGAAACCAGAGGGATGTTAAACGCATCACAGAAACGTACGAACCGTGCGGCCTTCGCAGAAGAATTGATATCCAGAACACCGGCAAGAAATGCAGGTTGGTTGGCAACAACCCCAACTGATTGACCTCCAAAACGAGCAAATCCAATAATTATATTTGATGCATAATTTGGCTGAACCTCCAAAAAATGTTCATCATCAATAATCTTAAAGATGATGTCTTTCATGTCGTAAGGTTTATTCGGATCGGCAGGAATGATGTCATTCAATGCTTCCACTTTCCTGTCAGAAGGATCAGTTGATACCTTTGCAGGTGCATCATCCATATTGTTGGAAGGTATAAAACTGATAAGTTCACGAACCATCATCAGTGTTTGTTCTTCATTGTCACCCGTAAAATGAGCAACACCACTTTTTGATGTGTGAGTAACGGCACCACCAAGCTCTTCTTTACTTACATCTTCATGCGTAACGGTTCGGATTACATCGGGTCCGGTTACAAACATGTGACTACTTTCATTTACCATGAAAATAAAGTCGGTGAGGGCAGGAGAGTAAACAGCTCCACCGGCACATGGCCCAAGAATAGCACTAATTTGAGGCACTACTCCTGAAGAAAGCACATTATTATAAAATATGTCAGCATAACCCGCAAGACTCTGTACGCCTTCCTGTATGCGAGCTCCACCGGAATCATTCAATCCAATTAAAGGTGTTCCCATTTTTACAGCAAGTTCCTGGATCTTTACAATTTTATCGGCATTTGCACGGCTCATGGTTCCGCCAAATACGGTAAAGTCCTGAGCAAATACATAAACAAGCCGACCAAGAATCTTCCCATATCCGCTAACAACACCATCTCCAGGGATTTTCTTTTTATCAATTCCAAAATCTGTTGCCCGGTGAGTAACTAACTTATCAATTTCATTAAATGTTCCGGGATCGAGCAATTGTTGAATACGCTCACGTGCAGTTTTTTTGCCAGCTGCGTGCTGCTTATCAATGCGCTCTTGTCCACCACCAAGCTCGGCAGCATTATTTATCTGTTCAAACTGTTCAAATTTGCTTTTTAAATCCATAGTAATTGGGTTTATTCTATTTCAATAAGTACCTGATTTGCATCAACCGTATCTCCTTCAGAAACTAATACAGATTTTACAATTCCGTCTACAGCAGCTTTGTATTCACTTTCCATTTTCATGGCAGAAATTATGACTGCATTATCTCCTGTTTTGACTGCTTGTCCTACTTCAACAAGAACTTTAACAATCTTGCCAGGCATTGGTGCAGTAATTTTCTTTTCGCTTTGTACTACTGCTCCATCTCCTCGGCTACGCACGTACCTTGATTCGGCATCAATAACCTCAAGATCATAAGTTTGGTAGAGCGTATATGCAGTATAAGATTTGGGTTTTGTTGATGGAACTAATGAAATATTGTGTGAGTGATTGTTTTCTAAAATTGAAAACAGGCCATCGTCATTGTGCATGAGATCAACTTTGTAAACTCGATCATCTACTTTTATCTCAAGCAGGTTTTCATTTTGATTCAAAACTTCAACCGAAGCTATTCGGTCATTCAGTTTGATTTCAATAGGCATATCGTTGATTTTTTATAAACGGTCAAAATTCTTTTGGTATGTATATTTTTTCCAGCGATTTTTAGCAGGATTAAGCTCTTTGGTTGGAATTACTTTATTCATGCGATTAATGAAATCAAAATACGTGGCAATAATCACCATATCCTGACATTCGCGCTCGCATCTATCATCAAAAAGAAGTTTGTCTTTGTTCTTCTCTATGAAAGTAGTATCATAATTCCCAGACTTAAAATCTTCTGAATCCATGATTTTTTCCAAGAATTTCAGCGAAGTTTTAACTCCTGTAATTTTATATTCATACAGAGCCCTTTTCATACGTTTAATGGCTTCGTCCCTGTTCTGCGCCCATACAATTAATTTAGAAATCATTGGGTCGTAGTGAATTGGAATTTCATATCCTTCATAAACGTATCCATCTGTTCGAACACCTAAACCTAAAGGCTGTGTAATACTATGAATTCGGCCAGGGCTCGGCATAAAGTTATTGTCAGAATCTTCCGCATAAACACGACATTCTATAGCATGTCCTTGTTGCTTTAAGTTTTCTTGTTTTAGTTTGAGCTCGTTCCCTTCAGCAACTAGAATTTGCTGCTTTACCAAGTCAATTCCTGTAACACGTTCAGTAATCGGATGCTCAACCTGAAGTCGTGTATTCATTTCCAGAAAATAGTAGTTCAGGTCATTATCCACCAAAAATTCAATGGTTCCAGCACCTACGTAATTAACAGCCTGAGCCGCTTCTACAGCATGTTTGCCCATTTGTTCCCGAAGTTCAGGTGTCATCAAAGTAGAAGGCGTTTCTTCAACCATTTTTTGATGTCTTCGCTGAATTGAACATTCCCGCTCAAAAAGATGAATTATATTCCCGTGATGATCACCTAACACTTGAAATTCAATGTGATGTGGTGAGCTTACATATTTTTCAATGTAAACGGCATCATCTCCAAATGAACTTAGAGCTTCGGAACGTGCTCCTCTCACGGCTGTAATAATCTCACTAGCTTCATGAACCAATCGCATGCCTTTCCCTCCGCCGCCTGAAGAGGCTTTTATCATCACAGGCAAGCCGACCTTGCTTATGATTTCTATCGCATCTTCTTCACTTGAGATTGCCTCGGTTGTACCGGGAACAACGGGAATGCCTGCATTAATCATTGTTTTTCTGGCCTCAATTTTATCACCCATAGTTTCGATAACCTCAGGTGAAGGACCAATGAAAATGATGTTGTTTTGCTTGCAGAGTCTCGCAAACTCAGCATTCTCCGATAAAAACCCATAGCCGGGGTGCACGGCGTCTGCTCCAGATTCCAGAGCTACTTCAATAATTTTTTCAGCCTTTAAATAACTTTCTTTTGATGGTGCTGTACCTATATAATAGGCTTCATTCGCATACCGGACATGCATTGATGTTCGGTCGGCTTCTGAAAAAACAGCAACTGTTGCAATATCCATTTCTCTGCATGTGCGCATTATTCGGATTGCAATTTCACCCCGGTTTGCTACCAGAACTTTATTGATCTTCTTCATGATAAAGTCTTAATACTATAAATATATAGATGTATTAAACCAACGAATCTATTAAATTTCTATTAAAAACCATATTAATTAGAAAATGTTTTCAGGCAATAAAAAATATTGCTAATAATATACGAAAGATTTTGTCGAAATAGTTATGTTATTTTTTGTTAAATTATGTTATATTTGCATCACTGAACTAAAATTATTATGTCAAGAAATTCATCCCTCCTGTTTTTAATTCTTTATCTGTCAGCTTTTTGTGCTTTTTCACAATCTACAGGTGAATATAATTTATCCGCCGATTCCTTGGTGAATTATCACACCAGTAATCAAAGAATCTACTATGCTTCCCGTCTTGAAAATAAACCAAAAATTGATGGAAAACTGACTGATATTTGTTGGGGAAAAGGCAATTGGAGCGGTGGTTTTATACAACAACAACCCCTACAGGCAAAAAAACCATCTCAGGAAACTGAAATTTGCATACTGTACGATGACCGAAATTTATATGTTGGGATAAAGTGTTACGATGATGAACCTGAATTAATTCGTTCAATTTTAAGTCGTCGAGATGAATTTGAAGGCGATATTGCCGGAATAGCTTTGGATTCATACAATGACAATCGATCTGCATTTGAATTTAATGTTTCGGCCGCAGGACAAAAAGTTGACTTGGTACACCTTGATGCATATGAATGGGATTATAATTGGAATTCTGTATGGGATGGAAAAGCGAGTGTTGGAGATTCAATGTGGATGGCAGAAATGTGTATTCCGTTTAGTCAGTTACGTTTTGCTAAAGCTGAAGAACAGGTATGGGGCATGCATGTTTGGCGCTGGATTGATCGGTTTATGGAAGAAGATCAATGGAAATTGATTCCTATTGACGCCCCTGAAATGGTTTATTTATTTGGTGAATTAAGAGGAATTAAAGGAATAAATCCTAAACGTAATATTGAATTTCAGCCTTATGCTAGCGCTAAATTCTCACCCGATTCAAAATTTGAGAATAAATCTAATTATGGGTTTGGACTAGACGGCAAGATCGGATTGAGTTCAGACTTTACATTAGATTATACGATAAATCCCGATTTTGGACAAGTTGAAGCAGACCCATCAATTCTTAACTTAACGAGCTATGAGGTGTTTTATGACGAGAAACGCCCATTCTTTCTAGAAGGTAACAACATCCTTGATTATAGCATGGGGCGTGATTTCCTTTTTTATTCCAGAAGGATTGGTCGTGCCCCAATATATTTTCCAGAGATTGATGATGAAATCGAAACAATGTCGATGCCTGATAATACATCAATCATAAGTGCATTGAAAGTAACAGGGAAAACAAAAAAAGGAATGTCTGTGGGTTTGGTGCAGAGTTTTACAGCTAAGGAGAATGCAACAATCTATGGAGCTAGTGATAAAAGAGATGAAACGGTTGAGCCATTTTCCATCTTTCTTATTGGTCGGTTAAAACAAGATTTTAACGATGGAAATACCGTTCTTGGTGGTATGATGACTTCTACAATTCGAGATATTAATAATAATCATCTTGAGTTTTTACCAAGTTCATCATTGGCTGGTGGAATTGATTTTCAGCATAACTGGAAAAAGCGTAAATACTTTATCGATATGAAAGGCTTTTTTAGCGATGTTCGTGGTAGTGAAGAAGCCATAACTAAATTACAACTAGCTTCTCAACATTATTACCAACGTGAAGATGCCGATCACCTGGATTATGATCCTTCAAGAACTAACCTTTCGGGGCATGGTGGTGAAATTGAGGGTGGAAAACGAAGTGGAAAATTTAGAGCAACTGGAAGTTTTAGTTGGCGTTCGCCGGGTATCGATCTGAATGATGTTGGATATTTGAGACAGGCAGATTTTATTAATCAGGAAATTGAACTAAAATATCAGGTAAATAAGCCAAAAGGTATTTTAAGAAACTACTGGGGACGTATACAGCAAAAACACGAATGGAGCTATGGAGGTGAAAATACAAAAGATGAGCTCGGTTTTCTTGGGTATATGCGTTTTACGAATTTATGGAGTGTATACTTAAACCTTGAGTATGACTTTAATGTATTTGATACACGTGAATTAAGAGGTGGACCAAAGTTATTTAAAGATAATAGTTGGGATAGTCAGGTTTATCTTCAAACAAATGCATCAAAAGATTTAATGCTAGCTCTGGGAACACGCTACATCACTTATGATGATAATATTTCAAAAAGAAATCTGCACAACTTTCTAGTTCGCTGGCAAATTAATGATCGGCTGAGTATTAGCACCAGTGCTGATTATGATTTACTAACTGATCATCATCAATACGTACGGAAAGTTGGTCTTTCAAATGGAGATTCTGGATATTTGGTTGGTACTATAAAACGAAAGACATTGCAGGCAACCATAAGGCTGGAGTACTTTCTATCGCCTGAATTATCACTTCAGTATTATGCCAATCCATATGCATCAGTAGGTAATTATAGTGATTTTAGAAGGGTAATAGATGGAAGTAATCGCGATATCAATAAACGTTATCTGCCTATTGATAAAGCTCCGCTTGAAAATAATACCTATTCCTTTATCGAAAACATGGGGGAAGAATATTCTATCTCACAGCCTGACTTCGACTATCAGGAGTTTCGCTCAAACCTTGTTGCCCGGTGGGAATTCATGCCAGGATCAACATTGTATCTTGTATGGAATTCTTCCAGTTTAAAAATAAACAGAGAATATCGCTCTTCAGTATTTGATAGTTTTGGTGATCTATTTGGAAATGATTCTCAAAATGTATTCATGATCAAGTTTAATTACTGGTTCTCTTTATAATTTTCAATCTTAAGCGTATTTTTGCCGGGCATTTAACTCTTTCTAAAAAGAATTGAGTTTTTGTGTTTTAAATTACTTCTATTAATTGCCATGAAAATCAGGGATTATATTCCACTATATAACAAGATATTATTATTAGCTGGGCCAGTTGTGCTTTCTCAAATAGGACAGGTAACTGTATCGCTGGCTGATAATATGATGGTTGGCCATGTTGGGACAGCTGAACTTGCTGCTGCTTCGTTTGCTTCAAATGTATTTCATATTGGTATGCTATTCGGTATTGGTATATGTTTGGGACTAACACCTATTGTTGGAAAAGCGTATAGCCAGAAAAAAGAAAAACAGGTAGGCGAATATTTGAAAAATGGTCTGTTTATTCATGCATTAATGACCATTCTTGTTGTATGTATAATGGGAGGTGCAAGCCTATTCCTAAATAAAATGGGGCAGCCGGAAGAAGTTGTTGAATTAGCTTTGCCGTATTTCTTGCAATTGGTTGCTTCATTAATTCCACTGTTCTTATTCTATTCGTTTAAACAGTTTTTGGAAGGGGTGGGGAATACGAAAATTGCAATGTATATTACTCTTACTTCAAATACGATTAATATCATTCTTAATTATCTTCTAATTTTTGGAAAGCTAGGATTCCCAGAATTGGGTTTGCTTGGTGCCGGATGGGCTACATTAATTTCGAGGATTGTTATGCCAATAATACTTATTCCGATCATATTAAAGAATAAGAAATACAGGCATCTATTTTCAATTGCTTATCACTCCAGACTTATTAAAAGCAAAATGCTCGAAATTTTGAGAATAGGCATTCCTATTGGGTTTCAAGTAATTGTTGAAATAACCACTTTTGCGGCTGGAGCTATAATGATGGGATGGCTTGGGAAAGAAGCGCTTGCCGGACATCAGGTTGCATTGGGTATCGCTACTATGACCTATATGATTAGTCTTGGAATAAGCTCAGGAACAACAATCCAGATTAGCCATGAGCATGGAGTTAAAAACTATGATATACTTAAGCGTACAGTCTTTGCGTCATTACACATGGTTGTTTCATTCATGTTTATTATGGGGATCGTTTTTGTTTTACTTCGCAACCAACTTCCATTTCTTTTTACTGAAGACATTAATGTAGTGCGAATTGCTGCGCAGCTACTTATAATAGCGGCGCTGTTTCAAATATTTGATGGAGTACAAGTGGTTTTGCTTGGTGCATTAAGGGGCTTAGCTGATGTAACTGTTCCAATGTTTATGGCTTTTTTGTCATACGCAGTACTGGGATTACCTGTAAGCTATCTTTTTTCCATTGTTCTTAACTTTGGAGCTATTGGTGTTTGGATAGGATTTCTGAGTGGATTGGGAGTTGCAGCTACATTATTTACTTTCCGTTTAAAACACTTATACAAAAGCTTTTAAAAAAAAGCGGGCTATCATCGTCATGATAACCCGTTGTCCATAATTTAGCTTAGTTAAATCAGAAAATAGATATTGGTTTAAAGAGAAAAGGTATTCTAAATATTTCATTTTAAAGCACTTGATCTATTAAATGCTCGGCTAATATAGTATATATTTTAAACGATCTTGAAAAAAACCTTAAAATTTATTAATGATTTGTAAATGCATTGTTTTTTTTGGCTTGTAAGATTTTGTTTTTCAAGACCTAAGAAACAGAAACATGTTTTATAATATAAAATGTGACTTCATAGGCATTATAGCTTTAATAAAATGTTTTGTTTAGTACATGCTCTTTATAGTTATCTTTTCGATTAAAATACCTTTTTATCTTTATTTGATATATTTTCTATATTTGCCGGCGCAAATAAATTACAACATGGAATTGTACAACCGTAAAAATAGGGAAGAGTTAATGGCTCTTTTAAACAATGAAGAATTTGAAAGGAAAACGATTTCATTTTATAAATATGGAAGAATCGAAAATCCTATAGCATTTAGAAACGAATTGTATCAGAAATGGAATGATTTGAATTGCCTTGGTCGAATATACATTGCTAGTGAGGGAGTTAATGCTCAAATGAGTGTGCCAGAATTCAATTTTGAAGCCTTTCGAGATACGATTGATGCAAACTATTATTTATGTGGAGTGCCAATTAAATATGCTATTGAAGATGATGGTAAATCATTTTATAAACTGACAATCAAGCTTAGGTCAAAAATAGTGGCCGATGGTTTGAGTGATGATAAATTTAATGTCGGAAATGTAGGAAAGCACTTATCTGCTTTGGAATTTCATAATCTTATTGATGATCCTGAAACTATAGTGATCGATATGCGAAATCATTATGAGAGCGAGATTGGACACTTTAAAGGAGCTGTTTGTCCTGAAGCTGACACTTTCAGAGAAGAAATTGAAATGGTATTGAATCAATTTGAAGACCAAAAAAACAGTAAGATTCTACTTTATTGTACCGGTGGTATCCGTTGTGAAAAAGCAAGTGCATATATGAAACACAGCGGCTTTAAAGATGTAAACCAATTGTATGGTGGTATTTTAGAATATGCAAGACAAATAAAGACTTTGAATTTAGAGTCTAAATTTATTGGTAAAAACTTTGTATTTGATGCTCGTCTTGGAGAATCAGTTAATGGCGAAATTATTTCTCATTGTCATCAATGTGGCAAAAAGTGTGATACACATACGAATTGTGCAAATGATTTATGCCACCTTCTATTTTTACAGTGTAAAGAATGCGCCATAAAATATGATGGTTGCTGTGACAATGAGTGTAAGTTAGTATTATTTGCACCTGAAGAGGACAGACATTTGCACGTTCACTCATTCAGACGTAAATTTGGCAACCGAAAAAGTTTTAGAAAAAGTATCGATCACAAAGTCAAGGTAGAGAGTAAATAGATGGATAATTTCTGGCAAAAGATAGATAACCCAATTATGGCACTTGCACCCATGGAAGATGTAACGGATACATCGTTCAGGGAATTGGTTGCTAGAAATTCAGAAAAAGGTTGTTTGCATGTTCTTTTCACTGAATTTACTGCAGTTGATGGAATGAACCATCCTGTTGGGCGAAAGCGAGTTTCTGAAAGATTGATTGTTAGTGAATCGGAAAGAAAAGTACTGAAAGAAAAAGGTATCCGTCTTGTTGCTCAAATATGGGGAAATAAGCCAGACATTTTTCACAAGGTTGCAAAGGATATTACTGAAGAATACGATTTTGATGGCTTGGATATAAATATGGGCTGCCCGGTAAAGAACGTTGTGAAACAGGGATCATGCAGCGCATTAATTGATCAAGCTCAATTAGCACAGGAAATTATTCTAGCAACAAAAGAAGCAACTAATTTACCAGTATCGGTAAAAACAAGAACCGGGATTAGACAGCATGAAACAGAACGCTGGATGGAACAGATTTTATCTACAAAACCAGCTGCAATTACCTTGCATGGGCGAACACAAAAACAACAATCAGATGGTCTGGCAAATTGGGATGAAATTGCAAAAGCAGTCAAGATTAAAGATCAAATCAGTCCTGAAATTTCTATTATCGGGAATGGGGATGTCTTCTCTTATTCACAAGCCACAGACTATTCGCAGAAGTTTGGTGTTAATGGGATAATGATTGGAAGAGGAATTTTTCATACACCCTGGTTTTTTAATAAAGTTGAAGTTGAAGCGTCGAAGGAAGAAAAATTGAAGCAGTTACTTTTCCATACACAACTGTTTGAGAGTAATTGGGGTGGCATTAAAAACTTCAATATTTTAAAACGATTTTATAAAATTTACATCAATGATTTTGCTGGAGCAGCAATATTACGTGCGAAAATAATGGGCACCAACAACTACGATGAAGTATATCGCGTTATTGATGCCCAACTTGCCGAGAATTGCATTGTTGACTAATGCGAACAGTTATGATGCTCTGTACAAATTTTTAATTTTTTTGAATAATCATTTGATTTCCATTTTTCAATTACTTCGTCAACTGTGCCAGAAAATCCAGGAATCACATCAATATGATGGATTTTAAGCTTCTTTATAGCTCCTTCTCCAATTCCACCAGCTAAGAGTAGCTTAACTCCTTTTTGCTCCAAGTCACCGGCCAAATCAGATTTACATCCACATACATTAGTACTTGCCATTGATTCTTTCTTTTTAATTATTCTCGAATCATCAACTTCAATCAATGTAAAAGATTCACAGTGACCAAAATGGTTATCAAGTTGATTGTTTTGTGTTGGTATTGCGATAATCATTCCTAATATTTTAAATTTTTACTTACTTTGTGAAATTAACTATAGTGCAAATATATAAAACATATGCTCTCTTACGAAATTTAAATTGTAATGAAAATCAGAAAATTACTTCGCATACTTCATCGAGATTTTGGATATTTTATTACTGGTATGGTTTTAATCTATTCAATATCAGGTATAGCATTAAATCACCATAAAGATTGGAACCCGCATCATACCGTAGTTCAAGAATCACAAGAGATTGAAAAGGCTAGAAGATCATTTAATCAACAGGAGGTAAAAAGCATACTTGAAAAGTTTGATCATGTTCCAGTTTATAAAAAACACTTTATTGCTAATAATGGTATGCTCAAGGTATTTGTCGAGAATGGAATGGTCATGTATAATCCAGAATCTGGTTTTGTTGAGATGGAGTTGCTAATTAAACGTCCGGTCTTTTATCAGATCAATAAATTACATCTTGCAGGGACCCGAAAATTATGGGTTTGGGTTGCTGATGCAATGAGTGTCATCTTAATTTTTGTAACAATTTCCGGATTACTCATATTAAAAGGAAAAAAAGGAATTACTGGACGAGGCCTTTGGTTAACTCTATTAGGCTTTCTAATCCCAGGAGTATTTTTAGTATTTTACGTCTGAAAAACTTATAACGATTAAAATGAAAAAACTAATTTATTTACTAGCACTTGTTGCTTGCTTTGCTGCCTGTAATAATTCAACAAAACAAAAAGCTGTTCAGCAAGATTCCGTAGTATTAACTGTCGATCAGATTCAAGAAAAAGGGGATGACCTTGTTGGCAAGACAGTCGTTATCATAGGAACAGTTTCTCATGTATGTAAGCATAGTGGCAAAAGATGTTTCTTAATGGGAAGCAATGAAGATATTACAATTAAAGTTGAAGCTGGAAATCGAATAGGCTCATTTTCACAAGAACAGATGGGAAGCGATCTGAAAATTAGTGGAATATTACAGGAAATCCGGATTGATGAGAATTATGTTGCTGAAATGGAAGCTGAGGTTGAAGAAGAAGGTCATGCTCATGAAGCAAATGCCGGTGACCAGTGCACTGATGAGTTGCATAAGATTGCAGAGCTTCGCAAGGAGATTGCTGCCAGCAAAAAAGGATATCTTTCCATTTTTTATATGGATGGCGAAAAGATTATTAAAACGAATTAATGAAAAGCTGCTTCGGCAGCTTTTTTATTTTCCCTCGGGTTTAAAATTTAATGAAACTGAATTCACACAATGTCGAGTATTCTTGTCAGTATATCCTTCACCTTTAAATACATGTCCTAAATGCCCACCACAATTTGAACATGTAATTTCAGTTCTTCGGCCATCTGCATCAACTGTTTTTTTTACAGCTCCCTCAATTTCATCATCAAAACTAGGCCATCCACAAGCCGAATCAAATTTATCATCAGACTCATATAGTGGTGCATTACATTTTTTGCAGGTATAAGTTCCATCCTCCTTGTGTTTGTTAAATTTACCCGTAAATGGTGGTTCTGTACCTTTATCTAGAATGACATACTTTTCAAATGAATTCAACTGATTGTAATTCATATTCCTTTTTTCTTTTTTGTCCTGACCGAATACTCCAATAGTCAATCCCAACAGGACTATTATAATTAATTGCTTCATCTTTTTTCTTTTTAAGACAAAGAACGAGGCAGGAAGTTTGAAAACAAATGTTAAAAATTATCACGAAAAGATCACAAAACAAGAAAAAATACTGATGATCTTTAATCAAGGATCAACGTTTTTTGATGCCAATTCCAGGAAGGTCATTTAAAGTTACCTTGCCATCAATAATTTTCACACCTTCAAAAACATCATTCTTAATAAGTAAATTTCCATCAAGATCAGCCCATTCTGCCAATGGTGCAAGCTGAGCTGCTGCAGAAACGGCACAGGAAGTCTCAGTCATGCAGCCAATCATAACTTTCATCTCCAGTGATTTGGCAAGTGTGATCATCTTATAAGCTTCACGCATGCCGGTACATTTCATCAGTTTTATATTGATACCAGAATACACCTGATGAGCCTTTAATACATCTGGTAATCGCTGAAGCGCTTCATCTGCTATTGTTGGTAGCGGACTATGCTGAGTAAGCCAGGACATTCCGTCAGGATCTGTTTTCGACATTGGCTGTTCAACAAATACTACACCTTGCTCTTTTAACCAATAAATCATTTCAAGAGCATGTTGCTTATCTTTCCACCCCTGGTTAACATCAACACATAAAGGTACATTCGAAACAGAACGAATAGTTTCAATCATTTCTTTATCATTCCCTGCACCCAATTTTATCTTAAGAATTTTGAATTGTGCTGCTTCCTTAACCTTTTGCCTAACCACGTCTGGTTTGTCAATGCCAATAGTAAATGAAGTATCTGGAGTATCCTCCTGACTCAATCCCCATATTTTATGCCAGGGTTTATTTAATAACTTTCCAACCAAATCATGCAATGCAATATCAATAGATGCTTTTGCTGCATGATTACCGTTATCAATTTCATCAACATAGTTAAGAATTTCATCCATTCGAAAAGGATCAGAAAACTGTTCTAGATCTATTTTGGAGTAGAAGTCCGCAGCAGTTTGCTGGTTTTCACCTAAATAAGGTGGCATTGAAGCTTCTCCAAAACCGATAATACCATCAAATTCCAATTCAATAAGCATTACCGGAGTGGTTTTTCTTGAACTGTTCGCTAAGGTGAAAACATGTTTTAAGTCAAGATTGTAAGGTCGATAGCGAAAACTTAGAGTTTTAGACTTGTCCGAGCCAATATGTGGTATGGCTATTTTATAAATCATACTTGTTGCAGTAATTGCTACTGCTTTCTTAATAAATTGTCTGCGATTTTTTTTCATATACTAGCCTTACAAAAATCAATTACTTCAATTTTATTCTAAAGAATTAATAATACCATAGATGATCTTTTATTGATTGAATTCCCTCTGTATCTATGCTTCCAGAAATCCGACGGACATGCAATAAGGTATTTTCCCGCTCTTTACTGTAGTTTTCAGCATTAGGGTTGAAACTATTGATTTTAACCATACCCGATGCATGAATAAACTCTTTATTACCGATGTACATACCAACATGAGTCACTCTTTCGTGCTTAGTATCATTTGCAGAAAAGCCAAAAAAGAGCAAATCGCCTGCAAGAAGATTTGAATAATTTTTATCAATAGTTACAATTTCTCCATGTCGAACCTGAAGAGACGCATCGCGGGCAAGAATAATGCCTTGCGACCAATGAAGCGTTTTTATAAAACCACTACAATCAAACGCAGCAGGGGAGGTGCCGCCCCACAAATAAGAACGTCCTATATAGATTTTTCCAAGTTCAATCATTTGGAGAGGACTAATTTTATCTCCTTGTGCCCATTCCTGAAATGGGATAATGCTCTCTTCTGCAATATATCCTGTTTTCCCAGATGGGAGCTGAATCTTATAAAAGCTTGTTGCCTCATCCTTTTGAACCAATAAACTTCCTCGATATAACGAGGATAAGATCGTTGAATTTATATCTGGGTGAGAAAATACAGGGGTTGAGTCAATTTTCACCAATAACCGTTTCGATTTTTTCCAACTGTCAAATTCGTCATTGTTCATGAATTGGATTGAAGAACTTACCAGCCACGAAATATATCTGTCAGGTGTTTGCACTAAACTCCAGTTTCCACTGTGTTTTAGAACTCTTACCGGAGTTCCTGCTAATGCCTGTGATACTAATTCTGAACTGTAGGTAGGTTTGCTTCGCAAATTAGAAACAGGTAAAATTGTTAATCCCCAATTGTTACTATCAGTATTAGGCAGAATAATAATGCTATCAATTATTTCATCTGTTTGAATTTGTTCTAATAACTGTTTTTTTGCTTCAGCCATCGAAGTTTCCCCAACTAAAATCACTTTTCCATTTTGATGGTTAACCTTGACTTCAAAATGAGCCTCCCGTTTATCGGGTGCAAATTTCTTTTCAATTTCAAGTATTGTCTTTTCTATTGTTTCTACCTTATTCTGAATGCAGCCCATCAAGCCTACAACAACAAGTAAAAAACTGATTGAACTAATTTTATTCATCCTTTTGCCTAAATGGATTATCTATTTATTTCTACTAAAAATCCCCTAAATAAAAATAGTACTTTTGCCTCAATATAAAAATGACATGGACTCTATTCAAATTTCAATTATATACGAGGACAACGATATTGTGGTTGTCGACAAGCCTGAAGGTTTGCCCGTTCACAAGAATGATTTTATGCAACATGACGCTGACTACCTCACTAAAAATCTTGGCAAACAATTGGGAAAAGGGATTTTTAATGTGCACCGTCTGGATGCAAAAACATCGGGAGTTATGGTTTTGGCATTATCATCTGAAGTGGCAAATTTATTAACCAAGCAATTTGAGAATAAGGAAGTAGATAAAGAATACACAACCATTGTTTTAGGCGATTTGCCAGAGGCAGGTACGATAGATCGAAAAGTCACTGTAAAAAAGAAAACCCGCTTTAAAAAGCCCGCGGAAACTAATTATACAAGAGAAAAGGTAGTAACAAGCAATATATCATACAAAGAACGTGAAAATGTCAATCTAAACCTGGTTAAGGTTTTTCCCAAAACAGGTCGTTGGCATCAAATCAGGCAACATTTTGCTGGAATCAGAAATGATATTGTTGGAGATTCGCATCACGGTGATTTTACATTCAACAAAATAATTACCGAGCGTTTTGGAATTAGGCGATTATTTCTACACGCATCAGTAATTGCTTTTAAACACCCGGTTACAGGTAATAATCTTAGGTTTGAAAGTGAATTGCCAGCAATCTTCACAGAACTATTAAACGTAGTTCAATCAGATGGGCAAAAGGAAAAGGAATCCGAAGAAATGACAAACGGAACCTCCTAAAATAAAAAGATGAAATACCAGATGAAAAAATGGGACTTTTTTTATAACAAAAAAGACTACTCCACCGGAATAGCTTAAAGCTCCAGCCAGAAAAAACCACAATGACGTTTCGGGTACATTTTTGATTACCGGAACAATTGCAATAATTACCAACCATCCCATGGCAACATAAAGAATGGTTGAAAGCTTACTGAAGCGTGTAGAATAAAACCAAACTTTAAAAACTACGCCAGCAATTGCAAGTGCCCAAATTAATCCAAAAATAGTCCAGCCAACCCAGCCTCGAAGTGAAATAAGAGAAAGGGGAGTGTATGAACCAGCAATCAAAATGTATATAGCTGAATGATCAAACTTATTGAGCATGTATTTTAAGCGTGGTCTTTTTGCTCCGTGAAAGAGGGTAGAGGCCAGATACAAGGTAATCATACTTACCCCAAAAACAGAGAAACTTACAATATGCCAGGCATCACCATAAAGAGCTCCGAAAACTACAAGTAAACTTATCCCGGCAACAGCCAATACAATACCTACTGCGTGAGATATACTGTTTGCAATTTCTTCTGCTTTTATGAGTTTCTGTTTTTTCAATTTTTTAATTTAAGTACACCGAAGATAAGCAGATTCATTTCAAAATATTATTGAATCGTAATTTTAGTAAAAATGAATTAATAATAACTTTAATCATTAATGGTTGGCACACCACTCAAAAATCCCAATTTAGTAAGGAACTTATCCGTTTCAAAAATGGTTTCTTTATAAATATTGATGTTTTTAAAATTGAAAAATCCGTGCTGTTGGCCTTCATAAATAAATAGTTCGCATGTGCTTTTAACTTTTTCCATTACTGTTTTGTAGTACTTAACTGTTTCTACAGGGATTAATTTATCGGCACTACCCAGAAAAAGAATAGTTGGTGGAGCTCCTTTACGAATATTATGAAGAGGGGAAAAACACATAAATTTCTCGGCAATTCTTTCGTAACCATAGCCTCCCGGTCCATTATCAATAACTGGGTTAAATAATACCAACGCATTGGGTTTGCAGCTTATAGAAATGTCATCAGTACTTTCATTGTATTTTTCAATTAATGCTGTTGCCGCTGCCAAATGGCCTCCTGCAGAACCTCCCGATGCTACAATTCGATTCGTGTCAACACGAAAGGTCTTAGCATTCTTCCGAATAAAACGAATAGCTGATTTGGCATCCTTTAACGATTCAAAAGGAGTAGTTTGTTGCCGTGATTTTACCCGATAGTCAACAAGAAAACAAATCATTCCTCGTTTTGAGAAATATTTTGCGTGTTCCTTAAATTGCCAAACAGTACCACCATTCCATCCTCCGCCAAAATAGAATACAATAGCTGGGTAGCTTTTACTTTCTTCCATTTCTTCCGGATAGATAACTTGCATTTTGAGCTCAGTAGTGTCAACCTGTTTATAGCTTACCTCCTTAAAATCCTGAGCATTGACGATTGATCCAAGCAAAATAAAAAATAGAGTGGCAAATAAGATTTTCTCTTTCATCAGATAATGTTGCTTATTGGTTTAAGCTCTGAAAGTAGCGATTCTTCCTTTTGCTGCCAAATCGTATAAATGAAGATTATGGAGTGTAAGGAATAGTTAAGACTTAACTTCTACAAACTGTGGGTTTTTCATAATACGCTCTGAAAGATCGTCCATTTTTTCGTGCCATCTATTTGCAAACATTAAGCACTGAATTTTTTTAGATCCATCAGCTATTCGATAAACCACAGGATGATGACGGTTTGGAAAGATTGTTTCTGCGTCATCAACGACCAAAAGTTTTAATTTAGTGCTTGGAATTCCAGTATTACTCAAAAGTTCATTAATGCGTTTGGGTGTTCCAATTAAGATGTCTAACCCTTCGTAAATACAATCCTTTTGAAATTGCAGATTGCCATGGTCAAATACGGTAAAAGTGCGCAGGTTGGTATGTTTTCCAAGAATTTCGAATTGTTCTTCCAGCTCAAAAGCTTTTTCTTTGCTTTCAACCATTATAATAGCGCGTGGTGCCTCTTCAAAAGCTTTTTTAAGTTGTTGGATAACTCCAATAACAATAGCTGTTGATTTTCCTGAACCTTCTGGAGCAATGACAAATAGGTCTCCTCCTGATTTTATCTTCGGCATACAATTGGTCTGGATTTCTTTTGGTTCTTTATCAAAACCAGCATCAATTATTCCGCTAACCAACTCCGGACTTAGTTTCTTTAATTTCATTTCTTAATATTCGTTGCCCCGCAAAAGTATAAAAATATATTTTGTCGATTGCTGCTATATCCTCTAACCAGCCAATCATATTGAAAGACCCGTTATTATCTTCATGTATCATGTCAACAAATTGAAAACGACTTAAAAATACTTAGTCCCTTCATTTTAGATGGATATCACCTATAATAATCGATTTTTTAGATATGAAAAAAACCAATTGTAAAATCTAGAAATTAAATGTAACTTGCACGAAATTAATTATTACAATAATGAATAAAGGAACAGTTAAGTTTTTTAACGAATCAAAAGGTTTTGGTTTTATTAAAGATTCTGAATCTTCAGAAGAGTATTTCGTTCACGTAAGTGGTATTAAAGAAGTTATTAGAGAAGATGATGAAGTTGAGTTCGATCTTCAAGATGGAAAAAAAGGATTGAATGCCGTAAATGTAAGAGTAGTATAGCACAACATATTAACTACATTTTTTTAAAAAAGTCCCTCTAACCGAGGGACTTTTTTATTTTCCGATACAGAAGTTTTTAAAGATATGCCCTAGAATTTCGTCAGTTGATATTTCTCCAGTAATTTCACCCAGATAATGCAAGCATTCGCGAATATCTTGTGCCAGAAAATCACCTGAAATTCCCGTCTCCAATCCATTGTTGACACGCAATACTGCTTCATGTGCATTTTTAAGGGCTTCGAAGTGGCGAAGGTTAGTTACAATAACATCTTCAGATTCCATCTGTCCAATACCTGCATTTTCTTTGAGCAGTTCAATTAGGCTTTCCATATTTTGTCTGCCTTTTGCAGAAATAAAAACGATATCTTCATTGTCAGCTAACTCAACAGAAGAAAGTAGTCCATTAATTTTTTCTCGTCCTCCTAAATCAGCTTTGTTACCAACGATGATTAATTGCTGAGAATCAATTCGATCTCTAATTTTTTGCAATCGTTCGGTCATTAATTCAACCGGATTATTTAAATCGAGTACAAGTAGTACAATTGTAGCCTGATCAAGCTTGTTATATGTGCGCTCAATACCAATAGTTTCAATTTCATCGACCGTTTCTCGAATTCCTGCTGTATCAAAGAATCGGAAAGCAGTTCCATCAATATTTATAACATCCTCAATTACATCACGGGTAGTACCATGGATATCTGACACAATTGCTTTTTCTTCGTTTAAAATGGCATTGAGTAGGGTAGACTTACCTACATTGGTTTCTCCAACAATCGATACAGGGATGCCGTTTTTAATTGCATTACCTAATTGAAAGGAATTTGCCAATTTGCCAATTAATTGCTCAATCTTATTGGTAAGTTTAACCAAGTCTCCACGATCAGCAAATTCTACATCTTCTTCACCAAAATCAAGCTCCAGTTCAACCATAGCTATAAAGTGCAACAACTGCTCCCGCAAACTGCTGATCTCTTTTGAAAAGCCACCACGCATTTGTGAAAGCGCCAATTTATGAGCAGATGCGTTGGTTGAAGCAATTAAGTCAGCAACTGCCTCGGCCTGTGAAAGATCCATCTTTCCATTCAGAAATGCACGTTGTGTAAATTCACCTGGCTTAGCCATTCTCGCACCATTCTTTAATAGCAGTTCTAATATCCGTTGCTGTATGTAAACGGCTCCATGACACCCAATCTCAACTATATCTTCTCCTGTAAAAGAGTGGGGGGCTTTAAATAGATTAACCAATACTTCATCTATCACTTCAATACCATCCTTAATTTCGCCATAGTGAATAGAATTTGCCGGCTGCTCTACTAGTTTCTTTGCTTTCTTTTTTGATTGGAAAACTTTATCTGTGATTTGAATAGCTTCTTCGCCTGAAAGTCTGATAGTTGCAATAGCACCCATTCCCGGAGCTGTTGCAATGGCACATATGGTAGATTGATCAATCATTTTGAGTTTCATTATATTACATGACGAGCAAACTTTTCGTTCTAATTTTGGTATTTAAACCATATACAACTATTGAAAGCCTGATCATTATATTTATTTGTTTGCAAATGTATTATAAGATAGTCTTCAAATGAAATCTTCGTAGCATGATTTGTTATTTTTTAAATATTCTGATTATTTTTTCGATGTACTTTAAAAAGGATATGTTTATATAAACATGAACAATTCCAAATTGAATAAAGCTTAAATGAATTTTATTACATTTGCTCTGCAAAATAAACTTCGAAAAAAAGAATAAATGAAATTATTAGAAGGAAAAACAGCTATTATAACGGGTGCTTCCCGTGGAATTGGTAAAGCAATTGCTATAAAATTTGCACAAGAAGGATGTAATATCGCTTTTACTGATTTGTTTGATGATGAGAATATGAAAGCTACTGAAGCTGAATTAAATGCTTTTGGCGTAAAAGCTAAAGGATATGCTTCAAATGCAGCCAATTATGAAGATACAGATAAAGTAGTTACTGAAATAGTTAAAGAATTTGGAAGCATTGATGCTCTAGTAAACAATGCTGGTATTACTAAAGATACTTTATTAATGCGCATGACGGAAGAGCAATGGGACGCGGTTATTACTGTGAATCTGAAATCAGTTTTTAATTTTACAAAAGCAGCACAACGCACCATGTTAAAGCAACGTTCGGGTTCAATTATTAACCTAAGCTCTGTTGTTGGTGTAAGTGGTAATGCTGGCCAGTCAAATTACTCAGCTTCTAAAGCAGGCATTCTTGGTTTTACCAAATCTATTGCTAAAGAATTAGGCTCAAGAGGCATTCGTAGTAATGCAATTGCTCCTGGTTTTATTATTACTGAAATGACTGGACAGATTCCAGAAGAATCACGCAAGGCATGGGAAGCAAATATTCCTATGAAACGTGGCGGAACTCCTGAAGAGGTTGCGAAGACTGCATTATTCCTGGCTTCTGATCTTTCAAGCTACGTAAGCGGACAAGTGATTAATGTGTGTGGAGCAATGAATACCTAATAAAAATCACAAGAATTATATATAGACCGTCCTTCAAAAGAGGGCGGTTTTTTTAATTTATATCTAGCCAATTCTACTTTAAAATGACAACACTTTTTATTGGTTTATCAACTTTAGATATTCAGTATTTTGTTGATGAATTTCCATTATCGAACATTAAGATAAAAACCGAAGAGCCAAACCTCCTGATTGGAGGTCCAGCGACAAATGCTGCTGTGGCAAATTCGTTCTTGGGTGGAGAGTCAGTTTTGCTAAGTGGAGTAGGGAATAGTCCTTTTAAAGAAATGTTTGCTAATGATTTTGAAGAGTGCAATATAAAGCATATTGACTTTTACGATGGTCACAAACAACTTCCAGTTTTGGCTTCTGTAATTACATCTAAAACTAATGGTGACCGAAATATCTTCACCTACAATCCAAGTGCAAACGGTTTTAAAATTGATCCCATAAAAGTATTTGATGAAATTCGTCCATCCCAAGTTTTAATTGATGGCTTTTACCCAGAAATTGCAATTCCATTGTGCAAACTTGCGAACGAGATGAATATTCCTGTAGTATTTGACGGAGGCAGTTGGAAACCACACCTAATAGAAATGCTTTCTTACGTTGATTATGCTATTTGTTCTGCGAATTTTCATTCTCCAGAGTGCAAAACAACAATTGATGTGATTGATTTTTTAAAAGAAGAAGGTATTTCTAAAATTGCGATAACAAATGGCTCTGAGCGGTTCTCTTTTGAAGATCAAAATGAGAAAGGAGAGATTGAGGTTCCATTAATAAAAGCTGTTGATACTCTTGGTGCTGGAGACTTTTTTCATGGTGCTTTTTGTTTTTTTATCCTACTCGGTAATTCTTTTAAGTACGCACTAGAACAAGCCTCTTTTGTTGCTGCAAAAAGCTGCGAATATCCCGGAACTCGTGAATGGTTAAAGAAACTAGAAAAAGAAACTTTTCTTTGATAATCATTTTCGTTAACTTGTATTAAAATCTTGTTGTCAATTTTCACATGGAAAAACGAAGCATAGCCTTTCGACTCAGCCTCTACATTATTTTAGCTGTTAGTACTGTAATTACTTTGGTTGTCTATTTAAATTACGACTTCAGTAAAAA
The DNA here is from genome assembly GCA_965372405.1 of uncultured Sunxiuqinia sp. GTDB lineage: Bacteria > Bacteroidota > Bacteroidia > Bacteroidales > Prolixibacteraceae > Sunxiuqinia. The sequence goes on from CBDVCE010000018.1 coordinate 59,945, forward strand.
AGTACTGATGCAAAATATTGAGAAAGCTGCTGTCCATCAATCCGGTTTGATTATTAATCATGTGTCCGGACAAATTATTGCGACTCAGGAGATTAGTAAAAATGTAGTCAATCAGGCTTCTTATTATTTGTCTAATAATGATTTAGATCTATTCCTGACCGGTGTTGTCAAGGCCAATCCTATTATTTATGGTATTCATGCTGAAGTCAGCCCCACTGATCAAATAAAAAAAACCAGTATTTCGGTTATTCGATCAGACGATGAAATCCGTCTATCAAATGATCAAGATTTTTGCATGAATTATCGTTTTCCTGAAATAGTAAAAAATCTAGATAAAAAAGGGAAGTGGTCACAACCTTTTTACTGCAATAAGCTTGACAGCACTTTATTGATCTCGTATTTCCAGAGTATTTTTACTCCAAAAGGTGAAAAAATTGGTTTTATATCCAGTGAGGTAAGTTTAAATTTTCTAGACAAAATTGTTTCTAATATTGAAGTTGGAGAACGGGGGTTTTCTTTCATTGTATCAGAGAGTGGTGAATATATCACGCATCCTATGAAAGATTGGATTATGCAACGCAATATTTTTGATGTACCTGATGAAATATTTAAAGAAGACATAAATTCATATCTAAAAACCATAAAAGAAAAAGGTTCTGTAACCGGATATGCTTTTCCTGAAATACTCAATTATGAAAAAGCTTGGTTTTATGCAGCTCATATTCCACATACCGATTGGTTGATTCTCATTGTTCTGCCTCACAATGAGTTATTTAAAGACTTAAGTGTAATTTTCAGGAAAATTATTATTGTATCAGCGGTGGGGCTTTTGTTTATATTGCTTGTTATTGTTCTTCTATTTAAGCAAATGTTATCTCCATTAATGCAGATGATTCGTTCAATTCAAAAGTTCAGCTTTGCAGAACGAGCAAAAAAAGGAAAAGGAAATGAGCTTCAACTGCTGAATGAAAGCCTTAACGCTTTTCAGCAGCAATATCAACTCTATCTTAAAGAACAAAATCAAAGTAGAAAAGATAGAAGGAAATATGAACGGGATTTAAAATCTGCTAAGGAAATTCAGACTTCAATTATCCCCGTATCTGATGCTAAATTTCCAAAGGAGAAATGTGTTGAACTTTATGCAGAACTTCATCCTGCTGAAAGTATTGGTGGCGACCTTTATGATTATTTCTTTATTGATTCATCCCATTTGCTTTTTTCAATGGGCGATGTTTCAGGAAAAGGAATTCCTGCAGCACTTTTTATGGCTGTAGCTCATACCGTTATAAAAAGTAAAGCAACTGTTTTATCTGCCAGTGATATTATGAAATTGGCCAATGAAGAGTTGTCAAAACAGAATATTAATCAACATTTCCTTACCTTATTTATTGGTATTTTGAATATTGATACAGGTGAGCTAAGTTATAGTAATGCTGCCCATAATTATCCGTATATCTTAAGAGGTGAATTAGAAATTGAGGTACTCGACATTGCTCATGGATTGCCTTTAGGTGTTTATGCAAATAAAGAATATTCTGAAGATAAACTTATTCTGGAAAAGGGAGATTCTATTGTTTTATATACTGACGGTGTTACAGACTGTAAAGATGAAAGTGAACAAACTTATGGTGTAGAGCGATTATTTAGTAATGTTGGTTCATTACTTGAATTACGACCAAAAGAGATTATTAAACGAATCATGAAAAGCTTAAAACTCTTTAAAGGCGAAGCAAAACAGACCGACGATATAAGCTTAATGGTGGTTCGGTATTTGGGTAAAGAAACAAAGCATAAAAAAACCGGCGAGTAGCCGGTTTCTATTTTAAGTGGCCTTTTTGGTGGCCAATATCTTAATTTTTATTTTCTCTGTTTTCTTATCAAAGCCAATAGAAATTGTGTCTCCTTCAGATAAAGAAGCTTTAATAATTACTTCGGCCATCTCATCTTCAAGATATTTTTGGATTGCCCGTTTCAACGGTCGTGCCCCATATTGAGAATCATAACCCTTTTCAGCAATAAAATCTTTAGCAGCTTTTGAAATCTTCAATTTGTAATTCAGGGATGCAACACGATCATAAAGACCTTTCAATTCAATATCGATTATTTCAAAGATATCTTCCTTAGAAAGTGTATTGAACATCACAACATCATCTATCCTATTCAAAAACTCAGGAGCAAATGTACGCTTAAGCGCCTTTTGTACAATGTATTTAGCATGATCGTTCTCTTCACCAGGTGACTTTTGCGTGGAAAATCCAACACCTCTTCCAAAGTCTTTTAGCTGACGGGATCCAATGTTTGAAGTCATGATGATAATCGTATTCTTAAAATCAATCCTTCGTCCCAAGCTATCTGTCAAACGACCTTCATCAAGCACCTGCAATAATAAGTGGAAAACATCTGGATGTGCTTTCTCAATTTCATCCAACAATACTACGGAATAAGGTTTCCGGCGAACTTTTTCAGTTAGCTGACCGCCTTCTTCATATCCTACATATCCTGGAGGAGCACCTACTAACCTGGAAACGGAAAATTTCTCCATGTATTCACTCATATCAATTCTGATCAGTGAATCCATACTGTCAAACAAATATTTAGCAAGTACTTTTGCAAGTTGTGTTTTTCCAACACCGGTAGGTCCAAGGAATACAAATGAACCAATTGGTTTGTTCGGATCCTTTAATCCAGCACGGTTACGTTGAATGGCTTTTACAATCTTTACAATTGCTTCATTCTGGCCAACCACACTACCTTTTAGCTCTGCACCCATGTTCATCAGGCGTTTCCCTTCAGCCTGAGCAATACGCTGAACAGGAACTCCTGACATCATTGCAACTACTTCAGCAACTTTTTCTTCTGATACAATCTCGCGATGATTAATCAATTCTTTTTCCCAAGATTCTTTTTCTTCATCGAGTAATTGAAGAAGGTTTTTTTCTTTATCACGGTAACTTGCAGCTACTTCAAAGTTTTGACTTTTAACAGCTTTGATTTTCTCGTCGCGGGTGATTTCAATTTTCCCTTCAAGTTTTACAATCTTTTCTGGCACATTAATATTTGAAATATGCACCCTTGAACCAGCTTCATCCAATGCATCAATAGCTTTGTCTGGAAGATAGCGATCTGTAATATATCGAGAGGTTAATGAAACGCAAGCATTAATAGCTGCATCAGTATAATTTACATTGTGATGCTCTTCATATCTTTCTTTAATGTTATGAAGGATCTCAACCGTTTCATCCATTGTGGTTGGCTCTACCATTATTTTTTGAAAACGCCTTTCCAATGCACCATCTTTTTCAATATGTTGACGGTATTCATCAAGGGTAGTAGCACCAATGCATTGAATCTCTCCACGCGCAAGTGCCGGCTTAAGCATGTTTGCCGCATCCAAAGATCCGGTTGCACCACCTGCACCAACTATGGTGTGGATTTCATCAATAAATAATATAACATTTGTAACCTTGGCAAGCTCATTCAAAATAGCTTTCATCCGCTCTTCAAATTGTCCACGATACTTAGTACCTGCCACTATTGAAGCAATATCTAAACTAACAACACGCTTGTCAAATAAAACTCTGGAAACTTTTTTCTGAACGATCCGAATTGCCAAACCTTCAGCAATAGCCGATTTACCAACACCTGGTTCACCAATTAATATTGGATTGTTTTTCTTTCTCCGGGAAAGAATCTGTGCAAGCCGTTCGATCTCACGCTCACGACCTACAATCGGATCAAGATTATTATCTTCAGCGGCACGGGTAATGTCAATACCAAAATTATCGAGTACCGGAGTTTCCGATTTTGGGATATTTGTCTTTTTTGAAGAAGAACTGGATGATGGAGGTTTTGCAAAAGCATCATCAGCATCATCATCTTCATCACCAAAGTCAGACCTTGCATCAGGTTGTTTATAGTCTTCCAATCTCGATTTCAATATATAATAGTTTATATGAAACTCATTTAAAAGACTTGCAATCGAACTGTCTTTATCTTTAAGAATTGCAAGCAATAAATGTCCTGTATTAATTGTAGTACTGCTAAAAGCCCTTGCTTCCAAATAAACTAATTTAAGCGCTTTTTCAGCTGATTTTAAGAGTTGAATAGAAGCTTGCGGATCAATTTCACTTTCTGTACGCAGAATATCTTCAACGGCTTCTTTTATTTCGGTCAAATTGACACCCAAATTTGTTAAAATGTCAATTGCGATGCCTTCTCCATCTCTCAAAATCCCAAGAAAAATATGCTCGGGTCCAATCTGCTCATTCCCTAGTCTAATCGCTTCTTCACGACTGTAGGTGAGAACATCTTTTATCCTTGGTGAAAATTGAGAATCCATAATAATAATACTTTACAGTGTTAAAGTTCTTTCAATAACAAAAACTATTCCGAAATGTTGATTTGTCAAATCATCACGAATATAATCTTTCAAACCTAAAATTACATATTATTTGATAAAGGGTATATTTAAAATACTGATTTTTTGAACATTGTATTGTTAAAATCTTCTCAATTTAGACACACTAAAAACAGCAGAAAATGACTTGTTTAATAAGTATTTTTGTATTTTTGTGAGTCGAAATTTTTTATACCAAATTGCTACAAAAGGAGGATTAAATGTCTGAAGGCGAAAAAATTATAAAAATAAATATTGAAGAGCAGATGAAGTCGGCCTACATTGACTATTCAATGTCGGTTATTGTATCAAGAGCTCTACCTGATGTTCGTGATGGATTTAAGCCAGTGCACCGCCGTGTGTTGTTCGGAATGAATGAGTTAGGAGTGTATTCCAATAAAGCACATAAAAAGTCTGCAAGGATTGTGGGTGAAGTGCTTGGTAAGTATCATCCTCATGGCGATTCATCCGTTTATTTCACAATGGTAAGAATGGCTCAGGATTGGTCATTACGTTATCCACTTATTAATGGACAGGGTAACTTCGGATCCATTGATGGTGACAGTCCGGCAGCAATGCGTTATACCGAAGTAAAGTTGGCAAAGATTGCTGAAGAAACGCTGAGAGATCTTGATAAAAACACAGTTGACTTCCAGCCTAACTTTGATGAGTCATTAAATGAACCAACGGTTCTTCCAACAAGGATTCCAAACTTGTTGGTTAATGGTGCTTCTGGTATTGCAGTTGGGATGGCTACAAATATGCCACCTCATAACTTAACAGATACCATAGATGCTACGATTGCTTATATTGAAAATAATGATATCGAAATATCTGATTTAATCCCCATTATTAAGGCTCCAGATTTTCCAACTGGAGGAATTATTTATGGATATAACGGCGTAGAAGAAGCATTTGAAACCGGACGTGGTCGTATTGTAATGCGTGGAAAAGCACATATTGAGACTACCAAAACTGGACGCGAAAAGATTATTGTTACTGAAATCCCTTATCTGGTTAACAAGGCTGAGCTTATTATTAAAATTGCTGAACTTGTTAATGAGAAAAGAATTGAAGGAATATCAAATATCAATGATGAGTCTGACCGTGATGGAATGCGTATCGTCGTTGATATTAAGAAAGATGAAATTTCAAATGTTGTCCTTAATAAGTTATATAAGTTTACACAGCTTCAAACTAGCTTCAGTGTAAATAATATCGCGCTTGTAAAAGGAAGACCAAAATTATTAAACCTGAAAGACCTTATTCGCTATTTTGTTGAACATCGTCATGACGTGGTTGTTCGCAGAACTCAATACGAATTAGATCAGGCAGAAAAGCGTGCTCATATTCTTGAAGGATTGATAATTGCAAGTGATAATATTGATGAAGTAATTGCAATTATCCGTGGCTCTAAAACTCCTGATGAAGCAAGAGAGAAGCTGATTGAACGTTTTGAATTATCTGAAATTCAAGCTCGTGCAATTGTTGAAATGAGACTTCGTTCACTTACAGGTCTTGAACAAGACAAACTTCATGCAGAGTACGAAGAGATTATGAAATTCATTGATCATTGTAAATCAATTCTTGCCAGTGAAGATTTACGCATGGATATTATCAAAGGTGAATTAATCGAGGTTCGAGACAAATTTGGTGATGAACGCAAAACTGAGATTGTTCCAAATGCTGAGGAGTTCAACCCTGAGGATTTTTATGCTGATGAAGAGATGGTAATTACCATTTCACACATGGGCTATATTAAGCGAACACCTCTAACTGAATTTAAAACACAAGGAAGGGGAGGTGTTGGATCAAAAGGAAGCAAAACCAGAGATGAAGATTTCCTTGAACACCTCTTTATTGCAACCATGCACAACACCCTCTTACTATTTACAGAAAAAGGGAAATGTTTCTGGCTAAAAGTTTATCAAATACCAGAGGGAAGCAAAACATCTAAAGGACGTGCAATTCAAAACCTATTGAATATTGAGCAGGATGATAAAGTACTTGCTTATAATAAGGTGAAGAAATTGGATGATTCAGAATACATTAATAATAACTTCATAATTCTTTGTACCAAAAAGGGTATCATTAAAAAGACATCTCTCGAAGCATATTCGCGTCCACGTCAGAATGGTGTAAATGCTATCACAATTCGTGAAGGTGACCAATTACTTGAAGCTCGTTTGACAGATGGAACTCAAGATATACTTATTGCAGTTAAGTCAGGTAAAGCCATTCGTTTTAATGAAAGTAAAGTTAGAGCAATTGGAAGAACCGCCTCTGGTGTGCGTGGTATAACCCTTGGAAATGAGCATGATGAAGTAGTTGGCATGATATGTGTTAAGAACGAAGATGAGAACGTTCTTGTAGTTTCTGAAAATGGATATGGAAAACGCTCAGAAGTTGAAGATTACCGAATGACCAATAGGGGAGGAAAAGGTGTTAAAACCATCAATGTTACTGATAAAACAGGTAGTCTGATTGCAATTAAAAGCGTAGTCGATATTAATGACCTAATGATTATTACCCAAAATGGCTTAGCCATAAGGCAGCCAATTTCAGCTATAAGGGTTATGGGGCGTGCAGCACAAGGTGTGAGACTAATCAACCTAAAAGGTAATGATAAAATTGCTTCGGTAGCCAGGGTAACTTTTGAAAATGGAAACCAGGTTGAAGAAACTGAAACTGGAGAAGAGACTGAAAATGAACAATAATGCTACTACAGATATAATTTGCTGTAGAAACTAAAAAAAATAAATTTGTAGCAAAAAATCTTAAATTATCAACAATGAAGAGAATCTTATTACTAATGGCTTTAATGATTTGTGTTTCTGCTGCTTTTGCCCAGAAGGGAAAAGTACTTAGCGCACAGTCATTCAAAGATCAATCGAAGCTGAAGGAAGCTTTAGAAGCAATTAATATAGCTATTGATACTTCAAATCCTAAATCTGAAAAAACTATTCCGTGGAGTAAAACATGGGAAGTTCGTGGTCAGATTTATCAGGCCATTTACCAATCAAAAGATGAGAATGTTAAAAAATTAGCTGATAATTCACTTGCTATCTCACTCGAATCATATGCTAAAGCACTTGAACTAGACGAGAAAAAGAGAAATGAAGGTGCAATTAAAATCAGTTTAACTTTATTAACTTCTGATTTTACCGACCAAGCTGTTAAAGCATTCAATGACAATGACTATGAACTTGCTTTAGAATCTTTCAAACATATACTTGCCATTGAAGAAATGCCAATTATGATTGAAGAAGGATCTGAAGCAACTGTAGATACAGTTATTATTTATAATGCTGGTTTGGCTGCTTACAATGCGGAGAAATACGATGAAGCAATTAAATATTATAAAGAAGCTGCTGTATATGGATATAATGGTGCTCGTACTTATGAATTAATGGCTCAAACATACCTTGACAAACCAGATACTACTGGAGCAATTGGTATCCTTAAAGAAGGATTTGAGAAATATCCAGAGAACAGTTCAATAATGGTTCAACTAATTAATATCTACTTAAATACAAGTGTTGATGACGCAATGAAATACTTGACACTTGCAATTGAGAACGATCCTGAAAATGCAACTTACCATTTTGCAAAAGGTTCTTTATATGATAAGTTGGAAAAAACTGAAAATGCTTTGGTTTGCTATAAAAAAGCTGTTGAGTTAAAAGATGATTATTACGATGCTTATTATAACCTGGGTACTATTTATTACAATCTAGGTGTACAGCAGGTTGATGTTGCAAATGCAGTTCCAACTAATCAGCCAGATGTATATGATGAAGAAATAGCTAAAGCTGATGTTGAATTTAAACAGGCAATTCCTTACATGGAAAAAGCTTCTGAAATCAATCCAGATGATATTTTCTCATTGGAAGCATTAAAAACATTATACTATAGATTAAAAGTAATGGATAAGTATGATAACGTAATGAAACGTTTATCAGAACTTAATCAATAAGATATTGAAGAGGGATTAATTCTCCCTCTTTTTTTATATCCATGCAAATAACATAATAACAACTATAAGACAATTACGTATTTGAGATATAATTAGAAATAACATCAACAATAGTATAATTAACAGGCTGTTGAAGCAAAATAGACTTCAGAATGGTATTTGTCAGTTGTCTTTAAGGATTAAGAAATCATAGTTTAATTCAGTAACTATATCTGAATTAAAACATACTTAAACAAGTGTCAAACTTGAAAAAACAGTACTAAGAATGTCGTATGCGTCTCTGCGATAACGTATAGTTTTTGAATATCGAACTTTCGATTTTT
>CBDVCE010000019.1:0-68621 GCA_965372405.1 uncultured Sunxiuqinia sp.
TTTTATACAGCTTCCCGGAAGTGCACAGAGTGATGCTCATGCTGGGCACACACATCGATTAGAAATAAAGGTGTCAGAACAAGAACAACTAGAATTGGCAAATCAGCAAAAGCTAAATTTCTTCACCAATATTTCCCATGAAATTAAGACACCTCTAACCCTAATTTATAGTCCTTTAAAATATTTACTAAATAAAGATACATCGGATATAGAAATTAGAAAGGCCTTACCTTCTTTATATCGAAATGCAAAAAGAATGATCAGTTTAATTGATCAACTTCTTCAGTTTAGGAAAGCCGAGATGTCCACATTAAGATTGAATATTGCTTCGGTGGATTGTATTGAAGTCTGCAACGAGATAATTGACTATTTTAATTATTTCTCAAAGATTGAAGGAATTAGAATTATACTCAAATCAGATTTTGAAAATGAATTGGTTGAATTGGATAGAGATAAATTTACCAAAATAATGTTTAATCTCATTTCTAATGCCTTAAAATATTCAAACCCAGGAGATACAGTAAATATAGACATCAGTTTGGCAGATAATTTTATGAAAATAAATGTAAAGGATCATGGCTGTGGGATTCCACAAGATGAGCTTAGTAACATTTTTAAACGATACTATCAAATAGAAAATAGTGTTGCTGGAACAGGAATTGGACTGGCACTTACAAAACACCTCATTGATCTTCATGATGGAAGTATTGCAGTTGAGAGTGAGGTCGGAACAGGAACACTCTTTAAAATTCAGCTTCCTATAAAACAGTCATCGACTACTCATAAAGAAAGTCAACAAAATGAACCTGATGAATCTCCACTCATTACTTCAACTATTGATCCATCACCGGATATAACAACAAATGCCTCAAAAAATATTAAGTTACTTATTGTCGATGATGAATGGGAGCTTCGGCACTTCTTAAAACAAGAATTTTCAAAGGATTATAATGTCGTTCTGGCAAACAATGGAAAAGATGGTTTTTCAACAGCAATTAAAGAAATGCCAGATTTAATTATATCGGATGTGATGATGCCAGAAAGTGATGGTTTTACACTTTGCAATAAAATAAAAAATGATATTCGGATTAGCCATACACCTGTAATATTGCTTACTGCCAAATCGATGTTTGCAGATCATGCTGAAGGATTAAACTCTGGTGCAGATCTATATTTACCTAAACCATTTGACTTGGAGTTGCTAAAGTTGCAAATATCTTCTCTTCTTCGAAACCGCCAAATTCTTAAACGAAGATTTGAATCTGACCCTGAACTTAAAACAACTGAACTAACTCAAAATGATACTGATAAAGCTTTTCTCGACAAGGCAATTCAGATTGTTTTCAATAACATGGAGAACCAAGAGTTTAAGGTTTCTGAATTTGTAAAGGAGATGGGAATGAGCCGCACTTTAGTTTATCACAAAATTAATGCAATCGCCGGAAAACCTGTTAAAGATTTCATTCTTAACCTCCGTCTTCAAAAAGCAGCTAAACTACTAACCAATACTGAAAAATCAATATCAGAGATTGCTTACGCATGTGGATTTGGTGACCCATCATATTTTAGCACTGTATTCAAACGATATTATTCCCAATCTCCACAATCTTATCGAAATAACTATTTAGTAGAAAGCCTTAAGTCCTTATAGAATCAAGGTAAAAATCAATTCTGAGAATGGATTAGGTAATGGGTATCTTTCGATATTCAGGAGGCTATCTCAAATCAAGATTGTCGACTCAAATATAGTAACGTTAGAAAACACCTAACTTTTTAGGAGACTTTAAGTCTACCACTTCATGTGAGTCTAGGAGGGGTAGTGATGTAACAGATTACTAATTAAAAACTGTCACATTATTCTTTGGTATTTTTGATACAGTCTCACTTCGGTTGTTGCATCAAAAGTATATCGATGTTCTTTCATGAATTCTTTAATTAATTCTCAAAACTTATATGTTTTTCGTACTTACTCCCTTTGACAAATAGGAACTATAGAAATTACAATCATTTAAACTTCAGCATGAAGTTGGAATTTAGTAACTCCCCTACTATCTGTCACTTTTGACTTTATTCACAATTCATTTGATTTTGTTCATTCATATGCAATCTGGACATATTCAAAGATGAAACGGACATTTTCAACAATAAAGCTCCTCGTTTTTTAAGATTTTCACATCCTGCTAAATTTTAGGTCCATACCTATCTTGACTTTTGATTTAGAGTATTTAAAACATTTACTACTAATTAAAAACATTTCTTATGAAAAAAAATCTTATTGATTGTTATTTACAAGAAAAGACTTTTGTATCCAAAATTCTTCTTTGGATACAACTTGTTCTATTCATTGTATGCATTAGTTCAGCAGGTGTATATGCCCAAGAGGGAAAAACAATTACAGGTAAAGTTACCAACCCAACAGGCGAAACCCTACCAGGTGTTGCTATCCAGGTAAAAGGAACATCAATAGGCACGGTTACAAATTTTGATGGAAACTATTCTTTAGATGTTCCCAGCTCAGCACAAGTACTAATGTTTTCTTTTGTTGGCATGAACACTTTAGAAGAAAATATCGAAGGTAGGACAACAATAGATGCAATATTGACTACCAGTGATATTGGTTTGGAGGAAGTTGTAGTTACAGCCTTAGGTATTAAACGCGAGAAAAAATCGCTAACCTATGCTTCTCAGCAAATTTCTGGAGAAGAGCTTTTGAAAGCTAAAGGCGCCAATTTCATGGATGCCATGAATGGTCAGGCCGCTGGTCTTGAAATCAAGAAAAGTGCTTCTGGAGCCGGTGGCTCCACAAGGGTTGTTCTTAGGGGATTCAAATCATTGGGAGGATCCAGTGAACCCCTTTATGTAATTGACGGGATACCAATGCTGAACGTTAAGCGCGGACAGCCAGGCATGTGGGGTGGAGCCGATCAGGGCGATGGTTTGTCACAACTTAATCCTGACGACATTGAGAGCGTTAATATTTTGAAAGGTTTGAATGCCTCTATTCTTTACGGTAGTGAAGGAGCTAATGGAGTTGTACTTGTTACAACTAAAAAAGGTGTGGCCGGTAAAACAAGGGTGACATTGAGTTCAACAACTACAATGGAAAGTGTTCTTATTTACCCTGAAATGCAATATGACTATGGCGCATTAAATGGTGCAAAAGAAAGTTGGTCAACCACCAAAGGTAGTACCAATTATACTGAAGACCAGATGAAGGATTTTTTTAATACTGGAAGTAATTTAATTAACAGTGTTACAATAAGCGGTGGAAATAATATTACCACAGCCTATTTCTCTTACGCCAACACTACTGCAAAAGGTGTTATTCCAAACAACAAGTACGGAAAAAATAATGTTTCATTTAAGCAGTCAACCAAGCTTCTGGATGACAAACTAACATTGAGTTCAAATATTATGCTTTCTTCTGAGAACGTAGAAAATCGTAATGTTGCAGGTTATTACGAGAACCCTTTAACCGGGCTTTATAATTTCCCTCGTGAAAGAAATTGGGCGGATTATAGAGACAACTACAGTTATTTTGATGAAGCAAGGAACATGGATCTTCAAAAAGTTTATGTTGTTGATCATCATTTGAGTAATCCCTACTGGATAATCAATAAGGAACCCAGGGAGGAAGAAATCAAGAGAATTATTGCCAGTGCCAGTGCTGACTATAGCCTCACAGACAATCTTTCAGTTCTGATTAGGGGAACTTATGATTATGTTGACCGCAAAAGCACAGAAAAACATGCTGCAGGTTCAAATGTAACCAATACATCAGAAAACGGGAAATATGAATTTAGCAACAATACAAACAGTAAAGTTTATGCAGATGGATTGTTAAAATACGACAATACTTTTGGTAAGTTCAACGTAGCTGGTTTTATTGGTTCTAGTTACACAAAGTATACATCAACAGGAATTAGTGGAGGTAATGGAACAAACAATTTGCTTTATCCTAATATTTTTTCATCTCAAAACTACCCTGAAAGTGTTGTTATCAATCAATCTGGTTCGGAAAGATACCTACAAGCGGTTTATGGTAGCGCTAGCCTGGGTTATAACGATATGTTTTATGTAGATATATCAGCACGTAACGATTGGTCGTCAACCCTTATCGGAACAGATGATGGTCCTTCTTATTTTTATCCTTCGGTGGGTGTAGTTGCACTTGTTAGCAATATATTTGAATTGCCCGATTTTATGTCGTTTCTAAAAGTTAGGGCTTCAAGTGCAAAAGCGGCAAAAGAAGTGCCATGGAGTTCTATTCGATCTGACCATACTATTTCAGGAGCACAAGGTGGAATAGACAGGAATGTAAGACAACCCTGGGCCAACTTAGAGCCTGAGTTGATTACAAGTAACGAGTTTGGTGCTGAAATTAAATTGTTTAATGGGCGAATAGGCCTGGATTATACATATTATAATAACAATAGTACCAACCAGTTCCTAGAAGTAGAGTTACCTGCGACAGAAAAGGGACAATATCAAGACAAAAACATCAACGTTGGTGAAATTATAAATAAAGGGCATGAGTTAACTCTTGATGCGATTCCGGTACAAAACAGTACTGTTAGCTGGAAAACAGCATTTAACTTCCATACAAATACCAACGAAATTGCGGAATTAGATCCTAACGATCCTAGCCGTACAATCGATATGGGTTCTTCTGAAGGTTACCAAACATTCCTAAGAAAAGGTGGTTCTTATGGAGATCTATATGGATATATGTTTAAAAGAAATGATGCCGGACAAATCATGCTCGATGAGACTACTGGTCGTCCATTGAGAATTGACGAACGTATTGATCCAGAGGACTGGAGTATAGGATACTTGGGGAGTCTTGAACCTGATTTTAGCCTTTCATGGAACAACACTATCCAAATTGAACGAATTAGCATTGGCGCCCTTATTTCAGGGAAATTTGGTGGCAAAACTGTTAGCCAGACTGAAGCCATGCTTGATGGATGGGGTGTAAGTAAGAGAAGTGGTGACGCAAGGGATGTTGGATATGTTGAAATAAACGGTATTCAGGGAACTACTCCTGTCACTCAGATTTCTGCTTTCGATTATTATGCAGAAGGTGGTGGTACTGGAGGTAGGAACAGTATTATTGAGCCTTATGTTTATGACAGGACAAATATTCGATTAAGCCAGTTGTCTATTGCTTATGATTTAGATGTTAAAAAACTAAATCTTCCATTAACTAATGCAACTATCTCACTTGTTGGGCAGAATTTATTCATCTTTTATAAAGATGCACCTTATGATCCTGAGTTGGCTATGAGTACAAATAACAGTTCGCAATCGCTCGACAACTTCAATGTCCCTGCTACCAGAACTTATGGTTTTAATTTAAAAGTAACATTCTAAAACTGAGGAAATATGAAAAAAATATTTTATACAATTATATTAGCCCTGGGATTTTTGGCATGTACCGATAATTTCGAAGAGGCAAACAGGAATCATTTCCGTATTTCAGACACGCAATTGGATCAGGATTTTAACCGGCTTGGATCTCCGTTCAAGCAATTATTACAGAACCAGTTTGGGCATCAGGTTGAAGAAGACCTCTTGCACGATAATTGGGTTCGTCACGTTGGTACACCAACTCCATTCGTGGGAGGTGTAAACAACACTACTTATGTCATTCAGTGGAATAGATTTTGGAACCGTTCCTACTCAAGTGTTATGTCTCCGGCAGAACAGGTAATTATACAGGCCGATGAAGGCGGTTATGAGGTATATTCGGCATGGGCAAAATTTTTACAATTACATGTTATGACTAAACTTACAGCATATCATGGACCGGTAATCTATTCTAATTTTGGTGTCACTGGCAAAGCTGATATTTATGATAGCGAACCGGATCTTTACAATGCGTTTTTTGCTGATTTGGATGAAATTCAATCTGTATTTTCATCAAACAGTGATTATACTGGTATGATAAAGTTTGATGAGAGTTACCAAGGAGATGTGGCAAAATGGAGCAAACTGGTTAACTCTTTACGTTTAAGATTGGCTATTAGGATTTCGAAAGTTGCTCCGGCTCTTGCAAAAACTCAGGGAGAAAAAGCAATGAGTGACGGTGCGGGATTAATTGCATCGAATGGTGATAATTTTACTGTTTTTCTCTACGGGGGAAAATTACCCTTGGTAGTGATTGCTAACGAATGGGGTGATAGCCGTATGGGCGCAGGAATGGAATCATTTGGTGTAGGTCTGAAAGATAACAGAATTAAGAGTTTCTTTGCGCCTGCTACTGACGACTCACTTTATCCAGATCATCCAGATTGGCCATACAAAGGTATTCACAGTGGGGCATTTTTGGAAGCAAAAGGTCAAAGATTAACGTATTCTGCCCCTAACGCATCGTTTAAATCGGTTAAAAGCAGAAGGTCATTTACTTATTCAGAAGTTTGCCACTTAAAAGCGGAGGCTGCATTAAGGGGCTGGGCCGGTGCAGGAGATGCTAAAACAAATTATGAAGATGGTGTGAAAGCTTCTTTTGCCGATTGGGGAGCAGCTGGAGTTGATGCATACCTGGCTGATGCTACCAGTACGCCAATTGACTATGTGGATCCAAAAGAACCATTGAATAATTTTACCAGCCGCTCTACCGTTACTGTTGCCTGGAATGAGGCTGATAGTGATGAGTTGAAACTGGAAAAAATTATCACTCAAAAGTGGTTTAATGGTTTTACAAACTCAAATGAAACATGGTGTGATCACCGCAGGACAGGATATCCTAAACTGCCGTATAACACTAGAAACGACAGTTATTCCAGAGATGGAGTTATAGCTGCTGATGACTTCTTAAGAAGAGTAATATTCCCAGAAGACGAAAGGAATAATAATAGTGATAATGTTTCTGCTGCAACTGCTACAATGAGTGGGCCAGATGAAATAGGTACTCACTTGTGGTGGGATACAGGTGGTTCAAACTTCTAGTATTGAAATATTTTAAAGTAGTATTTTTAAGAATAGAGTTCTCTTGTATTGCGATACCAGATTCTTACTTAAACGCATACTACTAAAGATGCAATGTTTGTTTTTATAAAATCTGTTTACCGATTTGAGTCGGTAGGATTTGGTGTTAGTTCACAAGGAGGGAGTTTACTCTCTCCTTGTTTCTAATTTAGAACAATAATTAGATAGAAATTACATATAAAAACCCAATGCTTTAGTAATCTCATATTGATTAAGAATAGGAGCAGATTCTAAAAACAGTATCAAGCTTTTATTTCCAAGCCACAAAACAATTACAAGCAACACGAAAAGATAAATTGATTCAATTATAAGATATTATTTAATGCGCAGATCCATTTCACATATTCTTGCAAAATCCATAGGAAAATTAGACTTTAAGTTATTAATTGCAAGCTTTATTCTACTTCAAAATATACAATTCTGTTACGCCCAGGAACAAGTTAAAGACCTAACAGAATTAGAAAAAACAGCACTCACCATTAATGAAATAATGGCAATCGAAAAGCAAGATAAATCAATTAAGAACCCGAAAGTTCCTGAAGGTTATGAGATTGAATTAATTGGAACTGACAGATTACAGGTTATAAACAACAATGGAGATATATCAAGTCCAATAGTCAATTCTGATGTCCACCTCTATTACCAGCTAATTGACAAAAAAACAAATAATCGTACTGACATCCCAAACATACATGTTACAGTACCAGGAACACTTTCAAAAAGTGAATCGGATAATCCTTGTCCTGAAATAATACCAGCTATACGGGAATGGAAAGGTAGAACTGGTTATTTTTCATTAAATGAATGTGGAAATATTGTAGTTGATACTGACAATTATAACACCCTTAAAAAAAGTATTGATCAATTCGCTGATGATTTCAAATTCTTTGGCAAGCTCAACTACAAACTGGTTTCAGGAACAAAGACAAATAACGATATTTTCATCACCCTCAACTGTAATGATAATGCATTGGGAGAAGAGGGCTACAAATTAACAATTGATAATGGTATCCTATTGGAGGCAAATACACCCAAAGGAATACTCATGGGTACGCAAACCATTCTGCAATTAGTAAATCGATATAATAATACAATTCCGAAGGGGATTGCCCGTGATTATCCTAAATATGCTCGTAGAGGATTTATGTTGGATGTTGGCAGAAAGTTCTTTAGTATTGATTTTTTGCGTGATTATGTGCGAATAATGTCTTATTATAAAATGAATGAATTTCACATTCATTTAAATGACAATGGCTTTAAACAGTACTTCGAAAATGATTGGAGTAAAACCTATTCTTCATTTAGGTTGGAATCGGAAACTTACCCTGGTTTAACATCCAAAGACGGTTTTTATAGTAAAAAAGAGTTTACAGCTTTGCAGCAACTTGGAATGGACTATGGAGTAAACGTTATACCTGAGATTGATATTCCAGCTCACTCGCTAGCCTTTACAAAATATCGTCCAGATATTGGAAGTAAAGAATACGGAATGGATCATTTGGATATTAATAATCCGGAAACATATGAATTTCTGGATAGATTATTTGAAGAATACCTATCAGGAGAGAATCCAGTTTTTATTGGTACAGATGTACATGTTGGCACAGACGAGTACGATAAGAAAGAAGCAGAATCATTTCGAAAATTTACAGACCATTATCTTAAAAAGGTTCAAAGTTTCAGAAAACGAGCCAGACTATGGGGTTCCTTAACTCATGCAAATGGCAATACACCTGTTACATCTGAAAATGTAATCATGAATGCCTGGTACAATGGTTATGCAAATCCGAAAGATATGATAGACCAAGGCTTTGAGCTTATATCAACTTCAGACAGGCACTTATATATTGTTCCTGCTGCTGATTATTATTACGACTATTTAAATCTTGAATTTCTATATAACAAATGGGAACCAAACATGATTGGCGGAGTTACTTTCCCATTTGGTCATCCGCAAATAAGTGGTGGTATGTTTGCAGTATGGAATGATCACTGCGGTAATGGAATTACAGAAAAAGATGTGCATCATAGAGCGTTTCAAGCGCTACAGGTTCTTTCAGCAAAAATGTGGATCGGCAAAAACAACAAATTACAACTTGATGAATTTAAGACGATTGCCTCAAAATTAGCAGAAGCACCAAATGTCAACATCATGGGACGAGTGCAACATATTGGCAACACAGTACTTCATTACGACTTTTCTACACATAAGAATAAAGATTTGACTCCAAACAACTTTGATATTGCAGGCATAAAAGGTGTGGAATGGGAAGAGAATAACGGCTATGTATTTAATGAAGAAATCTCAATATTATTACCATTGGAAGAAATTGGCTACCCATATGAAGTCTCTTTTGAAATAACCTTTGATAGCCAAATGAATTCTGAGGTTGAATTGTTCTCGTCACGAAATGCAAAAGTTTTTGCAATTCCAAAGAATGGAAAAATTGAACTTAGCTTTAAAAGAGAAGGTTATCATTATAAGTTCAGAACCTTGCTGGATAAAAACAGACGCCAATCAATAACAATAAAAGGAGATCACAAAGGTACATCACTTTGCATTGAGGGTGAAGAAGTTGAACGTCTTCAAGGAATAGTAAAGGAATATAAAAAAGAGAATGGACAGATTAGTAAAATGTACATCCAGCAAACGCTTGTTTTTCCATTAAGAACAATAGGTAAGTTCAAAGGAGTTTTACACTCATTAAAAATTAAAACTAATTAATCTAAACAATATGAAGAAATATAGTAAGGCTCTAATAATTAACGCAATTCTCATATTAACTGTATTTTTATCATTTGCAGAAAACAATACAAAGGTAGACTCATCACGTATTGTAAAGGTTCTAACATTTAATATCTATCATGGTGAGACTTATTATCGAGACCATTCACTTCCCTACGAAAGCAATCTGGATATTATAGCAGAAGTAATAAATTCAATAAAACCAGATCTGGTTGCAATGCAAGAAGTAGATTTTAAAACCAACCGAGCCAAAGGATTAGATTTAATGACAGAACTAGGAGTTAAAACAGGAATGGCTCCTTTATTTGGGAAAGCAATGAAATATGATGGAGGTGAATATGGTGAAGGGATCTTATCCCGACACTCTTTTGTTGAAACCAAAAATTACCCATTATATGCAAGTGAGAACAAAGAACCACGTGCTGCATTGAGTGCTATAATAGAACTACCATGTGGTGAGCTTGTTCGCTTTATTGGTACACATCTTGATCATACCAGTAATGTAGAAAGGTTAGACCAGGCCAAACAGCTAAATAAACTATTTGGGAACGATGCAGTTCCTTCCTTTATGGCTGGAGATCTGAATTCACTCTCTGAAAGTCCAACAATGCAAACTTTATTTAAAAAATGGTCACAATCGTCATCAGATAATGCACCTACAATTCCCTCATTAAAACCAACTCATAAAGTTGATTATATCCTTTATAGACCAGCAAATAGATGGCGTATTATTGAAAGCAGAGTAATTGATGAAAAGAAAGCTTCTGACCATAATCCTGTACTAACCATATTTGAGATATTACCTAAATAGAAGTTGAGCCGAATTGAGATTTTATAATCAATTTCAGTTCCTGTCCCGTTCTTTAATTGATATGCATATTTTAACTCTATAACCTAATAAATTAACCTGATGAATAAAATCAGTCAAATACTATCAATAATTATTTTGGCAACTGTGACTCAGTCATGTCAGTTTTCATCGAAAGACACCTTAAATAGTCACACTTTTGATGAACCAGATAATCCGCAACAAATTACTCCAATTCAAGATTGGAGTAAACTTGAACGTGGAGTTCAGCTTGGCTGGGGCAGCAGCTATAAAAGATATCATAAGGATTTCATTCCTACCATTGAACATTCTGAAAGTATCACCTTAACAGGATGGCGTAATGAACGCATTAATGCTCAAGTAATTGCCTGGTCAAAAGACTCGGTAAAAGATCTATCCATTCACATTTCAAATTTGAAGTCGAATAATGGAATAATTATAGCTGAGGCAGTAACGCATTTCTTTGTTCGCAATGTAATCTCAGATGAATTCTTAGGTGGATGTGGTTATAAAACTAAAAGTCAGGAAACGGCTCATTTAGTACCTGATTGTTTGGAAGAAGCAGAGGCATTTAACATGCGAGCAAAATCAACTCGTGGTATTTGGTTCAATATTGATATTCCTGTAAATGCAGATCCTGGAACTTATTCGGCTATTGTTACAATAAAAGTTCAGAATAAAGTAATTAAAGATTTACAGTTAAATCTTGAAGTTTTAAATCGCAGTCTCCCCTCTCCCAAAAACTGGAACTATCAATTAGATTTATGGCAAAATCCGTATGCTGTAGCACGCATGCATAATGTTGAGCTTTGGTCTGATGAGCATTTTGAAAAGATGAAGCCACTCTATAAAATGCTAGCTGATGTTGGTCAAAAATGCATAACAGCAAGCATTGTTGATAAACCATGGGGTGGACAGTCTTACGATCCCTATGAATCCATGATACAACATAAATTGAACACAAGCGGCTTATGGGAATTCGATTATTCCATTTTTGATAAATGGGTTGATTTTATGATGGAACTAGGAATAGACCAACAAATTAACTGCTACTCTTTAATTCCTTGGGGAAATCAATTGGGATATTATGATGAGAAATTAGAACGTGATACTTTTATTGTGGCACAAGCTTCTTCGGAAGAATTCGCTAATTATTGGATCCCTTTTTTAGAAGACTTCCGCATACATCTGACACAACAAGGCATATTTGAAAAAACGACAATTGCCATGGATGAACGACCTACCGAAGATATGCTTAACGCAATTCATCTAATAAAAGAACATGGTGAATTCAAAATAACATCAGCAGCAAATTATAATCCTGGTATTTCAAATCAGATTTATGATCTGAGTGTAGAATCAAAACATATTTTACCATTGAATGTGATTGAAGAGCGAAGAAAGGATGGACAAAAGACAACATACTATGTTTGTTGCAGTGCTGAATATCCCAATAATTTCACCTATTCTCCCCCTTCAGAAGGTGTATGGCAAGGATGGTATGCCTATTCAAAAAATATGGATGGATTTCTACGTTGGGCATATAATTCCTGGGTTGAAGATCCTATTCATGACACACGATTTAGAACATGGCCCGCAGGAGACACATTTTTTGTATATCCCGGACCAAAATCATCTATCCGGTTTGAGAAACTTCGAGAAGGAATTCAGGATTATGAGAAGTTGCAGATTCTAACAAATGAATTGAGAATATCTGACAAACCAGAAGCACAAATACAGTTACAAAAGATTGAAGAGCACTTAAAAGAATTTCAAATCGAGTCTATCCAAAATGAAGGCACATTGAAACTAGTATTGAAAGGGAAAAAACTACTTAACCAATAATCACAAACAGATGAAGACTAAAATATTACTAAAGCTTTTTATTATTCTAGTTATTTCAGGTGTTTCAATTTGCAATGCTAAAAAAAAATCAAAAACAACATCTATTATTTCTATTGATATGGAATCGAATCTAACTTCCACAATCAATGGGAAGGATTCTATTGTTAACGGAATAAATGGTTACGCCACATACTTTTCAAAAAAACTTGGTAATAGTCAAATCATTAAACCTGAAAATAAATTACATATCTCTGAGACATGGAAAAATGGCGATTTCTCTGTTGAGATCTGGGTACAAACTACAGCAAAGAACAATGAATTTCAAGTTATAGCCTCAAATAAAGATTGGAATTCAGGAGAAATAAAAGATTTTACCGATAACCGATATTTTGGATTTAGTCGAACCAGCGGCATCAACAAGGGTTGGGCAATCGTATGTCAACCCGATGGTAGCTGGGCATGGAATATTGGAAATGGAAAATATCGAAAAGACTATCGCCCTACTGCTCCAAGGCAAAAAATAAACGAAGGTGAATGGCATCAAATCGCATTCACAATAAATCGTGCTGATAATGAAGCACGTCTCTATTTTGATGGACTTAATGTCGCCATTTATTACATGGGTCCAGTTATAAATTTGGATAGCAACTTGCCTATTGCCTTAGGTACTGATCCAATAGCTGATAAAGACACACCAATCTTCGATGGAGCAATCGATGAGTTTCAAGTTTACAATCATGTATTAAGTGCCAATGATATTGCAAAAAAATATAAGCAATATGTTCCATCGGCAAAGTTACCTCAAGTATCCACTAAAAAAGTAGAAAAATTAAACTTGATGTCTTGGAATATTTGGCATGGAGGAAGAAGACACAGCAGAGAAAATGGACCACTTCAGGTAATTGATTTCATAAAAGAAACTGATACTGACATTGTAATGATGCAGGAAACCTATGGTTCAGGTCCATTAATTGCGGATGCATTGGGATATTACTTTTATCTGGCAAGCGCCAATATATCTGTAATAAGTAAATATCCTATCGAAAAGACTTGGGTGGCCTATCATGAACTCTGGTCTGGAATTACAACGATAAGGTTAAGCGAAGATCAGAAAATAAACCTGGCTAGTATATGGCTACATTACCTACCAGATTGGAGGAATGATTGCGAGAAACCTGATGCAACCGCTGAAAAGCTATTAGCAGGAGAAGATAAAAACCGATACCGGGAGATTAAAATAATATTACAAAAATTGGGAAATGACATTCAGAACACTGATGAAGTTCCTTTAATTATTGGTGGCGATTTTAATAGCCCATCTCATAATGACTGGATTGAATCAACATCTGGGTGGCACAATGATCTGGTTGTTAAGTGGCCTGTTAGTAAAGCAATGAAGAATGCTGGTTTTATAGATTCTTTTCGCGAAATCAGACCTCATCTACATTATTCATCCAATACAATTAATTCTGAGAAACTTTCTTATCGAATTGATTACATCTACTACAAAGGAAAAAACTTACAAGCTGTTGATTCCGATATGTATTTTAAATACAAAGGGATATGGCCAAGTGACCACCCTTCTATTACCACAACCTTTTTAATTAAGTAACTTATGAAAACTATATTTCTTGCTATTCTCGCTATTATCTTGATTGGTTCCTGCACTATTAAACCCACAAGCTTAAATGAAAACACATTACTGTCTATCAATTTTGATAAAAACCAGAAATCAGTATTTGCTGCGAACTTGGAGGGAAAATTAAAATATACTGAAGGAATTAAGGGTGAAGGATTAGACTTAACGGACTGCAAATCAGATCTCACAATAAATAATTCGGATACAACATGGTTTTCAAACGACAAAGATTTCTCTGTAGTTATCTGGGTGAAATCTTCAGTTGTAACATCTGATACTACAATTATTCTATCCAATTCTGATTTCAGAAAGAAAGAAATGGGAATTTATGGCAACCGAAGGACAAACAAAGGAATTTCACTTTATAGCTGCAATGGTTCCTGGGGTTGGAATATTGGGAATGGGAAACTGCACTACC
The DNA here is from genome assembly GCA_965372405.1 of uncultured Sunxiuqinia sp. GTDB lineage: Bacteria > Bacteroidota > Bacteroidia > Bacteroidales > Prolixibacteraceae > Sunxiuqinia. The sequence continues at coordinate 14,468 of CBDVCE010000019.1, forward strand.
TGTATGAGCCAATTCAAGAAGATCAACCAATTGCTGATAACCAATGGCATCAGTTAGCATTCACTTATAAGTCTACCTTAAAAGAAATTCGCTTGTTTTATGATGGTATAAACAAGGCAGTTCTTAAAATTGGCGACTTAGACAATCAAAACTTCCTTAGTGAATTACCTTTAAGAGTTGGAGGAATCATAAGCGCTCCACCCTATTACAACTCATTTAATGGTACAATTGATGAATTGAAAGTTTGGAACAAAACGCTATCTATCGAAGATATCAGGACTGATTACAATCAATTCTTTGCAGTTGCAGAGGAGCCACAAACAGAAACAGGAGAAATTACAGTAGTTAACTGGAATATTTGGCATGGAGGAACACATTTTATTAAAGAACGAGATGGTTTTGATGGTATTGAAAGAACAATCGAGTTGATTAAAAATGCAGATGCTGATATTGTTCTTATGCAGGAAACATATGGAGCGGGTTCAAGAATATCTAGCAGCCTTGGTTTTTACTATTATGAAGCTTCAAGTACTATTGGCGCAGTATGGGGAGCTAATTTATCTGTCATGAGCCGTTTCCCATTAGAAGATGCCTATATGATTGAAAAGAAGTCAAATTTTGGAAAAAATTATGCATTCAATAATGGTGGTGTAAAAGTTAGATTATCACCGAGTAAAAGTATAATTGCTTTCTCAAACTGGTATAGTGGCGGTAAACCTGAAGATTTAGATGGAGCATTAACTGAACTGAGTTCTTTGATTGAAAATGCCGATAATACTCCAATAGTATATAGTGGTGATTTTAATTCACGCTCACATCTTGATGATGGTGAGGGTAAATCAGGACATAGCAAACTTATGGAGAAGGCAGACTTTACTGACTCCTACAGAAGTATACATCCTGATATTGAAGCATATCCAGGTTATACAATGGGAGGTTCTGCGCGCATTGATTATATCTATTACAAAGGTGGAAAGTTGAAATTGATTGAATCAGGTCCAATTGTTCCAAACTTCAAAGGGAGAGGTGATAAAACACCGGGATATCCCTCAGACCATCTTGGATTAGTCGCAAAGTTTAATGTTGATTAGTTTTAATAAAACTCGGAACATGAAGAATAAAAACAATTTAAGTAGGCGAACCCTAATCAAGCAAGTAAGCATTTTAAGTGGAGCAGCAATGGTAAGTCCACTCACTTTGGGAGCTACTAATAATAAGCCCTCAAAGGCACTAAGAATTGCTCACATTACTGATATACACATCCGTCCGGAACACAATGCACTAAATCGTGCTAAAAAGTGTATTAAGGACATAAAAAAGCACAGTGTCGATTTCTTTCTTAATACAGGAGATACAATCTATGCCGCCGACTATGATCATATTAAAAGAAAGCGAGTAAACGAGCAATGGGCTATCTGGAACGATCTAAGAAGTACGTTTTCTGAATTTGAGGTGCACAGCTGTATAGGCAATCATGATTCATGGTGGGCTGCACCTGACAAGAACGATTCAATGTATGGAAAAGATTATGTAGTGAAACAATTAAGGATGGGTGGAAGATTCTATAGTTTCGACAGAAGCAACTGGCACTTTATTATTTTAGATAGCATTATAGGTGGGGAAGAATTTCTGGATAAAGAACAACAAAGTTGGTTGGAAAAGGATTTAGCAAAGCTCCCAATAGGAAGTAATGTAATTGTAATATCACACATTCCAATTCTATCAGTATCTATGGCTTTTAATGGTCAAAGAAATTTGAATCGAAGAAAATTAATTGAGCTATTTTATAAACATCAGGACAAAAAAATTACTTGTCTGAGTGGGCACACTCACACATATGACAGTTGTAGATATAACGGTGTTAATTATTTCTGCAATGGTGCATTAAGTGGTTTTTGGTGGGAAGATGGCAATGAAAGCTCGGAACAAAAACATTGGGTAGGAACAACTCCTCCAGGATATGCAATTCTTGACTTACATGAAGATGGCACTGTTGAAAATTCTTATCACTCACACCCATACTAAACTGAAAGTGAAAATCTAAAAACCTAAAAAAATCCACATGAAATTAAAAATCATATTATTTGGGTTACTATTAAATTGTATTCAATTTTCGTTTTCCCAACAAAGAAAAGAAATTGCCATACCAGATATCCCTGGCTATTTGGTTTTAAAATGTGATTTACACATTCATTCCGTTTTTTCTGATGGCTCTGTTTGGCCTACAATCAGAATAGCAGAAGCATGGATGGAAGGGCTTGATGCAATTTCCTTAACCGAACATATCAGGTGGCACAAGTTTAAAGAGGATATAGCTACTTGTTCAGATGTAAATCGTTCTTATGATTCAGCATTGGAATTTGCAAACGAAAAAGGAATTCTTCTAATAAAAGGAGGGGAAATAACTCGGGAAATGCCTCCAGGACATTTTAATGCCTTGTTTTTGGAAGATGTAAATAAACTAAATGTTGATGCCCCAATAGAAGCTCTTAGAGAAGCCAAGAAACAAGGAGCATTTGTACATTGGAATCATCCGGGCAACAAATGGCATGACATTCATACTACATTCTTTGAAGAAGGTTTATTCCAGGGAATTGAAGTTTGTAACGGAAATAGGTTTTACGAAGAGGCATTTAAGTGGGCAAATAACAAAGGGTTAACACTTTTCTCCAACAGTGATATTCACCATTTAATCAGTACCACATATGATCTTAATAATTCACACAGACCTTTAACATTAGTTTTAGCAAAAGAAAGAACTGTTGAGGCAATGCGTGATGCTTGCTTTAAAGGGAATACTGTTGCTTACTTTGAAAACACTCTTGTAGGTAAAGAAAAATTTCTAAACGGTATTTTTAATGCTTCAATAGAATACTTAAGACCAAGGAATATAGAATACCAAAATACAATTGATATAAGAATTTACAACAAATCCGATATCGATTATAAATTGGAAAAGAATGAAGAAAATAATGGTTTGAATTTTCCTGAGAAGGTAGTTATTAAAGCACATTCTATAACAATTGTTTCTGTAGTTATAGATAATCCAGAAAATGCTAAGAATATTTGGGCAAAATACAAAGTAGCCAATTTACGGATAAGTCCAAGTGAGAAACTTGAAGTTGAAATTTCTATCAATAATGATCTTCTTAGTTTGCGTTAAACATTTATTCTAAGATGGAGATAAATTGATAATCTGACATATTACCCTAATAATTAATTAAAAAAGGAGAACAATCTCATGAATTACAAAACATATATACGCTTTTTACTTGTATGTATTTGTGTTATTTTAATACAACAAAGACATGCTTTTTCTGATGAAAAATTACAAATCACTCATGGCCCATATTTGGTAGAGCCCGGTTCGGACTGTATCACTATTTTATGGACCACAAACAAAGCCTGTCAATCATGGGTGGAGTATTGTGGTGATAAAAATCTGGGAGTCTTCACTACATGGGGAGGCTATCCAAAGAAGGCTTATTCGAGTCATCAGGGATTATTAGCAGCTAACTCAAAACTTCATTCGGTACGTATTGCTGGCTTAAATACTGGAACAAAATACCGATACCGGGTAATGTCAAAGGAAATTATACAAAACAATCCTTATGAAGTGATTTTTGGCGATACCGCAGCTGGTGAAATCGTTGAATTTGAAACATTAAATCCAGATACAACAACATTCTCTTTTGGAGTTGTATGTGATTTACATGAGCAGTCCGGAAATTTAAACACCTTATTAGAGGCTGCACCTGTCGATTCTCTTAATCTAATGTTTTATAATGGAGACATGCTAAACTGGATTGGTAATGAAGATCGAATCTTTAACGGTTTAATTGATGTTAGTGTCAATCAATTTGCAAAGGAAAAGCCAATGATTCTGACACGTGGAAATCACGAGACACGAGGTCCTAACGCCAGAAAATTATTTTCATACTTTCCCCACTCCAGTGGTAATTATTACCATGCCTTTTCTCATGGCAATACACGTTTTATCATCCTCGATCCAGGCGAAGATAAACCAGACAACCATCCTGTTTATGCTGGACTGGTTGATTTTGACAACTATCGTACGGAACAGGCTGAATGGTTACGCAAAGAAGTGAAAAGTGATGATTTTCTAAGTTCAAAGTATAAAATTGTACTCATGCATATCCCCCCATTTTCGAAGAGTAGTGCACACGGATCAACAGATATTACTGAAAAATGGGGTCCTATTCTAAACAATGCTCACATTGATATAATTATTAGTGGTCATCATCATCGTTACTCCAGGATAAAGCCTACAGATGATTCAAACCAAATGCCCGTTTTGATAGTCGGCCAGGATATGGTTTTAAAAGCTGATGTTTCGGAACAATCCATTAAGCTAATAATCAAAGACAAAAAAGGAAAAACAGTTGATCACTTTTCTATTCCAGCTAATTAGACCACAAATAAAATAAAGACCCTAATTCTAAGCTATATAAATGATGAGATTAAAATTATTTGTATTAATCTGTCTGTGCTTTACCAGACCTGTATTTGCACAAAATGAAATTGACAAAGGTTTAGCAGCCTTAAATAAAGATGTATTAAAAGGACAATTAGAGTTTTTGGCCTCCGACTGGATGGAAGGTCGCAATACAGCTGAAAAAGGGGCTTATATATCTGCTGACTATATTGCAAGTATGTTTCAGGTGTATGGAATAAAGCCATTGGGAGATAGTGTCATATGGTACCCAAATCGTGAAGAGCGTAAGAAAGGTAAAAAATCACACTGGATACAAAGCTACTTCCAAAGCGTACCAATGATTGAATATTCACAAGGAGATGATAATAAATGTTCCATCATAGAGCAAACGAATTATGGAAAGCGTTCCATACAGTTAAATTACAATTCAGACTTTAGAATAAGTATTCCAGGATACGCTGTGGAAAGTAGTGCCCCTGTTGTTTTTGTTGGATATGGATATAAGGATATAGCCAATGGGTATAATGACTTTAAGGGCATTGATGTGAAAGGGAAAATTATTATTCGTTTGTTAGGACTGCCTGGTCATAAAGACACGCTATCACTTGCATATAAAAAATACATACCGAATGAAAAGTATTGGCAGCGAGGTATTCGGATAAAAAAAGATAAGACTGCCACTGATATGGGCGTATTAGCTGTTATTGAAGTTAATCCTGAAAAGGATAATATGATTTTCTGGGCAGATAATGTACCATTCAACATTAAAAGAAGCTATTATGAAGGACCGAGACTGAATACGCCTTATAAAAGGTTAAGCATTCCAAATAAAACAATAGTAAATGGCTTAATTAAAATCAACCTTAGTCACCGCGCATTAAATGAGTTGCTTCAAGGTAGTGATATTGATATTAAAGAGTATGAGTCGAAATCTGCAAGCTTAGAAAGTCAAAAGGCAAAGAAACTTGAAAAATCACTGCACATAAAAAACTCCATCAATTCACGAATCATAAAAGCTCGCAATGTACTGGGGATGATTGAGGGGATAAATACAGATGAATTTATAGTTATTGGTGCCCACTATGATCATTTAGGTGTTAAAAACGGTTTCGTATTTAACGGTGCAGATGATAATGCCTCGGGAACAGTTGGCGTTATGAGTGTTGCAAAAGCCATTATGGCAACTGGTAAAAAGCCTGAAAAAACGATAATTTTTGCAGCATGGACAGGTGAAGAGAAAGGTTTGCTAGGCTCCCGTTATTTTGTTGAAAACCCACCATTTTCAATCAATCAGATTAAGTACTACCACAATCTTGATATGATCGGTAGAGATGTTAACGATGATGAAGGTGTTAAGTGTTATTTCACCTATTCCAGTGAAATAGAATTCATAAAGGCATTAAGTGAAAAACATATCAATCAATATAAGCTCAATCTTTTATTGGATTATAAGGCAAAAGATAAACCAAGGGGAGGAAGTGATCATAGTGCATTTGCAGCAAAGAACATACCTGTTAGTTTTATGATTACAGGCATTCACGATGATTACCATTCTCCATCTGATGAAAAAGAAAAGATCAATTACGATAAGATGCTGAATATTGTGAAGTTGTGCTTTCTCAATTTTTGGCAATTGGCGAATGAGCCTCAACGATTAAAACAAATTCATGGTGATAGTTAAGCTACTGAACGGTTGGCGTAGATTTAGTAGCAGATTTGCGTTCGGTTATCCGTCCGAAAGGAACGGATAATTGGATGTGAATCTTTTCTTCGAAGACCACCAAACATCGCCATGCAATGGCACTTTACTACACGTTTTTTTTATTTAATCTTAAAAGTTTAGTTAATCAATAATAAAGCAATGACTGGTGTGTCATCATGCCACAGCTTCCCTAAACAAAAAAGGAAGCATTGGCGCGGTGACATTGCTTGTCCAAATGAAAAGTAAGCTTATGGTGCAGCGACATTACGTGCCTGTACGATAAGGGAACGCGTGGCGCGGCGACATTGGTTCCCCAAGCAGAAGTGGAGCTTTGGCGAAGTGACACGATAAAACTTATTCGAAGTGGATGCATGGCACAGTGACGTTTGCTGAGATTGTAAAATTCAATAGATTTTAATCAATTCGAGTGCAATTCACATGGACAAATATGAGAACTACTGAGACAGATGCATTCATGTGTAAATCTGGCTTACATGAAGCCATCAAAAACCCGTATAAAAAGAAAATCAGCTAATCACACAAACATGTAATTAACTGACTTACTGTACCCCGGAAGGGATTCGAACCCATGACATTCGCCTTAGAAGGGCGACGCTCTATCCAGCTGAGCTACCGGGGCATCCATTTTAGCGGTTGCAAAGATAAAAAAATATCAAAAACCCTCCGGGAAAAATCGAAAAAAATCAAATTCTCCCAAAGAATATTTTTCTATACAAGATGTATGTTATTTTCTTTACACTGACTTATCATCTCATCTGGCCATATACTTGACTGAATTTCACCGATATGCGCTTTTTGCAGGAAGAACATGCAAATACGAGACTGTCCGATTCCACCACCGATAGAAAGTGGCAATTCATCATTCAATAATCTCTGGTGCCAGTACAATTCCTTACGATCTTCAGTTCCTGTGATTTCCAACTGACGAAGCAAAGCTTCTTTATCTACGCGGATACCCATTGAAGAAATTTCAAACGAACGTTGTAATACCGGATTCCAGATAACAATATCACCGTTTAATCCTTTAAAACCGGCACTATTATCTGACGACCAATCATCATAGTCAGGAGCACGTCCATCGTGAATTTTACCACCAGGCATCTCTCCACCAATACCAATAATAAATACAGCACCAAATTCTTTGCAAACTGCATCTTCACGTTCTTTTGAACTTAAATCTGGATATTTTACTTCCAATTCTTCAGCATGAATAAAAGTAATCTCCTCAGGAAGTATTGGCTTAATCTGTGGATAATGTTCGTATACAAAAAATTCGGTGCGAAGTAGCGCCGTATATATTTTACGAACAACCTTTATCAAAAATTCAAGGTTTCTTTCTTCTTTGGTAATAACACGTTCCCAATCCCACTGGTCAACGTATAATGAATGGATATTTGTCAATTCCTCATCAGGACGAATTGCATTCATATCAGTATATAAACCGTAACCAGCCTCAATTTCAAGGTCAGCCAGAGTCATTCTTTTCCACTTTGCCAATGAATGTACTACTTCAGCAATATTATCATTTAATTCTTTTACAGGAAACGCAACCGGACGTTCAACACCATTAAGGTCATCATTAATCCCAGTTCCTTTCATTACAAATAAAGGTGCTGTAACCCTACTCAATTTTAATTCAGAAGATAAATCTTGCTGAAAAAAATCTTTAACCAGCTTAATAGCTTTTTCAGTCTGTCTCAAGTCCAGGTGAGATTGATAGTTCTCTGGAAAATATAATTTCATCGATTATTGGTTTTCTTCCGGGTTCCCGGTATTTTACAATTAATAACTTCTTCGGATCAAAAATAGCATTATTCTTTAATATCTGAACTTTTATCTTACAATTTGAAATATAAACCAACAAATACTTAACAACAAGACAATAATTCATTGCAAACTAAAATACATCACCATCTAACAAGTTGTTTTTTCTATTTTTGTAGAAATATGAAGAGACTGCCTCCAAACATCCTGAATCTCTATTTAATAAAAATTGCCAAATGGTTTAATCTGGTAATGCCTGTTGTGGTTATTTTCTATCAGGACAATGACTTAAGCATGCAAGACATCTTCTTACTGAAGTCCATTTATTCCATCGCCATTGTGATTATGGAAATCCCTTCTGGGTATTTGGCTGATGTATGGGGGAGAAAAAAGACCTTGATACTTGGTGCAATTATGGCGGCTACCGGATTTGCCATGTACAGCTTTTCTTATGGTTTTTGGGCGTTTGCACTTGCTGAAATTGTGCTAGGTATCGGACATAGTTTTGTTTCAGGTGCCGATTCGGCCATGCTTTATGACACGCTAAAAGCAAACCAGAAAGAAAAGGAATACATTAAACATGAAGGCTGGGTAACATCATCGGGGAATTTTGCCGAAGCCATTGCCGGTGTACTTGGTGGCCTGCTGGCAACTGCTAGTTTACGCTGGCCTTTCTACTTCCAATTCGGAGTAGCCTCAATTGCTATTCCTTCGGCTTTCTTTTTAAAAGAGCCAACTGTTCACATAAAGAAAGTAGCGATGGGCTTTCGGGATATTCTCACAACCGTTAAAAAAACATTTACCAATCCCCTACTTCGGGCTGCACTGCTTACCTCTTCATTTACAGGAACGGCATCACTAACCTTTGCCTGGTTTGTGCAACCTTACTTTCAGGAAGCAGGCCTACCACTTAGCCTTTTTGGTTTGATGTGGACCTTACTGAACCTTTCGGTGGGATTCTCTTCCATGTATTCATATAAAGTAGAACGTAAGCTTGGAAGGAAGTATTCACTTCTGGGAATTGTCATTTTGCTAAGTCTGGGCTATTTCTTATCAGCTATTTCAGTAAGTCTTGCCGGGATAGCCTTACTCTTTTTCTTTTACCTTGTGCGGGGTATCGCCCACCCCATTTTAAAAGACTACATTAACCAATACACCGATACCGAAGTAAGGGCAACCATTCTTTCTGTTCGGAACTTTATCATCCGAATCAACTTCGCGATTATTGGCCCAGTGCTTGGTTATATTACTGACCATTTCAGTTTAAACCTTGCTCTTGCTCTAACAGGTGCTGGATATCTGATTAGCGGTTTAATAAGTATGATACCACTTTTGAGGAAAGATTCTTGACACTGGAATTCCCAACTCTCCGAATTGCCTATTTTTCAGTCTGATACAAATTTGAGATTGTGAACTTGTGGCTCAACGACTGAGAAAACTGAGACTGAACACTGAGACTATAAACGCTCATATTGTACCCAAACTCATTATTAATTAGCATATTTCAAGCGATTCTTTTCACTATAAATTATTGGAAGCACATAGCTGACCTTGTGAAACTTTCCTCTTCTATAAAAAACATCCCAATCAAGAATTTCACCTGCAACCCGTATTGCTTCTTCATTTAAAATTTCAATATCCGATTTCCTGACAACCTTTACAATCTCAGGCTTGGGAATTTCACCAGAATGCAATAAAACGAAAACTTTAATTTTCAGATCTTCTAAATCAGGTATCGCATTCCAATCTATTCTTTCATGTACAAATTCATTCAACCTGCGCTTTGCGTTATAATTTGTAGGAGAATAAATTGACTTGTGTAGTTTGTCATTATTATAATCAACTTGCCCAACTACCTTTCCCTCTTTAAGATTCAATTCAGTTTCTTTCTCATAAAAGTATTCGTAACCTGCATGAAAGTAATGAATCAACTCTCCTTGTGGAATAACCAAATCACCCGTAAACCAATTGGCGTTCACTTTCCCATCAAAAAATTCATAGCCAAAAAGCTCACTTAAATCAGCCTTTATGCTATCATCACTGTAATTACAACTATAAATATTCGTCAGAAAAAGCTCCTTGTCTTCAATTGTCCATTCGGCAATGTAGCCACGCCAACATGCCGTATTTAATCCCGCTTCATTCTCACCAAACATTTTCAGTTGCAAGAAATCAATATCAAGCCTTGCTTGAAGTGGATTGGAAAAGACATAAGTAGTATCACCATTCCAGATTAAAATATCTCCAGCTTGCCCAGTACAGAAACTAAAAATAGGTAAGAATAGGATGCCTATAAGAAGTTTTATTTGTTTCATAAGTTTAGTTAAAAGGCCAAATACAAGCAAAAACCAAGCCGAAACAATGATCTTGCCTGCATTTCCCAAAAAGTTTAGAAATTAAGCTGAGGATTCAGGATTTAAGTTCAACAACCATTTGCTTTCAACTAACTATCGAGTCCAAATAAGTCAAACGGTTGGATACTGAAAAATTCATTTAATAAAAATACGGAAAGAAGAATATAGGCAACAAACCCAAGTACAATAAGAAACTGAGTCCACGATGTTTTTTGAATATCTTGTCTTGCATTCACATCACAAACCTCTCCTGGGCAGTACTGTGCTTTTTCTTTATAAAATAAGGAGTAAAACTTACATCCCAAACAAATACCAAACACCGCTTCAAAGAATAAGAATACAAGGCATATCATACAAATAATGCCTGTTATAGGACTAAACGAATTAACAATTATCTGTAAAACAAGCATGATTGATGCCAAAACGGCTCCAATTATCCATGCGAACCTTTTTTGCTGAGCTCCAACATATTCAGGAGTCTGATTTCTCACAATTAGCCGCCCAATAATTAGCGTTGGAGAAAACTTGGGATTAATAAAAACACGGATTAAAATATCGGTTAAGAAAATTACAATTGCATACTTCAACAATACAAAATCACCGTTTACAGCCATTTGTATGGAGATAAACATCAGCATAAAAAGGATTCCTGCTGCCGCCCTTATTTCGCGTTCATTTAATACCGGAATATTATAACCTTCAACATCTTCACCAAACTTTATAATCTTACTCATAACAAACTAATTTTTATATATTTAAATGTATTTTAAAACAATATGAAGTTAATTAGTGATTCTCTCCCTCTGCCAACTCTTTCAATTTTTCATTCATTAGCTGAAATCCTTTACGGGTATTGGTATTCAAATTCTTCCAGAAAAAAGGAACAAGGATACCTTTAAACTTTTCACGATGAATAAAACGAGTTTGCTCTCCAACCATTTCTTTCAGTTGAAAAACATGCTCTCCATCAAATACGCCTGGCATTAACAGCTTACCCTTCCAACGAAACTCAACGGGCTTATTATGCTTCAGGCAAACGGGCTTAAAGGTCATTGGCTTTGATTCCGGGGTCTGAATAACAACTTTCAAGCGTTCCCCTACTTCAGTTTTGCCTTCAATTGACTTTATAAATGGATTCCATTTGGGGTAGTTTTCAACATCTAACAATATATCCCATACTTTTTCAACTGGTGCATTGATATCGATTTCCGTGTAAAGATGTTTCATGAATGCTTATTTGTCTAGAATTTAACACACAAGATAAAGAAATAGTTTGAATTTAATCGAGTTACTGCAATCTTGGCTCTTGGTTCTAGTCTCTTGATTCTGGAATATGATACTCCTCATCCCGAACGAAATGAAATGGAGATCCGGGATCTCTATCGGATAACTTGATACTTGCTCCCCTCTGATTCTATAGCTAATTCATCATTAATTTCACCAACAATTAAACTCTGAACGTTTAAAACAAATAGTGCTGCATAAAAGTATTGCAGTATGCTATGTTGTGAATAACCTGAAAAGTGTTCAGCTTTAATTTTGTTTTTCAGTTCGTCATAAAAAATCTCTACGCCCCATCTCAAAAAATAGAGCTTCTTGAATATTGAATCCGGGTATCCTTCTGTATCACACAAGGATGCTATAAGTATTTCAATTTCTCCAGTTTTGTATTTTTCCCGGGATACATTTTTACCATATTGGTGCTTAACCCGCTTTCGTAAAACTTGCGGGTAACATTGTTAAAATCAACTTTAGATCTTATCAAGAAATCAGCACCTCTTTCATAAAGCTCATATATCAAGTTAAATGAAGGATAACCTCTGTCGTAAATAATCAAGTCTCCAGTGGTTGAGTATTCAAGGTGCTCCAGTGCCAGCTTACTTTCCCCGGTTGATAAAGGAGCCAGGCAGCCATCAATTACAAACTTGTTTAAAACATCATACAATACAGACACCCTTGCTTGCACAACACCTGTTTTAGACTGATTTTTAGTCTTACTATAAATCTTCTCCAATTCCTGCGTATTGGGCAAGGTCATTCTTGATCCATCGACTGCCAACAGTCTGAACCCGTTCCATAACTTTATTAATACCAAAAACATATCAAAATGAGCGATAAAAATCGTCTCTTTTTCCCTTCTTCTTTGTCAAAAAACAATTACGTAGCTATGGCTATGAAAGGATTTTTAGCCTCGAATAAGAAAAAAATAATTCAATTTTATAATCAATCATTTTAACATGCATTTGGTATAATTCATCGTTGTCTGTATAAAACTCTTCAACCAAGTTGTCTGACAAATATTTAAACACTTCAGGTTTTATTTTTTTGCGACACTGGACAAAGGCACTCTTTGTAAAATATTCAATATCACCAAGGCCAATTCTATTTTTAATGAAACTAACAAAGTTTTCAATTTCGATAGAAAGGCTCTTCGTTAAAAAGTTGATCATAAAAAGTATTGAATTATGAAAAGACTGTTTTCTTCTTCTGGTAAAATCACTCTGAGAAACTTTGTATTCTAAAATTATACTTTGAGAAAACACCCTATTCTTGATTATATTCAAAATCATTTCAGGTGTTTTTTTTCATGCTCGTATTCCTTTGATTATGATATAAATACACAAAATACCAGCCAAAACAACGAGTTCACATAGCTGACATTCAATGTATTATGTGTTAACCTAATGACATTGATCGCGTGGTAGCAACGTATAATCAATCTACTGACCATTGATTCCAGTTCCAGTCGTAGTCATAACTCCAATCTTTTCAAATGGGATATCCTTAAAGTCTGGTATTTCCGAAAATGCTTTAGCATTGTTTTTCAATTTAAAGTTCATTTCCTCTTCATTAACAAACCCCGGATTCTCATCGGTTATCCAGTTGTCATCTAAAAAAGGCAACCAATCTTCGTTATACCTTACGGGTGTCTTTACCTTATAGAAAATATTTTTTGAAACCGGGTTCCGTTTTGGGAGGGCGGGTTCATCTTCCCAATATTTTGCTAAATGAGGATATTTTGTGCTGTAAGGTGGTTTATTGTAATTAACCATTTTTAATCGTTGATCGTATATTCCGCCTTCTTCAATAATATTTTTAGACCAGTTTTGATTCCGGTTATCCACATGAATTCCCAGTTCAGCATCGATAAAAATATTATTGGTATAAGGATTATCATGCCCTCCACCAATGAGAACGGGTATTTTACCGGGTTTGTAAAAAATGTTTCCGTAAACTTCCATTCCGCATGCCCCATCATCGTGATACACGGCCGATGTTGCGTGTATTGTATTCAAATGATGGAAGAAATTATAACGAACCACATGCCCTCTTTCCGATGGGTCACGACCATAATACAAGGCTCCCTGATCATGTACTTCCTGACACACATGATGTATTTCGTTGTACTCAAACAAGTGATCGTTGCCACGCATTAAAATAGCCATGCTAGGTGCGTTGTAGATTTCACAATTGGATATCCGGTTACCAACACCACTGATGTCGATACCTGCCCGGTACGATTTCTCAATACGGTTAAAATCATGAATTGTGCAGTTCTCTACATAGTTATTACCGGGTTCCAAAGTCAGGCGATCCCCTCCACTTAAATGAACTCCTCCTGCACCGGTATTGTAAATTGTACAGTTTACCACTCCATTGTTATTTCCTGCCTCGCGGTCAAATACAGGATCCTCGTAGATGTGCTGGAGATAACTCCCTATCTTTTCAGATGCAGGCTCCCCGATTCCTTCATGAGTTAGATCTTTAAATGGGGCTATCCCCCTGCCCATGCAAACACCTATAATTCCAAGGTTATTGAAAGTACAGTTAGTGATGAGATTATTTTGGGTGCGTTCCATGTAAATTCCCATCCCCCGGGAACATTCAAAAGTGATTCCATCAAAGTGGATATTGGAAGCTCCCTTTAAACTGATCAATGGCTTTTCCAATACTGAAATTTCCAGTGTCTGGATTTGCTCTGATGGATATAAATATAGCTTACCGTTCTTTCGGTCTATGTAGAACTCTCCTGGCTCATCAACTTCTTCCAGTACATTATAAACAAACCAGCGGTTAAATGGCAGACCGGTTCCAAAACCATACAGAGATGGTTGTTTGGTTTTGAATATTTTTAAGGTGGTATCAATCTCTGCCAGTTCAACTGCATCTTCTGCCCAGCCTCTTTTAAAGTATCCGGAAATCCAGATGTCATCATGAGATTTCCAACTTAAGGGGCGATCAGTATTGAAGGTAAAAGCACCTCCGCGATTGCTAAAGTCTCCATCACGAGGAACTGATCCACTATCAATAATTTCACCCATATTAATCGTTGAGTCATTTGGCCAGCGTGCCAGTGAATAGGGTTCACCATTTACAAATAACTCGGCCCATGACGGCCCAAAGGATCTTGCAAAACCCACAGGTCGCAGTTGTCCGTAATCATTTACACCAAGATCTTTGAGATCAATTTCAATAATTTTATTCCTTACAGTGCTGTTGAATCTTGAAAGAATAGCTGTGTCTTTTACCTTATATGAATTTTCAGATGGGATATTAATTCCTCCATGAATAATTACTTTTTCGTTCTCATATGCAGAATAAGTGACTGGGAATCCTTCGCTTCCAGAGTCTTCCCCTGTCAGTTCAAAAGAATTGCTTCTATAGTAAATCCCTTCACGTAAGTTTACCTGAAATCTTTTTGCTGTATTTCCCTCTTTTTTAAGTTCTCTTATTTCGTCTCTTGCACGCTCCAGTGATACAAATGGATTTTCAATTGATCCATCACCAGACTTGTCATTACCACTGTTTGCAACAAAAAATACGGTTGTTGATTGCATACATGAACATATCGAAAGTACAAGTACAATCAGTAACATTATACCAATTGACTTTTGAGCATTTAATATTCTACACCTTTTCCCCATAATGCAAACTCCCAAAACTTGATTACTAACAACCCCTATAAATTCTGGTTATATTGAATTCTTAAAATTAGAGAATAATGAAGATAGCATACAGTACTTACTTTACCTATACTGATATTATTTTAACATGTTTTATATTCCTGCGAATACAATTGTTCGAATTGATATTGCAGTTTTTGTTTGATATAGATAAAATTAAGTCAAACCTTCAACAATCCTTTTATAATAAAGCCACATATCAAGCTGTCTGGTTAAAACTTTAACTTTTGGGCTAAAGCACCTTTCATTTTTGAGTTTCATTAACACCGGCATTAATGCCGGTGTTAGTAACCGTATCAGGAAGTGTGGGCTTTATCCCAAAATTCCATCTTATTATAGATCAATGCTGAATTTTAATTTAGAATCACTGCAGGCTAACAAGCCGATCTTTATAAAAACACGTTAAAACTATGATAATTACATAATTTTTTCTACTTTGCAGTGTAATGTTAAATAATTAGCATATTTCATTACAAAGGAAGACCACCCTATTCAATACATTTTAGAATTAGAAGGGTCAAACAAAGAAAATTTAGTCAGGCATAAGAATTGTCTGCAAACGATGCATCGTTAAAAAGCGAAGATTGATAAAAAGTAGCGAATGGCAAGCATCCTTTAGCGGTCTTTGAAATTTTAGAAGCGGATTATAAGCGAGTTTAAGCGGCCTATTAAAAGCCTATAGCGGACGTTGAGCACCACTAATCGGACACTGCGCAGCTGCTAGCGGGCATCCCGCAGATTAAAGCGGGCATTCGTCAGCTTCGGAAAATCTCCGCTTAAGTTCGGAAAACATCCGCTTAGACTTTCACGAACACCGCTATGTGTTGCTCAATACCCGCTATATGTTGCTGAATATCCGCTTTACATAAATGCAGTAAAACCAATAATCATTGAACCTGTACACAACCACCCCGTGGTTTAAGTACCTACTCCCACCCTGTTTAATACCAGGAACTACATCGTCCAGTATGGACTCTCTTTTTTTAAAAATTTAAATTAACACGTATGTCAAAAAACGACAGAATTTACAATGTCGCAGATGCTGACTTAATTGAAAATGCAGAAGTGGTGAAAGAAACGCTTCCAGATGACCTAAGCGATTTCTCCGGTTTTGATTTGAACTTTGCTGCAGATTACCCGCTGGTAATTGCAAACTCTTTAACCCAGTTTTATGATCTAAAGCCAGACATGGTAATCGTTAATGAACAAGCTGAACTAACCCAAACTGTAATTGATTCTATGGGTGCTTGCAACAAGGCTTTTAAAACGGTATTGTTCTTTGCCAACAAGGCTTTTGGAAACAATCCTGCTGTTATGAAGCAGTTTGGTTCTAAAGGAATAGAAAAGGCCCGTAGAAGCCAGGCCAATTTAACCTTGTTTATGGATACTCTGGCAGAAACAGCTGTCAGCTATAAAACCCAGTTAGTTGCAGAAGGTTGTAGTGAAGAATTTATTGATGGATTGGCAATACTGGCAACAAATCTTAAGACAGCCAATATTTCACAGGAGAAGTTTAAAAAGGAACGTGGACTAATTACACAGGAACGGGTAAGAAGCCTGAATGACATCTACAAACTACTGAAACCTGTGCATGAAATTGCCCAGATTATTTACAGCGATGATCCGGCAAGGCTAGATAAGTACAGTTTGCCAACACCGAAATCTTCGAATAATAATGTGAATGATTTAGTGCACTCGTAGAGAAGTACATCATCCAAACAAAAAGAGGTCGTCTTAAAACTAGTTTTTGGGACGGCCTCTAACTGAATAGCTCTCAAACATCCCTGACTTTGACACATGATAGAAGCGATACATACTTGACTTTCTTACATATATTGTGTATTTCTACCCTTACTTTATTACAAACCAATTGTGGAATCACTTTTACTTTCAAGAAATATATCTGTTTCTTCAATCAGTAAGACCTTATTGTTTATCGATGAAATACAGGAAATACAGGAATCACCCAAAGCAATCCAGATGCTGCGTTACTTTTATGAAGAATATCCTGACTTAAATGTAATAGCGGCAGGATCACTTTTGGAGTTTGCTATGAGAAAGGTAAAAAGTTTTCCGGTTGGAAGAATTGAATATATGTACATGCACCCTCTAAATTTTCAAGAATACCTGGGAGCTATTAACCATCAGACAGCACTGGAACAACTAACCAAAGTACCCCTTGAATCCTTTGCACATAAGGTATTACTTAAGCTATTCAATCAATATGCAATTGTGGGAGGCATGCCGGAGGTCATAAATAATTTTATTGAAAAAGACAGTTTAACAGAACTTCCCGGAATTTATGAAAGTATTTGGGGCACTTACAAAAATGATGTTGAAAAATACGCGTCAAATGAGACAGAACGTAAAGTTATAAAACACGTTATGTCTACTGCACACTTGTATGTTGACCAACGTATTAAATTTCAAAATTTTGGACAATCCAACTATAGATCAAGAGAAGTTGGAGAGGCTGTCAGGAATTTAGATGCTGCCAAAATCATTCAACTAATATACCCAACTACCGATGTTGAAATTCCCGTGAAACCAGATTTAAGAAAGTCACCCCGCCTGCAATTTCTGGATACAGGATTAATAAATTACGAGTTGGGAATACAGGCAGAAATGATGTCTTTTTCTGACTTAAATGATTTATACAAAGGAGCTATTATACCGCATTTAATTGCACAAGAGTTAATTTCACTAAATACCATAACTTATAAAAAACCACATTTTTGGATCCGGGAGAAAAAACAATCATCATCAGAAGTAGATTTGGTATTTGCATACAGAGAGAAAGTTATTCCAATTGAGATAAAATCGGGTAGTGTAGGCACCTTAAAATCATTGCATCAGTTTGTTGAGCGAAGCAATCATCCATATGCAATTCGTATTTACGCCGGAGAATTTAACGTACTAAAAACCAAAACACCGGGAGGCAAACCTTACCTACTCATGAATATGCCCTATTATCTTGGTACTAAAATACCTGAATATATTGAGTATTTTGTTTCAAATTATCAACTATAATTAAGTACAATAGCCTGATTTATGCAATCACCTTTTTACTCTATTTTGTTTGCTACCAATTGTCGTTAAAAACAGCCAATATTGCCCATAAAAAGGACAAGAAGGAACGTGGACTAATTACACAGGAACGGGTAAGAAGCCTGAATGACATCTACAAACTACTGAAACCTGTGCATGAAATTGCCCAGATTATTTACAGCGATGATCCGGCAAGGCTAGATAAGTACAGTTTGCCAAAACCTAAATCATCAAATAATAATGTGAATGATTTGATACAGTCGTAGAATTGAAAATGAAACAGGCAGTGATTAAAATCCTGCCTGTCTTTCATATCTGATTAATACATATTCTATTGTAAGGGATCAAAAGTTCCATTATCCCATCCTTGTGTTTGTTCTAAATTGCTGTTTCTTTCCAAGTGTGTTTTTGGAATTGCAAAGAAATAATAGCTATCCGGAATATTGATTGATTCCGAATCTGTTTCAACCACCTCAACTGTAAAGCGGTTATAGACATCTGAATTCGTAATATCATCCTTCCCTGTTGGAGCAACTGCTCCATCATTCAAGTTCCACTTTAATCCATGACGCTTACCTAGTGTGTTAAGATGATCAAACTTACGAAGTCTACGAATTTCACTCCAACGCTTACCTTCCATTGCAAATTCAACAAAATTCTCATCGAAGTAAGCTTCTCTGATTTCCTCTTTTGAACTGGCTGTAACTCCATATTTATTATCTGCTCCAGCTTCAATATTAGCACGAGATCTAATTTGAGAAAGTATATCCAATGCCTCAGCAGAATTTCCAAGCTCATTTGCTGCTTCTCCCATATTCATTAATATTTCAGCATAACGAATTTCAACCCAATCCACAGCAGCATCGTAAACAGTAGATGCTGTTATATCAAGATCTTGCCCCTTTTGAGTATAGAAACTTGTTGCCGAAGGGTGAGATTTCTCAGTACTTCCATCAGCAGTCCAATAAGTCCACAGAAAAGTATTTAGTTCACGCATGTCAGACAAATTCATATCTGAACCGTTGTAGGCAATTGATGCATAAAAGCGATCATCACGGTTTAGACTAATCGTATTATATCCACTAGAAGGATCATATTGACTACCATCTTTCATAGGAAATGAGTTTACCAATTCTAAAGTAGGTTGATCATATCCAGCCGCATCTTTTGAATAAATGATTGGTCTGCGACCACCAACAAAGAAGGTACCACCAGGATTATGGAAACGACGTACCATGATTACTTCTTTATTTAACTCATCATACCAGATATTTCCAAAATCTTCGAATAATCCTTTGCCATTAGCTTGAGCACGTGTTACAGCAGCCTTATTAGCATCGTATGCTGCTTGCCATCGGGCATTATCACCAGAAGTATTAAACAATGGACTTGCCCAGGTAAGCGCCACACGACCTTTAACCGAAAGTGCAGTAATTTTGTCAACACGACCTACATTAGCACCATCCCAAGTCTCAGGAAGTAATGCTGCTGCATCATCTAAATCTTTCAAAATCTGCGTAAAACAATCTGACGATTTTGCACGAGATACATATATTCCTTCGTCATCTACTCCTTGGGGTTCAAGAATTAAAGGTACTCCTCCGTAGTTTTTCACCATCCCATAATATAACCAGGCACGCCAAAATAACATTTGACCAACTAAAGGATTTTTCTCAGCATCAGTTAATGTTCCTGTATTAATATTCTCCAAAAAAATATTAATTGTTCTGATTCTATCATACGGCCAATTGTTGTAAGAATCAATTGTTGCAGTACCTCTAAGAAAATCATTCAATTGTGTATTCATTCTACCAGCCTCATCGGAACTCTCTCCAGCAGTAATTGGCCAACCAGGCATCACACCTCCATAGAAATTATTGACATATGCCTCAGCCAATTCCGGACTAGTATAAACATCATCTGGGTTTATAGCTTCTAGGTATTCTTTCTCTAGAACCTCATTGCAGGATACAAACATTAATGCAAAAAGGCCTAATAGTATATATTTTGTATTTTTCATTTTCATACAATTTTGGGATTACAATGTTACGTTTACACCAAAAGTAAACTTCTTCATATTTGGATAAAATTCAGCATTTGGCAATTCAGGATCATACCATCCTTCTTTCGTGAACTTACTGATAACAAATAGATTCGTTGCATTGAAATAAAACTGAACTCGATCAATTCCTGCAAGTATTTTTGTAAAACTCTTTGGTATTGTATACCCTAGGTTAATATTCTTTAATCTAAGATAGCTACCGTCTCTTAACCAGAATGTTGAATTTTTATAGCCCGAGTGTTGATGCCAATCCACAGCCTTCGGATAAGCTCCATCTGGATTATCAGCAGTCCAGGCATCACGCCAATGAGCAGCTGGGCGAATTCCTGGATATGATTCGCGACCACGTCCATTATACATTTTTTTATGACCAAATGCACTTTGGAAAAGTACATCGAAATTGAATCCTTTCCATTCGCCTCCTAAAAATAAACCAGCATTATAAGGTGCGATTGATCGTTTTGAAACAACCTGATTATCGTAATCATCAATCTTATTATCAGGAACTCCTTCTGGACCGCTTATATCATTATAATTAGGCATACCCAATTCAGGTGAAAATCCAAAAATACGGTAACCTTCAGGTAAGGCATCCAAATCTTCCTGAGTACGGATAATATCGGTATACTCAACAGTATACATATAATCCATAGAACGACCAATACGATCTTTGTAATCAGGTGTATTTTCAGCTTGATCAAATTTTATTACTTCATTTGTAGCATAAGCAAAATTCACTCCAGCATTATATTTAAAGTCACTACCAATTTTATCATTGTATCTCAATTCCAGCTCAAATCCATTGGAATTTACTTCTGCATAGTTTTGGGATGGCATATTCGCACCAAAAGTTGAAGGCAATGATTGAATTCTAGACCATAAAATATCTGACTGATTACGGAACCAGATTTCTGATGTTACATGTAATTTTTCATCCAAAAATGCAGCATCAACTCCTAAATTCGTTGTTAGTGATTTCTCCCAAGTGATATTAGGATTAGGTATTCCATCATATCTAATACCTGCAGCTTGTCCAATGCTGTTATTATTTCCTAACAAATAAGATCCTGCAGCTGAATAAGTTTCCTGCCATTGATAAGGGCTTGTACTATCGTCACCAAGCAATCCAACTGATGCTCTTAATTTCAAATAATCAATAAAGTTTACATTTTCAGAAAAGAAAGATTCTTCAGAAACACGCCAAGCTGCCGAAATAGCGGGGAACCATCCCCAACGCTTACCAGGAGCGAAAATCATAGATCCATCTCGTCTTACAGAAGCACTTACCATGTACTTTTCCTTGAAGTTATAATCTAACCTTCCGATATAAGACAAACGACCATATTCAAACTCTGAGCCACCAGCTCTTGAATCCTCAGCATCTCCACTGGTTGCAAACCATTGGTCTTTCAGGATGATTGGAAAATCATAACGTGTTCCATAAAAATATGCTCCTTCATATTCAGCTTGTTCATAAATTAGCAAAGCATTCACATGATGATCACCAAATGATTTATCATATGACAAATTGAAATTTAGCTGATAATTGTCGGATCTACTATATGTATTACTCAGTGATTCACGTCCTGGTGAAGATGATTCTGAAGTACTTAAGATTTCATTCGTCCAGATTCGACCCTTTTCACCTTCTTTTCTAAAATTATTCAACGTGTGTTTACGCCAAAAAGATTTTTGAAAATTATTGCTAATTGTTTTAGAATATGTCATTCCGGCAGTTAATCCATCCAGTTCTGGTACTTTATATTTTGCAGTAATGATGGCTTCCTGAGAATTCGTTTTGTATTTTCTATACCCCGATTTCTTAATATGCTCAATAGGATTACCTACCCAACCAACATTAGTAGCTTTCCCATCAACGTAAGGAGGTTGATCCCAGTTATAATAAAACAATTTCGAAAATACATCTGGTAGACCATCATTCCCGTAGTCATACTGGAAATTATATTTTCGTCTATCCGTATTTATATTAGCCAACTGCAAACCAATATTCAAATCGCGACTTACATCAACATCTACTTTTGCTCTTAAGTTAGTACGTTTATAATTTAGTTCATCAACAATCCCTTTTTGATCGTATAAAGCACCACTGATAAAGTATCTTACTTTTTGAGTACCACCACTCACGTTCATCGCATAACGTTGATCATGAGGATTTTCTTTGGCTTCATCAAACCAGTTCCAGCCTTTTCCGCCATTTTGAGTTCCTAACCAATCAAGTTCTGCCTCAGTCCAATATGCCCAATGGTTTGTATTATTTCCTATTACATTATTTAGAAATCGATTAATTTCTACGGCATTATCCATATACTCAGACAATACACTTGCCTCTTCTACACTATATGAAGAGTTGAACGAAATGGTAGGCTCACCTGTTTTTCCTTTTTTAGTTAAAACAACGATGGCTCCATTTGCTGAACGTGAACCATATACGGCGGCGGCGGCAGCATCTTTTAATATTGATATTTCTTCTATTTCGATTGGATCTAGAAGATCAAAAGCTGTTTTGTCTCTAACAATTCCATCAATCACATAGATAGGAGAAGAATTATTAAAACTTGAACTTGCACGAATGATAATATCAGCAGATACACCAGGAGTACCAGTCCTTGTAGTAACATTTAAACCAGCCATACGCCCGTAAAGCATTGAAGAAACATTCGATGCTGGAATTTTTTCCAATTCTTCAGCCTTTACATTACTTACAGCACCTGTTAAAGTGGCTTTCTTTTGCACGCCATAACCAATCGCTACAACTTCCTCAATACCAATTGCATCATCATTTAGTGAAACATCAATCTTAGATTGACCAGCAACTTCAACCTCTAAGGTTTCCATTCCGACAAAAGAAAATACCAGTGTTGCATCGCCAGGCACATTTATCAGATTAAAATTTCCATCAAAATCGGTAATGGTTCCAGTTGTTGTTCCCTTTATAATAATGGAAACACCGGGTAATGGTAGACCAGATGAGTCAGTTACATAACCTGAAACAGGTTCTTGTTGTGTCTTACTTACTGAGTTCCCGTTTTTACTAATTGTAATGTATCGGTCAATTAGCTTATACGAATAATTAGTATCTTTTAATAATTCATTTAATACTTCTTTAATAGAAGCATCTTTAAAATCAACATCTACTTTTTTAGAAACGATTTCTTCATCATATTTCAGCATGAAATAATAATCAGTTTCCTCCTCAATGTACTCAATTACATCTTTGAAGGTTTTATCCTTCATAGACATGTTAATCTTTGTAGACTGAGCATAAGTGCTAGCAAACGTTTGAAAACTTAATACACAGATCAATAGGATCGTTGCCTTCATAATCATCAACATTTTTTTAATGCTCCCAATATCGGGAACATACTTCTCGATTTTTTTCATAAATTTGAAATGTTTAGTGTGAATTTTGACCTTCGGGTCATTGTTTACTTAATTTCTTTGATTGTGTTTGTAGCACATCCAAAGAGTACAGGCTGAAAATATTGACGTATTTTTGGCCTGTTTTTTTATTTACTTGTTTATTTCATTCTCTTTAGTTCGTTTTATTTCCAATAGATTAAAGTAGGTTTTGCTGCTCTAGGTATAATCTCATAGTGTAATTCAGAAGTAACTTCCAATGCCTCAAGAACCTGATCAATCGGCTTATTTCGAAGAATTGTGAAGAAGTATGCTTCATTTTCCAATGCTGTATTTTGAATTTCAATCTCCACATTATACCAGCGCTCCATCTTTTTGGCAATATCTCCTAGTTTTTCATTTCTGAATGTCACAACTCCTTCTTTCCATGAGGTAAACATTTCTGTATCCACTTTACTGATTTTCAAACTGGAATGTTTTTCATCCATTGATGCATTTTCACCAGGTTTCAATAAACTTAATTCAGTACCTTTCTTGTCCAACACACTAATGCTTCCCTCAACCAAGGTTGTGCTAAACGAATTTTCATCCGGATATACCTGCACATTAAACGAGGTCCCGTAAACCTGAATATCAAGTATTGATGATTTTACCAGAAAGGGGTGTTTCTTATCTTTTGCAACATCAAAAAAAGCTTCGCCTGTAATTCGGACTTCCCTTTTTCCTTTACTAAATTCATTATTATATGCGATGGAGCTCCCCGAATTTAACACAACACTGGAACCATCTGGCAGCTTAATATTTGAAGTTTGCCCAAAAGGTACCTCTACAAAAAAGTCATTGTCATAAACAGCTTCCGTGTTTAATAAATTGCTATTAAGAAAATAGTGGGTCAGACCTCCTAAGCCAAATACAAGAATTAGTATAGCGGCCTTCTGCAACATGGCATACAAAAGCCTCCGTTTATTATTTAATTGGATATTCGGTAGAATATTCAGTTTCCAGGCCTGAGCAGTATTTTCCTGTGCCCGGTTGGTTAATGCCCATGCTTTTTTGATTGAAATAAATTCGACTTTGTTTTTTGGGCTTTGCTCAATCCAAACAAACAGTTGATTTTTCTCTTCTGCTGTGGCTTGCCCCTGTAAATATTTTATGATGTTTTCGTATTCCATTTATTTATTCGGTTTCTATAAGTACACCTGAATAAATAAATACCCTGCATTGAAAAATGATTTTTTTCTTATGAGAATAGGAAAGGCTTATAGATTGTGGCATAGGGATGGCATCTTTTAAAAAGATGACATCCCTATGTGAATTATATCCATCCCTAGTAGAAAAGTATGAAAAAGATAAATTGATAATCGGAAAGAGTTTTGCGAAATACCTTTAAAGCCCTTGTCATATTGGCTTCAACCGATTTTACCGCAATCCCCAATTCTTCAGCAATTTCCTGATTTTTTTTATTTTCAAATCTACTCTTTGTAAATACAAGGCGACATTTCTCTGGTAATTCATCAATGGTTTTCTGAATCAATTCATCCAACTCTGAAAACTCAAGACTATCAAAGCTGATCGATTCTAATGTTTCAATCCCCAAATTACCCTCCTTTTCCTGTAAACTGTCTTTTACATGCTTTCTAACTACCTTCTCGTGCCGTAGGTAATTCAAACAATCTGTTTTTGCCGAAGTGTACAAAAATGATTTGATTCCACCAGGAGTCTGTACCTTTTCCCGGTTTTGCCAAAGCTTTATAAAAGCATCCTGAGCAATGCTTTTGGCTTGATCGATATCGTTCACAAACTGAGAAGAAAATCCTACAATCGAATTGTAGTTATGATGAAAAAAGTGTTCAAAAATCTTTTCATCTCCCGATTTAAATAATCGGAACTCAAAATCACTGATATTTGATTTTTGTTGATTCACAAAATAGAATTCAGTATTAATTAGTTAATCTTTGGTTTAGAAAGAATATTGCAAATCTATAAAAATTGGAATAAAATCTCTGGCAAAATAAAAAACCACCTGATTATTACCAGATGGTTCATTGCTTTATAATGGAATATTATCCCTCTCTTATATCTCTAATTGGATTACTTTAGTTCGATTAATATGTAATAAACGGATTGAAAATCAAAAACTACCCTAACCCTAAAGGGAATTTTGATTTTTCTGCACCTTTTAGGGTTGGGGAAAACAGAAAAATCGTGTATGAATCTAATAATCGAACTGAGGTTGATTGTTATTCATTTTGAATGCAGAAATAATCGTCTCTGTTTTTTACGATAACAAAGACGCAAATGAAAAAATATTTTTAAAGTATGAATGAGTAGGAATGCACTCTCCTAACTTATTTACAAATCAAGTAAGCTCATATCACAATCCTATTTCGATTTAGGATAGCTACTTTTTTAAGAAATGTTATTTGCCGATATTAGACACCGTAAATTATCATCTGTAAAATTAATACTATGAGAAATCTAAAATTCAAATATCTATGGATTGTGTTGATAATGGCGATGTTTGTACAAACAGGATTCGCAATTTCACAATCAAAAACACCAATTTCATCAAACGAAGAGGATGAGACAGGTTCTCAAAAGATATTTAGAACTGAAGCTTTTTTGCAAAATCCCATTGGGGGAGGAATTACGATATCGTGGTTTACCAATGTCCCAACTCATGGATGGGTTGAATTTGGATTAGATACAAAACTTGGCAATAAAAAGGAGACCAGAATTGCGGGTCAGGTAGTTGCTAATGTGAAGCACCATAAAATACGAATTGACGGACTGGTTCCGGGTGAAACTTACCATTACAAAATTGCATCACGTGAAGTGTTAGCCTATGAGCCTTACAATAAAACATTTGGAGAAACAGAGTTCAGTAAAGTTCATGAGTTTACCCTACCAGACAATGAATCGACTGATTTCACAGCACTCATTTTTAATGATCTGCACAAAAAAGAACAAACTTTAAAGGGTTTGTTGGAACAGGTTTTGGACATTGATTATGATTTTGTAGTATATAATGGCGATTGCATAGATGATCCTAAAGATGAAGATCACGCTCTAACTTTTCTAAAGTATTCAAATGAGCAGGTTATGGCAACCGAGAAACCTGTATTTTACATTCGGGGAAATCATGAAATTAGAGGAGCATATTCAGTAGGGCTCAATCATCTTTTTGATTATGTTGGTGGAAAAACTTATGGTGCTTTTAACTGGGGTGATACTCGTTTTATATTCTTGGATTGTGGTGAAGATAAACCTGACAGCACCCCTGTTTATGGTGGATTGAACAGTTTTGAGCAACTACGAAATGATCAGCTTGACTTTCTAAATGAAGAAACAAAAACCAAAGCATTTAAGAAAGCATCAAAAAGAGTATTGATACACCACATTCCATTATTTAGTGCCGATAAAAAAAGATATTTACCATGCAACGAACTTTGGGGCGACATATTGAACCAAAGCAATATATCAGTTGCCATAAACGGACATACACACCGTTTTGCACATCTCCCCTCTGGAACAATGGGAAATGATTACCCTGTTATTGTTGGAGGTGGGCACAAAGCCGAAGGAGCAACAGTTATGGTGCTTAAAAAAGTTGGAGAATCGCTTCGACTAAAAGTAATTGGCATGGAAGGAAATATACTGGGTGAGTATGAATTTTAGAAGCTTACAGAGCAACATTAGTAATAATCCCCAATAACAGAATTAGTTATTGGGGTTGCTTTATTCTAAATCAGACAACACTCAATTATTTATTTAAGATTAATCACGACGACACCATTCCCCCCACTGCCTCCATATATTGCTGCAGCACCACCTTTCAATAAAGAAATACTCTGTACATCTTGAGGATTCAAATTATCAACGGTAGAGTGTGGAACCTGAGTCCCATTTACAACAACTATTGCAGGAGTACTTCCCCCGCTAAGGTTTCCTCCAAGCCCTTCACGCATGTACACTTGATTATCAACAACTACAACACCAGCACATTTTCCACGAATCATATCCCAAACGCTACCATAAGTGGACATCTCTTCAGCAAATTGTTCTTTCAATTTTGTAATTGCTGTTGCTTGATACTGTTTTGGAATATACCTAAATCCATCATTTGCAAGTTCATCATCCGTTGAATAATTGCTGGAAATAAGTCCCATTTCGATCGACAAATCTTCATCCCCTTTTCTTACTGAAACTTTCTTATTGATAAAACCTTCAGCTACAAACTTCAACTTATCTTTCTTTTCTATTAAAATCCTGAATTCTCCTTTATTGTCGGTTACCGTTTGCTGTTTACTTTTAAGTGCGACCACTGAAATATTTTCCAGAGGAATGTTGTTCCAAATGCTCACTCTTCCTGTAACTTCTGTTGTTTGAGCCTGAGTTGAATTTATTCCAGTTACAAAAAACAGAATGATCAATAATAAAGTACCATTGAAATTATAGATTGTTTTCATTTCTTATTCATTTTAGAACCAATAGATTTTTAATCAAGAAAACATAAAAAAGGCAGCTGAAATTATAAAAATGACAACTGCCTTTTGGTATTAGGTTAGTTATTTAGCTTATTCGTTAAAGGTCTCCGGAACACCCGGATATTTTACGTAGAAGTATTTCTCATTGACTTCAAATGGTTGAATACTTTTTTTACTTTCAGGAACCCAAAATATTGGAGTCGTGTAGTTATTTTCACTAATCACAGCAGCAAAATTTTCAGCATTATAAACACCAGGATCTGCAGGATAAATTTGCCTTTCAAGCATTCTGGTCTCTCTAAGTTCACCTTGGTGAAGGAATGAACCTAAAACAGGATGACGAGTTCTTCTAAATTCAGAGAACAATTCAATTACGTTATGAACATTAAGGTGCAAAAACTTTTGTTGCATCAAAATCTCCATCTTATCTTCAATACCAGCAGCAGCATCAAATTTACCACCAACAACATCAGCATAAGCTTGAAGCTCGCTTCCAGCAGGAGTTTCCGGCAAGCATAAGTCTTTAAAGTTAACAATCTTAGTTGTACCAG
This sequence comes from uncultured Sunxiuqinia sp., assembly GCA_965372405.1. Lineage (GTDB taxonomy): Bacteria > Bacteroidota > Bacteroidia > Bacteroidales > Prolixibacteraceae > Sunxiuqinia. The sequence goes on from CBDVCE010000019.1 coordinate 43,255, forward strand.
GATTTGCCATATCTGGTATTTCAACATTATTTAACAATTTACCAGCAGCACCATCGGGGTCACCTTGACCTCTACCGTAATCATCCCAAAAACGGTAATGTTGATCTAATGATTCCTTAACTGCATTTGTCATGCGCTGAGTTGCTGTTTGACCAGTAGTAGCTAAGCCTTTCATTTCGGCTTCACACAATAACATTTCAACTTCTGCTACCGAGAAGAAAATTTGTGACTCCTTCGTCCTGTTAGTTGAGAATGGGTGCCAGTGTGAATAGGCATCATACTTTAAATGTAGGTCAATATCCCTGTACCTGTCATTTTTATTATAAGTGTACCCGTTTTTAAAATTATATTCATCCTTATTCCATTGTCCTACAGCTGCATTAATTGACTGTGCAACAGACTGATCATATGATGGAGATTGATACAAACCTTCTCTATTTGGAATAGCAAAAATAGGCAACCTGGGGTCATCACTTCCTGCATCATAAACATGATCCTCATTGATATCCATCCAGTATAAAATTTCAGGACCAACCCAATTCCAATAATGAAATTTTCCAAAAGGGCCTTTCCATTGTTGTCCATCAAAAGTATACATCCAATCCTCGACAGGCGACTCTAAATTAGTAGTTGGAAGTTTTCCACTTGACAATATTTCACTAATTACGGCCTTGGCTTCAGCTTCTTTAACTCCTGAAACCCTAATTGCAGCTCTTAATCTGTATGCAGCAGCTAGTGATTCCCATTTACTAACATCACCATCAAACCAAAGGTCATAGTTTTCAAATTTTGCTTTTTGTTCAGCATTCATACTAGAGTATGCTGCAGCCAATGCATCAGCCTCTTCTTTGTACTTAGCCAATACATCCTGATAAATCTCCCATGGATCATCAAATTTTGGATAAAAAACACCTTCACCCCCAAGCAGTGCCTCAGAATAAGGAATTGAGTTATAATAGTCAACCCCTACTGTAACGTTATGCAAATATAAAATCCGCAGCATATGGTAATAAGCCATCATCCCTGCTTGTTCATCCTCAGGTAAATTTGAAATATCGTTCAGGATAGTAGGCATAGCACGGAACACATCTTTTGCAAAAGTATAGGTTTTCCCAGTTCCTTTTTGTGGAACACTAGCCATAAAGTCATCATATACGTCAAAATCACTGTAATGGTGACCATTGGTTGTAATATGAGTTCTTACTGGCCATCCGTACCCATCAGCACGCATCTGCCAGTAAAAGTGAATATCCATATTATTCGGATCTCTGCCTAATTGTAAAACCTTAGCAGACATACTTTCAATAACATCAGTGGTCGGAGAATAAGAATTGGGATTAGCAAACAGCTCTTCCAGTTCGTCATTACAACTGACAAAGGCGAGCATTCCAATTATTGATATAAATAATAATATTTTTTTCATAATTAATTGCAATTAAAATTATTAAATACCTAAAGAAATCTGGATACCATAACTCTGAGTTGTTGGCAAGACATCACCACCAATATAAGCCTTCGTACCTGAAGCTGATTCAGCATCAAAGTTTGGCAGTGATTTATAGATATAACCAAGATTTCGCGCAAACAGGTTAATTGCAAGTTTCTGCAACTTTAGCTTTCTTACAATACGCTGAGGCACAGTATAACCCAATGAAATTTCACGTAATTTAATATAGTCGTTTTTATACTTATCATTCACTGCATCTAATAACTGGCCACCTGTCCAATACACATAGTTTGTATAGTAGTAATCACCTGCACTAACAATAACATCATTTTCTTTATAAGTTACGTTATTAGGGTTAGTTGCATCCTCAACAACACCTTCTATCATAATACCGTCATGATATACAAGTCCATTAGAAGAAGCTGAAGGTGCTGCCTGATTATGATCCCAGGTTACATTATTTCCAACATCATCAACATAGTATGCAAGTCCGCCATACTCCTCAGTTCTTCCTGGAAGTGACTCTATTGAAGTACCTGTTCCTTTCAAAACATAATTCTTCCAAGAGAAAAGTGTTGCGCCAAATGAATAGTCTACCAGCGCTGATAAACGGAAACCTTTGTAATTAAAATCTGTTGAAACTCCACCCATAACGTTTGGATAAATATTACCAACGTTAATTTGCTTCTGATCATCTAAATCGTATCCAATACCTGACCCTAATACAATAGGTCTACCTGCAAATTCACCACTTTCAGCGATTCTAGGTCCTACACCATAAATATTTCCGGAACGTTCACCTTCACGAGCCAGAACCTGTAATCCATGACTCATGCTATGAATCTGCTTTTGTGGCAGTCCTGGATAAAGTTCAATAATCTTATTAAACTGGTTTGCTGCATTAAATACCATATTCCAGCGGAAATCTTTAGTCAAAATTGGAGTACCGGACAATTGAAGCTCATATCCCCAGTTTTTAACATCACCAGCATTAATTTTGATCGTTCCAGCTCCAGATTCAGGAGTTACATTAACTCCGATTATTTGATCATAAACATGATTGGTATAAAAAGAAGCATCGATATTTAAACGATTTCCTTTAAAGAAATTCATTTCTGTACCAAACTCCCATTCTCGTTTTCTCTCAGGTTTAATAATTCCACCAAACAGATCCTTAGACACATCTGACATATTTACATTTGTACCATTTGCAACAGAAGCCGCTAAACTTTGATACGCAAAATAGGTGCTTGGCGCATCACGACCTACATCAGCAAACGAAGCCCTGAATTTACCAAACTGTAAAATTGGAATTGATGATTTTAGTGCATCAGTAAAGTTATAGGTATAAGCTATACCAGGATAGAAATAAGAGTTTTCCCCTGTTAAGATTGTTGAAGTCCAGTCATTCCTTGCATTCAGTTCTATAGTATGCTTATAATCCCATGTAACTGTTGCTACTCCAATCAAACTGTGCATCTCCTTTTCATTCCAGTTTTCACCAAAGTATTGACTAATTCGATTATCTGCACCCCATCCTTCACGACTTTGATTGCTTAAATGGAACCAGTCTGGATAAGTAAAGGCAGGCCCCTTATCTCCGTATGTTGAACCATACAATTTGTCATTCTTTGTGTTCCGGTAAGTTGGTCCACCAAATGCGTATACGTTCAACTTCCTTCCAAACAAATCAAAATCTTTTTCAAAGTTCAGGAATGCCCTGAATTCTTCAACTCGCTTGGTTTCTTTTTGATTTCTGTAACGTCCACCTTCAATTCCTGGATATACCTCTGTTGGAGATTCCTTCGTAAGAACCTGTACTGCTGTATAATCAATACTAGCCTGACCCACGATAAATAACCAATCATTAAAACGGATAGTTGGTCTTACCGATCCAATAATGTGAAACTTTTCATCAGTATAACTGTTCTTATCCCTATTCCAAAATGCATCTATAGCAGAAAGAGGATAATACGACTGAATGATACCATCTACATAATTTGGATCCAATGTTTCACGGTAATCACCAGTTCTTTTATAACCAAAATTAGGATCATCTGGGTCGGTAATCAAATGATAATCATTTGCAACCAATTCTTCGTAAGGAATATCTCTGTTGATACCATTAACCATACCAACAGCCCAAGCTCTTTGGCGGTTATGGGTTCTAATGTCATAGATATTTGTAGAAAAATCAATAGACACCATTTTTGAAGCATTGATCTTACCAGCAAAACTTACTGTATTTTTCTTTTGCCAGAAATCAGGAGTAATACCCTGGTAATCTGAATTTGTAAAAGATAAACGGGTGTGCCCCATATCTCCACTTGAACTTACTGATGCATTGACAGTATTATTATGACCATTTTCATAAAAGAACATAAAGTTGTTGGGATAAGCCTGATATGGACGGGTCACTCCGTCGAAATAAAGTTTTGATCTACCGTCAAATTTGGGTCCAAATGAGTATGGGTCACCGTTTATCACAGGTGTCATAACACCATTAATATCTAACGAATCATGATCATATTCGTTATTACCTGTTCCAAATTCATTTTGAAATTTCATATAAGATTTAGGTCGCTCTATTGTAGTTTGATAGGAAACTTCTACTCCTAAACCTTTTTTATTTTTACCACTTTTAGTTGTAATTAATACAACACCATTCGCTCCTTCACTACCGTAAAGCACCGATGCTTTTGCACCCTTTAATATTTCCATGGATTCAATATCCATTGCGTTAAGGTCATTAATTCCAGCACCAAAGTCACCTTTGTATTCATTGTTGTTTACAATCGAACTTTCCTGGTCAAAAATTGGAACTCCATCAACTACAATCAAAGGCCTGGTATTTGCATCATATTCAAGGGCATTGTTTCCACGAATATTAATATCGATACCACCAGTAGGTCCTGAAACTGATTCTCGTATTGTTACACCGGCAGCTTTACCATGAAGTGCTGAGAAAGCATTCGCAGGAGCACCAGACTTAACAAGATCCTCTCCTGTTACTTTACTAATGGCGTAACCAATTGTTTTTCTATCGCGACGTACGCCCAAAGCAGTTACAACAACTTCATCAACACCAATTGCATCGGCTTCCAGTACAATGTTAAATTTTGCTTGAGAAGCAACGACAACTTCTTCAGATCTCATTCCTACGAATGAAAATACCAGAGTTGCATCTCCGGGCACATTAGCCAAATTAAAATTACCCTCAAAATCAGTTACTGTACCAATCGTTGTCCCTTTAATAATTATTGTAACACCTGGCAAAAATTCTCCTGAAGAATCTGTTACAACTCCCTTTACATTCCGGGCTTGTTCACTATCAAATCTTTCTTCTGAAGGAAATAAAATAATCCTTCTATCATCAACAGTATAACCAACATTGTGTCCATCAAATATTTCATCCAGAAGTTTTGTAACGGTTTGATCTTCTACATGAACATCTACTTTGCGATAAACATCAACATATTCATTATTGAAGATAAAATAGAAGTCACTATTGTCTTCTACTTCTTCAAGAATGTCTTTTACCAAGGCGTTATCTTTTTTGATTGTAATTGTCTTGCTCTGAGAATAAATATCAGAAGCAAACAAGGTAAAAACCGAAACAAAAAAGAAAAAAGTAGTTAGTTTCATAACAATCAGAATCTTAGATTCGAGAATACAATGAAGTATCCCCTTCTTGTTAATTTTTTTCATAAATTTGAAGTGTTTAAGTTTAATTAAATTTAATGTCTGTTGACGCAGACAAATTTCAAAACAGGAGGATGTACCACCATCTTCCTGTTTTACGTTTTCACCATAGCATTCAATTTTTAGTTAGTTTATACATTTATTTCAATATTATTTTTCTCTTTGTGTAATTTCCATTACTATTCAGGCTGGCATTAATTATTCTATACTCCAATGGAGAAGTAAGGCTAATCGTATTTAGAATCTCTTCCAGTGATTCATTGATAAATGTTCCTGTTAAACGATAGCTATCCAATCGGTTATTCTTAATTTTAAAATCAACATTGTACCAGTTCCCAAGCTTTTTCACCACATCTTGAATCGGATCATCAATGAAAATTAATTTCCCTTCAACCCAACCAATATATTTCTCGATGTCAACAATATGCTCTTTAAAAAGGGTGTTTTCAGAAGCGTCAAAAAAAGCTTTATCATATGCAGACAGAACCATCAGGTTATCAGAAGATTTTTTGTTAGCATCAGCAATCGCCACACTCCCTTCAACCAACACCACTTCTATTTCAGATTCTGGTTCATATGCGTTTATATTAAAAGTGGTTCCCAGCACTTTAACATCCAGGTCATTTACGTTTACAACAAATGGTCTCCGTGAATCTTTAGCTACTTTAAAGTACCCTTCTCCATTTAGTTTTACTTTTCGTAGATTATTATCTCCAAATTGATTTGAATAACGCAACGAACTACCTGAGTTAAGAAACACTTTAGTCCCATCGGGAAGATCAACTGTTGTGCGTGTTCCATAAGCGGCACTTATTTCCTGATAAATTTCGGATGTGGATATGGATTCGTTTTGGGAAAAGAAATAACTATATACTCCAGATAAAATTACAGACAACACCAACACGGCCGCTATCTGAATAATAATATTTGATGATTGCCATGTTAATTTTTTGATACCCGCTTTTTCATGAACAGAATTAAGTGAACGTTTTGAATCAATCTGATGAGGGAAAGTAAATTCCCCAGATCTCTTCCATAACACTTTGATATCTTCAAATTCAAGCTTGTTTTCTTTCCTTTTTGACAACCAACTATTAAACTCAAGCAACTCTTCTGCCGAAATGCTTCCCTGAACATGCTTGCTCATTATATAGTAAATACGGTCTTTCTCAATATTCATCTTTGTACGCGATTTCAATGATGACTCAAAAATGACTACTGCACCCTACATTATAATTGTATTTTTTTTGAATAAAATAAGCGCCAAGAAACCAGTCAACACAAACGCCTCTTAATGTGGCAACTACAGAACCTTCAAGATAATTACAAGAATACTTTTTTTGAATATTTCAAGAATAATAAAATTGGAGTGATGTCTTTAATTTCAAATGAAGGTAAAAACTCCCGAAGTTCAATTCGTAAAAGTTTTAAAGATCGGCCAATTAAAGCCTCCACTCCTTTTATAGAGATATCCATTTTTGAAGCAATCTCTCTATTGGTCATGTTATCAAAACGACTGTATTCAAAAGCTAATTTACAGCGAGGAGGAAGTGTGGAAAGTGCAATTACAAGACGTTCCTCAAAGTTATTTGCCAAAACAATTTGGTCAGTTGAGAAATCAAATGCATTGTTTTTGTCGCTTTGTTCGGTATGATCAAAAACCTGTTGTTCCTTTAAATAATCAAGACACTGATTCCTAACCATTGTGGTTAAATATGCGCCAGCATTCTTAATTTCACCCAGAACAAAACGCCTTTCCCATATTTTTATAAAAACGTTTTGCACCAAGCTTTGAGCCATATCCGCTTCATGGATAAAAGAAAATGCGAAACGACAAAGATTCTCATAATGCTTCTCAAAAAGAATATCAAAAGCTTTTACCTTCCCCTTTTTCAACTCATCAAATAAAAAACTATCTGAACTTGCTATGTTGATAATCTCACCCTTCATTATGTCGTGCACAATAGAATTTACGAAAAGTAAATCTAGCAAATAAATGTTAAAAGATTTAACATTTATAGACAAAGAATACTTTGTGATGTTTTACACCATGAGATTTCAACAGATTGTTTTTCCTTTTCAAAAGTACAAATCACTTTTTCAGGAGAACAACAGATTATACTCCCTTCATTATTCAGCCTCTTTGTGTTCAGCAGGAACTTCGTCTTTTATTTTTACAGCTTTTGTTTCGGCAGATGGAAATGGTATTCTCAATGAAGTTAGTAATGCAACTGTCTGCTTATAAGATTTATTGGCTTGTTTGTTAGAGTAATCGGTAATGAACCGGACAGCCTGCCTCTGGCTGTTTTTGTATTTTTTCAACGCCTTTTTTTCAAATTTCGCCTGCGCTTTAAGAAGAGAGGCTTCCATTTTCTTTTTCTTGGCAAAAGCAATAGGGTATTTCTCAACAAAATCTTTATTCACATTTGCTGAGAGTACTTCAAAGTTCCAATAAGCAAGGTCTTTGCTCATTTGATGAATATCGACTGGTGGATTGTAGTGATCTTGTATAGAGTTAAAAAAACCTTTTTTTGCATAATTTTCAGGAACTTTGGTGACTCCACAGTACCATGGAATAAATGGTTGCACATCACACCTTCGGGGAGCTAACCACATAAGCGTACCAATTTCTACAGGCATCCATGGACGGGATTCAACTACAAAGCTATAAATGGTTCCGCCATTGCAAATCATTCCCTCGTTCAGTTCATAGGGGTTTCCAATGGTACAACTTTCTGTTTTATCCATGCCTTCCATGCCTTGGCTATGCCCAGCCAGAAGCTCCATAAGAATTTGTTTGCTCACTTTCTTTTTTGGTTTGAAGGAGAATGGAAAGTTGTCATTTCGTTTGTAGTCTTCTTCTAAAGAGCTGTAGGCCGACCAGGCTCTTCCTGTGTTTCCTTTATTGCTAAGTGCACCTTTTGATGCGTATGCTTTTCGAAAGTTAAATTTCCCATCTTTGTTTGAATCGTACCATCCTCTTTCCTGAGCATATGAGATAAGATCAGCTGATCCCAGATAGTTAACAGTGTCTTTTAAATCCATTTCAGCAATTGGATAATAGTTAGGGAGTATCATAACTTCATCATCGGGAACACGTGCCGCAGCCCATCGTCTACCTTTAACTGCTGAGAAAACCCAAGCCTCTTCCCTGTCAGATATACAATAGGATCTTCCCGAACCTCTATAGCCAAATTGTACAATAAGTTTACCTGCTATGTGTATTGCTTCCCTTGCGGTTTTAGCACGTTGTGCCATAATGAGGCGCAGGTCGTAAAGAATACCTCCCTGCGTGGTGTCTAATTTTGTCTCTCTTGAACCACAGAAGTTGGAGCCAATGCAGACACCATATTCATTCATAAAGCCATCAGATACATCCATACCCGGAACTTCCATCCATAGAAATTTATTGGTGGTAGGTACCTGTGGTATTTTCCCGCCGTATCGAAGTATTTGTTCAGCACCTTTAGGGTAGTTTTTTCTTGGCTCAACATAGTAATTAACGAGTTGAAATCCATCATCGTCATTATGCCCATAGAGCAGGGTACCATCAACTGATGCATTTTTGCCAACCAGAACTGAGAAACAGTTATATTCTGCAGGTAAAATTTCCTGACCAAAACTTGTTAGAAAAAAGATGAATAGTAGTATTGTAGATAGGCTTCTTAGTTGGATGTTATTCATATTGCATTTACTTAAAATTCGAATTATAATTTGAGTTGGTTTTAATCCAGACCATAAGACTAAAGCTTTTCAAGCTTAACTCATTTGCTTAAATTTCACTTTAAAATAAACAGTTAAGACCACTATTCTTAGTTGGTTTAATAAAATGAGCCTGGATACAAGTTTTTAATTTGTAACCAGGCTCCAAATTTAGGTTAAATATATTTATTAGTTGTTGAGTTTAATTTCCTCCACTACCAATAGCAGGATTATTTTTATCCCACCAAAGACGTTGGCTATTCAAGATCGCTGGTGTTTCATCACGTGGACTTGTAAAGCCTTGTGATGCATTTGCAGCTTCCCAGTTAGCAAGGTTTAAATCTCCTGGCTCTGGAGTTGGAACCCTTCTTGGGAAAGGAATTTCTGTATTGTCAGTTGGAAATCTTGCCAATAATGATGATCCGTATTTTGGATAACCTGTACGCATTGACATCTTCCATCCTTCTTCAGGTAATCTATAAAAGTTTATAAACTGCTGAACATACACTTTCTCTAAGTCATTAACTCCGTCAAAAGCCACAACCGGATCTGCCAAATATGTAGATATTTCCGTATCACTTATTGGCATATAAGGATATGTCTTACCAGCAACTCTCATGGTCAGATCACCCTTTACCCCTAACATATTATAAGTTTTCAAGGAAGATTCAACACCTTTATTATACCATTCATCAGCACTACCAGATGTATATCCTTTCAAAATAAACTCAGACATCATGAAACATACCTCAGCATATGAAAACTGTACATCAACATAATTCCCTGTAGCTGTTGGAAGACCATTATATTCATGGTTACACTTTTGAATTAATCTTCTGTTCCATTTCGAGATCATCATTGTATTACCACCTACTGCATCAGTATCATCAATGTATTTAAAATAATCAGGGACACTAACATTTGGGTCTTGTCTGTGAGTAGGAGCACCGATAAAACGGTATCCATAAATTTCCTCACCATCAGCAGTTGTATAAAGAAGCTTATTGTCATTTACAATATCTACAGCCGGTGAAATAGTTTCTCCGGCAGTTCCAATTGCATCAATAGATTCCTGAGTATAACCGTTCGGTTCGTAAAAAATTCGAATTCGTGGGTCAACCGTTTTTTTCATAAACTCAACCATTGGTCTTGGTGCCCACATTAAACCTTTCCATTCGAAACCAGCGCTACTAGAACCACGATAATCTTCTCCGATATCAATCGTAAATTGATCATCCTCATTAGCAAATAAACGACCATCAGCTGCTACTGAACTGATAATAGCTTTTGCAGCAGTTAGATTTTGAGATTCTAAGCGAGTTGCAATTCTTAACTTAACAGCATTCGCCATTTTGATCCATTTTAAGGCATCTCCCTTGTAAATGAAATCAACTCCACTCATATCGAACTCCTCTGTCAGGTTTGCACTTAAAGCCTGAATTGCAGCATCAAGTTCAGTAACAAGAGTTGTCATAACGCTTTCCTGAGTATCAAATACAGGATCTAACTTATCCTCATGGCGTCCAAGCCCTGCTTCAGAATAAGGGATATCACCAACCTGATCAGTAACTTTTAAAGCAAAGAAGGCTTGAATTATATCACCGGCAGCAACTAATTTCGATTTTGAGACTTGCTCTTCCTCATCTAAGAGACTTACTAAGCGATCCATTTCATCTAAATGAGCAACAACCTTATTATAAAAGGTGCTATATTTACTTCCTGGTAAAATACTGTTTATATCACCGGAATTTGCTTCACCCTGAACCAGATACTGAGCCCATGACATTGTCTGATGATCTTTATGATACCATGCTCCTCCCCCTTTGTAGGTTACTAATTCTTTCTCAACAAACGTGAAAAGAAATTCTGCTGGTGGAACCCCAACTTCCGGATCCGTATTTATCTTTGCGAAGTCGTCTGTACAACTTGCAAACATGCTTATTCCAAGCAATATATATATTAATTTTTTCATCGTATACGAATTTTAAAAGGTTAAAATTTAAGGTTTACAGCAAACGTTATTGATCGAATATAAGGCGCAGACCTCATCTGAAGCGGATTCGCCGCAGCATTATTACTAATGATTGGATTAATATTGTCAGGCATAGAGTTGTACAATAACCCAAGATCTCTTCCAGTTAATGAAAAGTTTGCACTTTTTACAAATGTCTTTTGCAAAAGACTAGGTGGTAGAGAATAAGAAACCGAAAGTTCTCTCAGACCAACCCAACTTTGTTCAAAAACACCAGTAATTGGAGTACCTGTACTTGCTGATGTATGTCTGTAAATATAACCAGACCAATGAGTAGGCTCAACTAAACCGGCATCGTATGCTTGCAGATATGACATACCCCCAACATCAACCTGTGTTCTGTTATCACTAGGTCCCATTGTAATTTTTGTTCCATCAGGAAATACACCTTCAGGAATATATCCATCAACATAAGTTGTACCGTAAACGTTTTGGCCCTGACCTTCACTAACCCATGTGATACCACCTTGCGATGCATCCCTGTTTGGTAAAGACATTTCCAATACTCCCTGATGCATACCATATCTGGCATCAGCAGAATAAATTTCACCACCAAAGCGGGCATCAAATATTGCATTCACGCGGAATCTCTTGTATCGAATTGAGGTATTGAAACCACCGTACCAATCGGCTTGCATATTTCCCATCACATGAAGAGAATCTTTATTTGCAATACCTGGCATATAGGCAACAGCCCAACCATTTCTGTTCCAAAGAATTGGAATGTCATGATTTTCAGTATTTACTCCATCATATGGTTTATAACCTCTACGAGTTACCAAATCTCCGTAATTTCCACCTACGTATGCATATGCTGCAGTACCGGCATTACTATCATCAGGGTTTCCATAAAGCTTGAATTCATTGATTCCATCAGCAAGTTCAATGATTTTATCACGGTTGTGAGTCCAGTTAACACCAACATCCCATGAGAAATCTCTATTATCGATAACTTTAAAATTCAATGCCAGCTCAATACCTTCATTCTGTAGGTTACCTGCATTAATCAACTGAGCACTAATACCTGACTCACTTGGAACAGGTAAGCTAATAATCTGGTTGTAGTTATTATCTCTGTAATAAGCAGCATCTAATCCAATTCGATCTCCCAAAATTCGAAGATCAACACCTGTTTCAAAGGAGTGCTTTTTCTCAGCAACAAGATTAGGATTAATTGCAGTACCGTCTTCAAATCTAAACATTGTTAAATTTGGATTGGCATTAAAATTATCTGATTGAAATCCTGTAGAAAGACGGTAAGGATTTGTATCGTTACCAACAATCGCATAAGAAGCTCTAAGCTTAAAAAATGAAACTAACTCAGGTAATTCAAATGTTTCACTAGCTACCCATGACAAACTTACAGAAGGATAGGTAAATCCTGGAGATCCATGTCCATCGGGATATACAAGAGCTGAAGACCAGTCACGTCTAAATGTAGCATTCAAGTATAGATCATTTTTATAAGCTACATTGAAATAGCCATAAACTGATTGAATCTGTTTATCAAACGATACCCTACCACTAGCACTTGCCGCATTTTTAGAGTTGCTTATTGAATAGAAATCACGTACTTTAAATCCACCACTTGTTGAAGCACTTGTCATTGTTGTTTTAGAATCCCAAAGTTCTGCACCCAAAACCATATCAAAAGCAATATCCTCATTTATCTTCTTGTCATAGAAAAGTTTTCCAGAGAAACTGTGTTGGAACTTTTCTGAGTGACTTAAGCTATATGTACCATTTAAACGAGTTTTATTATTTGCTCTGTTTTTTACTTCATTTGAAATAGTAAATTGATTAACATATCCTTCAATTGTTGCTCTAAGTCCCTTCGCAATAGCAAAATCAATATTGGCTTTAGCAACTAAAGAACCTTCTGTTCTTTGATTTTCATTTTCGAGCAGAGCCATCCATCTTTTGGAATAATTTGTGAACGTATAATTACCATCTGCAGGATAAGGAACTCCTCCATCAACATCCTGATAACTTTCTTTGTTACCAAACTTATTCACATCATAGTTACGTGGAAAACCATCATGAAACCAATCTGAATTAGAACCTGGATTTAATGCATTTTCGGACAAAGATCTCGTATAATGCATAATACCACCTACTGATAGTTTGTCTTTAATCAGATCCTGTGTTCCTTTGATGCTAATTGAGTTTTTACCAAAATCATTTCGTGGTGTAACACCCGTTTCTTTTGAATTTGAAAAAGACATACGGAAAGAATTACTTTCACCACCACCACTTACAGCAACGTTGGTATTTCTAAGAATACCTGTATCATGCCAATCTTTAAAGTTATCAGGCTGAGCTACCCATTTAGCTCTCGAGCCATCAAAGTCAATAATTTCCTGACCATCAAATTTTGGACCCCAACTTGCTGCACGCTCTTCGTATCCAGAAAATTGCATTGATGGCAATCCTGTTTCTTTATCGAAAGCAAAAAATGATTGCGTATCATGTTTGTCAGGTTTTTGGTTGGTGTATTTACTCATCCATACACCACTAAATCCTCCAGCAGTTAAACCAGAACCATATTCATTCTGAAAATCCGGAGTATCATATACATAACGCATTCCAATGGTTTGATTAACATCAACACCAATTCCAGATTGCTTTTTACCTGATTTGGTTGTTATCATTACAACACCATTAATGGCGCGTGATCCATAAAGAGCAGTCGCAGCAGCACCTTTCAATATTGAAAAGGATTCAAAGTCATCCGAATTTAAATTCTTCAACTGGTTTCCCCAGTCACTACCACTTGTTCCACTCACCTCGTTGTCCATAACAACTCCATCAACCACAAATATTGGTTGTGTATTTGTATTGAATGTTGAGTTACCCCTAATTGTAATTCTGGAACCGCCAAAAGTACCACCTGAGGTTGAGCTAATTTGCACACCCGCCGTTTTACCTTGCAAGGCATTTACAGGATTCACCTGTGCTGCTTTTATAAGCTCACTACCATCAATTTCAGTGACAGAATATCCAAGGGCTTTCTTCTCTCTTCTAATACCCAAAGCTGTTACTACTACTTCTTCAACGCCAATTGCGTCTTCTTCCAAAACAACATTGATAGTTACTTTTCCTTCTACAGATATTTCCTGTGTCTTCATTCCTACAAATGAAAAAACCAATATCCCATCGCCAGGAACATTTGTAATGTTATAATTTCCATCAAAATCAGTTACTGTTCCTTTTCCAGTTCCTTTTATTCCAATAGTAACTCCAGGAAGTGGAGCTCCAGTTGAATCACTTACTTTTCCCGAAACTGGTTTTTGCTGATTAATGATATTCTTTTTATCTACATCATTTTTGATCAATAATACCTGCCTTTCTTTAATTGAAAAGCTTACTTCGGTATCTTCAAAAATTGACTCTAAAATATTAGAAATGCTTTTTTCTTCAATTTTCAAATCAACCTTACGGTCAACATCAATCATATTCCTATTGTACAAGAAGTAGAAATCAGAAATTGTTTCAATTTCATCAAACACCTGTTCCAGACGTACATTAGTCATATCCAAAGAGAGCTTTGCCTGTTGTGAATATGAATTCACGGCAAACGATTGAGATAATGAAATGATTACAATAAAAATAGTAAATCGCATCTTTCTAAACATTTTAAACAGGTCAATGTCATACATCAACCATCGGTTCTGTTTTTTTTTCATAAATTTGTCAGTTTGTTTGTGGATTACTGTGTATAGCGCATAGTTCTACAATTTAATTTAACAGGGCGGTAGGTTCAGTACCTCCCTGTTTTTTTTAGTTCGTGTCAGTTCGATAATCTATTAATTCAGCCACATCTCTACCCTTCTTTTGGCAAAAGTGTCATCTGCTTGTTTTTCTCTTTTGTTTATCATGTATTGAATTGGTGCAACTGTTGAGATCATTTTACAGATTTCATCCAGCGTTTCATCCTGAAAGGTAGCTCTGAATATTTCATTTTTCAGAGTTTCTCCATGAAGTACAATTTCAACATTGTATTTTCGCTCCAGTCTCCTGGCAATCTCCGACATTGGCTCATTTTTAAAAATCAATGTGCCATCTTTCCAACTGGTGTATGCTTTTGCGTCAATCTTTCTTTTAGAGCGTTTATTTAATGTTTTATCATAAACAAACTGCTGATCAGGATTCATTTCACTAACCTTCTTGTAGCGTTTATCCAAAACCTCCACTTTGCCATCTTCAAGAATTACTTCAGCCGTTTGTTCATCATCATAGCAAACAACATTAAACTTGGTTCCTAGAACCTTCACATTAAAATCGTTGGTAAGAACATAAAATGCATTTGATCTTTTATGCACAACATCAAACCATGCTTCGCCATTGAGTTCGACCGACCTGTTACGATTAAAATTGATTGGGTATTTTAATGACGCTCCACTATTCAGCCATCCTGATGTTCCATCTGGCAACATAAATTCAGTTCTTGAACCAACTGGTGAATGAATCTCAACCCACGAATCGACAGAAGTAGCTTTTTCAATTGACAAATAGCCTAAAACAGCAATTGTAATTAAAGCAGGTAGTATTAAAACTGCTGCAATTCTTGAAAAAACCTGGAAATAACTGTGTGTAGTATTAGATGTTTCAGATTTTGATAAACTTATTTTGTGATGTAATTTATCTAGTACCCGATTGAGCTTCTCGCTATTTTCGCCAGTAGCTTTTGTTTCACTCCAATCATCCGCCATCAGATTACTTAAAACTTCACCCTCACTCTTATTCTTAAAATGAGATGAAATTGACAAATAATCATTGAATGAATATTTATTCTGAATAAAACGTGTAAATTTTTCTTTAATATTACTCATGCTATAGGTTATGTCCATTTCATGAGATTTTCCACTATTCGGAATTGAAAAAAAATGAAAAAAAATAAGACACAAGCTCTATGACACTAATAATCAGAAGATTTAATCAGAAATAAACATGACAAAGAAAAGGAGACCTGCAAGCTTTTGTTTTTCAAGCTCATTCTGAATTTGTTTTTGAGCAGTACTTAACTGGTTTTCAACGGTATTTGGCGAGATATTAAGCTCTTGGGCAATCTGTTTAATCGAACTACCCTCATATTTTCGTTTTATAAAGACTTCTTTTCTGCGAGGTGGTAAATTATTAATAATACCCTCAACCTTCTCCAGCAAAAAACGATAATCAATTACTTTCTCTAAATTATTTTCAATTTCAAGATACTTATAAATCAAATCATCCTTAAAGGCATTCTCACTGGATTTTTTGTTGAAGTATTTTTTAATGATGTTGTAGGCAATTGTAAAAATGTACGAATTAAAAGAACTGTCAGGTTTTAATCCAGCTTTGTTATCCCAAATGTAAAGAAATACTTCCTGCACAACCTCTTCTGCTTCTTCTGGTGATTTTAAATATTTAAGTGAAAAATTATACAGACGTTCTGAGTACTTATTGAATAAGTCATCAAAAGCTTTTGGGTTGCCTTTTTTAAGTTTACTTACTGCTGAAAAATCGATATTCGACAAGGTCATTAAGGGTTTGGTTTGTTTCTGTCGTACAATATAAGAATTTTTAAATTACCTATTTCTTATTACAATATACTACAAAATTCTGAGGTTTCCTTCACTTAGTCGGAACTGCACTATTTATCAAAATTTGATGTATTATCGCAATCCGAAAAATTTATGCGATAAATGATTCTCTAATAAATATTAAATTATAAATTGCAATAAATCAATAGCTAAGCAATCAAACCAACACTATCCTGTACTATATTGTCATGATATTTTGCAATCTGAATTGTTTTTCTACTATTTTTGCCACAGCAATTAATTTTAACCTAATAACGCATGAAAACACTACAACTACTTGCATTTATTTTTATTACACTCAGTTCAGTTGCCCAGCAACACGAAATGTCCCAAAAGTATTTTCCTGAAACAGATCCATTAGTACTTGAAAAACTTGAACAATGGCAGGATATGAAATTTGGATTGCTCATGCACTGGGGAACATACAGCCAGTGGGGAATTGTTGAATCATGGTCAATTTGCCCTGAAGACTATGGCTGGTGTCAACGAAAAAAGGGATCAAATCCTCAAAATTATTACGAATATGTAAAAGAGTACGAAGGACTAAAATCAACTTTCAACCCTACAAAGTTTGATCCTGAAAAATGGGCAAAGGCAGCAAAAGGCGCAGGAATGAAATACCTTGTTTTTACAACTAAGCACCATGATGGATTCTGTATGTTTGACTCCAAATACACAGATTATAAGATCACAGACAAAGGCTGTCCGTTTAACACCAATCCGAAAGCCAATGTAACTAAAGAAGTTTTTGATGCTTTCAGAAGTGAAGGTTTGTGGGCTGGTGCTTATTTTTCAAAACCAGACTGGAACAACGAAAATTACTGGGATCCTTACTTTCCACCATTCAATAGAAATGTAAATTACGACCCTGAAGCCTATCCTGAAAAATGGGAGAAATTTGTACAATTTACTCATAACCAAATGTTGGAATTATGCACAGATTATGGCAAACTAGATATCATGTGGCTTGATGGAGGTTGGGTCGCTAAAGCAGAAAAAGAAGAAATTCAACATTCAATTGCAAGCAAAGCAATGAGTGCTTCTTCAGGATTCATTAAGTCTTATGCGGTTAACCAAGATATTCGCATGAGTGAGCTTAAGCTTAAAATGAGAGAAAAACAGCCAGGATTAATTGTAGTTGATCGTGCTGTAGAAGGACCTAATCAAAATTACCTGACTCCTGAAAATAAAGTACCTGAAAAAGAACTACCATATCCTTGGGAATCATGCATTATAGCTGGCGGTGGCTGGTCATATACACACAATGCAAAATACATGACTGGCAAACAGGCCATTCACATGCTTATTGATATTGTTGCAAAAGGAGGAAACCTTCTTTACAATATTGCTCCTGGACCAGATGGAAGCTGGCAAGAAGATGCTTACAATTTACTTGAAGACATGGGAGATTGGATTGATGTAAACGGCGAAGCAATCTATTCTACTCGCTCAATTGCACCTTACAAAGAAGCCAACATCTGCTTCTCGAAGAAAAAAGACACCAACGATTTATATGCGATGTATCTGGCTGATGAAAACCAGAAACAACTTCCAGCTGAAGTCATGATTCATTCATTTCAACCAAAAGCAGGAAGCAAAGTGTACCTATTGGGTTCTAAAAAATCATTAAAGTGGAAGAAATCAGGAAATGGAGTACTAATTAACGTACCAGCCTCCTTGCGTAAAAATCCACCATCAAAATATGCATGGGCATTTAAAATGACAATTAATTAAGAAACTGTTTAAGTAGATAAAATATATCATCATTGCGTTTCAACAGCTAGCGCTTCGCAATGATGATTACACTTTTTTCACCATATAGAATACACCAACTATGAAAAAACTACTATTTACAATATTTGTCTTTGCCAGTTTTCTTTCTGTTGCTCAACAAAAAGACACGCTTCAATATGAACAAAAAATGCAGTGGTTTAAAGATGCTAAACTTGGAATCTTTATTCACTGGGGTTTATATGCTGTTAACGGCATTGACGAATCATGGTCATTCTTTAATGGCTATATTTCTCACGAAAATTACCTAAAACAAACGAAAGGGTTTACAGCAAAGCAGTATAAGCCAGAAAAATGGGCTGAACTAATCAAGATGAGTGGAGCAAAATATTCTGTTATCACTTCAAAGCATCACGATGGTTTTGCGCTATGGAATACGAAACATGGAGAACTAAATGCTGTAAAAAGTTCTGCAGCAAAGCGTGATGTACTTACCCCATTTGTAAATGCACTTAGGAAGAATGACCTTAAAGTAGGAATTTACTATTCACTACCCGATTGGTCATATAATGATTACACAGATTTTACCAAGGAAATTAAACGTTATAAGGCTGCAGATGAACCAAAGCGTTGGAATAAATTTCTTGACTACTATCAAGGCCAGCTAAAAGAAATATCAAAAAACTACAATCCAGATTTGTACTGGTTTGACGGCGACTGGGAACACAATGCTGAAGAATGGCAAGCTCCACAGGTCAGACAAATGCTTTTGGATAGAAATCCCAATACAATTATCAATTCAAGGCTACGTGGGCATGGCGATTATGCAACACCAGAACAAGGTATGCCAATTACAAAACCAGAAAACAAATATTGGGAATTGTGTATGACCATGAATGATTCCTGGGGATTTCAGAAAAATGATAAAGATTATAAAACAACTGATCAGATAATTGGAATTTTTGCTGATGTAATTGGTAATGGTGGAAATTTATTGCTAGACATTGGACCAAAAGCAGATGGATCTATTCCTAACCAACAGCAACAAATTCTTGAAGGATTAGGTGAATGGACCAGCAAACACAAAGAAGCTATTTATGGAACAATCTCAGGTATTCCTAAAGAGCATTTCTATGGCCCAACAACCTTATCAAAGGACAAGAAAACTCTTTACTTATTTGTAAAAGGAAATCCAAATGGGGAAATTGTTGTTCGTGGTTTAAAAAACAAGATTAACCGTATTTGGGTGGTAGGTGATGGAACCAAATTATCACATAAAGTTGTTGGAAAGGTATACTGGAGTCACTACCCAGGAATTACTTACATCCAAATTCCAGATCATGTTCTTGACAAAAGAATGACTGTTCTTGCCCTTTTACTAGACAAGCCAGTTGAATTGTACCGTGAAGACGGTGCGGTTATTGAGAGTAATTAACTCTTAATTATAAATTGAGTTAACTGTAATCTCAAAAAAATAAAGCTGTAAATATTTATGAAACACATCGTTTATTCAGGAGTAGTTCTACTCCTGATTTCTCTTCTTGTTGCATGTAACAAAGAAGATTCTGAAAAAGAACCATCAATTCCTTCACCAACACAAATTGTTTTATTTGATGAAATTCTATTCTATGACGGTTATGCCGCAAAGGTTGAACATTCCGTTCCGTCAGATATAATTCGAGTTGCTAATTCAAAGTATGTGACTAAAGTCAAAGAAGATCAACTAAGCTCAATTAGTGATTATCTAACCATGAAAGTGACTATAAAGGCTGCATGTGATAATTATGATCGAATCGGAAATGTTTTTCTAAGTCTTGTTGAAAAAGGAACTTCATATGACAAAAATGATATTGCCTCACGAATAGAAATCGCAAGGTTCATCACTCCATTTATGGATAAGAACAAACTCCCGGATGAAGTCTCATACAGTTTTGACATTGGGAATATTGCTAAAATTCTGAAAGATGTAAACCTGAATAATGAATATGACTTCTGGGTTGAACTTGATATTTTTGGAGTTCCATACGCTGCCAACAAAGAGATTGAAGGATGCTCTGGTAGAAATGATACTTTTTATGGAACACTCAAGCTTATTTCAACAGATGAAGTCTATGCAAACGAAGATCAAATATTGATCCCAATAGCAAGTAGCATTCGATTTGATAATTACCAAAATACAGACGAGATAGGAGAAACAACAAAAACTTTTGAGCTTCAATTGGATACTCCTGTAAGTAATGCTAAACTCTATTTGATTACATCAAATCATGGAGCTAATGCAGGAGGAGAAGAATATAACAGAAGGGAGCATTTAATATATCTAGATGATATATTAATAGACTCTTATGTACCAGGTGGAAAATCATGTGAACCATACCGGGAACACAATACACAGGGAAATGGGATTTATAGTGCCAATCCAAGAACAGATGCTCAATGGGCCTCATTCAGTAATTGGTGCCCTGGAGATAAAATTCCTAATCGGGTTTATGATATTGGAAACTTAAATGCCGGAAATCACACTTTTAAAATTGATGTTCCAGATGCTGAGTTTGTAGATGGTCAGGGAAACATTCCGTTATCAGTATATATTCAAGGATCAAATGAACTTTCTGTGGAAAATAGTTTTTAAGCATAAATTTTAGCTAATCTGTAAGAAGTATTAGAATAAGCACATTTCCCTTTACCTATAGCTGTTTCAGTAAACTTTAATTCAGAAGAGAATCATTATCTTATGGAAGATCATCATCATCTTGTGCCAGAGAACCATCATCTTCCATAAGAGGAAGGCAATCTTCTTGGGTAGCATCATGATCTTCTATAAGATGGTCTTGATCTTATGTCCGATTGTGATCATCTTCCATCCGACAGTCATGATCTTGTACCCGATGAAGACAATCTTCCGGGGTAGCATCATAATCTTCTATAAGATGGTCTTGATCTTATAGGTTAGCACGATGATCTTATATAAGATGGCCATGATCTTATAGGTTAGCATGATGATCTTATATAAGATGGTGTTGATTATTGTCCTATTGTGATCATCTTCTACAATAAATGAATGCTACCAACTTTTTTACTTGATCCACATTCATGATGAAAAGTAAAAATATTAAGGCATAAAAAACCCGGGTTATAACTCATTCAGAGATGTAAGCCGGGCTTTCATTATATCAAAAATAGAATCTAATTCCAGTGTTCTTTTAATATTTTGACCATTTCAGGATACTGCTCATCAGTATCACCAATTTGTTCTCTTTGCCTTTTCAATTCTGCCTTCATTTCTTTAATAATTCCAGCGTATTCTTTATCTGCGTATGCATTGTGAATTTCTGTTGGATCTTTCTCAAGATCATAAAATTCCCAAGCTGGCTCAGTATTTACTTTTTCTGCACCTTTCATATTAAGATGTTGACCATAGAAGAATGCAAGTTTATAGCGATCATTACGTAGTCCAAAATGCCCTGGTCTATCTTTCTGATGAAGCCAATAGCGGTAATAAGTTGCTTTTCTCCAATTAGCAGGAGTGTTCCCCTTTAGATTTTCCCTGAAGCTTTCGCCTTCAATAAAATCAGGTTTTTCAATACCTGCATAGTCAGCAAACAAAGCTGGAAAATCGATATTCATAATCAGATCATCAATTCGAGTACCGCCTTTAATCTCTTTCGGGTAACGGATCACAAATGGCATGTGAAGCGATTCTTCGAAAATTACACGTTTATCGAAAAAGCCATGCTCACCTAAATAATATCCTTGATCAGCTGTATAAATAACAATCGTATTTTCAGCTAATCCTGATTTTTCTAAATAATCTAACAATTTCCCAACATTATCATCAATTGCAGCACCACAACGTAAAAAGTCTTTTACAAATTTTTGATACACCGTTTTTCTGGCCTGAATAGAATCCATTCCTTCGGTTGTAAATGGCAATCCCGGGTATTTACACCACCATTTATCAGGTGCAGCAGATGCCTGCATATAGCGACTCGCCAATTTATCAATTGACTGCCCAACAAAACTTCGCCCTGTAGTTTCAGATCCAAAATCGTATAATGATGCAGGTTCAGGAAGGTCAATATCTTTATACAAATCTTTATGTCGGTCTGGGAAATCGAACGGCTCATGTGTTGCTTTAAAATGACACATCATCATGAAAGGTTCTTCAGTGTTCCTTCCTTTAAGCCAATCAATCGTAAGATCAGCAATTACATCAGTAGAAAACCCCTTATGAACAACTCCACCTTTATGACTATCTTCCCAATTCTCAGCAGATTTAAGGATCGGATCCCAATACCTTCCCTGCCCCGGAAGAACATTATAGTAGTCAAAACCTGTCGGTTCTTTCTTCAAGTGCCATTTCCCAATAATTGCTGTCTGGTATCCATTTGATTGAAATACCTTGGCAATATTCATACTGTCAGGCTCCATTGCTCCAGAAAGCGTATAAACCCCGTTTCGGTGAGCATACTGTCCAGTTAGGATAGCAGCCCTACTCGGCGTACAAATTGAATTGGTAACAACACAGTTATCTAGTACACAACCTTCATCTGCTAATCGACTAATGCTAGGTGCATGAACGTAATCTTCTAATATTCCTCCATAAATCCCAAGTGCCTGAGAAGTATGATCATCAGACATGATAAAAAGGATGTTTGGCTTTTGTTCTTTTTTAGCAATTGTATTACATGAAACTATTGCTATAGCAAGTAAGAAAATAGTAAATTTTAAAGTGAACTTCATTCTATTCTAGATTTTAATTGTTGGTGCCACGATATTACAAAAAAAATTGATCGGTTTTGTTATGTCTTTTCATTAATCTCTCATACCGCCTTCTACTGGAATTTATATAATTCTATGAAAATAAGCATCACTGTTTCCTTCTATCTATCCATCCAGTTTCTTTGTAAGATCCAATCTTCTTTCCATATTAGTGTTTTTTCTTCGACATCTTCTTACCAATCTCTATTCTTTCTTCCTTAACGCGAACATCAAGTTTTCGTCGCATTTGTTTGAGTTCAGATAAATATTCAGGATTCGAAACCTGATTCGTGAACTGAAGTGGGTCGTTTACCATGTCATACAACTCTTCTTGCCCATCACTGTATCGCATATAAGCAAAGTTCTCTTCCCGAAGTGCAATTCCATTATACAATGAAAGCGCTCCTGATTTTACTGAAGCAGTTTGATTCTGCAGCACCGGTACAAAGCTTTTCCCCTGAACCTCCGTGGGAACCGAAATACCAACCAATTCAGCAAGGGTTGGATAGATGTCAAGCAACTCAGTGATGGCATCTGTCTTTCCAGGTTTCATACCCGGTATAGAAACGATGAGCGGTACGCGCGATACATCTTCGTGCAGATTGGATTTTTGCCAGAATGTATGCTCTCCCAAATGATATCCGTGATCGCTTAACAATACAATAGCTGTACTCTCGCGTAGACCTTGCCGTTCCAGTTCGCTAATAATGCGCCCAACCTGCTCGTCCATAAAGGATACGGTGGCATAATAAGCGACCCACATGCGCTTTTGGTTGTCGGGATATTGATCGATCCCATTTTTTGAACTGGTGGATCTAGCGATCCCAAGCTTCGGAATGTCAGCGAGATCATTTTCAACTGCTTCGGGCAGCACTATGTCCTGCCAACTGTAGGGTTCGAAATATTGCTCGGGAGCTACCATCGGATAATGTGGACGAACCAGCCCTGTAGCAATAAAGAATGGTTTGTCGATATCCTTCTGCTTCTTCAAAAGCTCAATTGTTTTATCCGCCGATTTATAGTCTGGCTGGTCAGAACCGTCACCTTTGTATTGTACAGAAACAAACATGCGGTTAGGCATCCTTGTTGATTCACGCCCCTCTAATTCAGTTGTAAAAATATTAAGGTTTAGGCAGGCGTAGTTGCCTGAAGTCCCAGCTTCCAACCCCGGCGAATTGAAACGCTCAGTCCATGAGCTAGCAACATCTTGCCCATTGGTTCCTGCTATGATATCGCCAGGTACGAGCATATGATAGATTTTACCTACACGTGCGGTGTACCAGCCATTATTCTTGAAATGTTCGCCAAGATTAACTCCCGTTGTGTCCTGATAACGGCTATACATAAATGATCGCCTTGAGGGGGCGCAAGACATCCCCTGACAATAAGCACGATTAAAAACCATGCCCTCGCTGGCCAGTTTGTCTATATTAGGTGTTTTGCAAACTTTGTCACCGTAGCATCCCAGAACACTCGCTTTCAAGTCGTCAGAAACAATAAAAAGTACGTTCTTAATCTTTTTATCGGAAGAAAGTTTAACTGCTTGAGACTCGCCAGCATACCCTATAATTGCAAGTAGAATTATAAGAAAAACGATATTGAATTTAACTTTCATATTAATCTGTTATTTATAGATAAACAATTAGCTGGAAACCAAGAATTAGACATACTGAGCTAATTTCCTGTAATATTATACTGTTCGAATAAAAGAGTTTCAGTTTCAGTTGGCCATTTTTCAGGAACAGCTTGTTTTACTTTTCCTGTGGCAGCCCATTCTGTTCCTCTTTGTAACGTATAAACAAAACCCGCACATTGTACTGCAATTGTTTGCTTTTTGCCAACATGCCCAAGTACTGTATGGAAGACTCTTCCTTTTCCATACTCAATAGTCATTAATGCAGGTTCTTCCCTACCCGATCCGTTGCTAGCTTTATCTGAATGAGAAGTTGCAAGTATTTTTAAATTTTTCGCAGGCCCTCTAAGTCTATCATACAATTCATCCTGAGCATGTAACCAAACCATTGGAACACCCTTCATAATTGGATGCTTTGGAGCTTTACTGTTTACTGTATAGGATCGTTGCTTTCCATGACCACCACCTTTACCAGGTGAATAATCATAAAAGGCTTTACCATCTTTCCAGTAAACCCATGGCCCCGATTTTTCACTGCGTTTTCCCCAGCCACCAATGCCAATAATTTCGTTGAATTCTTTCCATTCTGGAAACGCATTATCAGCAGCATGAATGACAACTACCCCACCACCATTACTCACATAGTTCTCAAAATTGGTTTTTGTTTGATCATTCCAACTATCACCATTGTAATCAAGTACAATAACATCATAGTTTGAAAATTCAGGAATGAACTACCCCGGGGCAGAGCCCACGAGGTATCAAAAAAGAGTCAGT